>CAZJQD010000031.1:0-15942 GCA_964548165.1 uncultured bacterium
TGGTGGCCCCAGACCAGGAACCCGATGACCGCGATCGCCACCGAGCTCATCGCGATAAACCGATACCCGAAGATGTGCTTGCGGCTGAAGGTGGAGACGAGCTCGGAGATGACCCCCATCGCCGGCAGGATCATGATGTAGACGGCCGGGTGCGAATAGAACCAGAAGAAGTGCTGGAAGAGGACCGGGTCGCCGCCCAGGGCCGGATCGAAGATGCCGAAGCCGAGCGCGCGCTCCACGATCAGGAGGAGCAAGGTTATGCCGAGGACCGGGGTCGCCAGGACCTGCACGAGCGCGGTGCCGTAGAGGGCCCAGAGAAAGAGCGGGAGCCGAAACCAGGTCATTCCGGCGGGGCGCAGCTTGTGGATCGAGACGATGAAGTTGAGCCCGGTGAAGATCGAGCTGAACCCGAGGATGAAGGCGCCGGTCGCGATCGCGATGACGGACGTGTCGGTCGACGTGCTATAAGGCGTGTAGAACGTCCAGCCCGTGTCGACGGAGCCCGTCAGGATCGAGTAGACGGAAAAGATGGAACCGATGACCCAGAGGTAGTAGCTGGCGAGGTTGAGGCGCGGAAAGGCGACGTCCTTGGCCCCGAGCATCATCGGCAGGACGAAGTTGCCAAGCGCGGCGGGAATGCCGGGAATGATGAAGAGGAAGATCATCACGGCCCCGTGGAGCGTAAACATCTGGTTGTAGGTCTTGGCCGCCATGATGGTGCGCGCCGGCGTCAGGAGCTCCGTCCTCACGAGGAGCGCGAGGATGCCCCCGAGGAGGAACGCGGAGAGGATCGAGCCCAGGTACATGACGCCGATGCGCTTGTGGTCGAGCGTGAATGCCCACGACCGCCAGCCGCTCGAGCAAGAGAGGTAATCGGGCGGCGGTGTCGCCACGGTCGAAGCCGTCTTCGTGTCAGCCATCGTCATCAATCCTTGAGCGTCTTCATGTAGTCGATGATCGCCGCGATCTCGGCATCCTTGATCCGCCCCTGGTAGGTGGGCATGACCGGGGGGAAGCCCTGGACCACGTGAGCATTGGGCTCCAGGATCGACTGGCGGATGTAGTTCTCGTCCGCCAGGACAGTTCCTCCGGCCGCCAACGGCACCTGGTGCCCGAAGACGCCCTTGAAGCTCGGCCCCACCAGGCGCGTCCCGTCGATGCTGTGGCAGGCGTTACAACCCTTCTGCCGCACAAGGAGCGCGCCGGCCTCCGCGGGCGGGAGGCCCTTCAAGGCGTCCGCGGCCGAAGCCAACCACGTCTCGAACTCCCCTGCCGGGTGAACGATGGCCTTGGCGAGCATGTCCGAGTGCGCGTCGCCGCAATACTCGGCACAGTACACGGCGAACTCGCCGGTCTGCGTCGCCTGGAACCAGGTCGAGGTGTAGCGACCGGGCACGGCGTCCCGCTTCAGGCGGAACGCGGGAACGAAGAGCGAGTGAATGACGTCCTCGCTTCCGATCACGAGCCGGACGGGGATGTCGTAGGGCACGTGAAGGTTCTCGTCCTGGTGGCCGTTCGGGTAGGTGAACGTCCACTTCCACTTCTGCCCCGTGACGCGGATCTCATACGCGTCGTCGGGAGGCGTGTAGATGTCGAGGTAGATCTTCACGCCCCAGCCGAAGATGAAGAGCACGATGAGGAGCGGCAGGACCGTCCACGTGACTTCCAGCACCGTGTTGTGGCTGGGCGAGGGCTGGACCGTGTGCCCGGGTCGGCGGCGGTACTTGATCACGAAGACGGCCGAGAGACCGAGGATCAGGAGGAAGAAGAAGACCGAGAGGCCCAGGATGAAGTAGAAGAGTGCGTCGATGGCGGGACCGTGCGACGAGGCCGCCGGAGGCAACCAGAAGCTGGCTCCCTGAACCCCAATCATGCGGACACTCCCTTCAGCGCTTCCTGAGGATCAATCGGGCCTACTCCGCCGGGACTATTCCCGCCGGGACTATTCCCGCCGGGACCAGTCCCGCCCGGACTGGCGCCACCAGGGCCTGGGCCGCCGGGCCCGCGACCTCTCAGGGACCTGACCCAGACCGGAACCACCCACGCGGCCACCAGGAGCACCGTGATCGCGCCGCCCAGGCGCATCACGTTCTGAGCCGCGATCACGTAGCGCCCCTCGTTGGCGTCATAGTGAAAACAGTACAAGAGCAGTTGATCGAGCGTCGTGCCGGACGAACCCTGCCCCGCCTCGGTCAGTCCCATCTTGAGCGTGCGGGGATCGAACTGGACGCCGTACAGGTACCGGCCGATCCGGCCGTCGGCGCCGACAAGCGTCAGGACGGACGGGTGCGCCCACTCGTTGCGCTCTTCGACAAACCGGTAGCGAAAGCCGATGGAAGCCGCGAGCGCGGCGCTCTGCTCGGCCGACGCCGTCAGGAAATGCCAGCCGGACGCCGATTCCTCGCGTCCATACGCGGCCAGCGTCGCCTCGCGCTTGGCGGCGGCGAGCGGCGGCTGTTCATTCGGATCGATGCTGACATAGATGACGTCATACTCGCGGCCGACTGACCAGGGCATGTTCTTTGCCGTGTCGAGGAAACCATTGAGGACGAGGCCGCAGAGCATGGGACAGCCGTAATAGCCGAGCACCAGGACCGCGGGGCGGCCGCGGCCAAGAAGGTCGCCGAGACGAACCATGCGCCCGGACTCGTCGGTGAACTCGAGGTGTCCCGGTAGCGCCTGGCCCACGTGCTCGTCGACGCCCACGCCTTCGAGCTGGGGCAGTTCACGGATCACCTGCGCCGCGACGATGCCCGTTGTCAGGACGAGAACGGCCATGCTCGCCACCAGGCGGCGGCCCATGCGATCGTTGGAAGCGAAGAACATCAGCGGGACCCGCGCCTGCGCGCCGGCGCGGTCGCGGCGGGCGCCCCAACACGGTTTGCCTCGACTTCCAGGGCCATGGCGCGCTCGATCGGCATGGCCACGAGGCCCTTCTCCTTGTCCACCCAGCGCCACGTGTTCAACCGGCTGTCCTGCTCGTCGCGATAACGCGCCAGCTCCGGGTTGACGGTCCCGACCACCTTGACCTCGTTCTCGCGATCCGCCAGGTAGTAGTACGCGGCTTCCACGCCAAAGATCGAGATCACCACGACCAGCGCGAGGATGACGCCGATCAGGGTGACCGTGGGGATGTCGGGCTCGGCGCCCCCGGCAGGAGCGGGCGGGCCGGAGGGGGAGTGATTCACGGGTAACTCCTCTTGTAGTTCACAAGTCGTGTATTCTCGGATGAAAGCGATGGGGGGAGACCGAGGGGGGAGCTGTCCCAGGCGCGCCTGTTCGCGCGCCCCCCTTGGCGACTGGCCCGGCTTTGCCGGGACGGTCGCGAATAGTTACGCGTTTTCAAAGTTCATCGACTCCGTGAGACGAGGGTCACGCTCAGCCAGCCACGAGCGGCCTTGCATGCGCCAGAGGCAGAACGCGGCGGTCAGGGATCCGATTCCGACCGCGGCGACCAGGTCGACGGCGCCCAGGATCACGCGGTCTCCCCCGAATTCCGGGAGCACCAGCCAGGCGATATCGATCCAGTGGACGAAGAGCACCCAGGCCGCCATCGCGCCCAGGAACCGGCGGTGACGCTTCGCGTGGCGCGAGACCAGGAGGAGGAAGGGCAATACGAAGTGCCCGGCCACCAGGAGAATGCTCACCAGGCCCCAGCCATGTTCCTGTCGCCGCATGTACCACGAGGTCTCCTCGGGAATGTTCGCGTACCAGTAGAGCATGTACTGCGAGAAAGCGATGTAGGCCCAGAAGCAGACGAAGGCGAAGAGCAGCTTGCCGAGGTCATGGTAGTGCTCGCGCGTGATGATGTGCCGCAGGGCGCCGTTCTTCTGGAGAAGAAGCGAGAGCACGATAAGAAACGCGATGCCACCCGCCACGGCGCCGGCGAAGTAGTAGACCCCGTACATGGTGCTGAACCAGTGCGGGTCCAGGGACATCAGGAGGTCGACGGAGGCGAAGGTGAGGGTGAATCCAAAGACGATAAGGCCCAGGGGGCTCGCCGACTGCAGGGACAGCGTCAGGGCCTTGTCCCCCGAGGCGTCCTGGGCCTGTGACTTGCGGAGGAAATACTCCCCGATCACGCTCCAGGCGATCCCGTAGAAAACGAGTCGAGCGGCGAAGAAGGGCAAGTTCAGCCACGCCGCCTTGTGGGCCAGCACGGCATCGGCGGCAACGGCCTCGGCATGCGTCCAATGGTAGAGATCATGGGCTCCGGCCAGGAGCGGCAGGGCCAGGACCGCGAGAAGCGGGAACGCCCCGATGATGGCCTCGGCCGGCCGGCGCACCACGACGCTCCACCCGGCCTTGGTCACGTGCTGGATCAGGACGAAGAAGAGCGCGCCCAGGGCGATACTCAGGACGTACGCGTAATTCACGAGGTACGCAAACCAGAATCGCCGGGCCTCTCCGGCCAGCGCCCACGCGGCACCGAGTCCGACGATGCCCAGGACAGCCAGGACCACCGTCAAGGCCTGGGCGCCCCTGCCGAGAACGCGCTTCTCCGCCGCGATATCCACGGCGTGATCCTGTCGGCTCATGGCAACTGCTCCCGATCCGCGGCGGCCAGCGCGGAGGCGGGCGACGACTGGCTGCGCTGGAGAGCGCGAATGTAGGCCACGATCGCCCAGCGATCCGCGACGGGCACCTGGGAACCATAGGAGGGCATGTTGCGGATGCCGTGCGTGATCGTGTTGAAGATGTGACCGTCCTCCCTGGCCAGCACGATCTCCGCGTGCAGGGAGGTCGGCGGCGTCCAGGTGCCTTCCTGGAGCCTGTCGGCGCGGCGCGCGATCATCCCATCGCCATGACCGGCCGTTCCATGGCAGGGCGCGCAGAAGATGTCATAGCGCTCGCGGCCGCGCTGGATCAGCTCGGGCGTGACCGCGTGAGCGTTTCGCCTGACCCAGGCGCCTGCGGCATCCTGGCCAGTCGCCTCCGTGGACGTGGGATCGATGCTCCCGCGCGCCACCGTGCCCTCGACCGGCATCCGCATCGCCCGGCCGTCCGCGAAGAAGGGGTTCGCCGACTGCGGCAGGTACTTCTTCTGGCTATCCATGTCCGGGACGAGATGGATCCGCGGGTCGGTCTTGGTCACCCCGCGCTCCCGGGCGACGAGCACGAGCGGCACCAGGGACAGGAGAATCCCGATCGTACCGGCATACAGGACGAGCTTCTTCATCAGCCGATGACCTCCTCGACCGACGAGGCGCCGGCATTTTCGAGGAAGGAGCGGGTCTTCTCGCGATCGTAAAGAGGATCCACGGCCTCGACGCTGATGAAATAGCGATCCGTGGTCATGCGCCGGAACCGGGAGGAGGTGAAGAGCGGGTGGAACCAGCCGGGCCAGCCGCAGAGGACGGCCAGGGCGCCGACGGCCGTGACCGCGCTGAAGAGGACTCCGGTCTCGAACGTGATCGGGAACGCCGGCGGCAGGGCGAACCAGGGCTTGTTGCTGATGAGGAATCGATAATCAACGGCGTTCGTCCACCACTGCAGGAGCAGGCCGGAGGCGATGCCGGCGAGCGCGGCCCCGAGCACCAGCCACGGGATCGGGCTCATCCGGATCCCCATCGCCTCGTCGATGCCGTGCACGGGGATCGGCGAATGGGCGTCGAAGCGGACGTAGCCGGCGTCGCGCACCTTCTCGCAGGCATCCAGGAGATCGTCGACCGTGGCAAACTCGGCCAGCAACCCGTAGGGCTTCGGCTCCTCGGGATAGATGCCCAGCCAGTCCTTCAGCGCGCTCATAGATCATCCGTCCCATGCTGGTCGTCATGCTGGTGCGGGATCTCGCCCCAGTACTGCCCGTGGCCGTGATGAGGTCCTCGATCGAGGCCAGCGGCCGGCATCACGCTCTTGACCTCCGCCACCGCGATCATCGGCAGGAATCGGATGAAGAGCAGGAGAAGGGTGAAGAAGAGTCCGAAGGAACCGGCGAACATCGCGATGTCGACCCAGCTGGGCCAGTACATGCCCCAGGACGACGGGAGGAAGTCGCGGTGAAGCGACCCGACGATGATGACGAAACGCTCGAGCCACATGCCGACCGAGACGAGGACCGCCACGACGGCGAGCCAGAATGTCGTGTGACGCGCCTTGTGGAACCAGAAGACCTGGGGAGCAACGACGTTGCAGAAGACCATCAGCCAGTAGGCCCAGGCGTAGGGCCCGAAAAGCCGGTTCTGGAAGGCGAATATCTCGTACCGGCTCCCGCTGTACCACGCCGTGAAGAGTTCCATGAAGTACGCGTAGCCCATGAGGCAGCTCGCCGCGAGCATGATCTTGGCCATGTTGTCGAGGTGGCGATCGGTGATGATCTCCTTGAGCCCGAGCCAGTGCCGGCAGGGTAAAAGAAGTCCCAGCACCATGGCGAACCCGCCGAAGATGGCGCCGACGACGAAGTAGGGCGGGAAGATTGTCGTGTGCCACCCGGGGAGCTGGGAGGTCGCGAAATCGAAGCTGACGACCGAGTGCACGGAGAGGACGAGCGGCGTGGAGAGCCCGGCCAGGATGAGATAGACACGCTCGTAGTGATGCCAGTGACGGGCCGATCCCCTCCAGCCGAACGCCGCGATCCCATAGGCGATCTGCGCCCAGCGGGACTTGGCCCGATCGCGCAGCGTCGCGAGATCCGGGATCATGCCCGTGTACCAGAACATGAACGAGACGGCGAAATAGGTGTTCACCGCGAAGACGTCCCACATCAAGGGAGACCGGAAATTGGGCCACATGCCCATCTGGTTGGGATGCGGAAAGAGCCAGTAGTCAAGCCACGGGCGTCCGGTATGCAAGGCCGGGTAGATGCCCGCGCACATGACGGCGAAGATCGTCATGCCCTCGGCAAACCGGTTGATGCTGGTGCGCCACTTCTGCCGGAAGAGAAAGAGGATGGCGGAGATCAGCGTTCCCGCATGGCCGATGCCGATCCAGAAGACGAAGTTGACGATGTCGAATCCCCAGCCGACGGGGTTGTTGTTGCCCCAGACGCCCACGCCACTGTAAACGAGGTAGACGATGCAGAACTTGAGGACCCCAAGCAGGGACAGCGAGAACGCCAGCATGATCCACCAGGCCTTCGGCGTCTTGAGGAGCTCGGGTTCAACGATGCGGCAGACCGTGTCCGTGACGGAGGCGAAATCGTGACGGCCCGCCACGAGTGCGGGCCGGACGGAGGGATCCTCGACGATCGGCGAGGCTGTGGCCGGTTTCGCGGTCACGAGTGCGCCCCTTCCGGCGGCTTGGGGACGTCCGCGCCGCGAGGATTGCGGATGCGGGCCAGGTACTGGGTGCGCGGCTTGACGTTCAGCTCCCCGAGCATCGCGTAGGATCGGGGATGGGCATGCAACTTCGCGACCCTGCTCTCGGGATCTTTCAGATCCCCGAAGACGATGGCCTCGGCAGGACAGGTCTGGGCGCAGGCCGGAACGACGGTCCCGTCACCGAGGGGCTTGCCCGCGTTCTTCGCGCCGATCTTGGCCGTCTCGACCCTCTGAACGCAGTACGTGCACTTCTCCATCACGCCTCGCCCGCGGATGGTAACCTCGGGATTCTGCCCCATCGCCGTGATGGGCGCCGCGTCCTTGAACCAGTTGAAGTAATTGAAGCGACGCACCTTGTACGGGCAGTTGTTCGCGCAATACCGGGTACCCACGCAACGGTTGTAGACCATCGCGTTGAGACCTTCCTGGGTATGCACCGTGGCCGCGACGGGGCAGACCTGCTCGCAGGGCGCGTTCTCGCAGTGATGACAGGCCACGGGCTGGTGGACGTAGTCCGGCGACTCGGGATCGCCGGCGAAGTAGCGATCGATCCGCAGCCAGTGCATCTCGCGGCCGCGCAGGACCTGGTCCTTCCCCACAGCCGGGATGTTGTTCTCGGCCTGGCAGGCGACCACGCACGCGTTGCACCCGGTGCACGAGTTGAGATCGATCGCCATCGCCCACTGGTGATCGCCCGTCAACTCGTGCTCGGTGAAGAGCGAGAAGAGCTTGGGCTGGTGCGCGCGGTGCCGGGCAAACTCGGGATTCGCCGCGTATTCGGGGAGCGTCCCCTCGCGCACGAGCATCCCGATCCGTTCCTCGCGCTCGCGAAGCCCCACGATATCGATGGCATGGTGATCCTGGGTCGTCGCGAACCGATGAACGCCCTTCTCGGCGCTGACGCTGGCCGTCGCGCGCCACAGCGTCTTGCTCTCCCTGAGCGTACCCGTCGCAAACCCCACGGCGCCCTCGTGACCGGCCGGCCCGCGCCGGCCATAGCCCAGGGGAAGGGTGATCGAGAAGGACGGCTGACCAGGAAGGACGAAGGCGCCCATGACCAGCGACCGCGCCCCAACGGCGACCTTGATGAGCTCGCCATGGCGCACGCCCAACGCCTCCGCCGTCGCCGGGCTGAGGATCGCGGCGTTGTCCCACGTGATCTTGGTGATGGGATCAGGGAGCTCCTGGAGCCACGGGTTGCCGCTCCAGCGCCCGTCGCCCAGCGTCAGATCGCGCGCGAAGACCACCTCGAGCCGATCGCGGGAGGGCGCGTCCGCAACCAGGTCAACCGGGAGCCTGATGCCGCCGGCCGCCGGCGTCGGCGCCATGAGCGCGGGTGCCGAACCCTCGACCGTGCCGTCGTGGAGCGCCTTTCGCCAGGCCGCATCGCCCGCGCCGATGCCGCCGCGCGCCGCGAAGGTGGAGCGGACGAGGGCGTGACCGGGTTGAGCCTCTCCCGCCAGAAGAGCAAGGCACTCGATGACGGAGACTCCACCATAGAGCGGCTCGATGAGCGGCTGGGCGACGGCATACGTGCCGTCCCAGGCAAGCCCATCGCCCCAGGACTCGAGGCTGTGCGCCGCCGGGAGGTGCAGGCGGCAGGCGGCCGCGGTCTCGTCATCATACAGGCCAAGGTGGAGCGACCAGGGGCAGAGCTTGAGGGCGGGCGCGAGATCGATGTCGGCCGGCGCACCGTAAACGGGATTGCCCCCCAGGACCACCGCGGCCTTGGTGAGTCCCTTGCGCAGGCCGTCGTAGAAGGCCGCAAGTCCCGACGCATCCGAGAACCGATCGCCGTCAGGATCGGGAATATAGCCGACGGTGCGGCCTGAATTGCCGAGCCCGTGGTTGATCGCGTGGGCCAGGGCGTGGACGGAGGGGGGTTGCTGTGGGCCGACGGCGACGAGTCCGGCGCCGCGATGGGACGCCAGGTCATCGGCCAGGTCTCGCAGAAAGCGCTCCTCGGATTCGCTAAGGCGGGGCCGGCCGGGAAGCGCCACGCCACACGAGACGCCGCGCGCCTCGAGGTCTACGGCAAGAGCAACGAGGAGGGTTCCAACGCGCTGTAATCCCGCAGGGAGGCGGTGGTCGGCTGATGTCCCCGTCACGGTCACCGTGGACTCGGCGACGTAGAGCCGGTTCATCGAGCCCGCGTCCGCACTGCGGCGGCGCGCGGCGAACTCGCGCGTCTGCGCCAGGGCGGCGGGGTGAGTCATGAGTGGATCCGCGTCGAAGCAGGCGATGATCGAAGCCTCGGCGAGGCGCCAGATCGGGCGCATGGTCTGGCCGAAGGCCAACCGCGCCCCCTCCCGCTCGTTGTCCCGGGAGAGGGTCTCGTACTCGTGCCAGGACGCCTTCGGATAGACCGCCAGGAACCGCTCACGCTGGGCGGCCAGCGTCGGAGACGACGAGCGCGCGGCCAGAACGGCCAGGCCCTCGCCCTGCGTCGCCTTGAGGGACTCGAACTTCACCGCAACGAGACGGCGCGCCTCGTTCCAACCCGGCCGCGACTCGGCACTCTCCTCGCGGAGTATCGGCTCGCGACTGCGATCGGGATCGTAGAGCTCAAGCGTCGAGGCCTGGGCCCAGGGCGAGGCCGCCCCGCGGCTGGCGGGATGCAAGGGATTGCCTTCGATCTTGACCGGGCGCCCGTCATAGCTCGTCACGAGGATTCCCGTAGCGGCGCCGTCGAGCTCGAAGAGCGTGGCGTATTGGCTGGCCACGCCCGGAACAAATCCCGCAGGCTGGCTGGTGAACGGCAGGATCGTCTCCTTTGGCCAGCGGCAGGATGTGAGGCCCGCAAGGCTGGCGAAGACACCCATCATCTTGAGGAAGCTCCGGCGAGTCGCCGGCGACGTCAACTCCTCGGCCAGCGTCGGGAACTCATCCTTCACGAATGCCTGGTACTCGGGGCTTCCCGCCATGTCCTCGAGACTGCGCCAATGCTGCCGGGCGTCCACGCCCGTCCCAGGCGCGCCTATCCGCGCGTCCCCCACGCCTTTCCCGCCGCCGCGAGCGGCGATCGTTGCGGCGGTCGTTCCGGCTTGGCCGGAATGGTCGTGAATTATCGATGACACGTCGTGCAGTCCTCCGAGGGCTTGATCCCGCGAGAAGCGCGCTGGGCCTGTCCGTAAACGGTTCGATCGCCGGGCGGCGTCCATGCGAGGTCCGTCACGAGACGGGGGTCACGCAGGTGGGCGTCCGGCGCCCGGTGGCAATCCAGGCACCAGCTCATCGAGAGCGTCTCAACCTGCCGCACAACGTCCATCTTGTCCACCCGCCCGTGACAGGAGGCGCAGGAGACGCCGCGCGTCACGTGCGCGCTGTGGTTGAAGTAGACGTAGTCCGGAAGGTCATGAACCTTGACCCAGGGTATGGGCATCCCCGTGGCGTAGCTTCGGCGCACCGGCTCAAGCTTCGGGCTCTCCTTGCGGACCGTCGCGTGGCAATTCATGCAGGTCTGGGTGGAGGGAATCGCGGCGAACGCGGCTCCCTCGACGGAGGTATGGCAATACCGGCAGTCCATGCCCAGCTCGCCGACATGAAGGCGATGGCTGTAGGGAACGGGCTGAACGGGCTGGTATCCGACATCCGTCGTTTGCGGGGACGCGGCCGTCGTGACGAGGACGACCAGGTACGGGGGCGCCCCCACGAGCGTCAACCCGATCAAGAGGCGAGCGAAATTCGTCCACTTGGGAAAAACAAAAAGCCCCCGCTTCTGAGGAGGCCCGGCAGTCTTCATAATGATGACGCGAGTCTAGAAAGAAGGGGGGACCGGCGTCAAGGCAGGACGCCCGAAATCCGCTCTATCGATATATAAATCGTCAAACATGGTCCGATTTCCGGGAAGTCCCCCGTGCACGAGCCTCGCAAAGAGCGTCCCCATCAGATGGTGTAGCTACCGGCCGACTCGGAGACGGCGTCCTGGTGCCGGCCGCGGATCATGCCCGCCGCCACTGTCGCATTGGTCGCCTCATCGATGAGGATGAAGTTCCCGGTCTGGCGGTTCACCCGGTAATCGTCAAAGAAGATCGGTTGGAGCGTCTTGAGAAAGATGCGGCCGATCGCGTTCAACTCCAAACCCGTCGAGGGTTCCCGGTGGAGCGAGTTCACGTCGATGCGATAGTGGACCTTGTCGACCATGCACCGCACCGACTGGGTCGTGTGCTTGAGCACGTACTTGCGCCTCAACTGCAACGGCTCCTCGTGCATCCAGCAGACCGTGGCCTCCAGCTCGGTGGCGGCCTCCGGCAAGTTCCCGGGCCGCACGAGCATCGCGCCGCGCGAGATATCGATCTCGTCCTCCAGGAGGATCGTCACCGACTGCGGCGCGAATGCCTGCTCCCGGTCGCCGTCGAACGTGTAGATCCGCTTCACCCGGGAACTGCGCTTCGAGGGCAGGCAGTACAGCTCCTCCCCCACCTTGACGGTGCCGCTCGCCACCTGCCCCGCGTATCCGCGGAAATCCCCGTCGCCCAGGATCACGCTCTGCACGGGAAACCGGAAATCCATGAGGTTGCGGTCCGCGGCGATATGCACGGTCTCGAGGTGGTGCAGGAGCGTCGGTCCCTGGTACCAGGGCATCTTCTGCGAGCGGTGAACGACGTTGTCCCCCTCGTAGGCCGAGATCGGGATCACCTGGAGGTCGGTGATGCCGAGCTTGGAGGCGAAGTCCGAGAACTCGTCCCGGATC
Organism: uncultured bacterium; assembly: GCA_964548165.1. GTDB lineage: Bacteria > UBA8481 > UBA8481 > UBA8481 > UBA8481 > CAZJQD01. Next base: position 11,953 of record CAZJQD010000031.1, read on the forward strand.
TCCTCGTAGACCTCCTCCTTGTACTCGACGAGGTCCATCTTGTTGAGCGCGACGAGAACGTGCGGGATGCGAAGGAGCGCCGCGATGATGGCGTGGCGGCGGCTCTGCACCAGCATGCCCTTGCGGGCGTCCACGAGCACGATCGCGAGGTTCGCCGTCGACGCGCCCGTCACCATGTTCCGCGTGTACTGCTCGTGACCGGGCGTATCGGCGATGATGAACCGGCGCTTGGGCGTCGAGAAGTAGCGGTACGCCACGTCGATCGTGATCCCCTGCTCGCGCTCGGCCCGAAGCCCGTCCGTCAGGTTCGCGAGGTTGATCGTCCCCCCGCCCGTGATGTCGGCCGAGCGCTGCAACGACTCCAGCTGGTCCTCGTAGATCGACTTGGAATCGTAGAGCAACCGCCCGATCAGCGTGGACTTCCCATCATCCACGGAGCCCGCCGTCGTGAAGCGCAGCAGATCAATTTGATGATGATGCGTCATCAGAAGTACCCCTCGCGCTTGCGGTCTTCCATGCTGGTCTCGGACCTCTTGTCGTCCGCGCGGCTCCCGCGCTCGGTCACGCGCGCCGCGGCAATCTCGGTGATGATCTCCTCGATGCTCGACGCCTCGGATTCGACGCATCCCGTGCAGGAGATGTCGCCGATGGTGCGAACGCGGACCTTCAGGTTCTTCACCTCTTCGCGAGGTTTCAAGGTCAGGAGGTCGGAGACGGGGAGCCACTGGCCGTCGCGGCGGACCACGTCGCGCGCGTGGCTGAAGTAGATGGAGGGAATATCCAGCTTTTCGACACGGATGTACTCCCAGACGTCCATCTCGGTCCAGTTCGAGATCGGGAAGACCCTCATGTGCTCGCCGGGATTCAGCCGGCCGTTGAAGATATTCCAGAGCTCGGGGCGCTGGGACTTGGGTTCCCACTGCCCGAACGCGTCGCGGAACGAGAAGATGCGTTCCTTCGCCCGCGCCTTTTCCTCGTCGCGGCGCGCGCCCCCGATGGCGGCCGTGAACTTGAACTCCTCCAGGGCCGCGAGGAGCGTCGGCGTCTGGAGCCGGTTCCGGCTCGACTCTCCCGGAACCTCTACCGCGATGCCCTGCTTGATGGCATCTCCCACGGAACGGACGATCAGCTTCGCCCCGAGCTCGGCGGCGCGCCGATCCCGGAACGCGATGAGCTCGGGAAAGTTGTGCTCCGTGTCGATGTGCAGGAGCGGAAAGGGGAACTTTCCCGGGCGAAAGGCCTTCTCGGCCAGGCGAAGCAGACAGATGGAATCCTTGCCGCCGGAAAAGAGGAGCACCGGGCGCTCAAACTCGGCCGCGACCTCGCGCATGATGTGAATGCTCTCGGCTTCGAGCTGTTCGATATGCGAGAGCGTGTAGCGCGTCACAGGACTCCCCGGCGAGAAGTAGGCTCCCCGGGCGCGGAACCGCTGGCGAGTCCGGGGGCGTGGAATTATACTCGACCCCATGCGTCACGCCAAGCGCCCGCTCCGCCCGTTCACCCTGCTGCTGGCCCTCGTGGCACTGGCCCTCCTGCCTTCCTGCGCCACCCCGACTGGAATGCCCGAACCGCTCCGCAATCGCCGCGATGTCACCGTCACGGCCTGGTCCTGGGGATTTGAGCCGCCCATCCTCCAGGTCACCCAGGGCCAGCGCATCCGGATGACGCTCAGCTCGCTCGACGTCGCCCACAGCCTCGTCAACCACTCGCTGGGCCTGAACATCGCCATCCCCCCGCGCGGCGAACCGGCGGCCATCCACGAGTTCACGGCGCCGACCTTCGGGGAATACGTCTTCCACTCGGAGACCGCCAGCGGGCCTGGTGTCAGCCAGATGCAGATGCGCCTGATCGTGATGCGGTAAGACCCCATCGTCACCAGGATGAGCAGGATTCTTAGGTTGAATTTCCCGGTTCGGCGGTCCCTCTTCACGGCGCTTCCTTTTTGCGATTCATGTGCCTTTTGTGGTTCCGATTAATGAAAATTTCAAGCTAGGATGGCGCCATGAAGATCGCGGAAAAAGGACCCAAGGAATTCACCGTCCCGGCCACCCTGCCCCTCCTGCCTCTCCGCGATCTCGTTGTCTTCCCGCACATGGTCGTGCCTCTCTTCGTGGGCCGCGACCGATCCGTCGCCGCGCTCGAGGCCGCCATGACCGGGTCACGCCTCATCCTCCTGGCCGCCCAGCGGGACGCGACGACCGACAGCCCGGAGACCGAGGACATCTATCCCGTGGGAACCCTCGCCGAGGTCCTCCAGCTCCTCAAGCTCCCCGACGGCACCATCAAGGTGCTCGTCGAGGGGATCCGCCGCCTGGCCATCCGCGAGTTCGTCCCGAACGACTCCTTCTTCGAGGTCACCTCGCTCCCGTACGACAGCCTCTCGTCCTCCACCGTGGAACTCCAGGCGCTCGTGCGCAACGCCGTCACGCTCTTCGAGCAGTACGTGAAGCTCCACAAGCGCATCCCGCCCGAGACGATGATGAGCGTGCAGAACCAGGAGGATCCTGACAAGGTCGCCGACGTCATCGCCGCGACCATGATCACCAAGGTCCGCGACAAGCAGGACTTCCTCGATACCCGCGACGTCCAGAAGCGCCTCGAGCTCATCAACGAGAAGCTCGCCAACGAGATCGAGATCCTCAAGATCGAGAAGAAGCTCCGCAGCGAGGTCCGCACGCAGATGGAGCAGACCCAGCGCGAGTACTACCTCAACGAGCAGATGAAGGCGATCCAGAAGGAACTCGGGAAGCGCGACGACGACGCCGTCGAGATGGAAGAGCTCAAGCAGAAGATCGAGTCGGCGGGAATGCCCGAGGCCGTCAAGACCAAGGCCGATCGCGAACTGCGCCGCCTCGAGAAGATGAGCCCGATGTCGGCCGAGTCCGCCGTTGCCCGCACCTACCTCGACTGGCTTGTCGAGCTCCCCTGGGCCAAGAGAACAGAGGACAAGATCGACATACCCGAGGCCGCGAAGATCCTCGACGAGGATCACTACGGCCTGGAGAAGCCCAAGGAGCGTATCCTCGAGTACCTCGCCGTCCGCAAGCTGACGGACGCTCACCGCGGCCCCATCCTCTGCTTCGTCGGCCCCCCGGGCGTCGGCAAGACCTCGCTCGGCCGCTCGATCGCCCGATCGCTCGGCCGCCACTTCGTCCGGATCTCGCTCGGCGGCGTCCGCGACGAGGCCGAGATCCGAGGCCACCGCCGCACCTACGTCGGAGCGCTCCCCGGCCGCATCATCCAGGGCATGCGCCGCGCGGGCACCATCAACCCCGTCTTCCTCCTCGACGAGATCGACAAGATGTCGATGGACTTCCGTGGCGACCCCTCCGCGGCCCTCCTCGAGGTGCTCGATCCGGAGCAGAACAAGACGTACGCCGATCACTACCTCGACGCTGACTATGACCTCTCGCAGGTCATGTTCATCACCACGGCCAACGTCCTGCACCCCATTCCCCGGCCCCTGCTCGACCGCATGGAAGTCATCAACCTCTCCGGTTACACCGACGAGGAAAAGAGCCAGATCGCCCAGCGCTTCCTCATCCCCAAGCAGATGGACGAGCACGGGCTCAAGAAGGAACAGGTCAAGTTCACGAACCCCGCCGTCGAGTCCATCATCCGCGAGTACACGCGCGAGGCCGGCGTCCGAAACCTCGAACGGTCGCTGGCGACCACGTGCCGCAAGGTGGCCCGGCAGATCGTCGAGGCCGGCAAGAACGCCAAGCCTGTCAGCGTCTCTCCGCAGAACCTCGTCAAGTTCCTCGGCCAGCCCAAGTTCCGGCATGGGCAGATCGAGGACCGCCACGGCATCGGGCTCGCGATGGGCCTGGCGTGGACCGAGACCGGGGGCGAGATGCTCGCCGTCGAAGCCCTATCCATGCCGGGATCGGGCCAGCTCATCCTCACCGGCAAGCTCGGCGACGTGATGCAGGAGTCGGCCCGCGCCGCGGTCGGCTACACGCGCTCCAAGTCCCAGGCCCTGGGCCTGGC
>CAZJQD010000031.1:15952-43455 GCA_964548165.1 uncultured bacterium
CCTGGCCCCCGACTTCCACAAGAAGCTCGACCTGCACATCCACGTTCCCGAGGGTGCCATACCGAAGGATGGTCCCTCCGCCGGCATCACCATCGCCACGGCCATCATCTCGATCCTCACCCGCCGCCCCATCCGGCGCGATGTCGCCATGACGGGCGAGATCACGCTCCGCGGCAAGGTTCTCCCGATCGGCGGCCTGAAGGAAAAGGTCCTCGCGGCCGCTCGCGGCGGCATCACGACTGTACTGTTCCCGAAGGAGAACGAGCGGGACCTCGAGGACATCCCCAAGCCCATCAGCGACAAGATGACGTTCCACATGGTCGACACCATGGACGAAGTCATCAAGCTGGCCCTCCTCCCCCCCGAGAAAAGCGGGAAGAAGAAAAAGTAGGGGCAGGGGAACCACAGAGACACAGAGGCGCGGAGAATATCAAAATCCAACACATGATTAAATTGAGCGCAATCCCTACCACTCCGGCGAGCCGAGTCTCTATGGCGCCCGCATGACCATCGCCGTTGATCCTCTCCGGTTCCCGCCGTTGTTGTTCTCCGTGCCTCTGTGCCTCTGTGGTTCAGTGCGGTCACTCGCATGAACGTGCGCTTTATCAAGGGGGCCGTGCAGGCCTCGCAGTTCCCGCCCGAGGATCGCCCCTTCGTCCTCGTCGCTGGACGATCGAACTGCGGCAAATCCTCGCTCCTGAACGCGCTCTTCAAGACCAAATCGCTGGCCCGGACCTCGAAGACGCCCGGGCGCACGACGGAGCTCAACTTCTTCGACGTGGCGGAGCGTTGGTTCATCGTCGACCTTCCGGGCTACGGGTTCGCCGCGCAATCCAACGCGCGGACCGGGCTGTGGGGACCCGTCATCGACTCTCTCCTGGCCGATCCTCGCACGGCGCTGGTGCTCATCCTCGCGGACATCCGCCGGGCGCCGCAGAAGGAAGAGGCTCAGCTCGCGGACCTTGCCGACCATCACCGGCGTGCCTGGCGGCTCGTCCTGACCAAATCCGACAAGGTTGGACGCAATGAATTCACCAAGCTATTGTCCGTCTGGAGAAGAGCCTCGGCGGAGACCGAACCGTTCGTGACATCGGCGCGGCTGGGAACCGGCATCCCGGAACTGCACGCGGCGCTGGAGGAAATGGTTGCCAATGACTGAGCTCAGGAAGAACCGGATGATGACGCCGGGGCCGACCGAGGTGCCTGCCGAGGTCCTGCTCGCGGCCGCCGCTCCCCAGGTACATCATCGCACCGAGGCCTTCCGCGAGGTCTACGCGGAGGTATGCCGACTGGCCGGGATCGTCTTTGCCACGTCCCGCCCCGTCTTCCCCATCGGCTCCAGCGGCAGTGGCGCCATGGAGTGCGCCGTCGCCAACCTGGTTCCGCCCGGCTCACGGCCTCTCGTCATCGAGAGCGGGTGGTTCGGAAAGCGCTGGGCCGATATTTGCCGCGCCTACGGCCTCTCCCCCATCGTTCTCGAGGTGCCCTGGGGGCAGGCCGTCGACCCTTCCGCCGTCGCGCGCCATCTTGCGGCAGAACCCGCGTGTCCGGCCGTGCTCGTTCAACTCTGCGAAACCTCCACCGGCGTCATCCATCCCGTGAAAGCGCTCCAGGAGATCTGCTCGCCGTCGAACACCCTCCTTGTCGTGGACGCCATCTCGGGCCTGGGCGCCGAGCCCTGCGAGACGGACGCCTGGTGCCTCGACTGCGTCCTGACCGGATCGCAGAAGGCCCTGATGACAACTCCCGGCCTCGCCTTCATCACCGTCTCCGAACGCGCCTGGCCCCGGATCGAGGCCGACGGTCACCCGCGCTTCTACTTCGACCTCCGTAAATACCGCAAGGGATTCTCAACGCACGACCATCCCTTCACCCCGCCAACCGCCATGCTCCGCGCCCAGCGCGCGGCCCTGCGGCTCATCGCCGACGAGGGCCTCCCGACCATGATCGCCCGGCACGCTCGCCTGGCCCAGGCCACGCGCGCCGCCGTCGAGGCGCTGGGATTGAGGCTCTTTGCAAAATCTCCCGGCAACGTCCTGACCTCCGTCCACATGCCTGAAGGCCACGACTCCGGCACATTCGTAAAGTTGGTTCGGGACGCGTACGGGGTTACACTGGCGGGAGCGCAGGGTCCGTACAAGGGAACGTTCTTCCGAATCGGTCACCTCGGTTGCGTCGACGACAACGATGTCATCGCCGCCATCGGCGCGATCGAACGCGCGCTCAATGAAATTGGTGTCCGGGCGCCTCTCGGAGCCGGCGTCGCTGCCGCACAGCGCGTCCTCCTGGAGGCCAGATTGAAAAAGGCAGGAACAGCAGAATGAAGAAGGTACTCGTCTCCGACAAGCTCTCGACCGACGGATTGGCCATCCTGGAGAAGGCCAAGGACACCGTCCAGGCCGACGTGAAGGTGGGCATGACGCCCGAACAACTCATGGCCTGCATCGGCGATTACGACGCCATCATCATCCGCTCCGCCACCAAGCTGACGAAGGACGTCCTCCAGAAGGCCACGAACCTGAAGGCCGTCGCGCGCGCCGGCGTCGGCGTCGACAACGTCGACCTCGCGTTTGCCAGGGAGAAGGGCATCGCCGTCATGAACACGCCCGGCGGTTCCACCTCGGCCGTCGCCGAGATCGCCCTCGCGATGATGCTGGCGCTCTGCCGCCGCCTGGTCGAGGCCGACCTCACCATGAAGGCCGGCCGATGGGAGAAGAAGGCCCTCGAGGGAACGCAACTGACGGGCAAGACGCTCGGCATCATCGGGCTCGGCCGCATCGGCCGAAAGCTCGGCGAGTTTTCGCGCGCCCTGGGCATGACCACGATCGGATACGACCCCCTGGTGCCCGGCGATGTGGCCGGTATCTCCAAGGTCACGCTCGACGAGCTCTACGCCCAGTCCGACTACATCACGCTCCACATTCCGCTCACGCCGGACACGAAGAACCTCATCAACGCCGAGGCCATCGCGAAGATGAAGAACGGCGTGCGGATCATCAACTGCGCTCGCGGGGGTGTTCTTGACGAGGACGCGCTTCGCGCCGCGCTCGACAGCGGCAAGGTCGCCGGCGCAGGCCTCGACGTCTTCGCCCAGGAGCCACCGGCCGCCGGGAACGTCGGCACGCACCCGAAGGTCGTCGCCACTCCCCACGTCGGCGCCGCAACAGCCGAGGCGCAGGCGTCGGTCTCCGGCGAGGCCGCCGAGATCATCATTGACTGGGCCAGGACGGGCGAATTTCAGAACCGGGTCGCCTGACGACATCCATGGCCGAACACCTGCGCGTGGATCTCAACGCCAACGCCCAGCTCCCGTGGGGCACGGCCGCCTGGCTGCCCGAGGACAGCGAGAAGCTGCGACAATGCGAGTGGGAACTGCGCGAGATCTTCGTGGCCGCAGGCGCGGGTGAGATCGTCACGCCCGCGTTCGAGTACGCCGAGGTCCTGGAGCGCGGGTTCGGGCACCCCGAGAAACTCTTCCGCTTCCTCGATCCCGACGGCAAGACTCTCGCGCTCAGGCCCGAGCTGACCACGCCGGCGGCGCGTCTCTTCGCGACCGCTCTCCGGGATCGCCCTCTCCCCTTGAAGCTCTTCTACATCGGCCCCGTCTACCGCCAGGAGGCCAAGCACCGGGGACTCTTTCGCGAGTTCCGGCAAGCCGGGTTCGAGTGCTATGGCGGGGACGCGAGACAGTCCGACCTGGAGACCATCCAGCTGGCCGCCGCCGCTCTCGTCAAGGCAGGCGCTCGCGCGGCCGTCCTGGAACTCGGCAACGTCGCCGTCGTGGACGCACTCCTGGCCGACATTGCGCCGGCGGCCCGCCCCGCCATCAAGGACGCGCTCTCACGCCGTGACCGCAACGCGCTCTCCACCCTCGGCGCTCCGGATGCCCTCGCGCAACTCCTGGCCCTGCCGTCCGATGACTCCGGCCTTGACGCCGCCGGCGGGATCGTCGCTGGCAACGCGACAGCCGCCGCCGCGCTCGACGAACTCGCCGCCATGGCTACGGCCTGCGCGGCGCTCCCCGTCCGGACCGTCATCGAGCTCGCCGCCGTCCGCCCCATCGACTACTACACCGGCATCGTCTTCGAAGGGCTCCTCCCCAGCGTCGGGCGCCCAGTCCTGTCCGGCGGACGCTACGACCGGCTCGTCGAGCAGTTCGGCGCGCCCTGCCCGGCCACCGGCTTCAGCCTGGAGATCGAGACGCTCCTGAGGCGATAGCCATCACGCCACGGGCATCCCGTTCGGTCACGTAGGACTTGAAAGCTTCAACCCGATGATGCCGACGAGGATGACCACGATGCTGATGATCCGCGCCGGGTTCGCCGATTCTCCCATCAGGACCATCCCGAGTATCGCCGTCCCGGCCGCTCCGATGCCGACCCAGACGGCGTAGGCGGTGCTGATCGGAAGAGACCGTACGGCCAGGCCCAGTAACGCCATGCTGGCGGCGATCGCCAGGATGGTCCAAACCGAGGGCCAGAGCCGGGTAAAGCCGTGGGTGTATTTGAGGCCCACGGCCCACCCCACCTCAAGAAGACCCGCGATGATGAGGTACAGCCAGTCCATATCCCTCGTCCTTTCTACTCGTCCATCCCCGGGCGCCGCCGCGACGCCTTCTTCGCGCCATGATGGCTCTTGTTGTCGAGCATCTTCGCCTTCGCGCGCTTGGACCGCTTTCGCTTCTGCCGCCGGATCTTCTCGCGCTCTTGCTCGATCGCGCTCGCGCGACCATGTCGCTCCTCCTCCAGGCGCGTGAGAAGCTGGCGCCTGGCGAGAAAACGGTTCAGGAGCTGGGTCCGCTCCTTCTGCACGCGGACCGTCAGTCCCGTCGGCAGGTACGTCAGGACCACGCAGGTCGAGACCTTGTTCACGTTCTGGCCACCGTGACCGCCCGATCGGATGAACGTCTCCTCAAGATCATCGTCGCTCACGCCCAATCGCTCCGCGAAGCTCGCCAGCTCCCGAACCTTGCCCGGGCTGATCCCGAAATCCAACAGGAGTCGTGCCATCTCTAGAGCCCTTTCGCGAGGATGATCGCATCCTCGCCCGTATCTTCGTAGTAACCCTTGCGCTCCGCGATCGGATGAAAGCCCAGTTTCGTGTAGAGCGCCTTCGCCGCGACATTGGAGGGCCGGACCTCCAGCGAGACCCGGCGAGCGCCCAGCGATCGCGCCTCCTCGAACAAGGCCTCCATCATGGACACCCCGATCCCACCGCGCTGGGATCCGGGCGCCACGGCCACGTTGTTGATGTGGAGGTCATCGAAGATCACCCAGGCGAAGACGTAACCCACGAGCCGTCCATCCAGGCGCCAGCCGCGCTGGATACCTACCGCGTTCCCGAACTCCTGCCGGAACATCCGCTCGCTCCAGGGCCTCGGGTACGCCTCCTGCTCCAGCGCGAGGATCTCTTCCAGGTCGTTCTCGGTCAGCGGCCCGATCATGCACCACGCGACTCCGTGACGTAGGTCTCGCGGCGATACTCGGGCATGAGGACGCGAACGCGCTCGGCTGTATCCATGCGGGGCCATCCGGCCTGGCACAACTTTTCGGAGCCGAGAGCGGCGGCGGCCGACGCCAATCCGCGAGGGAGCGGCGTCGGGTCGACCCCGGGTGGCGGTACCCCGATCGCGAAAGCGCGACTGTCCCCGACAGCAATCGCCGCATCCACCGCGTTAGCCAGGCGGGGTTCATCGCCGGGCATCCGTTGCACGAACCAATCGGTCTTACGGAGCTGGATCAAGACCGTCGCGGCTTCTTTCTCCCTTTCGAAATTCCCCACGGCCGGATCCGGCCCGCCGAACATCGCATCCGGCGCCAGCAAGCGGCCTGCCTCGCGCGCCGCCGCGCAGGTCTCGACGGCGGCGCAAGCCACGGACGTTCCCTGCAGGAGGCCATGCACGATCGCGAGCCCCACGCGGATCCCCGTGAACGATCCCGGCCCCACGGTTACGGCGACTCCCGAGAGTGCCTCGACAACGAGTCCTTGATCTTCCAGGAGGCCAAGAACGCAGCCAGCCAGCCGCTCTCCCGGCCTCGCGGGCGCTTCGTTCGCGACGCCGGGGCGCGCGCGTTCCGCGACCGGGACCCCGTTCCGCCAGAGCGCGGCGCCGGGTGTCGACGAGACGGCGTCCACTCCCAGTATCCAGCGCGGACCTGGCGCGCTCATGGTTGCGGGTCCACGACACGGATGATGCGTCCATCGTCGGAATGTTCGTCGAGATCGATCGTGATCCTCGTCGCCTGCTCCAGGTACTCGGGGGGCAGGCGCTCCCCCCATTCCACCAGCACGGCACCACCGGCCGCCGTCACGTCATCGATGGACAGGTCGGAGACATCGACCTCCTTGAGCCTGTAGAGGTCGACGTGAAGGATCGGCACGCGCGCCGCATAGTGATGCTCCAGGACGAACGTCGGCGAGGACACCTCCGCCCGGCTCCCTGCGCCCGCGACGATGCCGCGCACGAGCGCCGTCTTGCCCGCGCCCAGCGTACCCGAGAGCGCGATGATGCGTCCGCCTTCGAGGTCGGCGCCGATGCGCCGCCCCAGCGCCTCCGTCTCGGCTGGCGAGGACGTGCGCGTCACCGGGCCGATCACGCCCAGTGGGTCCAGCCGGTGCGCGCCAGGACGGTTCCGTCCTCGCGCACGACACCGTCACCCTCCGCGACACGCCCGACACAGATTCCTCCCGGAAGCAGTTGCGCCGCGGTAGCCAGAAGCTCGAACTCCTCGCCGCTCCCCAGGGCCATGGCCAACGGATCGCCGGCCGCCTCGATCCCCGGAAAGAGCGGTAGAGCGGCTTCGTCGACGACGATGCGGACCCCGGATGACTCCGCCAGGTGATGGCACTCCGCCGCGAAGCCGTCCGAGATGTCGATCATCGCCGTCGCGGACGCGCCCCAGGCGCCGGAGATATCCCCGCGAGCCCGCGGGTCGAGAAAGCGGGCCTCGCACGTCGAGAGCCCAAGGCCCCTGTTCAGGGAGAGAAGCCCGGCAGCGGCTCCTCCCAGGGGACCCGACAACCAGAGGCGATCGCCGGGGCGAGCACCCGATCGGAGCACCGGTCTCGCCGCTCGTCCCAGGACCGTGATCGTCATGGTCATCGATCCGGCCGCCGCTCCCGTGGTGTCGCCGCCGATCAGAGGGACGCCCGATGCCAGGAGGCCCTCCAGGATGCCCGGGGCGGCGGCGGCGGATTCCGCGGCGGCGGAGAATCCTGCAACCATGGCCAGGGGAATCCCTCCCATGGCGGCAACATCGGAGATCGCGGCCTCCGCCATCTTCCGACCGATCCGCGGCCAGCTCGACCAGCGCGAAGAAAAGTGGATCTCCTCGACGAACGTATCCGTCGTCACGAGGAGATTCTCGCCGGCGAACGCCAGCACGGCGGCGTCGTCGCCGATCCCAATCCCGCCGTCCGGGACCGCGGTGGCCCTGGTGCGTAGGAGCTCAATCCACTCCCATTCGTTCACGGTTCCGGAGCCCCTTCACGCGCCGGGGGATGCGCGCGCTCGTCCGCACCGCGTATCTTGTCGCCCGGGGGCCGGCGATTCACGATCCAGCGCGGAACGCGATAGGTGATCTGCGTGGTCACCTCGTAGTTGTTCGTCCCCAGCCACCCGGCCATCTCCTCCGCGCGAATGGCATCCTCGCCCTGGGTTCCAATCAGCACGACTTCCTCGCCGATTGCCGGCTCGTATTCCCCGCAATCGATGACGGTCAGGTCCATGCAGACGCGACCCGCGATCGGCGCGCGGCGCCCGCCGATGAGCACCTGGCCGCGGTTGGAGAGCGCGCGGCGCAAGCCGTCGGCATAGCCCACGGGGAGGAGCGCCGTCCAGGTCGGATGAGCGGCGGTCCATGTGCCCGCGTATGACACGGGCTCTCCCGCGGCAAGCCGTCGCTTTTCCACCACGCGCGTCTTCCAGGAGAGCGCGGGTCGCAAGGCGATCCGACGCCCCACGTACTCCGACGGGTACATCCCGTAAAGAGCGAGTCCCGGCCGCACGAGGTCGAGCGCCATCTCGGGCATATCGAGAACCGCGGCCGAGTTCGCGATATGAGCCACGCGGGGACGGAGCTTCTGGTCGCCGAGCGTGCGCAGAAGCGCGTCGAAGCGGTCGAACTGATCATACGCAGGATGGCGATCCGGTTCGTCGGCGCCGGCCAGGTGAGAGAAGACTCCGTCCACGCTCACCCCGGGAACCGTTGAGGCGGCCCGCAGAAAAGCCGGCGCCTCGGCGATCGGGAGCCCGCTACGGTTCATCCCGGTATTCACCTTCAGGTGCACGCGCGTTCCCGAATCGGCCAGGGCGCGAACCATCTCCATGCCCGTCACGGATGGGGTGAGCCGATAGCGAATGATCTCGGGGGCCTGCCGCGGCAACGTGGGGCTCAAGACCACGATCGGGAGGTCTATCCCGGAGGCACGCAGGAGTTGTCCCTCGTAAGGAGTGGCGACTCCGAGGCACGAGGCGCCGGCGTCGAGAGCCGCCTTCGCGGCACCTATCGCGCCATGCCCATAGGCCTCGGCCTTGACGACGGCCATGAGCGCGCAGGCGGCGGGGATCTGCTTCCGGATCGCGCGGACGTTCGCGCCGATGGCGCCGGCGTCGATCTCAACCCAGGCGGGTCGATCGGTCTTGGCCTTGATGAAGGATGCCGTGCCGGACGGCAGTTCGAGCTCGCCTTCGTCCTTGTCACCGCTCACGGCTCATCCTCCCGGGCGACTCCGTCGCCGGTCCGCCGCCGCGGATCCTACACCCTCCCGCATGCCCCGGGGAGTGCGGGCATGCCCCACTTCCGGCGGGCCTGAGGGCCGGACGCAAAAAAGGCCGGCCCCGCATGAGCCGGGCCGGCCTCGCTTCCGCTGGCGTTCTAAACCCACTGCACCTCGGCCTGCACCGCCGCGTCTCCGCGTCGAAATCCGCTGACCTTGATGATCCGGAGATACCCGCCCTTGCGGTCCGCGTAGCGGGGACCGATCTCCGAGAAGAGCTTCTTCACGGTCGCGGGGTGGGGAATCCGCGCGGCGATGATGCGCCGGTTGGTCAAGGTATCGACCTTGGCCCGCGTGACGATCGGCTCCATGAACGGGCGGAGCTCCTTGGCCTTGGCGCGCGTCGTGCGGATGTGACCATGCTTGATGAGCGAGATCGCCATCGTCCTGAGCAGCGCCTTGCGCTCGCTCTGCGTCCTGCCGAGCGCGTTTCCTGCGACCTTGTGCCTCATGGTGGTCTACCTGTTCTCCCCGGCAAGGATTGCGTTCACGAGGTGCGCCTTCTCCTTCATGCCGAGGCTGAGATTGTACTGTTGAAGCTTCTCCTTGATCTCCTGGAGCGACTTCTTGCCGAAGTTACGGTACTTGAGCATCTCGCCATCCGTCCGGATGACCAGTTCTCCGAGCGTGCGGAGGTTGGCCGCCTTGAGGCAGTTCGACGACCGCACCGAGAGTTCGAGCTCGTCGACGGAGATGCCGAGGAGCCTCTTGAGCTGCTCGTCTTCCTTCGATTCCGTCGTTTCCTCGACATCGGGCATCTCGTCATCGCCCTTGAAGACCTTCAGGTAGTCCGTGAAGATGCGAGCGGCGTAGCCGAGCGCGTCCTCGGGGCTCAAGGATCCATCGGTGGTGATCTCGAGGATCAGCTTGTCGTAGTCCGTGCGCTGACGGACGCGCGTCGTCTCGACGCGGTAAGCGACCTTGCGAACAGGGGAATAGAGCGCGTCGACGGGAACGACGCCGATGCGGCTCTCGCCGGCCTGGTCGAGCTTTTCCTTGATCTCCTCGGCCGTCTCGAAGCCCCGACCGACGCCGGCAATCAGCTTCAGGCCCAGCTTGAAGCCGGGCTGGTCGATGGTGGCGATGCGCACATCGGGGGTCAGGATCTCGACGTCGTCCGGCGCCTGGAGCATCGAGGCCTTGACCTCGCAGGGTCCGGTGGCTTCGAGCGACAGGGTGCGAACGCCGCTGCCCTTGATCTTCAAGCGGATCGTCTTGATGTTGAGAATGATGTCGGCCACGTCTTCAATGACGCCCTGCACCGACGAGAACTCGTGCTCAACGCCCTCGATCTCCACCGCCGTGATAGAAGCGCCGGGAATTGAGGAGAGGAGGATGCGGCGGAGCGAATTGCCGATCGTGTGCCCGTACCCCTTCTCGAGGGGGCGTGCGACAAACATGCCGTAAGTCGGCGTCAGGGTGGACTCGTCCACCTCGATGCGCCGCGGCTTCTCCAAACCTCTGGTAATCAAGCGTGCGTCCATACGTGTTTCTCCTCCGTCTCTAACGTCTTCGGGCCGTTTATCTCGAGTAGAGCTCGATGATCAACTTCTCCTGGACAGGAATCTCCAGGGTGTCTCGGGTCGGCAGGGCCAGGACCTTGCCGGTCTTGCGGTCGAAATCCACCTCGAGCCAGTCGGGGCGCGGACGCTTGCGCGCCGCCTCCGTCGACTGCCGCACGCTGAGGAGCTCGGGATTCTTCAGGGTCACTTCGTCTCCGGCCCGCACCTGGTAGCTGGGGATGCTGACCTTGCGGCCGCTGATCTGCACGTGGCCATGGCGGACGAGCTGGCGCGCCGACTTGCGCGACGCCGCGAACCCCATGCGGAAGATCACGTTGTCGAGCCGGCTCTCCAGCATCCGGACGAGGTTCTCGCCCGTGACGCCCTTGGCCTGCGCGGCCGCGGCGAACGTCTTGCGGAACTGTCGTTCGAGGACGCCGTAGATGCGGCGGGCCTTCTGTTTCTCGCGGAGCTGGTGTCCGAACTCGGAGGTCTTCTTGCGGGAGCCCCGGCCGGAGCCTTCGACGGCGCCGCTCATGCCCGGGGGAAAGTTGCGCTTCTCCAGCAGGCACTTCGCGGAGAAACACTTGTCTCCCTTGAGGTAGAGCTTCATCTTCTCGCGGCGGCAGAGCCGGCAGACCGCATCGGTATAACGTGCCATTGTCGTCTCTCTCCTTACACGCGCCGCCGCTTGGGCGGTCGGCACCCGTTATGGGGCACCGGGGTAATATCCTTGATGGCGCTGACGTCGAGGCCGACGGTCGAGAGCGCGCGGATGGCGGTCTCGCGACCCGCTCCCGGCCCCTTCACCAGCACCGTGACACGCTTGATGCCCATCCCGGCGGCGGCGCCACCGGCCTTCTCGGCCGCGACCTGGGCGGCATAAGGAGTTCCCTTGCGGGACCCCTTGAATCCGCAGGATCCCGCGGACGCCCACGAGAACACGTCGCCCGACGTGTCGGTGATCGACACGATCGTGTTATTGAACGACGCGTTGATGTGCGCCACGCCCTCGGCGGGCGCCGCTTTCTTCTTCGCCTTGACTGCCATCCGTTGTTCTCCTCGCCTACTTCTTCATGCCAATCTGCTTGCGCGGACCCTTGCGCGTGCGCGCGTTGGTGTGGGTCCGCTGGCCGCGAACGGGGAGGCCCTTGCGGTGCCTGAGTCCCCGGTAGCTGCCGATGTCAATGAGCCGCTTGATGTTCCTCTGGATCTCGGACCGGAGGTCTCCCTCGACGCGCCACGCGCGATCGATCGCCTCGCGGATGTTCGAGACCTCGGTATCGGTCAATTCCTTGACCTTCTTCTGGGGATCGATGCCCGCGGATGCGCAGAGCGCCGCCGCGGCCGATCGGCCAATGCCGTAGATGTAGGGCAGCGCGAACAGGACGCGCTTCTCACGCGGCAGGTCGACGCCGGATATGCGTGCCATAGTCTCTCGTCCTCTCTCAGCCCTGGCGCTGCTTGTGCCGCGGGTTCTCGCAGATCACGCGAACCACGCCACGCCGACGGATGATCTTGCACTTCGCGCAGATCTTCTTCACCGATGCCCTGACCTTCATGATGCCCTCACTTGTGACTGAACTTCACTTGAACCTGTACACGATGCGGCCGCGCGTCAGGTCGTACGGAGAAAGCTCCACCGTGACCTTGTCGCCGGGCAGGATACGGATGTAGTTCATGCGCATCTTCCCCGAGATATGGGCCAGCACCTTGTGCCCGTTCTCCAGTTCGACGCGGAACATCGTGTTGGGCAACGGCTCGATGACCGTGCCCTCCACTTGTATGACATCCTCTTTCGCCATCAGGCGACCCTGCCTCCTTCTTCAATCTGCTGCCCGCGGCCATCCCGGGCTTGCCGGTCTCGCCGCGTCTGCTGCTTTCCTTCCACGCGCTCAATCTGCCGAGCAGCGCTTGCCACCGGCCATCGAGGCCGCGTTCGTCTTCATCAACCCACCTCGTCCGGCAGACCCTCGCTGAGGATCACCGGCCCGTCGGCCGTCACCGCGATGCTGTGCTCGAAGTGAGCCGACCTCTTGCCGTCGGCGGTCACTACGGTCCAGCGATCCGAAAGCAGCCGGGTCTCCCCGGTGCCCTCGTTGACCATCGGTTCGATGGCCAGGGTCATCCCCGCGACCAGGCGCGGACCCAGTCCCGGAGCTCCGAAGTTCGGCACCTGCGGCTCCTCGTGAAGAGCCCTGCCGACCCCGTGCCCTACGTACTCCGTCACCACGCCGAAGCCCAGCGGCACCACGTAACTCTCGACCGCGTGGCCGATGTCCGAGAGCCGGTTGCCGGGCCTCGCCTGGGCGATGGCTCGGTACAGCGACTCCCGCGTGGCGCGTAGCAACTTCAGCGCCGCGTCGTCGATCCTACCCACCGGGTAGGTCACCGCCGCGTCCCCGATGAAGCCGCGGTACTTCACTCCAATATCCACCGCAATCACCGCGCCCTCCGCGAGAACGCGGTCGCGCGACGGAATGCCGTGCACTACCTCCTCGTCGATCGAGACGCAGATCGACGAGGGAAACCCATTGTAGCCGCGAAACGCCGCGGTCGCTCCGCGGTGCATCGCGATCGTCCGGGCCGCGACCCGGTCCAGCTCGGCCGTGGTCACCCCCGGCCGTATGGCCGCCCGCACATCCCGGTGCGCGGCGACCACGATCTGGTTGGCCTGCCGAAGCATCTCGACCTCGGCCGGCGTCTTCAGTTCAATGCCCACGGTTCACAACCCCGTGGGCCCTCAGGCCCTCCCCAGCTGCCGAAGGATCTCCTGAGTGATCGCTTCGACTTCTCGAGCTCCATCGACGGTTCGCACCAGGCCCAGCCCCGCATACCAGTCGCGAAGAGGCCTCGCCTGTTCCGCGTCGATCTCGAGCCTGCGGCGAATGGCCTCGGGGCGATCATCCGCCCGCGTCACCAGCTCACCGCCGCACTCGTCGCACTTTCCAGCGGCCTTCGGAGCCTTGAACGCCACGTTCACGTCCTTGCCGCAACCCGCGCACTTGCGTCGGCCGCCGAGGCGCTGCACGAGCAGATCCTCGGCGACGTTCAAATCCACGACGTGCTGCAGCGGGAGCTTCTCCGACGTGAGCCACGCGCCGAGGACGTCGGCCTGGGAGACCGTCCGCGGATACCCGTCCAGGATGAACCCGGCCGTGCGGCAATCCGACTGGCCCAGGCGATCCTGCACGATCGCGTTCACGATGCTGTCCGGCACCAGGTCGCCGCGAGCCATGATCGCCTCGACCTGCTTGCCCAGCTCGGTCTTTCTCGCCTTGTGATCGCGAAAGATCTCGCCGGTCGAGACGTGGGGCACGCCGAGCTTGGTGGCGAGAACCACGGCCTGCGTGCCCTTTCCGGACCCCGGGGGCCCCAGCATGACGACCCTCATCCCTGCCGCCCCCTCACGCGGCCCTTGGACAGGAGGCCGTCATAGTGGCGGGACAGGAGGTGCGACTCGAGCTGCTTGATCGTATCGAGCTGGACGCCGACAACGATGAGGAGCGCCGTTCCACCGAAGTAGAACGGGACGCCAAAGCGCACGATCAGGAGTTGAGGCAGGAGGCAGATGAGCGCCAGGAAGATGGACCCCGCGAGCGTGATCCGCATGATGATCCACTCGATGTGCTCGGAGGTCGGCTTGCCCGGGCGAATGCCGGGGACGGCGCCGCCCGAGCGCTTGAGGTTGTCGGCGAGCTCGTCGGGGTTGAAGATGATGGCGGTGTAGAAGAAGGTGAAAAAGACGATGCCGAGGACGAAGAGCGACTCGTGCAGGAAGCTCCCGGGAGCCAGCCACATGAGGGCCTGCCCCATCCACGAATCCGGATCGTTGGCCGCGCCCATCACGCCGGCCGCCATGGTCGGGAGCGACAAGAGCGCCTGGGCGAAGATGACGGGAATGACGCCCGCCGCGTTCACCCGGAGCGGGAGAAACTGGCTGGTGCCGCCGTAGACGCGGCGGCCGCGGATCTGGCGCGCGTACTGGATCGGAACCTTGCGGGTGCCCGTCGTCATGATGACCGTGGCCGCGGTCGTGGCCAGCATGACGGCAACCAGGAAGGCCAGGGCGGGAACCGTGATGTCTCCCTCCTTCAGCATCGACCACGTGTGCATCACCGCGGACGGAAGCGCGGCGATGATGCCGGCCGAGATGATGATGGAGATGCCGTTGCCGATCCCGCGCTCCGTGATCTGCTCGCCCACCCACATGATGAAGGCCGTGCCCGTCGCCAGCGAGAGCACCGTGACGAGAAAGAACCGGACGCCCGGATTCGGAACGACCGCGGATTCCTGCATCATGTACCACGTGAGACCGGAGCCCTGGAGGATCGCCAGGCCCACCGTCAGGTAGCGCGTGTACTTCGTGATCTGCGCCTTGCCGGCCTCGCCTTCCTTCGCCAACTTGCCGAGCGAGTCCGGGAAGACGACGGTGAGGAGCTGGATGATGATGGAGGCGTTGATGTAGGGCATGATGCCCAGGGAGAAGAGCGAGAACTTGGCGAACGCGCCGCCCGAGAACATGTCGAGCATGCCGAAGACGCCCTGCGCGCCGCTGGCGCCCCAGAACTGCGCGAGGCCCGCGGGGTCCACCCCGGGAACCGGGATGTGGGAGCCCACGCGATAGATCGCCAGCATCGCCGCCGTGAAGAGCAGGCGCGACCTCAGGTCCGGGATGCGGACCAGGTTGGCGAGCGCGTCCTTCAGCATGGCGGAGTCTTCGTCCTCAGCCGGCCAGCTCGGCCGTGCCGCCGGCCTGCTGGATCGCCGCCTTGGCGGCCTCGGAGAAGGCATGGGCCTTCACGGTGAGCTTATGGCTGAGGACGCCCTTGCCGAGCACCTTGACCGGGTAGCGGCCGTCGATGAGCCCGGCGGCCTTGAGAACGGCCGGGTCCACGATCGAACCGGCGGGGAAGTTGTTGAGGGTTCCCAGGTTGATCGGCGTGTATTCCACCCGGAAGGGCGAATGAAATCCGACCTTCGGGAGGCGACGGACGAGCGGAATCTGGCCGCCTTCGAACGTCTGGCCCTTGTAGCTGGAACCGCGACCGCGCGAGCTCTGGCCCTTCTGGCCGACGGCGGAGGTCTTGCCCCAGCCCGAGCCGACGCCGCGGCCGACGCGCTGGCGGCCGAACTTCGAGCCGCGCTTGGGAGCCAGGTCGCTGAGGGACAGCATCTTCTTTCCGGACTTCTCGGTCGTCTTCTCGCTCATCGCGCCTTGAGCTCCTCGACCGACTTGCCGCGCAGAGCGGCAACTTGCTCGGTCGTGCGAAGGGCCAGGAGACCCTTCAAGGTCGCGCGGGCGATGTTGAGCTTCGAGTGGGAGCCGAGGGACTTCGAGAGCAGGTTGGTGATTCCCGCGCACTCGGCGATCGCGCGGACGATGCCGCCCGCGATGACGCCCGTGCCCTCGGACGCCGGACGCATCAGCACCCGGGCGGCCTTGAACTCGCCGTAGACCTCGTGCGGAATGGTCGTCTTCCGGCGAGGAACCGGGTACATCCGGCGCTTCGCATCGAGAACGGCCTTCTGAATGGCGCCCATCACCTCGTTCGACTTCCCGAGGCCCAGGCCCACGAGTCCCTTGCCGTCACCGATGGCGACCATGGCGCGGAACGAGAACCTCCGTCCGCCCTTGACCACCTTCGCGACGCGCGCGATATCGAGAACCTTCTCGATGAACTCGGGCGGTTCCGTGTTCCGCTGGCCGCCGCGCGGCCTCCGGTCCCGATCGTTCCTCTCGTTCGCCATTCCTCTAGAACTCCAGTCCGCCCTCGCGGGCGCCGTCGGCCACGGCCTTGACACGACCGTGGTATTGGCGACCGCCCCTGTCGAAGACGGCCTTGGTGATGCCCTTCGTCTTCGCCAGTGCTGCCACCGCCTGGCCCGCCCAGCGAGCCTTCTCGGTTTTCGTCTTTCCCTCGACCGCCTTCACGGCGGTAGAGACCGCCGCCAGCGTGCGGCCGGCTTCGTCGTCGATGAGCTGAACGTGAACGTGCTTCACGCTGCGAGCCACCGACAGGCGCGGGCGAGCCGCCGTGCCCGATACCTTCTTGCGAATGCGGCCGCGGCGACGCTCCTGCCTGAGACGATTGTTGTCTTTCTCCCGGGTAATCACTTGCCCGCCGCCTTTCCGGCCTTGCGCCGGATCTTCTCGCCCTCGTAGCGCATGCCCTTGCCCTTGTACGGTTCCGGCGGACGGTAGCGCCGCAGTTCGGCGGCGACCTGTCCGACGGCCTCGATGTCACAACCCGAGACCACGAGCTTGGTGGGCTCCGGCGTCTCGACGGTCACGCCGGCGCGGACCTTGTACTCGATCGGGTGAGAGAACCCGAGAGAGAGCGTGACCTGCCCCTTGCCGGCCTGCGCGCGGTAACCGACGCCCTCCAGGACCATCACCTTCGTGAAGCCCTGGGACACGCCCTGGACCATGTTGGCCAGGTGTGCGCGCGTGGACCCGTGCATGATCGCCGCTGTCTTGCCGCCGCCGACGCGCTCCACCAGCATCGTGTCGCCCTCCTGGCGGATGGCAACACCGTGCGCCACGGGGCGCGTGAGCGTTCCCTTGGGACCCTTGGCCGTCACGTTCCCGCCGGCGACCGTGACGGTCACTCCCTTGGGAACAGCTACCGGCCTCTTGCCGACCTTGGACATCTCACCAAACCTCGCAGAGAACTTCGCCGCCGAGACGCGCCTGGCGCGCCTGGCGATCGGTCATCAAACCCTTGGACGTCGAGACGATCGAGATGCCCAGGCCGCCCAGGACGGGCCGCAGGCTCTCCGACTCCACGTACACGCGCCGCGACGGCTTCGAAACCCTCTGGAGCCGGGTGAAGACCGGCTTCTTCTCGGCGTCATACTTCAGCGTGACCTTCAGCACCTTCTGGGGCTTGTCCTTCACGACCTTGACGTTGGCCAGGTAGCCCTCGTCGCGGAGCAACTCGACGAGCTTGAGAAGCAGCGTGGATCCGCGAACCTCGAGCGACTGGTGCCTCGCGCGGGCCGCGTTTCGGATGCGCGTCAGAAAATCGCCAATCGTATCATGCGTGGCCATCAGCGGTTCTCCCTGTAAGCGATCGCGGCCGGCAGGAGGCCGGCCCAAACCTGTTCGGTCACCATGACGCCTTCACCACGCCCGGGAGCTCGCCGCGGTGCGCGAGCATGCGGAAGCAGAGCCGGCACATGCGGAAACGACGCAGGAACGCGCGCGACCGGCCGCAGAGCGGACAGCGGTTCTTGGCCCTCACCGCGAACTTGGGCTTGCGAGCCGCCTTCACCTTCATGCAAAGCCGCGCCATTAGCGGGACTCCCCGCGCCGTGCGCCTGTCATTGTCTGGCTCATGAGCCCCGTCACCTCTTCCTGAACGGCATGCCCAAGAGGGCAAGCAACTCGCGCGCATCCGCATCGTTGGCGGCGGTCGTCACGAACGTAACGTCCATCCCGCGCGTCTTGTCAATCGTGTCGAAATTGATCTCCGGGAAGATGATCTGTTCCTTCACCCCGAAGGTGTAGTTCCCCCGCTTGTCGAAGCCGCTGTTCGGCACGCCGCGGAAATCGCGGACGCGCGGCAGGGCGACGCCGATGAGACGCTCGAGGAACTCGTACATGATCCGGCCACGGAGCGTGACCTTGCAGCCGATGGCCTGGCCCTCGCGGAGCTTGAAGTTCGCTTCGCTGCGGCGAGCGCGGCAGATCTTGGGCTGCTGGCCCGAGATGATCCGCAGGTCCTCGACGGCGCGATCCAGCGCCTTGGCGTCACCGGTGGCGGAGCCGACGCCCATGTTGATCACGATCTTGTTGATCTTCGGGACGGCCATGACCGACTTCACGCCCAGCTTTTCCTTCAGCGCGACGCGGACGGTCTTGAGGTAGTGGTCTTCGAGACGGGCGCGGACGGTCATGACTCGACCACCTTGCCGCTGCCCCGGGCCACGCGCTTCTTGGCGCCGCCGACGACCGCGAACCCGACGCGCACCGGCGTCTTGGTCTCGGGATCGATCGCGGCGATATTCGAGATGTGCAGCATCGCCTCTCGCTCCACCATTCCCCCCTGCGGGTTCTTGGGGTTCGGACGGGTCGCGCGCTTGATCATGTTCACGCCCTCCACGATGACGCGATTGCGCTCGTGATCGATCCGGAGGATCTTTCCGCTCTTGCCCTTCTCCCGCCCCGCGATCGCGATGACGGTCATCCCCTTCTTGAACTTGCAGGCCATTACAGCACCTCCGGGGCGAGCGAAATGATCTTCATGAAATTCTTATCGCGCAGCTCGCGAGCCACCGGCCCGAAGATGCGCGTGCCGCGCGGCTCGTTGTCCTTGTTGATGATCACGACGGCGTTGTCGTCGAAGCGGATGTAGGAGCCGTCGCTGCGGCGCGAGCGATGCACCGTTCGCACCACCACGGCCTTGACGACCTCGCCCTTCTTGACCTGGCCGTCGGGAATAGCCGCCTTAACGGTGGCCACGACGATATCGCCGATCCCGCTGTAGCGACGGAACGACCCGGCCAGGGTGCGGATGACCAGCACTTCCTTGGCCCCGGAATTGTCCGCCACGACGAGCCGGCTCTCCTTCTGGATCATGACGACGCTCCCTGGAGCGCCTGCTCCAGCGCCGCAGGCTCCGCGCCGAGAACGCGCGCCCGCGTGACGATCTCCACGAGCCTCCAGCGCTTGCGCTTGGAAAGCGGGCGGCTCTCGATGATGCGCACGGTGTCCCCGGGGCGCGCCTCGTTCTTCTCGTCGTGCGCCATGACGCGCTTCGTCGACTTCACGTACTTGCGATACAGGCGCTCGGGGCGCGGCGTCACGATCTCGACCGTGATGGACTTGGCCATCCCCGCGGTCTTGACCGTTCCCACGAACTCCTTGCGTCCCTTGGTCGCCGTTCGGCTTGGTTCCGCGCTCACTTCGTCTTCTCCCTCATCACCGTCAGGATGCGAGCCTTCTCGCGGCGCAACTGCTGCATTCGCGAGGGCTTCTCCAGGCGGGCCACGGCCCTCTGGAACCTGAGGTTCATAAGCTCCTGGTCCCGTTCCTGCACCATGAGCTGCAACTCCTTGGCATTCTTGGACCGCAGGTCAGCGGCCTTCAACTTGGTCGTCGCCATCGCGTTACGCCTCCCGGAACAGCAGCTTCGTCTTCAGAGGAAGCTTGTCCTTCGCCAGTTCCAGCGCCGCGACGGCGATGGAACGCTCGACGCCGCCCAGCTCGAAGAGGATGCGGCCCGGGCGCACGACGGCCACCCAGCCCTCCGGGTTGCCCTTGCCCTTGCCCATGCGGGTCTCGGCCGGCTTCTTCGTGTACGGCTTGTCCGGGAAGATGCGGATCCAGACCCTGCCGCCGCGCTTGATGTGGCGCGTCATTGCAATGCGCGCCGCCTCGATCTGGCGGCTCGTCACCCAGGCCGGTTCCATCGCCTGGATACCGCAATCGCCGAACGCGATGTCGACGGCTCGGGTCTCGACGCCGTTACGGCGTCCCCGGTGCGTCTTGCGGTGCTTGACTCTCTTGGGCATCAACATGATGTCGTCTCCAGCCTCATCCTTCCGTCTGTGTCACGATCTCGGAACGCTTCTCGATATCGCGCACGATTCCGGCCACGCGCGCCTTGCCCTTGGGCAGGATCTCCTGCGTGAATATCCAGACCTTCACGC
Organism: uncultured bacterium; assembly: GCA_964548165.1. Classification (GTDB taxonomy): domain Bacteria; phylum UBA8481; class UBA8481; order UBA8481; family UBA8481; genus CAZJQD01. The sequence goes on from CAZJQD010000031.1 coordinate 35,890, forward strand.
CGATGCGGCCATAGGACGTGGCGATGTGCGCCAGCCCGTAATCGATGTCCGCGCGGAGCGTGTGCAGGGGCACACGGCCCTCGCGATACCACTCGGTGCGCGCGATCTCGTTGCCGCCGAGGCGGCCCGAGCACTGGATCTTGATGCCCTCGACCTTCGCACGCTTCGCGTCGGTCACGGCCTTGCGCATCGCGCGGCGGAACGCCACGCGCTTCTGCAACTGCGCTCCCACGGCCTCGGCCACCAGCTGGGCGTCCGAGGACGGGTTCTTGATCTCGTGCGTGTTGATGTCGACCTTCTTCGGGGTCAGCTTCTGCAGGTGCTCGCGGAGCTCGTTGATCTTCTCGCCCTTGCGGCCGATGACGATTCCTGGCCGCGCGCTGTGGATGTTGATCACCACGCGCTGGGGCGTGCGGTCGATCTCGACCTTCGACACCATCGCGTGCGAGAGGTAGTTCTTCACGAAGTTCCGGAGCTTGATGTCCTCGTGCACGTATTCCTGGTACTTGCCCTTCTTCGCGAACCAGCGGCCCATCCACGGCTTGATGATCCCGAGGCGAAGTCCAATCGGATGTATTTTCTGTCCCATCGTTATCCTCTCTTCTTCGCTGCAGGCCTGGCCGTCGGCTCGGCGAGCACGACGGTGATGTGAGCCGTGCGCTTGCGGATGCGGCCCGAGCGGCCCATCGACATCGGGCGGAAGCGCTTGAGCATCGGGCCGCCGTCGACGGTGAGCGTCTGGATCACAAAGCGATCCGGGTTCACGCGCAGGTTCTTCTGCTTGTCCATCTCGACGGCGTTCGCGCGCGCGGAGCGCACGACGTCCGCCAGGATTGCCGACGCGCCCTTGGGGGTCAGCGCCAGGATGTCCAGGGCCTCGAGCACGTTCTTGCCGCGGATCATGTCGGCCACCAGGCGCGTGCGGCGCGGCGAGATGCGCGTGTAGCGGGCGGTCGCGGAGAACTCCATGACTACCTCACCCCCGCCTTCTTGTCGCCCGTTTCCTTCTTGCCGCCGTGAGCCTTGAACGTGCGGGTGGGAGCAAACTCGCCCATCTTGTGGCCCACCATGTTCTCGGTGACGTACACGCTCTGGAACTTCTTCCCGTTGTGCACGCCGAACGTGTGGCCCACGAACTCCGGCGGGATGGTGGAACGGCGCGCCCAGGTCTTGATGATCGCCTTCTTCTGCGGATCCATGCCCTCCACCTTGCCCTGGAGCTTGGCGTCCACGTACGGGCCCTTCTTGATCGAGCGTGCCACTCTACTTCCTCCGCTTCACGATGTACCGGTTCGACGCCTTCTTCTTCGAGCGCGTCTTGTAGCCCTTCGAGGGCGTGCCCCACGGGGATACCGGGTGGGGATTGCCCTGCGGCGACTTGCCTTCGCCGCCGCCGTGCGGGTGATCCACCGGGTTCATGACCACGCCGCGGTTGTGAGGCTTGCGGCCAAGCCAGCGCGAGCGCCCGGCCTTGCCGATCGAGAGGTTCTCGTGTTCCTCGTTGCCAACCGAGCCGATGACGGCGCGGCACTTGTCATGCACCTTGCGAACCTCGCCTGACGGCAGGCGAAGCGTCGCGAAACCGCCCTCGCGGGCGATCAGCTGGACCGCGGCGCCGGCCGAACGGGCCATCACCGCGCCGCGCCCCGCCACGAGCTCGATGGCATGGACGGTCGTGCCCATGGGGATTCCCGAGAGCGGGAGGCAGTTGCCCACGCGGATCGGGGAACCGGGACCGGATTGCACGGCGTCGCCAACCTTGAGGTCCTTCGGCGCCACGATGTAGCGCTTGTCGCCGTCGGCATACACGACAAGCGCGATGCGCGCGCTGCGGTTCGGATCGTATTCCAGGGCCGAGACGCGGCCCGGGACGCCATCCTTGTCGCGGCGGAAATCGATCTCGCGGTAGAGCTTCTTGTGGCCGCCGCCGATGAAGCGCGCGGTGACCCGGCCGGTGTTGTTGCGCCCGCCGCTCTTCATGAGCCCGCTCGTCAGCCGCTTCTCCGGCTTCTTCGCGCTCAGCTCCGAGAAATCCTCCACCGACATCTGCCGGCGGCCGGGGGTAATGGGCTTGAATGTCTTCAGTGCCATGGTCTGCCTCTATATCCCGTCAAAGAAGGAGATCTTCTGATCCGGCGCGAGCGTCACGATCGCGCGCTTGGTGTCCGAACGCCACCCGCCCTGGATGCGGCGGCGGCGAAACTTGCCCTTGCGATTCTGAGTGCGGACCACGGCCACCTTCACGGAGAACGCCGCCTCGACCGCCTTCTTGATCTCGTCCTTGCCCGCGGACGTGTCCACCAGGAAGGTATAGGTGCGGCCCGCGGGGTTCTCCGCCCAGCCACGCCGCGCCTTCTCCGTGTTGACCGGCTCGCGGATGATGCTGTACGCCTTGCTGATCGCGCTCGACATCATGCCTTCTCCCCGGCCGCGGTCGCCGCGGCCGCCGTCGCCTTCAAGGCGTCGATGGCGCCGGAGGTGAAGACCACCAGGTCGGCCAGCATGATCGCGCGGACCGAGAGACTGCGGACGCTGCGATGCGCCGCGGACTTGAGGTTCCTGACCGAACGCACCAGGGTCTCCTCGCCGCCCGCGTGAACGAAGAGCGGGCGCTTCGTGCCGGCAAATCCCTTCTTCAGGAAGCCGGCGACCGTCGCGGTCTTGGGAGCATCGAGGGACTTGGGGTCGAGCCCGATGATCCGGGACTCGCCGAGCCGGGCCGTCAAGGCGCCGGCAAGCGCCGCGCGCTTCTCCTGCTTGTTCACCTTCACCGAGTAATCGCGCGGGTGCGGGCCCCACACGACGCCGCCGTGGCGCCAGATCGGTGACCGCGTCGAGCCGTGGCGGGCACGCCCCGTGCCCTTCTGCTTCCAGGGCTTCTTGCCGCCGCCCGAGACCTCGGCGCGCGTCTTCGTGGAATGCGTGCCCTGGCGGGCCGCCGCTTCCTCGGCCACGACCGCGCTGTGGATCAGGTGAGGCCGGACCGGGGCTGCAAAGAGCGCCTCCGGAAGATCCGCCTGACCCGCCTTGGCGCCGTCCAGCTTGAAGATGTTGATCGTCGTGCTTGCCGTGGTCATGCGCGCACCCGCCTGCGGATCGTTACGATCGCGCCCTTGGCCCCGGGAACCGCGCCGCGAATCAGGAGAATATTCTTCTCCCCGTCGACGCGCTCCACGTTCAGGTTCTGCACCGTCACGCGGTTGCCGCCCATGCGCCCCGGCATCTTGAGGCCCGGGAAGACGCGCGACGGATCCGCGGATGAGCCGATGGATCCCGGACGGCGATGGAAGTTCGATCCATGAGACTCGCGGCCGCCGGCGAAATTATGCCGGCGCACCACGCCCTGGAAGCCCTTGCCCTTGGATACGCCAATCACGTCGACGGGTTCGCCCGGCTTGAAGATCGACGCCTTGACCTCGTCGCCGATCTTGAAATCGTCCACCTCGTCCGTCTTCACCTCGCGGATGACCCGCATCGGCGCGACGCCCTCGGGGAACTGCCCGCGTTCCGGCTTGTTCACGTGCTTGTCTTTCACCGGGCTGAATCCCAGGTTCACCGCGTTGTAGCCGTCGCGCGCCACGAGGCGCTTTCCGACCACCACGCAAGGACCCGCCTCGATGACCGTAACAGGGACAATGTGCCCCTCGGCATTGTAGACCTGCGTCATACCGACCTTGCGGCCGATGATCTCGTCTAACATCTCGTCCCTCAAACCTTGATCTCCAGATCCACCCCGGCGGGCAGCTCTAGTTTCATCATCACGTTGACTGTTTCCGGGTTCCACTCGGTGACGTCCATGAGGCGCTTGTGAGTCTTCACCTCGAACTGCTCCCGCGACTTCTTGTCGACGTGAGGGGACCTGTTCACCGTGAAACGCTCGATCTTTGTCGGAAGCGGAATCGGCCCAACAATCTTGGCGCCGGTGCGCTTGGCCGCCTGGACGATCTTGTCGCACGATTCGTCCAGGAGCTTCACGTCATACGCGCGCAACCGGATTCTGATCTTGTCCGCCATGGGCTTCCTTCCTCTACCGCTTTCTTACTCGATGATCTTCGTAACGACGCCGGCGCCCACGGTGCGGCCGCCCTCGCGGATGGCGAAGCGCAGTGACTCCTCCATGGCGATCGGCGTGATGAGCTCGACGGTGATCTTCGTGTTGTCTCCGGGCATGATCATCTCCGTCCCCTCGGCCAGCTTGATGGTGCCGGTGACGTCGGTGGTGCGGAAATAGAACTGGGGCCGGTAATCGTCGAAGAACGGCGTGTGACGGCCGCCCTCTTCCTTCGTGAGAACGTAGACTTCCGCGGTGAACTTCTTGTGCGGCGTGCACGTGCCCGGCTTGGAGATGACCATGCCGCGCTCGATGTCCGTCCGCTCGATGCCGCGCAGAAGGGCGCCGACGTTATCGCCCGCGCGGCCCTCGTCGAGGATCTTGCGGAACATCTCGATGCCCGTGACCGTCGTCTTGCGCGTCTCGCGGAAGCCGACGATCTCGACCTCTTCGCCGACCTTGACCTGGCCGCGCTCGATGCGGCCCGTCGCGACCGTGCCGCGGCCCGTGATCGTGAAGACGTCCTCGACCGGCATCAGGAACGGCTTGTCCATGTCGCGCTTGGGGGTCGGGATGTAGGTGTCCAGGGCTTCCATCAGCTTCACGATGGACTTCTCGCCATACTCGCCCGTGTCTCCGTCCAGGACCAGCTTGGCGGAGCCGCGGATGATGGGCGTGTCGTCGCCGGGGAACTGGTACTTGGAGAGGAGCTCGCGGACTTCCATCTCGACGAGATCGAGGAGCTCCGCGTCTTCCATCATGTCGCACTTGTTGAGATAGACGACGATGTAGGGAACGCCGACCTGGCGGGCCAGGAGGATGTGCTCGCGCGTCTGCGGCATCGGGCCGTCGGCGGCGGAGACCACCAGGATGGCGCCGTCCATCTGCGCCGCGCCCGTGATCATGTTCTTCACGTAGTCGGCGTGACCGGGGCAGTCGACGTGAGCGTAGTGGCGGTTGTCGGTCTGGTACTCGACGTGAGCGGTCGCGATCGTGATGCCGCGCTCGCGCTCCTCGGGCGCCTTGTCAATCTGATCGTAGGCCGTGTACTTGGCCATGTTCTTCTGCGCCAGCACCTTCGTGATCGCCGCCGTGAGCGACGTCTTGCCGTGATCGACGTGACCGATTGTGCCGACGTTGACGTGCGGCTTAGAACGATCGAACTTTTCCTTGGACATCAGACTGACCTCCCTGGGTATTGACCCGACTTCATGATCCCTTGACCTTCGCGATGATCTCCTCGGCAACCTGCGAGGGGACCGGCGCGTAATGCGCAAACTCCATCGAATAGTTGCCGCGCCCCTGCGTGAACGATCGCAGGTCCGTGGCATATCCGAACATCGTGGCGAGCGGCACGAGCGCGCGCACGATGCGCGCTCCCTTGCGCTCCTCCATCGCCTCGATCTGACCGCGGCGAGAATTCAGGTCGCCGATGGTGTCGCCCATGTAGGCGTCCGGCACCACCGTCTCCACCTGCATGATCGGCTCCAGGATCTGAGGCTTGGCCTTCTTGCAGGCATCCTTGAACGCCATCGAGGCGGCGATCTTGAACGCCATCTCGTTCGAGTCGACGTCGTGGTAGCTGCCGTCCGTCAAGGTGGCCTGGAGGTCGACGACGGGGTAACCCGCGAGAACGCCCGAATCCAGCGCCTCCCGGATGCCCTTCTCGACCGCCGGCACGAACTCGCGCGGCACTGAACCACCCACCGTCTTGTTGAAGAACTCGAACCCCTGGCCCCGCTCCCGCGGCTCGATCTTCAGGTAGACGTGGCCATACTGGCCGCGTCCGCCCGTCTGCTTGATGTACTTGCCCTCGGCCTCGGACGCGAGCGTGATGCTCTCGCGGTAGGCGACCTGTGGCTTGCCGACGTTGGCCTCGACCTTGAACTCCCGCTTCATCCGGTCGACGATGATGTCGAGGTGCAGCTCGCCCATGCCCGAGATGATGGTCTGGCCCGTTTCCGTGTCTGTCTTCATCCGGAAGGTCGGGTCCTCGTCCGCGAGCTTTTGCAGGGCCAGGGACATCTTCTCCTGGTCGGCCTGCGTCTTCGGCTCCACCGCCACCGAGATGACGGGCTCCGGGAACTTGATGTTCTCCAGGATGACCGGCGATTCTTCGTCGCAGAGCGTGTCGCCGGTGCGCGAGAGCTTCAGGCCGACGGCGGCGGCGATGTCGCCGGCGCCCACGCGATCGATCTCCTCGCGCTTGTTGGCGTGCATCCTCAAGAGCCGGCCCACGCGCTCCTTCTTGTCCTTCGTGGAGTTGTACACGTAGGAACCGTTGGTGAGAAATCCGGAGTAGACGCGGAAGAAGGTCAGGGTCCCGACAAACGGGTCCGTCGCGATCTTGAACGCCAGCGCCGCGAACTTGGCGCTGTCATCGGGCTTACGCTCGACTTCCTCGCCGGTCGCGGGGTCCGTGGCCTTCACCGGAGGAACATCCAGGGGCGAGGGCAGGTAGCGCACCACGGCATCCAGGAGCGGCTGGACGCCCTTGTTCTTGAACGCGGAGCCGCAGAGCACGGGGTTGATGACGCCGGAGATGGTGCCCTTGCGGAGCGCGCGATCGATCATGCCGCGATCGATGGGCTTCTCCTCGAGGTAGGCGTCCATGAGCGCATCGTCGAACTCGGCGATGACCTCGAGCATCTCCTTGCGCGCCGTCACGGCCGCGTCCTTCAGGTCGGCGGGAATCTCGACGATGTCGTACTTCGCGCCCAGTTCCTCGCCGCGCCAGACGAGGGCCTTCATCTCGATGAGGTCGACGACCCCGGAATGCTTGTCCTCGAGGCCGATGGGAAGGGTCAAGACCGCCGGTTTGGCGTTCAGGCGATCCTTCATCATGGAGACGCAACGCTCGAAGTCGGCGCCCATGCGGTCCATCTTGTTGGCAAAGCAGATGCGCGGAACGTTGTACTTGTCCGCCAGCCGCCAGTTCGTCTCCGTCTGGGGCTCCACGCCGGCGACGCCGTCGAAGAGCACCACGGCGCCGTCCAGGACGCGCAGCGATCGCTCCACCTCGACCGTGAAGTCCACGTGGCCGGGCGTGTCGATGATGTTGAAGAGATGGGCGTCGGGGTTGGAGACGTCACCGTTGTGGGACGTGATGGACCAGAAGCAGGTCGTCGCCGCGGAGGTGATGGTGATCCCGCGCTCGCGCTCCTGCTCCATCCAGTCCATCTCGGTGTTGCCCTCGTGAACCTCGCCGATCGTATGGGTCCGGCCGGGGGGATTGAGGCTGCGGGCGGTCGTCGTCGTCTTTCCGTGCGTCCCCGCAACGGCGATCACCTCGCGCCCGGCTGTGAGCGGCCCAAGCAAGTCCTGGCGTTTGACAACGGGGATGCCCGCCGTACTCGCAGCCGCCAATTCGGGGTTCGAGGCCGGCACAGCCGACGAAATCAAGATCAGATCAGGCATGTCCGGGCTGCCAGGGCTTTGCAGGTGCCTGGCATCGTGGCCCTGGCTCACGACCGCGCCTGCCAGCGCCAGCGCCGCCGTTCGTTCCGAGAGGATCT
>CAZJQD010000032.1:0-35966 GCA_964548165.1 uncultured bacterium
GGAAGACCATCGCGAGGGCGCGATCCGTCGGAGCGACCTCGTTGACGCGACGCTCGTCGATCCGGATCTCTCCCGACGAGATGCGTTCGAGCCCCGCGATCATTCGGAGAAGGGTGGACTTGCCGCAGCCCGAGGGGCCCACGAGAACGGTGAACGAACCGTGGGGCACGGTGAACGAGGCCTCCTGCACGGCCACGTGCCCGTTCGGGTACTGTTTTCGGACGCGATCGAAGATTACGCTGGCCATATCCGGCCTCCCTCGTGGTGATAGAAATACGCGGTGCGACCGCTTAAGGCAACCTTAACAGTCGCCGAGTCCCTGCCGGAGCCCGCCGTGATGGTCCCTTTCCAGTCGGTCTCGTGAAGGTTCGCGACCAGGATGAGCGATCGCTTTCCCCGTCTCTTGACCAGCGCGACGGGGGTGTCGGCGTGAGAGCCGGCCGGCCGGCCCGCGGTCTCGAACGTGACGAGAGGACGGAGACCCAGGCCGGAGAGGATCCCGGAGAAGGCCTCCTGCTGCGCGCCCTGTCTATCCGAGAGTGGGATGCCGAGGTAGAGGGCGCGGCCCTTCCCGACCTTCATCGAGGCGCCGATGACCGAGTCGCCGCAGGTGGCCACCACGTCGCCGCCGCGCTTCATGATGACGGGCGACGGCCGGCGGAAGTTCAGGACCATGGTCCCGCCGACGAAGCTGTTGCCGTCGGTGGTCGGGCGGGGGTCGGCGGAGAGGCCAAGGGCGTCGGCGAGGATGGTGCAGGGGCGGCCCTTCTCGTCCTTCACCGGGAGCGCGGGACCGAGGATGAGCGTGGCGCCGGCTTTCACGGCCGCCGCCGCTTCCTTCTGCGAAGCCGCGTCCATGGTCTCGAGGGAGAAGAGGAAGATGGTCTTCGCCGAGAGCCGGGGTCCGGAGTGGAGGCGCGTGCGCGGCTGGCCCAGCCACTTCCAACGGGGCGGGAGCCCGGCGAGCCAGAGCAGGCGCGCGGATCCGTCGAAGAGGAAGTGGCGCGCGTCCTCGAGGTTGGGGCTCTTGGGATCGAGGTAATAGAGGCGGGGGACGGCCAGGTCGACGGGGGCCCAGGGTTCGCCCTCCGCGAGGAGCTGCTCGACGCGGCTCATCTCGCGGCCGAACGCGGCGACCTCGGCGTAGTGCGGACGCTCGTCGCCCTCCGGCCCGACCGGCGACTGCCAGTCGTGACGCTTGCCGAACGCGCCCAAGCCGTCGGGATTCTCGCCGCCGGCGAACATGTAGAGGTTGAGGCCGCGGAGGCCCGCAATGGAGGCGAGGCGGAGGAGGAGCGCGGTGTCCTTCGGGTAGAGGCGCGGGCGGTCGAAGAGCATCCCGACCTGCGTCTCCGCGCAGAACGCGATCGAGTTCTCCTGCACGGAGCGGACGGCCTCGGTGGCGAGGTGGATGTCGTGGCCGTTCTCGGCGTCGAGGCGGCGCGGCTGGTAGGCGCCGCCCATCACCTGGCAGCCGGACTTCTCGAACTGTTCGAAGAGGGCGGAGGTGAGCGGCGCCCAGTTGCCGCGGCCGCGCGTGTCGTAGTCGTAGAACTGCGGGATGTTCGCGACGAGCGGGACGGTGACGCCCGCGGTGCGCGCTTCCTTCTGGAGCTGGTCAAAGTAACGGGCGAAGTAGGTGGAGGAGAGCGGCAGGCCGCTCACCCAGTGGACCATCCCGATCTCGTTGTCCATCTGGACGAGGATGACGGGACCGCCGCGGTCGGCCTGGGCGGCGACGACGATCGGCAGGAGAGAACGGAGCCAGTGGCGGGAGGGCTTCCAGAACGCGTCGTTGAGGTAGCCGGGCGCGGTGGTGTGGTGAAGGGCGTCGGGCGGATTCTCGCAGGCGCGCGGATCCTTCGCGATGCGATCCGGGAGTCCCTCGTACTTCATCTCGCCGTTGCAGATGGGGCCGAGACGGAGGATGAGGTCGAGGCCGGCCTCCTGGGTGAGCCGGATCCAGCGCTGGAGATCGCGCTTGCCGTCCGTGGCGCCGTAGAAATCGTAGACGCCCGGCGAGGTCTCGTGCCAGCGCCACGGCACGTACGTGGAGACGGCGTTGAGCCCGGCCTTCTTCGCCTGCCGGAGCCGCGCGGGCCAGTCGGCGGGATCGATCCGGAAGTAGTGAACCTCGCCGGAGTAGAGGAACCGCGCCTTGCCGTCCACGAGGAGACGGCCCTTCGAGATGACGACCTTGCGGCGACGATGCCTGGTGGCGGGTGAGGACTTTGCGCGCGAGGACGCGGGCGATGATGGGCGTGATGACCCGGTCGTGGCCTTCACTTGTACGTCACCTGCACGTTCAGTTCCGTGCCGCGCGGGAGGTCGGCGACCGTCAGCTGCGAACCGGCGATCTCGACCGCCTTGCCCTTGCCGGCGCGAACCGTGATGCCGGCGGCCGACCCGCGCTTCGCCTCGATGTTGAGGAGACGACCGCGCCAGGGGCGCGTCAGCGAGAATCCGGGCCAGTCGGTGGGGACCAGGGGATCGAACGTGAGCCCGCCGTCGGAGGCGCGCACGCCCAGGACGTCGTCGACGAGGCAGCGGACGAGCCACGACGCGGAGCCCGTGTACCAGGTCCAGCCGCCCTTGCCCGGGGTCGGCGTGGTCGGGCCGTCGATGTTGCCCGGCGTGACGTAGGGCTCGCAGCGGTAGCGGGGATCGCGGCCGCGCACGGTCGGCAGGAGACTGAAGGCGACCTTCCGGGCAAGCTCGGCGTCGCCCATCATGCGGGCGGCGCGGATCGTCCAGACGGCGCCGTGCGTGTAGACGCCGCCGTTCTCGCGCGCGCCGGGCGCGTAGCGCGTGATGTAGCCGAGCGAGGAGTCGGGGGTCGCGTAGGCGGGGGAGAGTAAGAGGACGCCCCAGTCGACGACGAGCCGGTCTTTCACGGCCTGCATGGCCTGCCGCGCGCGGTCGGTGTAGCCGGTGACCGTGCGGCCGTTGGCGAGCTCGGCGGCGGTGGCGCCGATGACGGACCAGGTCTGCGCGTTGAGGTGGATCTTGCCCTCGGCGACGCTGTTGGATCCAATCAAGACGCCCTCGTCGTTGGTGCCCTGCATGTACCACCCGCCGTCCCAGCCGTGCGCGTTGACGGCCTCGCGGATCGCGGCCGCTTTCTCGACGTAGGGCTTCGGGTCCTTCCCGAGCGCTTCGGCCATCGTGGCCATCTCGAGGAGGAGCACGTGGTAGAAGTGGCCGACCCAGACGGATTCGCCGCGACCCTTGTCACCGGCGGAGGAGAGCCCGTCGTTCCAGTCGCACTCGCCGAGGAGCGGGAGGCCGCGCGGTGAGCGGCGTTCCCAGGCGAGGTCGACGGACTTGTTGAGGTGATCCCAGATCGACTTCTCACCCGCGTCCATGAACTTGACCTTGTCGCGGAGAAACTTGGCGCTCCCGGTCTCGCGGAAGAGCTCGGCGGAGGCGAGGATGGGCCAGAGGAAGTTGTCCGAGCACTTCTTGCGGGGGCCGATGTCGATGCCGGGGTGCCACCAGTGGAGGACCTCGCCGTTCTTGAACTGGTGCGCGAGGTGGAGCTTGAGCTGCTCGAGCGTGCGCTCGGGCTTGTAGTGGAGGAAGAGCATGGAGTCCTGGAGCTGGTCGCGGAACCCGTACGCGCCGGAGGCCTGGTAGAGGCCGCAGCGGGCGTAGATGCGCCCGGCGATCGCCTGGTAGCGGAGCCAGTGGCTGACCATGGGGTCGAGGTCGGCGGACGGCGACTTCACGGCGACGGGACCGACCTGGTCGGCCCACCAGGCCTCGGCGGTCTTGATGGCGTCCTCGCGCGAGATCGTGAGAGCCTCGGCTGAAGAGGCGAGCGCGGCATCCATGTCGGGTGCCCAGGCGGTGACGAGCGTGGTGGCGCCGTGACCTCCGGCCATCTCGAGGACGATGTCGAGCCCGAGGCAGGCGTCGCCCCAGCACCCGGTGGAACCGTTCCTGGGTGCGGAGGCGAGGGTGGCGGGGGAGGCGGGGTCGCCGGCGTAGCCGAAGAAGGCGAGGCGATCGGTCTCGAACCCGCGGACGGCGGGGGCGGTCCCGGCGTGGATGAGAACCCCGGGGAAGTCGCAGTTCCAGTGCTCCTCGACGCCGGGGCGCGTGTCGAGCCGCTTGATCGCGGCCACGGCGCGCAGGGCGCTGTCGGCGGGTGAACCCTCGTGCCACGAGGTATGGATGAAGAGCTTGTGGAACTCGCGGTGCGCGTCGGGCCAGGTGCCCATGAGGACGTCCTGCATGGAGAAGAGGCGGACGGGCCCGCCGGCGCCCCCGACGCGGGCGACCTCGCAGTGCCAGGTCTCGGCGTCGCGGCCCGGGAGGACGACGGCGGTGAAGACGGTGCGGAAGCGCGCGCAGGTGCCGGTGTAGGTGACGTGGCCGGGCCCGTAGGTGACTTCCCACTTCGTCGCCTCGCCGGGGAACGGGGAGGGCGTGAGCGTGCGGAGAACGCGGCTGGGTCCTGAACCGGACGCGGGGAGCTCGGCCAGGTAGATGTAGCGGCGGGAGGGGTTGAGGACGAGGTCCTGGTCCCAGCGGGTGAGGCGGTCGAGGACGGAATTGCCGCACCAGCAGTACGCGCCGCCGCGCTCGGTCCAGACGGATCCGAAGCGGCCGTCGGCGAGGACATGGGACCAGGGGGAGGGCGGAGCCTCCGTGATCGTGTACGAGCGTCCGTCGGGTGAAAAGTGTCCCGTGGTCATGATGAATGAATCTCCCTTCTGCCGCGCGAGGCGGTTCGTTGCGAATTCGTGAGTCTTCCCGCCGCCGTCGCCCTGGACGCACGTGACGAGGAAGCGGGGGGTGGTGCGGTCGAGCCGCGGACAACCAGTGATGGCGGCACGAGCAGGGGGGCGATGGTGTCCGCCCCCCCGGCGGCGAGGCGCGCGCGTCGGTTTCCGGAGGATGCGCGGGTCGCGGCCGAGCGAGCCCGGGGACCAGCGTCCTCGAGGAGCAGGTGCAGCATCTGGAACGCGGCGAGCCCGATCTGAGCCAGCGGCTGGCGCACCGTGGTGAGATCCGGCGAGGTCACGGAGGCCAGGATGGCGTCGTCGAAGCCGACGATGCTGAGCTCGGTCGGTACGGCGATCGCCAGGTCGCGGGCGGCCCTGAGCACGCCGGCGGCCATCCAGTCGGACCCGCAGAGGATGGCGGACGGGCGCGCGTTCCGCTCGAGCAGGCGACGTGCCGCCACGTAAGCCTCGTCCTGGCTGTAGCGGCATCCCACGATGCCGGTGGGCCGGAGGCCGGCGGCGCGGAGCTCGTCGCGGCTGCCCTCCAGCCTGGCCAGCCCGGACGCGCCGTCGCCGGCCAGGATCGCGATACGGCGATGGCCGAGCAGGACGAGGTGCGCGGCCGCGATGCGGCCGCCGAGGTGGTTGTCCATGCCCACCCAGGGCACGCCGCGGACCGGGCGATTCACGACGACGGCCTTGCCGGAGCGAGCCAGCTTCATGACGGCGGCGTTGTCGAGCGCGCTGTCGAGGATGAGCGAACCGGCGACAAGATCGGCGTGGCGCGCGAGCAGGGCGGTCGTGTCGGGACAGGACGCGGCGCAGGTTCCGGCAGCGCCGTCGCCGGTCGCTCGCGGCGAGGGGTCGGTCACGGCCGGACCCCGGGCGGGCGAGGATGTCGGCGAGGTCACCTGCGTGAGGTGGATGGACCAGCCCGCGTTCGCCGCGGCCGCGCTGATGCCCGAGAGCAGTTCGGCGAGGACGAAGCCGGCGTGCGGGCGCGACGTGGAGGTGAGGATGAGTCCCACGGACTGACGCCCCCGTGCCGCGACGGCCCGGGCGAGCGCGCTGGGGCGGAACTGGAGCTTGGTGACGGCCGCCGCCAGGCGCAGGCGCGTGGCGGGGGCCACCGCGGAGGCGTCGCGCGTGAACCGGGAGACGGTGGCCGGCGAGACGCGGGCCAGGCGGGCCACGTCGTAGATGCTGGACCGTTCCGATGGAATGGCGTTTGAAACCGCTTTCATGACGATATTGGCGGCTATTCTGGTCCACCCGGCAAGCGCCTGTCAAGGAAAAGACGAAACAATTTACCTGCACGAGATGTATCCGATCGGCGAATGGAAGCGCTTTCATAAACATTTATGAAAAATAGCCGTTGACTCTTCGCCAACCACGGTGCTAGAAATCAGCTCGAAACACCCATCGTGCGCGCTTACATGGGCGCTGACAGGGAAAACCCGGGGGGCCGACGCGGCCGCCCCGATACTACGGGAGGCAGTCCCATGATCCACGGTCTTCGTCAATACGGTAGCGCGGTAGCGCTGACCGCCGTCGTCCTTGCCGCCGCGGCCTGCGGCCAGAAGCCGGCCGAGCCGGCCGCCGTCGCCCCGGTCGCCGAGCCGCCCGCGGCCGTCGCGCCCGCCCCGGCGCCCGTCGCCGCGAAGATGGTCCTCGCGGACTTCTCGTCCGCGGACCGCAAGAACGCGCTGGGCGCCGAGTTCGGCGCGTGGGCTTCGGGCGAACCCCTGGCGACGTCCAGTGATGAGATCGTGATGGGCGCGGGTTCGAACGGAACCGGCGCCTGGAAGTTGACCTACGACATCTCCACCACGGGCAGCTACTGCGGCCTCTGGATGAAGCTCAACGGCTTCGACGCCTCCTCGTACAAGAACTACGTCATCACCCTGAAGGGCGAGGGCACGTTCTCGCCCGACATCATCGTCGAGCTCAAGTCCGGCGAGGGCGCGGCCCAGCAGGTCGGCCGTTATACCATTCGCGGGATCACGAACGAGTACAAGAGCTTCACGGTTCCCCTCACGGCCTTCTCCGGCCTCAACTCGCTGGCCGGGCTCTCCGAGGCCACGATCGTCCTCGATCCGCAGGTGGCGCCGACGGTCAAGAAGGGCACCTACCTCATCGACAGCATCGGGCTCGAGTAAGTCGGCCCACGGCCTCCCGACCGGTTTCGTGTCCCGCGGCCGCACCGCGACTCTCCTTGCGATGACTCTTCTGATCGCGGGAGGTTGCGGAAGCGGTCCGGGCCGCGAGCCGGGTCCGGCCGGGGCTGATCGGGTCTACCTCGAGCAACTCGCCCGCGAGACCTGGGATTGGCTCGATGCTCACCGGTCCCCGTCCACCGGATTCCCGCTGGACTCCCAGAACCCGGGCGGCGGCACCAACACCACCAACGTCGGGTTGTATCTCGCGGCGCTGCCGGTCGCCGTCGAGTTCGGCTACCTCGACCGGGACACGGCGGCGGCGCGCGCCGCGACGATCATCACCTCGCTCGAACGGCTCGAGCATCACTACGGATTCCTGCCCAACTGGATTCCCGTCGACGCCGTCGCGGATACGCGCATACCCGAGGGCGTCTGCGCGATCTCGGACTTCAACAAGCTGATCTGCGGGCTCATTCTCGTCCGCGGGGCCTTCCCGGAGGTTGCCCCGGGAGCCACCGCCCTCATCGACCGCGTGGACTGGACGCGCATCCGGGACGCCGGCGGCGGCCTCTGCTATGGATTCGATCTCCGGGCCGACCGGCCCATCGGCAACGGCCGGATCTGGATCGCCTCGGACGTGCGCGGCGCCGTCTTTGCCGCCATCTGTCGCGGGGTTGTCCCGCCCGAGTACTGGGACCGCCTCGATCGCCCGCGCGTCAGCGCGCATGGCCTCACCTTCTTCGGCCCCGGCTACGAGTGGGGCGGGCTCTTCATGCAGGCCATGGATGCGATCTTCCTGGAGGAACGGGGCACGGAGATGGGGCGCTCGATCGCCGACCTGGCCTGGCACCAGGTCCGGACCGCGCGCTCCTTCCACCTCCCGCTCTGGGGCTGGTCCAACTGCAACGTGCCGGGTTCCGGATACACGGAGGGAGGATTCCTCCCGCTCACCATCGTGACGCCGCATGCCTCGGCGCTCGTCCTGGATTACTATCCCCGGCACGCCCTGGCCAACCTGCGCGCGCTCGAGGCCCGCGGCATGCGTGAACCCCTGAAGCCTTCCGATCCGCCCTGGGGTTTTCGAGACAGCTACAACCAGCGCTGGGACGCGCCCGCCGGATCGCCCGCGCGTCGAGGTCCGGTGGATGGCCGCGACAAGCGCTTCCTCAGCCTCGACCAGGCGATGCTCTTCCTCTCCGTCGCCAATCACTTGACCGACGGCATCGTCCGCAGGCTCTACGCCGCCGATCCCCTTGTCGCGCACGGCCTGGAGCTGTTGGGCGACCGCTTGCGGCCCGATACCTCCGTGGCCGCGATCTGCGCGTCGCGCGATGCCTCGGTGGCCGATCCGTTCCCCGCCGCGGCGGGAGCATCCTCCGTCGACGGGGCGGATTCCGTGGTGACCCTGGGGTGGCGGGACGCCGTCGGCCCGGCCGCGGCCGCGCGGCCGTCCGGCGGAGCCACCGCCACCATCGTTCCCGGCGCCGATCACGTGGTCGTCGCCTATCGCTTCGCGCCGAACGGCGACGGCGAAATTGATATCGATATCACCCTGCCGGAGGCGGTCGACATCCGCGATTACCCCGACCTCGCCATCCGCCTCGGCGGCGTGCCGGAGCCGGACGCGGTTTCCGGGCGCGCAGGAGCCCGTTTCGGCGGCGTCCGGATTCTCCTGGGCGATGCGGCCGGCCAGCTCCAGTACGCGTTCACCGGCGACCTGGCCTTGACGCCGCAGTGGCACGTGATCCCCGCCTACGCGCGGTCCGGGATCTTCGCCGCGCCCGAGAGCGTGCGCCGGATCACCTTCAAGCTCTGGCATCGCCCCTGGTTCTTCAGCAATCGCCGGACCGAGGCCCTCGCTGGCCGCCTCCGGATCGATCGGATCGAGTTCCGGCGCGGAGATACCTGAGCATGGATACGCCGCGAGTCGCAGGGGAGCGCGAGCCGCGCTCGGGGAGCGCAAGGACGGCGACGCGCGTCGCCGCCACGGCGGGTTCTACCGCCGCGGCGAACTCGGTCGCCGCGGCGAGCGCGGTTGCCGCGACCCCGTACTACATCTTTCACGGCGGCGTCCAGTACGGCCCGGCCGCACTAGGAGCCATCCAGGGGTGGTTGCGCGCCGGAAACCTGGACGAGACGAGCCTGGTGTGGGACAGCGATCAGTCTCTCTGGGTCTCTCTGGCCACGTTTCCCCCGCTCCTCGCCCTGCAGGTCGCCGACGATCCGGGCAGGACGATGGCGTCCCGATCCACGACGCGCGTCGTCGGCGTTGAGCGGCCGCGATCGCCTGAGGAGGTCGCGGCGGCCGTGACCGGCACCGCCGTCTACGCCGCGGGATTTCGCAAGGGCCGGGATCGCCGGAGCACCTTGCGCCTGCCCGTCTCCCTCAAGCTGGACTTTCACGTCCTGGATCCCCGCACGCGCCAGCCTTCCTCCCTGCTCTACTCCTATTCGCTGGAGAACATCAGCATCGGGGGGTTCGGATTCTCGATCTTTGGCACCGACATCGTCGCGGGCTCATGGATCCGGTCCTGGATCGAGCTGGAGCCCGAGAACGGCGTCGTCGCGCTCGGTGAAGTGGTGCGCGTGCGCGGCCGCCGATCGATCGGCGTGGGTTTTCGAGACATCAGCGATCGAGACCGCCTGGAGGAGTTCCTGACGCGACGGCGTCCCTGAGCGCGGTTACCGGATCACGCCCATCCGGTTGAAGGGGAAGAACCGCACGGTGGCCTCGCCGATGACGTTGCCTTCCGGCAGGAATCCCCACATGCGCGAGTCGGATGACTGGTTCCGGTTGTCGCCCATCATGAAGTAGTGGCCGGCCGGCACCGTCTCGGGCCCGAAGTGATCGCGCGCGTTCTCGGCCACGTAGGGCTCATCGAGCATCTGGCCGTTCACGAGGACGCCCTGGTTCGGGATGACCTCGATGACGTCGCCCGGCATCCCGATCACGCGCTTGATCATCGCGTGGTCGTCGTGGAGACCGAAGCTGGAGAAGAGCAGTTCGCTCGCGCTGGGCTGGGGGTCGCTGGCGCGGTAGAAGACGAGGATGTCGCCGCGCTTGATGCCGCCAAAGTGCTTCGTGACGATCTCCACGAGGAGCCGGTCGTTCTCCAGCAGTCCGGGGTGCATGGACGCCGAGGGGATGAAGCGGGCCTGGACGATCAGGTTTCGAAGGAGGAGAAAGAGCACCAGCGTGATGATGATCTCTTTAAAGATGTAGAAGATCTTCGAGAGCGCGCTGTCCGCGGCGTCTTCGGCGGTGTCGGTGGGAAGCCCGGGAGTCGCGTCCGGGGAGCCAGGATCTGCGGGCGCGTCCATCCGGTCCGCGGGTCCCCCCGGGGCGCCGAATGGACCCGAGGGGACACGCGTGCCGGGGAGAGGCGCGTCGCCCGCGCTCGGCGTCTTCGGATCGTTTTCCACGGGAGTCATCACCAGGCTCGAACTCAGGAGCCTAGCGCCCATGGACCCGGCCTGCAAGCCGGGAACCGTAGGGCCGTCGTCCCGTCCAATGGGCATCGAGAAGGCGACACCCGTCGTCATCTCGGGTTTCTCCGTGCAGCTCCAGGGCGGCGGAAGTTGGCCTCGCGACGCCGCGCCATCAGGCCGTGTCGCCTTGACAATTCGCTAGTTTCCTTGGAACATGCCCGGTAATGCTGGCCCTTCGGGGCGAATAGAACGGAGATCCTCCCATGTATCGCCTCCTTCCGCGGAACCTATCCCTTGCCTTTGCCCTTGTCGCCCTTTGCGTCCTGGTCACGCTCCCGAACGCGGCCCGCGCCCAGGCGACCGGTCGTCCCCAGGGAGCGCCCACGCCGCCGTCTCCGGCCGAGCTCAGACAGCGCCAGGAAGCGACCCAGGTCGAGGAAGCCCTGCGGGCGCTCTTCACGATCATCACCCCGGGCCGCCCCGTCGACTCGGCGGCGCGAGCGGTGGAGACTCTCTACACGCAGGGGCTGGGACACGAGCGAGCCGGCCGGGTGCGGGAGGCCGCCATCAGCTACGACCGCGCGCTCGCCATGAAGCCGGGCGATCCGCGCGTGCATGTCGCCCTGGCGCGCGTCGTCGAGGGCGAGAATCCCGCGCTGGCGCTCTTTCACTACCAGAGCGCCTTCCGCTACGCCATCGAGGCCGCTTCCGACCAGGTGCCGGCGCTCGAGATGCTTCGCCGGTTCCTCGTGGGCCGCTACCTGCAGTACGCATTGCCCATCGACAACCCCGGGGTCAGCGCCAACCTCTTGGAGCTGGCCGAGAGCCTGGCGCCGGAGGACGCGCGGATCCACGCGCACCTCGCGACCGCCTACTTCTACCAGGGGCGCTACGAGAAATCGATCCAGGAATCCCGCAACGCCCTCGCGCTTGGTTTCTCCGAGGGCATCATCCACACCAATATCGCCGCGGCGTGGGCGCAGTTGCGTAACCGCGACGAGGCCGAGTCCGCGCTCCAGGTTGCTCTCAACCAGGACGAGATGGATATCAACGAGGCATTGAACGCGGTTCGCGACGCCAACGTCGGGGACACCCTCGTGACCTTCGGGGCCCTCTTCGGCGCCTCCCGGCTCGAATCGATCATGAACAATTCCGCCAAGGGCATGCTGGAGAAGGCGCTCCTGGCCTGGAACGAGAACCGCGCGGAAGGGCTCCGCCTGGCCCGCGCCGCCGCGGCCGCCCACCCCCGCCACAGCTACGCCCAGGTCGTGGTCGGCGACTTCCATCGCGCGCTCGGGGACACCGCCGCCGCCCGCGCCGCCTACCAGGACGCTCTTGCCCGCAATCCCGAGAACGAGCTTGCCCTGCCGCGGCTCGGGGACCTGGCCTTTGCCGAGCGTAACTTCGAGGCGGCGGCCACGCATTACACGCAGGCGATGGATCGCATGCAGGGGCGCGTCGAGCGCGTGGACATCCTCGACCGCACCGCGGTCGCTCTTGCCCAGCAGGGCAAGCACGACCAGGCCGTCGCGCTCCTCGACCGCTGGCTCCGCGCCAACCCGAACGCCGCGGAGATCTTCGAGATCTCGGTGCGCAAGGCCGGGATCCTGGCCGACGCGGGCCGCACGCGCCGCGACGGCACCAAGACGCGCGAGGCCGAGCTCCTCCTCAGGGGCCTCATCGATCGCGACAAGCTGAACCCCTCGGGATACATCGTGCTGTACACGTACTTCATGGAGAGCGTTCCGCCGCAGGAGCAGAAGGCGCGGGGCATCATCAATGACGGTATCGTCCGCCTGCAACAGGCTCGCGGCGAGGACCCGCTCAACCCGGCCGTCTACCGCGACCTGGCGAGGCTCTACCGCGTCATCGGCAAGGAGTCCGAGGCGCGGCGCGCTCTTCTCGAGGGCGGCCTTCGCACATCCGAGCGTCGCTACTTCTCCAACGCGCTCTTCGCGAGCGACGCGGAGAGCGAGGCGTTCGACGTCGCCCGCGCCTGGATTGCCGCCGAGCCGCGGAATCCGGAGGCCGTCCTGTCCTACGGATGGGTCGCGGCCAGTCTCGGGCGAGACCTCATCAACGCCCGCGCGAAGGTCGACGAGTTGGCCCAGTTATTTGCCGGCGCCGATCTTGTGCCGGTCCGTCGCACCCGCGCGCATCTCAATTTTGCGCTTCGTGACTATGAAAAGGCCCTCCAGGACATCACGGTCTTCCTGACGGGCGATGAAGTTCCCCAGGCGGCGTTCTTCCACCGGCTCTGGGGATTGTCGGCCGAGGCGTTGGGCCGGCGAGCGGAGGCCATCGAGCACCTTCAGAAGGCCATGACGCTCGATCCCCAGGAGAACGCGGACCTCGCGGTCCGCATCGATCAGTTGACGGCCCAGTCCCTGACCGCGCCGGCGGCGGCTCCTGAATCGACCCCGTCTGCCGGAAGGCCGGCGGCAACGTCGACCCGGGGCACGCGCTGAGCGCTCGTGATTCACAATGCAGATTTTCATTCGGTTATGGCGGTCGCGGTCCCGGGCATCCCGGTTGCCGCGCCCGGAGGTTTCCCGTTGTTCGTGTTTCATCCAGGCCTCGATCGTGATCCCCGGCGGACCGTTGTCCGCCCGGAAAGCGTGCTCACCAGGCGCCCGGATTAGTTTCTAAGCCCGCGGGAACCTCCGGCGAGAAGCAGGAGGACGTAGATGAATCCGTTTGAACAGACCATGTCCGGCGATCAGTGGTTGTTGATGGTCGCCGCCGTCGCGATAGCCGCCTTCGTCGGCTGGCTCTTCCGCTGGTACCAGGAGCGCAACACGCTCGGGAGCGCCGCGCTCCGGCGCGAGCAGATGCTCGAGAACGCCCGCAGGGAAGCCGAGGTCATCAAGCGCGAGGCCATGCTGGAGGGCCGCGACGAGCTGCACAAGGAACGGCAGGGCGTTCTCAAGGAGCTTGATCGGCTCAAGGGCGAGCAGAAGAAGTCCGACGAGCGGGTGGCGCAGAAGGAAGCGGCCCTGGACAAGCGGCTCGCCGACCACCAGCGGGAAGCGGCCGAGCTCAAGAAGGGGCAGGAGAAGCTGGCCGCCGACCAGGCGGCCATGGACGAGAACGCCGCCGATCTCAAGCGCAAGCTCGAGAAGCTCTCGGGCCTCTCCGCCGAGGAAGCGCGGGGCATGCTGATCCAGTCCATCGAGGACGAGGCCCGCGCCGAGGCCGCGCGGCTTGTCCGGCGCGTCGAGCAGGAGGCGGAGCGGGACGCCGAGGACAAGGCGCGCAAGATCCTCACCGTCGCGATGCAGCGGTACGCCTCGGAGACGACGTCCGAGCGGACTGTCTCGACCGTGTCCCTTCCCTCCGACGACCTCAAGGGCCGCATCATCGGCCGCGAGGGCCGCAACATCCGCGAGTTCGAGCGGCTTTCCGGCGTCGACCTTGTGATCGATGACACGCCCCAGGCCGTGCACCTCTCGTGCTTCGATCCCGTCCGGCGCGAGGTGGCGCGCCTCGCGCTTACCAAGCTCGTCGCCGACGGACGCATTCACCCGACGCGGATCGAGGAGCTGGTGGAGAAGTCGCGCAAGGAGGTCGACGGGCTCATTCGCAAGGCCGCCGACGAGGTGGCCTACGAGATGGGCATCCATAACCTGCGGCCCGAAGTCCTGCAGGTGCTCGGCCGGCTGAAGTACCGCACCAGCTACGGCCAGAACGTGCTCTCGCATTCTCGCGAGGTCGCGCTCATCGGCAGTCTCATCGCGGCGGAGATGGGCCTGGACGTGGCCCTGGTCAAGCGTTCCTGCCTCCTTCACGACATCGGCAAGGCCGTCGACCACGAGGTCGAGGGCCCGCACGCGATCGTCGGCGCTGACCTCCTGAAGCGCTACAACGAGTCTCCGGCCGTCGTCGCCGCCGTTGCCGGGCACCACGGCGAGATCGAGCAGACCCTGGAGGCGGTGCTGGTGCAGATCGCCGACGCCATCTCGGCCGCCCGCCCGGGCGTGCGGATGGAGAGCGCGGACATGTACGTGAAGCGCCTCGAGGCGATCGAGAAGATCGCGCTGGGAGAGAAGGGCGTCGACAAGGCCTACGCGATCCAGGCGGGGCGCGAAGTGCGCGTCCTCGTGAACCACCAGCAGGTCACGGACAACGAGGCCAAGCAGGTCGCCCGCACGATCGCCAAGAAGATCGAGGCCGAGCTCGACTACCCCGGCCAGATCCGCATCACCGTGATCCGAGAGACCAAGTTCACCGATTACGCGCGGTGACGCGATGCGGGAAAGGATGAGGGTGGAAGGATGAAGGAGGAAGGCGGCTCGGGGATACGGGCGATGCCGCGGTTCATCCCGTGAGCCAGGCGTATTCCGATCCGCCGCTGACGAATTTCAAGAAGTCGAACCCGTTCAGCGTCATCTTCGTGGGCGATATCGTCGGGCGGCCCGGCCGGCGCGCGGCCGCCACGTGCCTGCCCAGGCTCATCGCGCGGTGGAAGCCGGAGCTGGTGATCGCCAACGTCGAGAACTCGGCCGGTGGGAGCGGCGTCACCTCCGAGACCCTCAAGGAGCTCGATGACTGCGGGTGCGACGTCTACACCTCCGGCAACCACATCTGGCACAAGGCCGAGGGCCTGCGGCTCCTGGAGAGCAACCCGAGGCTGATCCGTCCCGCGAACTATCCGCGGCGAAATCCCGGCCGCGGATGCGGTGTCTTCACGGGTCGCACGGGTCTCAAGATCGGCGTCATGAACCTCGCGGGCCGGATCTTCATGGATCCCAACCAGGCCGCGCAGTCGCCGTTCGACGCGGCGGAGACCTGCCTCGCGGAGTTCGGCGGGCAGACGCACGTCTCGATCGTCGACATCCACGCGGAGGCGACGTCGGAGAAGGTCGCCCTGGGCTGGTATCTCAATGGCCGCGCCTCCGCCGTGCTGGGCACGCACACCCACGTGCAGACCGCGGACGAGCGCATCCTCCCCGGCGGCACGGCCTACATCACGGATGCGGGGATGACAGGGCCCGTGGATTCTGTTATAGGTATGGGCAAGCGGGCGATTATCGAGAAGTTCCTGACCGGCATGCCGCGCCGCTACGAGGTCGCCAGGGGTGGGCAGCTCGGCTTCAACGCGGTGCTGGTGAAGATCTATTACGGCAGTGGACGCGCTTTCTCCATCGAGAGACTGCAGGAGGTATGGCAACAGTGACGGTGCTCAAGGTTTCCGCCAAGTCGAATCCGGCCTCGGTGGCCGGCGCGCTGGCAAGCATCATGCGTGAGAGCGGCAAGGCGGAGATGCAGGCCATCGGCGCCGGAGCCATCAACCAGGCCGTGAAGGCCATCGCCATCGCCCGGGGCTACGTCGCCCCGAACGGCATCGATCTCGTCTGCAAGCCCGCCTTCGTCGACGTCGACATCGACGGCAACGAGAAGACGGCCATCAAGTTCTTCGTCGAGAAGCGCTGAAGGCAGGAAGAAAGAGCTTAGAGAAGAACGAAGCCTTCCCGATGCGGGTCCTGGGATGAAGGAATCCAATTCCACCGCGGAGAATGGAGTCGCTGCCGCGGCGGATGCGGTCGTTCCCGCGCTGACCGTTTCCGAGATCACGGGCCGCATCAAGAGGCTCTTTGCCGCGGACGAGTTCCGCGCGGTGCGCATCCTCGGCGAGATCTCGAATTTCAAGCACCACCTGGGCCGCCACATGTATTTCCGCCTGAAGGACGCCGGCGCCCAGATCGCGTGCGCGTTCTACCACCCGGCAAACACCCGGACGCCCTTCACGCCCCGCGACGGGATGGAGGTCGTGGCGTCGGGCTACATCGGGGTGTACGAGCAGCGCGGCGAGTACCAGCTCTACGTGCGCGCGCTCGAGGAGAGCGGCATGGGCGCGCTCTTCCGGGAACTCGAGGAGCTCAAGAGGAAGCTGCGCGAGGAGGGATTGACGTCCCCCGAGCATAAGCGCCCGCTCCCGGAATTTCCCCGGCGGATCGGGATCGTGGCCTCCGCCGAGAGCGCGGGACTCCAGGACATGCTCCAGGCCCTGCGCCGCCGGTGGCCGATGGCCGTCGTGGTCCTGGCCCCCGTCGCGGTGGAGGGGGCCGCCTCCGCGCCGTCCATCGCGGCGGGACTCGAACTGATGGCCGCTCACGGGAGGGCCGACGTCGTCATCACGGGCCGCGGGGGCGGATCGATCGAGAGCCTCTGGGGATTCAACACGGAGCGCGTCGCGCGCGCGATCGCGTCCATGCCCATGCCCGTCATCGCCGCCGTCGGTCATGAGACCGACACCACGATCGCGGACCTCGTCGCCGACCGGCGAGCGATCACGCCGACGGAGGCGATCGAATTGGCGACGCCGGATGGCGGGGAGATCGAGGATCGCCTCGGTGATCTCGCGGCGCGGATGGTCCGGCGTCTCGAGTTCCTCACGACGCGCCGGCGAGAGCGGCTGGCCCTCGTGGCGCGGGCTCTGCGGGCACCGGACCGGCTCTGGGAGAGCCGCATGGAGCGGATGGCGCGGCTGGGAGATCGGATGGCGTCGAGCATCGAGCGACGAGGGGACCGCCGTCGCCAGGATCTCAGGACGCTCAAGGATCGCGCGGCCGCCCGCTCACCCGAGCGTCGACTCGATCTCATGGCCTCGCGGCTCGAGGCCTCGGGGGTGAGGGTGACGAGCCTGGTCCGGGAGAGGCAGGATATCGCGACGTCCCGCGTCGCCGTTCTTGCCGGCCGGCTCTCCGCGCTTAATCCGACCGCGGTTCTGGCGAGGGGATATGCTGTCGTCCTGCGCGGGGGGCGCGCGGTGACGCGCGCGCGCGACCTGGCGGAGGGCGACCTCGTCCGGCTCCGCCTGGCCGAGGGCGAGGCTGCCGCGGTGGTGAAATGAAGGGCGAAGAGGAGAGAGCGAAGGCGCAAGATCGGGCGGCGACGGATGGGCAGAGAGGGGAGAGGAAATCATGAGCAGGAAGACCAGGGATGTTGGCGGCGGATCCGAAAAGGAGACCGCGGCGGCTGGAGAAGGCCCGACGTTCGAGGAACGGCTCAAGGCCCTCGAGCGCGTCGTGGCCCGCCTCGAGAACGACGAGGTTCCCCTCGAGGAGGCCATCACGCTCTACGAGGAGGGCATGAAGCTTCACCGATCCTGCGAGAAGATCCTGGCCGAGGCTCAGTTGCGCATCGAGAAGCTGACCCGTCCTGGCCAGGACGAGACGGCATCCTGATGGGATCCGCGCCGTCGATCGCATCGCGCTGCCGGTGGCGCGCGGCGTGAGCGCCGTCGCGGCGGGCCTGCCGGACGCCGGGGAGTTTCTCGGCGCGGTGGCGCGGGCTGTCGAGTCCCTGGCGCGCCGCGACCTGGCGATCTGTCCCACGGCCTGGCCCCGGGACGTCGCGTGGGAACCCGCGGCGGAGGCGGCGCGGTACGCGCTGGAGGCCGGCGGCAAGCGCCTGCGTCCCGGGCTCGTCGTCGCCACCGCCGCCGCCTGTCTCTCGCCCGCGACCGATCCCCTCGCGCTCCTGGCCGGCGAGACCGGACCGTTGCCGGCCGGCGGCACCCACGGCGACATTCTCGCCGTCGCGACCGCGTTCGAGTACATCCACACGTACTCGCTCATTCACGATGATCTCCCGGTCATGGATAATGATGCGTTGCGCCGCGGCCGACCGGCCACGCATGTCGCTCACGGTGTGCCCGCCGCCGTTCTCGCGGGCGCGTTCCTGATGGCCCGCGCCTTCGCCCTGATCGCGTCCACGGGTCTCCCGTCGCGTCCCGCGTTGGCGACGACGCTCAGGGACGCCGCCGGAGTCCGAGGCATGGTGGGCGGCCAGGCGCTCGACATCCTCGGTGAGCATCGCGCCGCGAACGTCGAGGAGCTCGTGCGCATCCACGCCCACAAGACGGCGGCGCTGATCCGCGGCGCGGTGGTGGCGGGCGCCCAGGCCGTCAGCGCACCGCCGGCGGCGATCGAGGCGGCGAGGAACGTGGGAGAGAGCGCGGGGCTGGCGTTCCAGATCGTCGACGACCTCCTGGACGTGTCCTCCACGGCCGCGCTCATGGGAAAGCCCACGGGCGTCGATGCGGGCAAGGGCAAGCGCACCTACCCCGCGGTGCTCGGCGTCGAGCCCTCTCGCGCCCGCGCCGCGGCCCTCGTCGCGCGGGCGGAGGATGGGTTGCAAGTCGCGGGATGGCAAGGTACTATGCTCGCCTCGCTCGTGCAGTACGTCCTCTGCCGCGTGAACTGAACCTGACGATGACGCGACTCCTCGACTCGATCAACGACCCCTCCGACCTCCGGACCCTCACCCTCGATGATCTCACCCGGCTTGCCCGCGAGATCCGCGACTACATCGCGGAGGTCGGGCAGCAGCGCGGCGGCCACTTCGGGGCGCCGGTCGGCGCCGTGGAGCTAGCCCTGGGATTGCACAAGGTCTACGACACGCCCCGCGACATCATCGTCTGGGACACCGGCCACCAGGCGTACGCTCACAAGATCATCACGGGCCGCCGCGAGCGGTTCCAGACGCTCCGGAGCTACAAGGGGATCGCGGGCTTCCTGAAGCGGAGCGAATCGGTGTACGACACGTTCGGCGCCGGGCATGCCTCCACGTCGATCTCCGCCGCCTGCGGGTTCGCCCTGGCGCGCGACCTGCGCGGCACCGACGAGAAGGTCGTCGCCGTCATCGGCGACGGCGCCATGACCGGCGGCCTCGCGTTCGAGGGTCTCAACAACATCGGCGATCGCGGCACGGACTGCCTGGTCATCCTCAACGACAACAACATGTCCATCGCCGAGCCCGTCGGCGCGCTCTCCAGCTACATCAACCGCATCCTCACGGCCCCCCTCTACCACAAGGTAAAGGACGACGTGCAGGACCTGCTCCAGCATCTCAACGAGCGGACGCTCCTCGACAAGAAATACCCGGCCGTCGGAAAGGCCGGCCGGATCGTCTTCGACAAGGCGATGAAGTTGAAGGAGGGCCTCAAGAACATGGTGCTCCCGAGCCTCCTCTTCGAGGAACTCGGGTTCACCTACTACGGCCCCGTCGAGGGCCACGACATCCACAAGCTCGTCCCGATGCTCGAAGACATCCGCAAGCTCCACGGCCCCGTCATCCTCCACGTCGTCACGTCCAAGGGGAAGGGATTCGAGTGGACGGAGCACCACGTCGAGAAGGGGCACGCCGTTCGCCCGGGATTCGATCCCAAGACGGGCAAGATGGCGCCGGACAAGATCGAGGTCGCGCCGGCCGCGACCTGGACGTCCGTCTTTGCCGACGAGCTGATCGCGCAGGCGGACGCCGACCCCATGGTCGTCGGCATCACCGCCGCCATGCCCTCCGGCACCGGGCTCGATAAGTTCGCCAAGAAGCACCCCAAGCGCTGCTACGACGTCGGTATCGCCGAGGGTCACGCCGTTGTCAGCGCGGCCGCCATGGCCGCGGCGGGCCTCAAGCCGGTCGTCGCCGTCTACTCCACGTTCCTCCAGCGCGCCTACGACATGATCCTCCACGACGTCTGCATCCAGAACCTCCCGGTCTTCTTCGCGCTCGATCGCGGCGGCATCGTCGGCGACGACGGCGAGACCCACCAGGGGCTCTTCGACCTAGGCTACCTCCGGATGATCCCCAACATGCGCGTGATGGCGCCCCGCAACGAGGGCGAGCTGCGCGCGATGATGAAGCTGGGCATCGGCGCCACGTGCCCCTCGGCGGTGCGGTTTCCGCGCGGCAACGTCGTGCCGGGAGAACCCGGGACCCCGGTGGAATGGGGGCGCGCGGAGATCCTGCGCGAGGGCCGCGACGTCGTGGTCCTGGCGTGGGGCACGCAGGTGGACGAGGCCCTCGAGGCGGCGCGGCTCGTGGAGTCCACGATCTCGGTCGGCGTCGTCAACATGCGCTTCGTCAAGCCGATCGACAGCGAGCTCATCCTGAAGCTGGGGCGCGAGGTCGGGCGGATCGTGACGTACGAGGAGAATGTCCTCATGACGGGCGCGGGGAGCGCGGTCCTGGAGACCCTGTGCGACGCGGGCGTCGCCTGCGTGGTGCGACGGCTCGGCGTCGGCGATGTCTTTGTCGAGCACGGTGACGCCAAGCTCGTGAAGAAGGACCTGGGCCTGACCGTGGAACGGCTGGTCGAGGTCATCCGCGAGATCGCCCCCGCTCCTCGTCCCTGATGGCCGCGACGCGCTGGTACGCCCTGGTGGACGGCGTGGCGGCCGGTCCCTTCACGGCGTCCGAGCTCGCGGGCAGGGGCGCGGATCTCCTGGTCTGCGCCGAGGGCCAGACCTCCTGGGTTGCGGCCGTGACCTTTCCCGAGCTGGCCGGCGTGGTGGCCGCGCCGGGTGGCGCGACGGCGGGCGCCGCGACGGCGCCGGCTCGCGCCGTTCCTTCGCCTGCCGTTTCTGCGCCCGGCGGCGCTTCCCGCTATTACGCCTACATCGCCGGGCAGCTGCATGGGCCCTACGAAGTGGAGAACCTGAAGCCCTTTCTCCAGCCCGATCTGATGGTCTGCCGCGAGGGTTCGCAGGAATGGGTGGCGGCGAAGGATGTGCCCGAGCTCAAAGTCGAGTCCTCGATACCACCGCCATCCGGCGCCCCTGTTAACGCCGCGCTGCAGCCCGTGGCTTTTGCTCCTCCTGCCGCGGGCCCCGCGGCCCCGGGCGGCCCGGCGCCCCGGCCGGGGCCGGGGGCCGTGAGCGGGAAGACGGGCGGAGTGCCCGAGGCGGCGCCGCGCGATCTGCCGCCACTCCTGAAGGAGTTCTGGATGATCTGCCGGAACGCCTCGGACGATCTGCTCGCGGAGCAAAGGGCGAAGCACTGGAAGAAGTTCTTCAAGAACGAACAGCAGATCCTGGCCGCCGAGCTGGGACGACGAGGGATCAAGGTCTGATCTCCGGGGTCTCGATCGAGAGCGCCGGAAAGCGGTTTCGCGGTCGCCGCGGGCCGTGGAGGCCGTTCGCGAGGCGCCATGACATCGAGGCGCTCCGGTCGGTCACGGCCGCATGCCCCCCCGGATCCGCGCTCGCCGTCCTCGGGCCCAACGGCTCCGGCAAGACGACGCTCCTGCGGCTGGTCGCCGGCATCCTGACGCCGAGCTCGGGCCACGTCTCGGCCTCCGCGCGGACCGTGTACATCCCGGGGACCGACCGGCAGTTCTACGATCGGCTCAGCGGGTGGGAGAATCTCCGCTTCTTCGCGCGGTTCGCGGGCGCGGAGGCGAAGTCCTGGAGAGAGGCCGCGTGCACGCTCGGCCTGGCGGACGCCATCGACGAGCCGCTCTGGACCTATTCTTCCGGGATGCGCGTGAGGCTTGCGCTCGCGCGCGCCCTGGCGGCGCGCGACGCCGTCATCCTCCTGGATGAGCCGACGCGAGCGCTGGATACCTCGGGACGCGAGGCAGTCCGCGAGGTCATCCGGGCGCAGAGAAGGGCCGGATCGCCCGTGCTCGTCGCGACGCACGACATCGAGCTGGCCACGGCGTGCGATCGGGCGGTCGTCCTCGTCCGCGGGGCCTCGGCCTGGGCGGGCGCGGTGACCGGCAAGGAGGGGCTGGAGGCGGAGCTTATGGCGGCCACGGGGAGAGGGGCGTGACGGTCCTGCGCGTGGCCCGCGCCTTCATGGAACGGGGATGGGCGGGGCGGATGACGTATCGCTTCGCCTGGGTCTTCGATCTCTTCGGCGTCGTCGTTTTCCTGGCCGCGCTCTTCTACATCGGTCGCCTCGTGCCTCCCGAGATGGTCGCGGGCCACGACTGGTTCACGATGACGGCGCTGGGCGTCGGCGTCTATGCCTTCCTCGGCGCCCTGACGGCGGGGCCGCGCGGCTTCTTCCTGAGCGAACTGGGCTTCGGCACCCTGGAGGTCCTCCTGACGCTCGGGCCGTCGGTCGGATCGATGGTGACCGCCGCCACGCTCCTGCAGGTCATGAGGGGCCTGGGCCGCGTCCTCACGCTCTTCCTGGTCGCGGCCTTCTTCGGGTGGAGCGTGCCCGCGCACCGGGTCGTCATCCTCCTGCCGATCCTCCTCCTGTCCGGGATGGCCGCCATCGGCGCGGGCCTCATCCAGGCCGCGCTGGACCTGCGGATCCGCCGCGCCGGCCGGATGCTCGCGATGACCGGCGGGCTCGGAGCCATCATGAGCGGCGTCTACTTCCCGGTCACGCTCCTGCCGCTCCCGCTTCGCTACGCGGCGGAGCTCCTCCCGACCATGCACGCCATCCGCGCCGGCCGCGCCCTGCTCCTGGGCGGCGACGGACTGTCGTCCTCGATCGTGGCGCTGGCCATTCTCGCGGCCATCCTCCTGCCCGCCGGCCTCCTGGCCTTCCGGGCCGCCTTGCGCTCGATGCGCGAAGACGGATCGTTCCTGACTCCGTAGGTCGCATTGCTTCACCACGGAGATCACAGAGAACGCGGAGAAGACCCATACGGGGGCAAATGATTCAAGATAGTGCCGATTCAACCCGTTGTTGTATCAGCAACGAACTGTGGCAAATGGAGAGGTGCTGTGTATTGGTTAGGATTCTTCTCATTGGCCTTCCTCTGCGGCCTCAGCGATCTCCGTGGTTCAATTCTCCGTGGTGCGAAATCGTGAATAGGCCGGACTATGCTTCCCGATCGAACGGCGTCCGTTCGCTCGCGCCTGGGGTTGAGGAGGGCGCGGGCGACGCAGGGGCGTAGGACGCGACGCGGACCTGGAGCGGGTTGCCGCCGGTCTCTTCGGCCAATTCCTTCTGGGCCTTGGCCTTCATCTGCGCGGCCTCCGCGGCGACCCTGCGGTCCTGGTCGCTGGGATCCTGGGGGGCGAGCGCGGCGCGCTGGAGGATCTCGGCCTTGCGGATGGTCGCTCGCGGGTCGTCGGGGATCGGCGAGGTGTCGATCGAGACCTCGCCGCCGACCGCGTAGGGCTTGCCGTCCGGCCCGGTCTCGTACTCGAATTGCGGTCCGCCGCGGGCATACTGTCCGGCCGCCGCCTTGTGGGCGGCCTCGTGGCGCCGGACCTCGGCGTCGCGCCGCTTCAGCTCCTCGACGCGTTTCTCTTCCTCCTCGGTGAGTTCTCGTGAGCCCGAGGCCGCGGCCTTCTGCAGGCACGCGTCGCACCCGCACGCGCGCTCGTGAGCGTCATACCGGTCCACGCCTTCGCAGGACGCCGCGTCGGTCGCGCCTGGTCGTTGGTCCTGGTGATCCCGCGTGGCGGGTGCGGCGGGGACGCGGGGCGAGGAGGCCGGAGGCGAGCCGGCGGGGATCGCTTCTACGGGCATGCGGACTCCTTTCCGGACCCGAAAACGAGGGAGCCAGGCGCCTCAAAGCGGCGCCGCGTTCCGTCGCAATTATACCCTCCATTGACTTTATGTCCTCGTGTCTGGATAACTTTAGACAGAAAATTAATGGCCAGCCCGGAGACGACGAGGTTTTACGAGGAGCAATGGCGGGCGACGGAGACCGATCCGGAGTCGGGCAAGCGGCGCGAGGCCGATGGCGCGGCCCTGCGATCGCTCCGGCCCCTGGCCGGGATGCGGCTCCTCGAGATCGGCCCGGGCGCCGGCGGCAACACCCTGGCTCTGGCCGCGGATGGCGCCGTCGTCGTGGCGCTCGACCTGGCCGAATCCGCGCTCCGTCGCGTCCGCGATCGCGCTCGTCACGAGGGGAGAAGAGTGCTGCTGGTCCAGGGCGACGCCGCTTGCCTCCCGTTTCGCCGCGCGACCTTCTCGCGAGCCGCGGTCTTCTCGGTGCTCATGTTCGTTCCGCCGGTCCGCGCGTTCGAGGAACTCGCCGCCGTGCTCCAGCCCGGCGGCCGCGCGGCGATCGTGGAAGCTGTCGCCGGCAACGTGCTGCTCGGCGCGTGGCGTCGCGTGAGCCGCTACCGCGGGCTGGCCGACTGGTGCAGAGCCCCCGACGTGATCCAGGCGGCGGGTGAGCGGTTCCGTGTACGCGAGGCCGAGGGCTATTACGGATTCCTGCCCGCCGCGTTCCTGCCGCCCGGCATCTGGCGCCGCCGGGCACGCGCCGTCGACGCCTTTCTGATCCGGCTCTTCCCGGGCCAGGCCTGGCAGTTGCGGCTCTCGCTGGAGCGGATGTGAACGCCGACTACTGGCGAGCGCTGCATGCCTCGACCCCCGACGACCTGGCGGCCGTCAATTATCCGTCCTTCCCGCCGGCCTTCAACCGCCTGGTCGATCGGATCTTCGCGCGGCCCATCCTCGAGGCGGTCTCCACGTTGAAGCCCGCGGTTGCGCTGGAGATCGGGTGCGGCCGCGGTCGATGGCTTCGTCGCCTCCGATCGCTCGGCTGGCGCGCTCACGGATTGGACATCGCCCCCGCGGGACGTCCCGGCGCCCTCGCCGAGGCGCCGCGCCTCCCGGTGCGCGCGGCGAGCGTCGATCTCGCGCTGGCCGTCACCGTGCTCCAGCACGTCGACGCCCAGGCGGAGTCCCTCTCGGAAATGGCCCGCGTGGTGCGCCCGGGCGGATCGCTGCTATTGGTCGAGCTGATCGACCGCCCCGGGGTCGCCTGGCAGGCGCACGTTCGGCCGCAGGCGCCTGCGTGGTGGAGAGAGCGGATCGAGGAGCAGGGGTTCCGGATCACGCGCGAAGAGCCGATCGAGTACCTGCCGCTTCTGAGGATCCTGGAGGCGCGGACGCGGCGACGCTCGACCGCCCCGACGAGCGAGGCGTCCGTGGGGGTTTCCGTGGCCGCCCGGATGGGGTCGCCTGCCGGGACGGAATCCGGCGCGTTCCCGCCGACGGGCGCGCGCATCGGGAAGGTCCGGTACGCGGCCGGAACAGCGATGGCCTGGGCCTCGGCCCTCCTCGAACCCCTCGCGCCGTTCCTGGTGCCTGGTGGCGCCTCGCACCGGCTCTGGCTCGCGCAGCGCTAGCGCGCGCGTTCGTCAGGGGCGGGGCGAGGACGTCATCAGTTTCCGGTAGAGCGCCTCGACGGAGGCGGCGCGTCGCGACCACGAGTAGCGCTCGGCAAGGACGCGCAGGCTGGTGGGCGAGATGAGACCATGCTCCTGGCGGCGCCGTTGCAGCAGCGCGCGCAGGGAATCGGCGATGGCGGACGCCGAGGCCGCGGCCGCGACGTAGCCGTGACCCTGGAGCCCCGCGAGCTCGGCGATGGCGCCGACCGGCGTGCCGATGACGGGAGTGCCCGAGGCGAAGGCCTCGAGGATCACGAGCCCGAAGCCCTCGATGGCCGCGGTCGGCAGGATGAAGAGATCGGCGTCCCGGTAGGCGCTCGCGAGCTGGTCCTCGGGAATGCGCCCCAGGAACTGCACGCGGTCACCCAGGGGCGCGGCGTCGGCGCGCAGTCGATCCAGCAGGGGACCGCTCCCTCCGATCCGGAGCTCGAACGCTTCGCCCTCCCCGGCCAGGATCTTCGCGGCCGCGATGAGGCTGTCGAGTCCCATGCGGGGGACGAGGTTACGGATGGTGAGCAGGACCGGAACGGGTCGCGGCGGCGAGGAGGCCTTCATGGGGAAGGCGTCGAGGTCGACCCCGCCGGGGATGATGACCGTGGGCGTCGCCGGGGCGAGGGTGGCGACGCGGCGCCGGGAATACTCGGAGAGAACGACGAGCGCGCGCGCCTTTCCCAGGGCGCTCTTCTCGATCGGAACCGCGACGGGGGCCAGCCAACGACGCCACCCGCCCCGGACCCTCAGCTCATCGGCCCAGCTGGAGTGAAACGTGTAGGCGGCGGGCACGCCACGAAGCTGGGGCGCCGCCATCGTGCGAAGCGCGGAGACGGGCTGGTGGAGATCGAGGATGTCAGGGGCGAAGCCGTCGAGGGCGGCGTCGAGCTGGTGGGCGATACCGGCTCGGGTCTCCTCGAGGAAGGCCACGGGGTTTCGCGCGTCGACGGGGTAGCGATGGATGATCACGCCGTCGCGGATCTCCCGGGCCGCGGAGGCGCGTTTCGTCGCCCGGCTGATGACCCGGACCGCGTGACCGCGAGTCGCGAGGCAACGGGCCAGTTCGGCCGCCACCCGTCCCGCCCCTCCAATGGTGTCCGGGTGGTAGACATCGGTGACGATGAGGACGTTCACGGATCAGGCCTTGAACGTGAAGAAGACGGCCCCGACGAGGCAGCCGAACGCGGCGGCATGGCTCCAGCGCAGTTCCTCCTGCATGTAGAGCACGGCGAAGGCGGCGAAGACGATGAGCGTGATGACTTCTTGCATGACCTTGAGCTGGGGAAGCGAGAAGGATTGGTGGCCGATCCGGTTCGCGGGGACCATGAAGCAGTACTCCAGGAGGGCGATCCCCCAGCTGACCGCGATGGCCTTGGGGAGGCCCATCTCCCGATCCTTGAGATGGCCGTACCACGCGAAGGTCATGAAGATGTTGGAGACGGCCAGGAGGAGAACGGTGGACATGGGTCAGGGGAATTATCGACACGATCGGCGGGGGACTTGCGGGAAAGGGTGATCAGGTTTGCGCGGATGCCGCGCGAACGGGCAGACGGGTCCTGCGATCCCAGGCGCGCCGACCTGTTCCCGGGTGTAGACTCGGCGGCATGGAAGGACGCCTGAGAGGAGGGCCGCACCCGGGGATCGTGTTCGCGTTGGCGGCCGCCTTCGCGCTCTCGCGGATCGGCGGCTTCGGACTCACGTTCGACGAGGCACGGATCGTGGAGGACGCGCGCGGACTCGGGCTCTGGATGCTGGGACTGGCCGAGACCGGCGACGTCTGGTTCGGCGCGGAACGTCCCTCGCCGGCGAAGGTCCTGGCCCTTCTCGGGATGCTCGCGCATGGCGGACTGCCCGAGGGTATACGCCTCCTGCCGGCGATCCTCTATGCCGCCGCCGTCGCCGTCGTCTACGCGACACTGCGGCGCCCGTTCGGTGCCGGCGCTCTCGCGGCCGCGATGGCTCTCGTGGTCACGCCTCCGATCTCGGGTCACGCCGCTCAGTGTTCCAACGAGATCGTGGTCACGTCCTTTCTCCTGTTGGCGCTCGCGCGCGCCGCGGTGGCGCGGACGAAGCGCGAGTGGTTCTGGGTCGGCGCCTGGATCGGCCTGGCGTGCGGGACCAAGGTGACGGGCGTGGTGGGCGCCGTGGCCGTGGCGGGCTGGGCCTGGCGCGGAGCCCCACCGGACAGCGGCGCTGGAAGGGGACTGCGCTGGGCGGTCTTGGGTGGCCTGGTCGCCTACCTCGTCACGTGGCCCGTGCTCCCGCTGGCGCCAGGGGCCGTCGGGGAACATGTCCTTCGCTTCGCCACGCTCGACCGTCCACCGCTCGTCTTCTTCGGCATTATTCCGGAGGCTCCGTGGTACTACGCGCTCACCTGGCTCGTCCTTGGTCTGCCACCGCTCATCGTCGTTGCCGGCGCCTGGGAGCTCGTCCGCGGCGAAGGCCCCTGGACGAGGCTCATGGCGTGGTTCACGGTCTCGTCGCTGGTCGCCGGCGTGGCCGCCGCCCCATGGCTGCGGGAGGGCACGCGCCACCTGCTCCCCCTCGTGGCGGTGCTCATGGTCGCGGCCGGGCTCGGCGCCGCGCGGCTGGCGGGAGCGTTTCGTTCCGGCGGGGCGTCCTGGCGCGGCCCCGCCGCCGTTCTCCTCGTCGCGATCGCCGGCCTGGAGCCGACCCTGAGGCTCCATCCGGCCGAGGTGGGTTACATCAGTCCCGTGGCCGGCGGCGCCGCCGGCGCCGTCCGTCGCGGCCTGCCAATTACATCGTCAGGCGATGTATTGAACGACGAGGTATGGCGCTCCGTCCCCGCCGGGCCTGTCGCCCTCATACCCGGCGCCGCCACGGATCGCCCGCTCTACTTCGGTTCGGTGGCGTGGAGACGGCTGGCGGGTGAGCGGGCGACGGCCGCTTCGGGCCGCTCCGTCATGCTGGTGCCCGTGGACCAGGCCGAGCGCCTGATCGTGCTGGGGCCCGCGCACGATCGCGGTTCGGGCGCTCGCTCGCTGGGCCGACCGCTCTTGGAGCGGGACGGGATCGTGTACGTGGCCTGGCTGCCGCACCCGGCGCGCCTTTCGCCCGGGGTGATGGAGAGCGCCGCGGACCTCTCCGGGGCGATCCGACGCCTTGCGGGGCCGGGAGAAGAAACGGCCGCGGCGAGAGTTGTCGCCGTCGATACCGCCGCTTCGCGGCGCTGACGGGGGGCGAAATTCGCGCTATTTGGCTGTGAGTGCGCGAATACCGCATTTTTTTCTTTTTTCCTGTTGACGGGGCTGAGCCGCTAACGTAGTTTTGCGACGGTTTCAGGCGGTTTCAAACGCTTGAAGGACTGCTAAGAGCAGTAACCAGAAATAAAGTGACGGGAGGTGATTGTAAATGGCAAAGGCAAAGAAGGGAGCGAAGGCTCCGGCTTCGAAGGGATCGGTTCAGGTGGTCCTGGCTTCGCGTATCAAGGAGGTGGCTCGGGCGGCGAACGTCCGCGTCTCCGGCGATTTCGTCGATGCGGCTAACGCTGCCGTCGTCGCGCTCATCAAGGCGGCGATCGGTCGTGCGAAGGGCAACGGCAGGCAGACGATCCGTCCTCAGGACATCTGAGTTCGGAAATTTGCTGACGATCAGCGGCAGTCACAGGCCTCGGCTTGTGACTGCCGCTATTTTTTTAAAAGGTTCCCGTGATCTCATGACCCGCATGCAGCTCTCCCTCGTCCCTGGCCTCCTCTTCGCCCTTCTCGCGGCGCCTTGCCTGGCAACGCCCGCGAGCGCGGCGGCCGGTGAGAACACGCCGCAGATCACGGCGGCGGAACTGGCGGCAGGCGAGGAAGGGTACGGGTTGACCGTGATGCGGGGCGAGTCCGTGATCCGTTTCCCGGTCAAGTTCATCGGCATCCTGCAGAACGCCATGGCCAGCCAGGATATCGTTCTCATCCGCCTCACGGGCGAACCCTTCCAGCACACGGGTGTCATCGCGGGGATGAGCGGCTCCCCGATCTATTTCCGCGATCGGCTCCTGGGGGCCCTCGCGTACGGCTGGGGATTCTCCAAGGATCCGATCGCCGGGGTCACGCCCATCGCGAACATGCTTCGTCTCGTCGACGAGCACGCGCTCATGGACACGACGCCCCTCCCGGCCGCTCTCTCCGTGGCGTTCGCCGCGAACGACGGCGGCTCAAGGACGGAGGAGGGCCTGCGGCCGTTGGCCGCGCCGCTCTCGGTCGCAGGCCTGGGGGCCGAGCGTCGGGGAGAGGCCTGGAAGCGGATCGACGCGCTGGGCTTCCAGGCGGCGGCGGGCGGGAGGGTCGACGGTGTCTCGGCCCCGCTCGTTCCCGGCAGTGCCGTGGGGATTCGCCTGGTCGACGGCGACCTTGCCCTGACCGCCATCGGCACGGTCACCTGGGTCGACGGCCGCGACGTCCTTGCGTTCGGCCATCCGTTTCTCAACCGCGGATTCTCGCGCCTGCCCATGACGGGCGCCCGGATCGAGACCGTGCTGCCCTCCTTGCAGAACTCCTTCAAGCTGGGTTCCTCGACCGACGATCTCGGGGCGCTCCTGCGCGACGGCGCTCCCGGCATTTCGGGCCGCACGGGCCCGACCCCGACCATGATACCGTTGACCGTGGACCTGAGCGCGCCCTGGGGTGGGCGCGGATACCGGTTCCGCGTGGCACGCGATGACATGATGACGATGCGGTTCCTCGACATTGCCTGGGCCTCGGCGGCCGAGGACGCGATCTTCGCCGTGGGGCCCGCGGGGGTGGAGGTCAAGGTTGCGGTCACCGTCGGCGATCGCACGGTGACACTCCGCGATCGCGGCGTCGTGGAAAACTCGGTCCTGGACCTCATGCCCACGCTTCCCGTCCAGCTGCTCTATGACAATCCGTTCGGGCGATTCCATCCCGACAGCGTGGCAGTGACCATCCACGCGACGGACGACCGGCGCCGTTACGAGATCGAGACGGTCCGCCCGCGCCAGGCGGTGGTCAAGCCCGGCGACACGCTCGTCCTGGATGTGACGCTTCTCATCTACGACGTCGGCCGGCGCCGCGTGACGGTGGAGGCGCCGGTGCCCCCGGAACTTCCCGACGGCAACATGGTCGTCCTCGTCTCGGGTGGGCGCGGGCTCTACCCGGGAGACCTGGACGAGCCCCGGGACCTCAACGGGCTGCTCGATCGGTTGGCAGCGTATGAGCCGCACGATATGCTGGTCACCACGATGCTCACGGGCGCCCGGGGGTTGGCCGTCGAGGGCGGATTCCTGCCGGGATTGCCGCCGGGGCTTCGCCGGCTGCAATCCGGCCAGGATCGCCCGGCCGCCGGGATATCCACCCTGCGGCCCATGGATGCACCAGTCTTTGGAGCGGCCAGCGCCGCAGTGGAGGTCCGCTCACGATGAACGCTCTCTCGAACCGCGGACCATCGCGTCGCCGCCGCCGCATCCTCCTATCCCTCCTGCTGGTCGCCGGCCTGGGCCTGGCGGCCGAGGCCGTGCGTCCCGGGCGGATGGAGTTCACGAATCGGGCCAGTTTCGGCCAGGCGCACATCGAGGGCGTCGAGGTCTCTCCGGAGGGAAGGCTCCGCCCCGGCATTTCCGCTCACGGCCGCATGGTCGATGCGGACTACGCCTGGTGCGTCCTGCCGGTCGGCCCACACATTTACGTCGGCGCCGGCGACGGCGCCCGCATCTACCGCTTCAACGCGATCGATCCGCTCGTGGATACGATCGATAAGTCAGACACGGGCCGCCTGGTCTGGCTCGGCCGCGGACTCGAGGTTTACACGCTGGCCGAGGACGAGGCGGGGCGCATCATCGCGGGCGTATCTCCCGTCGGACAGGTTCACATCTTCCGCCCGACTCCCGACGGCCTCTCGCTCATCGAGACCATTCGCGTCCCGGACTCCTACATCTGGCGCGTGCTCCCGGTCGGCGAGGACATCTGGATCGCCACGGGCAGCGGCCGGCCCGGCCGCGGCGGCACCATCTACCGGTGGCGCAAGGATCGCCTGCGCCGCATCTGGCGCGGCACCGATCCGCACATCCTTTCTCTCGTCAGGAGCGGCGACGCCATCTTCGCGGGCACGCAGGGGCCCGAGGGGATCGTGCTCCGCTTCGACGACATCGACGGCCCAAAGGTGCGCACGTCCGTGGCGTGGGACCCGGAGCAGAACGAGGTCATCGACCTCGTGGCCGCGCCGGACGGATCGGTCTTCGTCTGCGCCACCACGTCGCCCGGTCGCGCCTCGCGCCCGGCTCCCTCGGAAGCAAGAACCCCGCCGAGCCCTTCAAGCGACGAGGAGGAGGGCGGCGAAGGGGAAGAGGAAGGTTCGGGTGGCGATGAGCCGTCGCCGGCGTCCGCTCCCTCCGGCGGCACCACGATCGCGCGCATCACGAGCGACGGGCGGGTCGAGGAGTGGGTGCGCGCGCGGTCCGCGGTGCGCTCGCTCGGGTTCCGCGACGGCCACCTCCTGGCGGGGACGACGGAGCGGGGACAGGTCTACCGCATCGACGGCCCGGCGAGGACCTCGCTGGTCATCGACGTGGACGAGAAGAGCATCCTCGACGTGGACGGCGACTGGATGGCCACCAGCGGCCCCGCCCGCCTGTACCGCATCTCGTCCGCGACCGAGACGTCGCTCTTTCGCACCGAGCCCATCGACGCCTCGAGCACGGCCCGGTGGGGTGTGGCGACGTGGGAGGCCAGCGGCCAGTGGCAGGCGCGGACGCGATCGGGGAACACGAGCGAGCCCAACGGCACGTGGTCGGACTGGTCGGCTCCGCGCTCGGCGTCCGGCGAGACCATCACCAGCCCTGCGGCGAGGTTCCTCCAGCTGGAACTCCGCCGCGTCTCGCGCGATCCCGCCGACTGGCTCCGCGTGCCCGCCGTCACCTGGCAGGCCGTCAATCGCGGCCCCCGCATCAACGCCGTGAACGTCAGCCCGATCTCCACCGATCAACGCGCGCTCGCGAGGCTGGGGCGCGCGGGTCCCCTGGGCCAGATCATCCTCCAGTTGTCCCAGGCCGCGCGCAATCTCGCGAATTCCCCCACGGGGAGGCAGGCGCCGTCGATCGAGGAGATCCTCCAGCCCTTCCTGGGATTCATCCAGGTCGGTTGGTCCGCCGAGGATCCGGACGGCGATCGCCTCGCCGCGCGCATCGATGTGATCGACGAGGCGGGCGGCCGCGTGGTCACGGTCGCCGACGATTTTCGTGGAGACCTGTTCCTGCTCAATACCCGGGATTTTGCCGACGGGCGTTATCGCATCCGCGTCTCCGTCAGTGACTCGGCGGCCAATGGCGCAGGCGGAGGAGAGACCGTCAGCATGGAATCCGAGGTCTTCCTGGTCGATAACACCGCCCCCGTGGTCACCCTCGTGGCAAGGGGCGGTGACATCCTCGGCACGGCCACGGACGCCCTGGGGAGGATCGCCGCGCTCTTCACGCTCGACGCCGAGAACCGCTGGACGACGATTCTTCCCGGGGACGGCATCTGCGATCAGTCCTCCGAGACCTTCCGCGTGCCGGCTCAGGACGGGCGTGGAGTCATCGTGAAGGCTGTCGACCAGGCCGGTAACGTCGGTTACGGCCGCGTCAGACCCTGAGTGGGGAGGAACGTCATGGCGGAGAAGGACAAGCACCTCGACTTTGAGAAGCCGATCCTTGAGCTGGAGGAACGCATTGCCGCCTTGAGGGCGACCGCGCGCGAAGGCGGAGTGAACTCCATCATGGACGAGATCGCCGAGGTCGAGGCGAAGCTCTCGACCGCGCACCGCGAACTGGCGGAACGGCTGACGCCCTGGCAGAGGACGCAGTTGGCGCGTCACCCGATGCGACCGGGAGCGAAGGACCTGGCGGATCGCTTCTGCGAGGACGTGATGCCCCTCGCCGGGGATCGGCTCTTTGCCGAGGATGCAGCCGTCCTGGGCGCCCTGGCCCGCTTCCGCGGCCAGGAGGTCCTGCTTCTCCTGCAACTGAAGGGGCGCGAGCCCCATGAGCGCGTGCGCCACAACTTCGGCATGGCCCATCCGGAGGGCTATCGCAAGGCGATGCGCCTGGCCGGGCTCGCGGAGAAGTTCGGTCGGCCCGTGCTCCTGCTGGTGGATACGCCCGGCGCCTATCCCGGGATTGGCGCCGAGGAGCGTGGCCAGGCATGGGCGATCGCGGAGAGCATCGAGCGGTTCATGCGCCTGGGCGTCCCGTCGATCGCTTGCGTCGTGGGGGAGGGAGGTTCCGGAGGCGCGCTCGCCCTGGGCGTCGCCGACCGCGTCCTGATGCTCGAGAACGCCATCTACTCCGTCATCTCGCCCGAGGGTTGCGCGTCGATCCTCTTCCGGGACTCCGCCCGCGGGCCGGAGGCGGCCGCGGCCATGAAGGTCAC
The DNA here is from genome assembly GCA_964548165.1 of uncultured bacterium. Lineage (GTDB taxonomy): Bacteria > UBA8481 > UBA8481 > UBA8481 > UBA8481 > CAZJQD01. The sequence continues at coordinate 33,555 of CAZJQD010000032.1, forward strand.
GGCCCAGGACGCTCTCTCGCTCGGCGTCGTCGACGCCATCATCGAGGAGCCGCCGGGTGGCGCGCATCGCGACTGGGATGACACCGCGCTTCGCCTTGGTGACGCCATCGAGCGGCATCTGGGCGAGTTGAAGGCGCAGGACACCGCGGGGCGCCTGGCCGCCCGCTACGCCAAGTTCCGCGCCATGGGCGTCTTCACCGAGGGATGAACGCCTTTTTTCTTCTCTCCGTGGCATGACCGTCACCCGCTTCGCTCCGTCTCCCACCGGCTTCCTCCATGTCGGCGGCGCCCGCACCGCGCTCTACAGCTGGGCCTGGGCTCGTCGTAACGGCGGGAAGTTCCTCCTGCGCATCGAGGACACCGACCGGACCCGCTACAGCGAGGACGCGATGCGTGACATCCTCGAGAGCCTCCGCTGGCTGGGGCTCACGTGGGACGAGGGACCCGAGATCGGCGGCCCTCACGGCCCGTATGTCCAGTCCGAGCGAACCGCGCTCTACGCCGGACACGCCGCGCGACTGCTGGCGGAAGGGAAGGCCTACCGCTGCTTCTGCACCTCCGAGCGGCTCGAGTCGCTCCGCAAGGACCAGGGCGCGGACCAGACCGGCTATGATCGGCACTGCCTGGGGATCGCGCCCGCGGAGGCCGACCGCCGCGCCGCGGCGGGCGAGCCGAACGTGCTCCGGTTCAAGATGCCGACCGAGGGCTCGACGACGTTCGAGGATGCCATCCGCGGGTTCATCGAGTATCCCAATGCCCAGCAGGACGACTTCGTGATCATGAAGTCCGACGGCTTCCCGACCTACCACCTCGCCAATGTCGTGGACGATCGCGGCATGCAGGTGACGCATGTCATGCGCGGGGAGGAGTGGATCCCGTCGACCCCCAAGCACGTCCGGCTCTACGAGGCCTTCGGATGGCCGGCGCCCGTCTTCGCGCACCTTCCCGTCATCCTCTCGCCCGACGGCGGCAAGCTCTCCAAGCGCCACGGCGCCGTCTCGGTGCGCGAGTATCGCGCGGAAGGATACCTCCCCGAGGCGCTCATCAATTACCTCGCGCTCCTCGGCTGGTCGCCCGGCGACGATCGGGAGATCCTGTCGCTTGCGGAGATTGCCGCGCTCTTCGATCTCGGGCGCGTCAACAAGCGCGGCGCCGTCTTCGACACGGTGAAGCTCCAGTGGATGAACGGGAAATACCTCGAGACCGCCGACTCCTCGCGGGTCGCGCGCCTGCTCGCGCCTCACGTGGCTTCGTTCGCGATCGACGCCGGCACGCTCGAGCGCTGGGGCTGCGCGATGACGCCCGATGCGTGGCTGGAGGGCGTGACCGGGCTCGCGAAGTCCCGCGTGCGCCTCGTGCCGGAGTGCGTGGAGAAGGTCAGGTTCTTTTTCGAGGACGGGATAGAGATGGACCCGGAGGCCGTGGCCGAGAACCTGGCTCCCGGCGATCATCATTCCGCCGCCGACCTTCGCGCGAGGCTCACCGCCGCGCGCGAGGCCGTGGCGGGCGTGGAGGCGTGGACGCTGGAGGCCATCGAGGCCGAGCTGCGGAGCCGACCGAAGGCGGCGGGGCTCAAGCCACCCATGGTCTTCAAGCCGCTCCGGGTGGCGCTGACGGGCCGGAAGGAATCGCCCGGCATCTTCGAGACCGTCTACTTCACCGGTCGTGCCCGCGCCCTCCGGCGCATCGACGCCGCCCTCGCCCTCCTGGGGTAGAGGAAACACGGGGACCACGGAGAACTTCAAAAACCAGAGCCATGAGGAGAATTAAAACCAAGGAGGTTGGTGGAAGACGGTGGATTCGCGGATACCCGCTCCTTTTCTTCCTGGTTTCTGGTTCTCCTCCGTGGTCCCCGTGTTGAATCTCATTCCTCGCGCCTACCTTGCTCAGTTCCCGAGATTGGCCACCGCCTTTGCTTCCGAGTAACATGGCCGGCATGAGCGAACCGGTCGAGAAGGGCGAAGATTTCATCCGGGAGGCGGTTCGCGCCGATTTGGCGGCCGGCCGGTTCACACCTCCCGTCGTCACGCGGTTCCCGCCTGAGCCCAACGGTTACCTCCATATCGGCCACGCCAAGGCGATCACGATCGACTTCGGGATCGCGCGCGAGTTCGGGGGCCGCTGTCACCTGCGCTTCGACGACACCAATCCCGTGAAGGAGGACGTCGAGTACAGCGAGGCCATCAAGGAAGACGTGAAGTGGCTGGGCTGGGACTGGGGAACGTACCTCTTCCATGCCTCGGATTTCTTTCCCCGGATGATCGAGTGCGCCGAGAAGCTCATCCGCGCCGGGAAGGCCTACGTCTGCGACCTCGCCGCGGCGGAGATGTCCGCGCACCGCGGGACGCTGACGGAGCCCGGTACGCCCAGCCCCTGGCGCCCTGGCGCGCCCAGTCGTCGAAGCCGGCCGGC
>CAZJQD010000033.1:0-35925 GCA_964548165.1 uncultured bacterium
TGCCGGAGGGGACGAGGTGGAACTTGAACTTCTCGCCGTCGCGCACGACGGTGTGTCCGGCATTGTCGCCGCCCTGGTAACGAACCACGCACTGGTACTCGGGGGTCAGGAGGTCAACGAGCTTCCCCTTGCCTTCGTCCCCCCACTGCAAGCCTAGGATGACATCAACAAACATCGCGGCGCCTCCGAAAGTGCATGGCCGTGTCGGGCGAACCAGTCGCGGACTGGGAACCCGTCGCGGACTGGGAACCCGTCGCGGACTGGGAACCCGCCAGTCGGCAAAAACCGCGTGTTTATATCATGCGGCGGATGGAGAAACCAGCGACGAGTGGCAAACGCGCGCGGTTTGAGACCGGGCACGTGGATGTTTTGGAGGTCTAGGGCCTGCGGAAGAGGACGATGCGGTTGGTATTGGTGCCCTTGGAGTCGTTGTCCACACCCCAGCAGTGGGCGGTCTTGGTGAAGGACTGGGCGTTGATGAGAATGCGGTCGGGTTCGAGCCCGGCGGCGACTCCGGCGGGGACGGCCGATTCCTCGAGCCGGATCTTTCCCGCGCGGACCTCACCGACTTCGAACGCGATCCAGCCTCCGGGAGTGACGACGCGGTGGAGCTCGCGGAAGACCTCGGTCATGGCTCTCTCCCAGTCCGCGAGCTTGCGGGGGGTCGTCAGTTTCACTCGGGTCGGGTCGATGCCGGCAAACCAGCAGCGGAGCCCGTTGTCGGTGGCGTAGTCGACGACGTCGAGGAAGGGGGGAGAGGTCACGACGAGCTTCACGGAGCCACTAGCGATGGCGGGCGTGGACCTGGCGGGTCGGGTGAGAAACCGGGCCTGCTCGGCGACGCCGGAGAGCTTTCGCCGCGCGGAAGGCGTCACGTCGGAGAGGAGATTTCTGCTCTTCCTGAGGATGAGCGCCGCGACGTCGCGCGTGGGTGGCACCTGGTTGCGATCCGCGTTGATTTTGCGCTGGGCCCTGGCGGAGACGGCCTGGTTCGGGGGGAGCGTGTAGACGGAGAAGAAACCCGGGGAGTGACCGGTCAGGCGATTGAGCGCCACCATGCGGATCCAGCCGTCGACCGTGTCGAAGGTCTTTCGCCGCGTGCGCGCGTGAAACCAAGCGCGAAGCTGCTGCAGTTGATGGATGGTCTCGGGGTGGAAGAAGGCGAGAAGGTCCGATTCCTTCATGTTCGAGGTTGGGGGCTTGCCGGCGGGCGCCGCAAAGATGTCCTGCAATCTCTTGGCTACCTCATCCTGGATCGGGGGCGCGATCCGCGGAGCGACGAGCATGGCGGCCAGCGGATTGATGTCGTTGCCGACCGGGACCCGGCCCCGGAGGGCGGCCTCCAGCGGCGTTGTTCCTCGTCCCATGAACGGATCGTAGACGGTGTCCCCGGGCTTCGTGAACTTGTCGATGAAGAAGGCGGGGAGCTGGGGTTTGAAGCAGGCGCGGTAGGAGATCTCGTGGAGTCGCCCGGCGGCGCGTTGCTTGGACGTCCAGAGCTCGCGCGTCTCCGTCGGCACAAAGCCGACGGAGGTCGCGGTCAGGGTTTTCAGGACCCGCCCTCGCCGACGCGGATCATAAACCCAGTTCCCGATCACCTATGATGAGATTCACAAGAGCGGCGGTGCCGTCCGGACCTATCCGGGCGCGAACGCGGATGGCGTCGGTCTCGCCCTGAGCAGCGGCCAGCGCCTCGTTGATCTCGTTGCGCCGCGCCTCGGGCATGTAGTAGCGCTCCATGCCGATCGCGGCCGACCACCGGCGGTTGAGGGCCTTGAGGGCAACGGTGGCCGGGGGGAGGTCGGAGACTTCCGCGGCATGGCCCACGGAGCGCCAGATTCCTTTTTCGTCCGGTCTCAGGGCGATGTAGAAGACATCAGGCAGGCGGCCCAGCTGGTCGGATGGGATGTTGGAGACTTCATACCGCAGGGCGACGTAGTGGCCCGAGAACGCGTCATAGGGGTCGTATTGCCCTGTCGAGAGGACGACCTCCGTGCCGCTGTTGCGCGCGCGGACCTGGGGCCAGGGGATGTAGGCCAGGATGGCGAGCTGAAGGGACACCGCGGCGGCGAAAGCGATGAGCCGTTTCATGACGGGATACCCGGGGTCGGCGAGGACGGCGGACTCGGTTGGGGCCGGGCCAGGTCACGATGGCGACGAATCCGGCGTTCAAAGGCGAGGCCGATGGCGAGGACCAAGACACCGCTTGCGATGAACGCGGCCGCCTTCAGCCAGAGATTGGTTTCATATTCGAAGAACCGAGCCAACACCGTCGCCAGGATCAGCGCGGTGCCGAACCAGAAGCGACCGCGGCGCTCCTCGCGCACCCCCGTCGTGGCGAGGACGCTGCCGGTGATGAGGACGGCCAGGTTGGAGGCGAATGCGGCCGGGATGGGCGCGGGACTGCCGACGGCGGCCACGAGGGCGGCCAGGGCCAAGCCGAGGGGCGCGGAGGTCGCGACGTTGGCGAATGCCGATGAGTCTCGCCGCGTGACCAGGGCGTATCGGAAGGCGATCGCCACGCTGATCCCGACAAGGATCAGGGCGAAGCCCCAGACCGACCACGCGACCAGGTCAGACGATGTGAACTTGCGATGAAACTCGAGGAAGCCCCCCAGGAAGGCCGACGCGGCGATGAAGACGGCGGCGAGCGTCTGCAGGGTGGCGGAAAGATCGCGGCGGCGCTCGATGTCGGGGGTATTCCCGGTCGGGCCGGAATAGGCGGCGAGCCCGGCCGCGATCGCACCGCTGGCCAGCGTCACGAGAAGGAAGAGGGACTCTTCCCGTATCCCAGGGACGATGTAATTCACCGTCTGCCCGGCGAGGATGGTCGCCGCAATCCAGCCGGCTCTCAGGGCGAGGCTGGAGCCGGTGCGAAGCACGATGCGGGCGGTCAGCAGAGCGTCGACCAGGAGAAGCGGCGCGAACCAGGCGTTGTAAGACGAGGCTCCCCCGACATCGTGGAGAGACCAGGAGAGGATGCCGACCTGGACCAAGAGGAAATTGGGCACGCTGTTGAGCGCGAGGGCGACGGCCGCGGCTCCGGCGGCCAGCGCCAGCCAGCTCGATCGACCATCGCTCGGGATGTGGAATATCTGGGCGATGAGCCCGATGTTCGCGAGGAAGAGGAGGGTCCCGAGCAGGACCAGGGCGTGACCGAGCCGGGGACGGTTCCCGTGGAACCAGAGAAGATAACCCGAGACGTGAGCGGTCAGCATGGCACTGACAATGAGGAGGAGTTGAACCGTCTGCGACATGTCTTCCCAGTGCCACGCGACGAGCGCGACGACGCCGCAACCGATGAGCAGGACGCCGACCAGGAATATGACCCAGGCGAGCTTCTGGGAGCCTTCGGCGCCCACCTCTTCGACACCGTATGTCCTGCCGAGCTCGGCGGCCAACGGGGGTGGGATGATGTTGTGTTCGCTGAGCCAGCCCAGCTCGACGCCCAGCTGGCGGCGAAAGGAACTGGAGACGGCGCTGCGGCGATCCGGGTTCGGCGTGAGCTCCGTCATCGCCCGTTCTCGTCCGGGATCAGTGACCTTCGGTGAAGGCTTCGGAGATCTCGGCGGTGGTCTTGGCGTTGAGGATCAGCTGGCGGATGCTGGCGAACTTCATGCGCTTGTTCAGTTCGGCGATGAGTTTCACGTGGTCCTTGGACTTCTCCTCGGGGCTGAGGAGAAGGACGAGGATCCGGACAGGCGTGGAATCGAGCGCGCCGTAGGCGATGGGCTCCGCCGACCGACAGATGCTCATGGCGAAGTCCGGGAGTCCCTTGATCTTGGCGTGCGGCAGCGCCACGCCGTGACCCATGCCGGTCGCGATGATCTTCTCGCGTTCCATGACCGCCTTGTAGACCGCGTCCGCGTCGAGCTTGCATTCTTTCGCGAGGGCGTCAACGGCGACCCTGATGGCGGCATCCTTGTCGCCGGGTACGGCCAACTGGAAGGCCTTGATCTTCAGATAGGATTCAAACACGCATAAACCTCCGTAACGCCTTCGAAAACAGCGATAACTCCTTGCATTCCATACTGAACACCAGGGTCCGTCAAGCGGTAAGAACGGCGCGTGCGCTTGACGAGGCGTCTACGTGCGCGAAGCGGGGGGGTTTTTCGCCAGGAGGCGCCAGCCATTCCAGGCGCGATCGATGTGATATTCCACGTGGGTCAGGATCATGGCCTCGACGGCGCGTGACGTCGCGGGCGCCAGGGTGTAGCGCGTCCAGAATTCCGGCGGGTCCACGAGGGCCCGCTGGAAAAACGTCTGGGCCTGGCCGATGGCGATCGAGCCGGCCGGCGCTGTTTCGACCGCGGGCAGACCGAACCCGGCGCCCTGTGACCACCGGGCCGCGAACGCGGCCGTCGTGGCAAGGGGGTCGCGCGCGGCCTCGAGGAGAACGGGGAAGAGGGCGGCGAGAGCGAAAAACTCCTCGTGCATGCCCTCGTAAGGCCCCGAATGCAGGAGCAGTTCAGCCCCGGACTGGAGAGCGATGCTCCGGCGCCACTCCGTCAGAATCGGCGGCAGGGCCGTGATCTCGGCCTCCCTCAGGGTCCACAGGTCTCCGCCTGCCCGGCGGTAGAGAGAAGCCTTCATGCGCGTGAAGGATTCCAGTCGTCCTCGAAAGCGGCTGCGCTCGCGACCCGCGCCGCGCGCCACGGCATCGAGTCGTCCCGAACCGGATGCCAGCAGGCGGACGATCCGGTCGTTGTCGCCAAGGGGGCGCGTCGCCAGCACGATCAGGTCCAGGTTCTGATGACGCTCATCGGTCCGACCGCTCATGGATTCATCCTAAATCCCTGTCGCGCATTGACAACCGCTTTCCCGGTCCCTAAATTTCAGGCTCGGTCGGCCCATCGGATGAGAAACCGATGGCAGGGAAGGGGCCGCGGAGGAGCACGGAGGGCAGGATGCAACTGAGCAGAGCGAACCAGGAGAGTCATGCCGCCCGGCAGGTCGTCGGCGGCCCGGATTTTCATCCCCAGTCCAACAATAGCCAGGCCGCCCAGCTGTTTCGCCGGGCCACGGCCCATACCATCGTCAATGGCACCTCGGCCGAGCACTATGCACCACCGGGCCTCGAAGCCGAGATCGATCGGATCCGAAAGGCCGTATCAGGCAACGGCCACTACTTCACGGGAACGGCGTAGCACGGTATTGAGCGTCGCTCAGGCGATCGTCGCCGGTCCGGTTGGATGGCCGAGGTTGGCGTCTCCGCCAGGATTGCCGTGATAGCGGAGCGCATGGACGCGTTCTCGGCCCAGCCGCGCTGGCGGGTAGAGCTCGCCGCGTGGTCGGCCTTCGCCCTCTGGGTCAGGCTGTTGCTATTGGGGCAGAGGTACCTGGATCGGGACGAGAGCTACTCGTTCGCTCGGATGATGGGCATCAATAACCCCTATCCGATCCTTCCACCGTACTACTGGCTCATGGCGCGATGGAGTGATGTTGCCGGGAATTCGCTCCTTGCTCTCCGGATCCCCTCGGTGATCTTCTCCGTGATGGCGTTTGCCCTCGTGCTCCATCTTGCCGCCCGTTGTCTCAGGCCATTCTCGTGGCGCCTGGTGGCGGTGCTGACCGCCCTATCGCCCTTCGAGATGCTCTATGCCCAGTATTTTCGTCCCTACACGATGGTTTCACTCTGCCTCGTGCTCCTGGTCACGCTCATTCACGCGCGGACGTGGACATGGCCCCGATCGCTCCTGGCTCTCCTTCTCGTCCTGTTCGCGTTCCTGAGTCATTACTATGCCCTGGTGGGATTTGCGTTTCTCACTGCCGGCGCCGTGGCGTGGAAGCCGGATTTAATCTTCAGGCACAAGCGGATCGCCGTCGTCGCCAGCGTGCTCATCGCCGGCCTCGTTCTGTGGGCGATCCCGATGGTCTTCCGGGGCGGCTATTCCGTGGGCACGATCCTCTGGGACGGCCCCCTGTCATTTCTCCGGACGTTACCGGAGCCGTACGGGGCCAGGCGGGCCCTGGATGTCTTCAACCAGTTCTGCTGGGGTCTCTTCCTCGATCCTGCCTGGCAGGTCCGCCTTAAACCCCTGACGATCCTGCTGGTGGCCTGGCTGATGATCACGGCGTGGAACGCGCGGCGCGATGCGGTGGGGCCCTTCTTGAGAGGCGCTGTCACCGCGATCCTGGTTGGCCCCATCAGTGTCCTCTACCTGCAGAACGGCGTCGGCTTCACGCCGGCTGTCCCCAAGTATCTCCACTCGCTTGCTCCCCTGTGGGCCTGCGCGCTCGCCGTATCCTGGGATTTCTCCGCGAGGCGGCGTGGTGCCGCCGCATGGATGGGCTCGATCCTGATCGGGTGCGCCATCGCGGCACAGGTCTACGGTGTCTATGCCACTGCGACAACGCGCGAGCGGCATAACATGATGGCCTGGCAAGACGTGATGGAGGCTGTGAGCGAGCGGGCGTCCGCCGATGAGGCGCTGGTGGCGGGCCCATCCGAGTGGCATGGTTGCTACTATTGGAAGACGACGCGCGGCGATACGATCCCGCTCCTCGCCTACCCGGGCCACATGCGCTCGTTGCCCCCGCTCATTCCCGTGACTCCTGAAGAGTGGTCGCATTGGCGAAACAATCTCGATCAATTCGGCGGCGTCTGGGTCATAGCGGAGAGCCTCTGGGAGGTGGATCCGGGTGGACTGATGGCGCGGGAATTGACCGAGACCTGGGTTCTACGTTCGACCGTCACCGTGGAGAACCCGGAGCCCGGTCGCCCCGCCACGCTCATGAATTTCCGGCGCCCACCACCCGACCACCAAGCCGCTACCGATTAGATTGCGCTTCACCCGGCGACCTCTGACCTGGATCCGCCTCTCGACGCCTCGGCGACCGGGGGCCTGCTAGAGGCGGTAATAGCGGGGGATCAGCACCAGGAGGAGCGCGTATACATGAATCCCCACGGGGACGAGGAGGATGTTCCCGGCCCGGATGCGCGCCCAGGTTGCCAACGCCAAGAGGGGGCCAGTCCAGAATGCCAGCGCGAGCGCGGCAATGAAGACGGCGTAGTAGCGGCCGATGGGAGCGAAGAGAAAGCCGCTGGCCATGCCACTGGCGATCAGGCCCAGCGCCGTGAAGGCGGCTCCGCCGACTCCCACCAGCACGGCCGTCCACCAGGCGGGATTCTTCTTTTGTGTCCAGGCCGAGTGCGCGGCGCCGGCCAGGGCGAGCACGGCGACCGCCGACTCCAGGGCACGAGGGAGCCGTGCGTCCAGCCACCCGAACCGTCCCAGGAACTGGCCGAACTGCGCCGTGGGAGAGGTCAGCGTGAAATATTGGCGTAGCGCTTCCGAAAGCGCGAGCCGGGTATCGGCCTTGTAGGTCCAGGGATTGAGCGAACCGTAAGCGTCGAGGCAATGGAGGAGCCACGGGGATGCCGCGAGAATTGCCAGCACGGTCAGCGTCAGTAGCTCGCGGATCCGTGCAAAGCGCAGGGCCGCCGGTGATCGTGCGACATTGATGAGAGCGACCAGGCCGAGCGAGATGGGGATCCACCCGGCGGTCTGCTTGATGAGAAGCGAGGCGCCGGCCAGGAGGCCGGCGCTCATCGGCCCATGGAGCCGCTTGTCGTGGACCATGGCCAACGCGATGTCCAGGGTCCACGCGTAGGCGGCCGCAAGCGCGATATCCGGCGAGAACACGCCCGACATGAAGGCGCATTGTGGCCACGCGATGGCAATAGCCGCGATGCCGCGCGCCGCGCTTCGAACCTCCGGCAGGGCGCGAAACGCCGCGCTCGACGCGAACCAGCCGAAGGCGAAGGCCCACATCATGTTGAGAAGGCGAGCGAGCCGTAGTCGCGCGGCGATATCCAAGGACCGAGCTGCCCTCTCCGTGATGACGGCCGGAACGTAGTACAGGGGCGGATAGGAAGCCGCCGCGTTGCCGACGTCACCACCCCCGGCTGGGGCCCTGGAACTCAATCCGCTCCCCGTGGGCTCGGCACGCCAGCCTCGCACCTTCTCCTGCGTGTTAAACCGGACGCGCTCAAAGTCGTTCGCGATCAACGAGGCCTTGAGCTCGTCGGAAAAGCCGAATTCGCGGCGGAAGATGGGCATGGCCTGGTGGTGAGCCAGCCATTGGACCATGGCATAGTGAGAGGGTTCATCGGGGCCCTGCCAGACCGGGGTCGCCAGGCCCCAGGCCAGGGAGACCAGCGCGGCCGCGAAGGCCCAGAAGAGTGGTTCGCGAGACCGCCGATGCATGCCGGGATTATCGGCGGTCACCGTCGCGCGCGCAATGACCCAGGCTCGCGGCGAGTCATGTCCCGGCGCATCGCTCATGACGGCCCGACGAGGCGCGCGGGTCCATGGTTTAGTCGGTTGCGCGTGCGGGGCGTGCGGCCGATAATGCGCCGAGCCATGAAGCCTCTCGTCATCGTGCCCTGCTACAACGAGTCAAGGTCGATCGCGGCCGTCGTCGGCGACCTGCGCCGCCATTTTGAGCAGGACGAGGTTCTCGTGGTGGACGACGCCAGCTCGGATGGCAGCGACATGCTCGCGAAGGCGGCCGGGGCCATGGTCGTTTCGCATCCCTGTAACCTCGGATACCTCAAGTCCCTCCAGACCGGGCTCTACGCGGCGCTTCGACTCGATCGAGACGTTGCCATCTTCTTCGACGGCGATGGCCAGCACCAGGCCGGGGACGTCCCGGCGGCGATCGCGTGCCTGGCGGAATCGGGCGCCGATCTCGTCATTGGTTCCCGGTTTCTCGACGCGTCCCGTCCCTACCTCGCCCCGCTTGGCCGCCGCCTGGGCATGCGGTTCTTCTCCCTGCTCGTCAGGGCCTTGACCGGAGAGACCGTCACGGACACGACCTCGGGTTTCAAGGTCATCCGGCGGACCTTGATGCTGCCCCTGGCCTCCGGCAATTACGCCGACCTGCATGCCGAGGCCATCCTCGATCTGCTGCTTCGAGGCATCAAGGTCGTGGAGTGCCCGATCGAGGTGCGCGCTCGCGAGCACGGCGAGTCGATGTACGGGGTCGCCGATGCGCTTCTTTATCCCCTCCGCGTGATCATCCTCATCGGCATCGTGCTCATGGGACGCGGCATCGGAGGCGGCAAGTGATCACGGTCGGCGTGTGCCTGGCGCTCTTCGTGGAGTGGCTCTGGATATGCCGGCTGGTGCGCCGCAACCGCATGTACATCGGTTACGCCGCGCTGTGGTTCCCCATGCTCATCCTCGGCGGCTGCCTGTCGGCGGCCATGGAGTTCTACCTGGCCGTGCCCCCGGCGGGCACCGTCCTGGGCGGTTTCGCGCTCGTGGCGCTCTTCATGGGGCTCATCTACATCACCTCGGTCATATCGATATTGGCCGAGAACATGAGGCGCATGGCCCGCCAGATCGCCCTCGCGCAACTTCCTGCCTCATCCGGGGTGAGCCGCATTCCCTGAGCCATCCGACATGTCCGGAACGTGGCCCCGCGATCTCCAATGAGCGGCGATGGCGGCGGGGGTGGTCATCCACGCGGTCGAATCCGCGGCCAGCTCGTCCAACAGCCTTTCGTAGACGCGGCGCATGGTGGGATTTCCGCTGAAGTGAGGGTCCGCGTGCGTGGTGTAGACGGCGACGCCGCCGACGCGACGGATCCACGCGAGCTTCGTTCGCCAGAGGTCCAGCATCGCCTCTTCCTCCATGCCCATGTATTGCAGGATGTTCTCGAGGGGTTGCGTGCACGGGATCTCGAGCATCCGGTCGCGGACGAACGGAAAGACCGTGCCGCACCCGCTGGCGTCCGCGCATTGCAGGAGCCTCTCGCTGTCGCCCACGCTCGTGTCGTAGAGATAGCCCTCGGCCCCCAGCGCCGCGAAGAGCCGGGGGCTACGCATCAGGGAGGGCGCGCGATAGCCGACGGACCCGTGCCGGGCCAGCTCCCGGCGGCAGGCCTCCAGGCGCCGGCGAATGGCAGGTTCGGATAGGAACGAGGTGCGGTTGTCGTGGTTCCAATCATGGCAGCCGATCTCATGCCCGCGTTCCCGCAGATCGGCGAGCAATCCGTGATCGAGCGGGTAGCGGTGGGTGGGGAGAAACCAGGCAGAGACGAAGCCGCGGGCGCTCTCGATAGCGGCAATGGCGGGTACTTCGTGCTGGCCGTCTCGACCGTCGACGTCATGGGTCAGCGCCACGGCGAAGCGCTTTCCTTGCGGCCACGAGGGCGCCGTGGGCGTGCCTGCGACGAGGCGGGCAGCGGTGGCCACGAGGTCGCGCAGGGTCTCGATCGAGGGCTCGACGGGCCAGGCAGGGAACGCGCTGGAGTCCGTGGCGGACCGCGCGGAGCGATTGTAGAGCGAGCGGATACGCGAGCGGAGGGTGGCCGGCAGGAGCTTGTGGTAGTTGAAGGGGAGTCGCGTGTAGAGCGGGCGCCGGCGCACGTAGTAGCGCTCCTGCAGGACATGCTCTATCGCGTCCTCGGGATCGAAGGCGAAGACCACGCCCCGATCCGTCTCGACGATGGCGGGTCGACGTTCCGCTCCCCGCGCAAGATGCGCCAGGATCCGTCCCCGCGGCATCGATACAGGTGAGTCCGCAAGCCAGATGCCGATGGGGGCATCCGGAAGGTTCCGGGGGGGACCGATTCCAGGGGTCTGGTCCAGAATACCGAGCGTCCATCGCGCTCCTGCAGGGGGGGGCGGCGGGAAGAGGAGCCGGGCTTGCTCGCTGGAGGCGTCCGGCCGGCCTGTTCCGTCGTGACGGCCGAAGAGCGAGGGATCCAGGCGCCAGAACGCCGCCAACCCGGGAGCCGGGGAGGGGCCGGGATTTAGCCGGGGCGTCCGATCAGGGCTCAGCGAGGACTTTCTCCGTGGGGAGGTAGTTATGCATCTTCATCGAGCAGCCCTTGCAGATATTAATGGAGTGCTTGTCCGTTCGCTGGCGGTCCCGGAACGCGGCCATGTTCTTCCCGTGCCAGATGTCAGCGTAGCTGGACTCGCCGAACTTTCCCACCGGGTGCTCGCCTCGTTCGTCATTACAGCAGGGCGTGACTACGCCGTTCCAAAACATGTAGGTGCTCCACCAGAGCCGTGGGCAGCGGCCGAACGGCTCTCTGGAGGAGTAGCGTGAACGTTCCTGAACCTTCGGGATCTTCTCGCGCACGTCGTAGACGAGTGCAGTTTTAAAGGCGATCGAATCCACGCCCAAGTCCAGAGCCAAGGCTTTAGCAGCCCGGATCTCGTGTTCGTTTTCTGCAGTGATGATGAACTGGAGATCGATAGAGGGGGTCGCGCGGTGGAGTCGCTTCTTGTCTTCTACCAGTGCTCGGATGTTGGCGCAGACCTTCTCAAAATCCCCGCCTTTGCGGAACTTGACGTAGACCTCGGGCGTGGCACCGTCGACTCCGATAATGAGGTTGTCGAGTCCGGCCTCCAGGATATCAGCGCGAACCTTTTCATCGAGGAAGTGGCCGTTCGTAGAGATTCGGACAAAAATGCGGCGCTGGTGGGCCTCTCGTATCATGGTCATAAGGTTCTTGTTGAGAAAGGACTCGCCGCCCAGATAGAGCGAGAGGATCATGCAGGTCGGCTCGAGTTCATCAAGAGCCCGGCGATACATGTCGAGCGACAGCATGCCCTTGGGGCGGCGAAGGTCATCGATCCCCGTGAGGCATAGAGGGCAGGAGAGGTTGCAAACGTTGGTGGGTTCGAACATGACGAGGGGCGGAAGTCCCCAAGGCTGAGGCCTTCCCAGGACCCAAGAGGCCCCCACTTTCGCGAGGTTCCATACGCGCCGTGGGGTGACCACTCCACTCGCGAGCAAACGAAAAAGCAACGACGTGACTCTCACGGAAGTAGAACCATATTAGTTCTCATTACCCGGCAATGTCAAGGCTGTCAGGGCCTGAGCATGATTTTCTAGCCAGGACGCGGACCTCAGGCGTCCTGAATTCAATCTCCTCGCATGCCGCATCGCGGCACCAGCCGGCAACAGTGGCGCGGTCAGCGCATTGCAAATGGGGAGCAGTCAAGAGGTTGAAAAATATGTGGGCGCCCTCGGCTATGCCGACCGGATATTTTCTCAGCCGGCTTAGCCGGTGCACGATGCCGTGTAGGGGTGCCAGCACGTAGGCTAGCAGACGAACTGCCGGCAATGGGAGCGGCGCTGCAACGGCACGAGCAATTGCCGAAGCCACCCGCAGCCACATGGGGAGAGGAGGCCAAATGGTAAAGGCAATCCACCCGCCAGGTCGCGTAACCCGAGCGAGTTCGCGAACTGCCGCCGCCGGGTCCGAGACGTATAGAAGCACGCCGTGGGCCCAGGCGGCGTCGCAGCAGGCGTCTTGCAGGGGGATGCGCAGGATGTCGGATTGAAATCCGGACAAGCCCTCTTCCCGGGAGGCCAGGAGAGCGGCACGGGAGATGTCCGAGACAATGATCCGCGGGCGGTGGCGCCTCGCAAACTCTGCTGCGGGACGGCCCAATCCGCATCCGGCATCGAGGACCCGGGCGTTCTTGAGGGGCACGCCGCGCAGGAGTTCTTCCAGTTCGTCGGCGGCCTCTTTCGTGGTCTTGCCGTAGATCCGCTCGCCGAACGTGAAGGTGCCCCACTCGATATCCCAGAGCCGGCGTAGGTTGCTCATGGACGCTTAGCGGTGCAGTCGAAGAGGGACCAGGGAAACGGGCGGAGTACGGCACTGATCTGAAAGGCGGCGGCGAGAAGTCGGCCGATGGCGGCTGTGGACCAGGCGTTGACGTGGCCGGGATGGCGGCCGAGGCGAGCGATATGCTTGCCACCGGCCAGGCTCGCCCATGAAAACCACGGTTCGTCGGGAACAGAGATGAGAGCGCGGTTTCCAGCGAGGCGACCGAGCTCAACGATGGCGGCCTCGGGATTGTCGAGATGTTCGAGCACTTCAAGGCAGAGCACGGTGTTCGGCACATGTCGGCGGAACGGGAGTGCATAGATGCTACCGCGGACGTAGAGGCCCTGGGGTCGCCGCATGCGGGCCCGGCGCAGGGAGGACTCTTCGATGTCCATGTGGATGCCGCGGCGGGCTCCGAGCACAACACAGACCAGGTGTCCTTCGCCGCACCCGATGTCGACAACCGTGGACGTGTCCAGGGCGAGCAGCCGGTGCACTGCGGAGACGAAGCGGCGCAGGAGCCATGCGCGGATCGGGTTGCCGCCCCCATATTTGTGTTCATCGAGCGTGCGCTCCACGGGCGAGGTCACGTGCGAGGCGATTCGGCCGCGAGGTCGGCGACGAGGATCCAGCCCAGAGCGGTCGGCTCGGGTTTGCCCGATACCGACGCATCATCAGCCCCAACGATCGACTCGGCGAGGAGGGCGAGGAGATAGCATGGGAGAAACAAGAGCCCACCAAGCCACGCGGAGCGGCGAGTCGAGGCGCGATGCAGTCGCCAGAGGGAACGGGTGAGCGCGGAGCGCCCATAGGGGGTGCAGGATCGGACATGCAGGCCCGTGCGGAGTGCCAGCCCCTCGAGAGCAGTGCGAGCGTATCCCGCCCGGGCGTGGTCAAACTCTTCCTCTGCCTCGATATTCCACGGCTGGTCAGCGGTCGTGGTCAGGAGCAACAACCCGTCGTGGGAAAGAACGCGGCGCGCTTCGCGGATCGCGGCCGTATCATCGGTGATGTGCTCGATGACCTCCGAGTGAAGCACGAGATCGCAGGAGCCGTCGGCGAGGGGGATGCGGCAGGCATCTGCGCGGAGCGCGTGGAAACGGCACGGCATGAGCGGGGCGAGTCGGGCGGCGGTCGCCAAGCGGGGAATATCGAGATCGAATCCGAACGCGCGATCGGCACGGTCTCCGAAGGCGGCAGTGAGTAGGCCGGCGCCGCAACCGATCTCGAGGGAGCGGCGGAACCGGCGCTTGCCTATTGCGGCTCGGAGCCGGCGATAGCGAAGCCGGGCGCCCATGTGTGGGATGCCGATCAGGCTGAGCGCGAACGACTGCAGTCCTCCTCCCATGGTGACGGAGATGCCGTCGGAGGTGTTGAGCGTGATGCGGCCGGCGCGGCCAAGGACGGAGCCAAGCGTCATGTGCTTCGGGTGGATGCAGGGAGCATCTAGGACGGCCTGTGGTCCCGTATGACGTGGAGAATATGCGCGAGCGTTTCGGCGAGGAACCCCATCAGGATGAACTGGAGCCCGGAGAGCGCGAAGACGACGATGGGGAAGAGGAGCTGTCGGTACTTCTCGCCGGAGATGAGCCAGGCAGCCAGGTAGTAGGAGATGCCGCCGCAGGCGAGAAGCAGAAGGATTGTACCGATGATGCCAAAGAGGAGAAGTGGCTGCGCGGAGAAGGTGATATGGAACTTCAGTGCGAGCATGTGCATGATGCTTTGAGGAATCCGCCAGACGCCGAAGTGGGATTTCCCGTAGGTGCGCGGCAGGTAGCGCGTTTCCACCTCGGCGTAGCGAAAGCCTTCCCGGACGGCCAGGACAGCAAGGAATCGGTGCCAGCCCGGTCGGAGGATCATGGTGTCGACGACTTCGCGGCGAAAGCCCTTCACCCAGTTCATGTCCTTGAGGCCGACACCGAAGAGGAGGCGGCAGAGGAGTCGGTAGCCGGCGGAGGCGAAACTCTTCATCTCGTGACGCGAATCCCTGTATCCGAAGACGATCTCGGCGCCATCCGTGAGGGCCTGGTTCATGCGGGGCACGGCATCGATGGGATCACACTGCATATCGGCGCAGAGAAAGAAGATCCGGGCGCCGCGAGCGCCCCGAAATCCTGTTCCCAGGGCGGCGGAGAGCCCGACATTGCGGCGGTGGCGGAGGACGACGAGGCCCGGGCGGTTGAGCTCTCGGAGGATCGCAGGGGTATCGTCGCTGGATCCGTCGTCTACAACGATGACCTCGCCCCCGCCTACCATTTCCAACGCCGCAAAAGCCCGCTCCACAACTTCGCGAATGGTTCCGGCTTCGTTGTGGGCCGGGATGACGATGGATGCCTTCAAAGGTTCCACGAAGCGACAGTAATGGCTATTTGCGGACTTGTAAACTGGGCGAGACTGCCCTTGAAGCCCTGAGAATTCATCCGCAGATAGCGCGGATGGCCGCAGAATAGGGCTTTACCCTTGTGGCCTTGTCCCCGAAAACCAGTCCGGAAACTGGTACACATGGACGGGCCGAAGCCGAGCAAGGAACCCGCCTGCTGATGCGCTTCGAACGCATCCCTTGAGCTAGCTGATCACCCCGGGGCGAGCGATGCGGATCTCGCCGAGGATATCCCGTTGAACGACGACGACCTCGACGGCGCGCATCATCTCGAGGATCGCGAGGAAGGTCGCGATCAGCCAGTTGCGTTCCTTCTCCGGATCGAAGAGCTCGGAGAAGAGCACGGTGCCGTCGCGCTCCAGGAGGACGCGGATGGCGGCGATGCGCTCCTCGATCCGGATCGGTTCGCGGGCCATCTCCCGGACTTCCTTCTCGGGGGCGCGCTTGAGAACCTGGCGGAAGGCGTCGAGGAGCCGGCCGAGGTCGACCTTGAGGATCTGCTCCTGCTCGGGCTCGACCGCGGGGCGGGTTCTCAGGAAGATGCGCGAGCGCTCCTTCATCTTCCCGTGGAGCGCGGCGGCGGCGGCCTTGAAGCGCTCGTACTCCTGCAGGAGCCGGATCAGCTCCTCGCGCGTCAGTTCCTCGTCCTCGGCATCGGCGCCCGCCTCGGCCGGCAGGAGCTCGCGCGCCTTCAGCTGGATGAGCGCGGCGGCCATCACGAGGAAGTCGCCGGCGTTGTCGAGGAGCTCGGTGCCGCCCTTCTCCCAGTCCAGCTGGAGATCCTTGAGGTGGGCCAGGAACTGGTCGGTGATGCTGGCGACGGGGATCTCGACGATCGGGATCTGGCGCTCCTTCACGAGGAAAAGCAACAGGTCCAGGGGGCCGGCGAAGCGTTCGAGCTCGACGTGATGGCCGTCCCAGCGGGTGCCGTCCGGGAGCTTGATGCCCTCGGGGACCCGGAGACGCGAGGGGGATTCGACTGCTTCCGCCGAATCGGGCGCCGCCGCGGGAGCCCCATCGGTCGCCGCCGACTTCTCTTCGGCGCTCATCGGTGTGCCGTCCTGCTTTCGGCGTCGAGGGCGATATCGCCGGCAATACCGATGGCAGCCATCACGCGGCTCATCGTGCGGCGCGCCACGGCGCGCGCGCGCCGGCCCCCGTCCTCCAGGACTTCGCGAACGCGCGCATCCGAGATGGCTGAAAGCTTCTCGCGGTAACTGCTCATTGCGGCCGCGTGCGAGTCCATGAGGATCTTCTTGCAGTCGACGCACCCGAGCGAGGCCGTGGTGCAGCCCTGGCGGATCTCGTCGAGCCTCGTGGGCGTGTAGAGCTCGTGGTAGGGGAAGAGGTTGCAGTCGGCGGGGTTTCCGGGGTCATGGCGGAGCTTTCGTTTCTCGTCCGTCTTCATGCCCTTGATCTGCTTGTTGATGACCTCGACGCTGGCGGCGAGCTCGATCGTGTTCCCGTAGGACTTGGACATCTTCCGTCCGTCGGTGCCCATGATCTTGGCGGCGCGGGTCAGGAGCGGCTGGGGTTCGACGAGGTCGGCGCCAGGGTGCGTGAGATTGAACCGGCGGACGATCTCGCGCGCCATCTCGAGGTGGACGACCTGGTCCTCCCCCACGGGGATGCGATCGGCGTCGTAGAGCGCGACGTCGGCGCACATGAGGACGGGGTAGCCGAGGAGCCCGGCATTCGCCGATCCCTCGCCGAGCTCGGAGACGCGGTCCTTGTAGGTCGGGCACCGTTCCAGCCACGAAACGGGCGTGACCATCGTGAGGAGCGTGGAGAGGAGCGCGTGCTCGAGGACGTCGGATTGGCGGAAGACGACGGCCTTCGCGGGATCGATGCCGAGGGCGAGCCAGTCGCGGACCATCTCCGTCGTCCAGCGCGCGATCTCGCCCGGGTCGGACCGGTCGGTGAGCGCGTGGAGGTCGGCGACGAAGTAGTAGCAGGTGTTTGCGGCCTGGAGCGCGAGCCAGTTCCGGATGACGCCCTCGAGATGGCCGACGTGCAGGCGACCGGTGGGGCGCATCCCGGAGACGACGACGTGGGCGCCTCCCCGATCGTCGCTTCCTGGGGCGGGCATCAGGCGGGGCCCAGGAAAGCGACCGCGCCCCCGCGCTCCACGTTGCCGCCGTTCTCGACGGCGAAGCTCTTGATGATGCCGGCCTTCTCGGCCTTGATCTCGTGGAAGAGTTTCATGGCTTCCACGAGCCCGACGACGGTCTCCTCGGTGACCTCGCTGCCGACCTCGACGAAGTTGGGCTGGCCGGGAGCGGGCGAGCGGTAGAAGGTTCCACCGAGCGGGGCCGTGATGGCGGGCCCGGTGGGAACAGCGTCGCGCTCTTCGCGCACGCGCGCCTCCTCGGCCTCGTACGCGGCCTCTTCGTGCACGGTCGCGGCGGAGCGGGCGGCGGGCGGTCCGCGGCGCACGAGCTTGACGCGGAAATCCTTGCCGTCGATCTCGAGCCTGCGGACGCGCCGGCGTTCCATGAACGCCGTGAGGATCTCCAGGGTATTGTCGCGCGTGGTCGGCGCGGCCCGGCGCGCGGCATCCGGATCGCGGCGCACGTGGAAGTAAGCGAGCGCGAGGGGGCCGTAGAGAGCGTAGGTGACGACGTCTTCCGGCTTCTCGTAGAAGTTGGCCGCCTTGAGCTCGGCCTCGAGGGTCTGCATCCGCGGCGGCAGCAGCAGCGCGGCGCGACCGGAGACGGGCGTCACCAGGGCCGCCAGCTCCGGGTTCACCTCGCCGGGGGGACGGCCGTAGAGCCCCTTGAGATAGTCGCGAAGTTCCTGCGGGATCATGGCGTAGCGCGTGCCGCGGAGGACGTTCTGGATGGCCTGCGCCTGGACCATCTGCGAGAGCGGCGTGATGAGCGGGGGCCAGCCGAGATCCTCGCGGACGCTGGTGACCTCCGCGAGGACCTCCTGGACGCGGTGGACGGCGTTGATGCGGTGAAGCTCCGAGACGATGCCGGAGAGCATGCCGAACGGGATCTTGTGGACCGAGAAGAGGCTCTGCATGAGATGCGGATCGTTCTGCTCGGCCGTGTGCCTCATCGCGATCGACTCGGCCTTCTTCATGTAGGCCTTCAGGGCCTTGCGGTCGACGCCCGTCTCGACGTCGGCGCCCTCGAGGGCCTCCAGCATCGATTCGATCGTGGGCTGGGAGGCGGCCATGGCGAAGGGCGAGATCGCGCAGTCGATGCCGACGGCCCCGCTCTCGATGGCGGCGACGTAGGCCATCGCGCCCATGCCCGTGATCGATCGGCAGTGGACGGAGACGGGGAGAACGGCGGCGAGCGCCTTGACGAGACGGCGCGCGAGGGAGGGCGTGAGGATGCCGGCGACGTCGTTGAGGCAGAGGGTCTGGCAACCCATGGCGGCGAGGTGACCGGCCATCTCGGAGAAACCCTCGATCGAGTGCACGGGGCTCTGCGTGTAGACGATGGTTCCCTCCACGGCGACGCCGGCCTCGAGGAAGACGGGAATGACGATCTCGAGGTTGCCGAGGTCATTGAGGGAATCGAAGATGCGGACGACCTTGATGCCGTTGGCGGCGATCTCGGCGGCGAAGGCCTTGATGACGTCAAGGGGCATGGGGCGGTAGCCGAGGAGGTTCTGGCTCCGGACGATGATCCGGAGCGGCGTGTGCGGCATACGCGAGGAGAGGATGCGCAGGCGATCCCAGGGATTCTCGTTGAGATGCCGGAGGCAGTTGTCGAACGTGGCGCCTCCCCAGGCCTCGGCGGCGTCAAAGCCGACGGCGTCGATGGATTCGGCCAGGGAGAGGATATCCTCGCTGCGGAGCACGGATTTCCTGAGACCGTGGGTGGAATCCGAGAGCGTCGTGTCGTTGATGGCAATGCGTCTCATGGGAACCCGAGGATAGCAAAAGCGTCCCCGGGAGACGAGAGCGTTGTGGGGAGGGTTGGGGACAGGAGTGAACGGCGCGGGGAAAACCGGCGCGCGAACGAGGTCAGGCGAGGCGGGCGAGGGCGTCCTTGAGGTCGGCGATGCCGGCGCCGGTCCTGGCGGAGACGGAGAGCCAGCGGCCGTCGGGCTTCACCTTGCGCCACTCCAGCGGGCGGGGCGCGGCGTCGATCTTGTTGAGGACGCGGAGCGTGGGCTTGTCGCCGACACCGATCTCCTTGAGAAAGGCCTCAACGGTGAGCACCTGGTCGCGGACCTTGGGGTGCGAGGCGTCGGCGACGTGCAGGATGAAGTCCGCCTCGACGGCCTCCTCCAGCGTGGAACGGAAGGACGCGGCGAGCTGGGGCGGGAACTTGCGGATGAAGCCGACGGTGTCGGTGAGAAGAACGGGCTGGGCGGCGAGCTTGACGCGGCGCGTGGAGGCGTCGAGGGTGGCGAAGAGCTTGTTCTCGACGTGGAGCTCGGCGCCGGCCAGGCGATTGACGAGCGTGGACTTGCCGACGTTGGTGTAACCCACGACGGCGCCGACTGGGAAGCCGAGCCGACCGCCGCGCTGGACGGTGCGGCGGTTGCGGACCTCTTCGAGCCGGCCGCGGAGCCGCGAGATGCGCTCGCGGATCTCGCGCTTGTCGACCTCGATCTGGCGCTCGCCCGCTCCCTGTCGAGCCCCGCGCCCGCCGCGCTGGCCCTCGAGGTGGCTCCAGAGGTGGCGGACGCGCGTGAGGCTGAACTCGAGCTGGGCCATCTCGACCTGGAGCTTGGCCTCGTAGGTGCGCGCCTTCTGGGCGAAGATGTCGAGGATGAGCTCGGTGCGGGTGATCACGCGGGCCTTGAGGAGCTTCTCGAGGTTGCGGATCTGGCTGCCCGAGAGCTCGTCGTCGAAGATCACGAGCTCGGCGCCGTAGTCCGGCAGCATCGCGGCAATCTCGTCGACCTTGCCCTTGCCGATCCAGGTGCCAGCCTCGGGCGTGGCTTTCGATTGCACGACGCGTTCGACGATCTCGACGTCGCAGGACGCGGCCAGCGCGGTGAGCTCGTCGAGGTGATCGGTGATATCAGCCGCTTCGACGCGGGGGAGGCGGAGGGCGACCGCGATGGCGCGCGGCCGGCTAATCGTTCGCGGGGGCGCTTTCGGCCTCGAAGTTCAGCTCGACTGGGCGCGTCGGCTGAATGGTGGAGATGGCGTGCTTGAAGACCATCTGCTGCTTGCCGTCGACGTCGAAGAGCACGACGAAGGAATCGAACGCAAGGACGCGCCCCTTGATGGGGACGCCGTTCATGAGATACGCGGTGAGCGGTATCTTCTCTTTGCGGAGCCGATTGAGGTATTGATCCTGTATCTGTGTCGGGCGGGTGCTCGCCATGGCCAGAGTCTAGTCGGCGGGGCGGAAAAGGCGCAAGGGGTAATGCGGGGCCGAGGAAGGTCTATCACCAGGTCCTGGTGAAGGCGCGTCAGGTTCGTGATGCGGGATCGATACGCGATGGGTCAGAAGAGCCGGTCGGGACCGCGGGATCCGGTGTTAGGCCGGGGGCGGATGCTGGCGTGGCACCGAGCGCGACGAGGCTTCGCGTCCACTCGGACGTGAGCGCGGCGTATCCGCGCGCGGAGTCGGGGACGTGGCCCGGGTGGAGCGCGGGGCCGATGCGAACACGCACCGGGGCTCGCCGGATCGGTCCGCCCTTGGACCACGCGTGGAACGATCCGTCGATGAAGACCGGGAGGATGGGCACCTTCGCCTTGACGGCCATCAGCGCCGCGCCGAGCTTGGCCCGGCCGAGCTTGCCGTCGCGGGAGCGCGTGCCTTCGGGGAAGATGACGAGCGCGTAACCGGAGGCGAGGAGTTGAATGGCGCGCCCCAGGGCGGCCTGGTCGCCGCTTCCGCGCTCGACGGGGAAAGCGCCGAGCCGGCGGATCACGGCGGAGAAGATCGGGTTGGCGAAGAGCTCCTGCTTGGCAAAGTAGGAGAGGGGTCGCGGGGAAGCGATGGCCAGGATGGGGGGGTCGAAGTGGGAGCAGTGGTTGGAAGCGAGGATGAAGCCCCCGGAGGACGGGATGTGCTCGCGTCCCTCGACCTGTGCGGCGCTCAGCGAGAGCCAGAAGCGGGCGAGGATGCGGACGAGGACGTGGCAGAAGCCATAAAAGCCCTCGGGCTTGAGCGAGGGGGGCGGGACCACGAATGCCGGGGATGCGGGTTCAGTCGTCGTCACGGCGTCAGCAGCGCTGTCGGAGGAGCGTGGGCCCGGGGCCCGGACCGCTCAGCCTTTCTGGACCCGATCGATGATGCGTTGCACGACCTCATCGATCGACAGTCGCGAGGAATCGATGACCTCGGCGTCGGACGGACACTTGAGAGGGGCCACGGCGCGTCCCGAGTCGAGCTCATCGCGTTCACGCAGCTCCGAGAGCACGTGGTTGAGCTCGTGGGGCTTACCAGCCGCTTCGAGCTCGGCGTGACGGCGCTGGGCGCGAACCTCCGGTGAGGCGTCGAGGAAGAATTTCCAGCGCGCGTCGGGGAAGACGACGGAGCCGATGTCGCGTCCTTCCATGACGACACCGTCGCCGCGCGTGGCGAAGCCGCGCTGGCGCGCGAGGAGCGCGCTCCGGACGGCGGGATAGGAGGAGACGCGCGAGACGTGGCGCGTGACCTTGCCGGAGCGGATCTCGCGGGTCACGTCCTCGTGGTCGAGGAAGACGTGGCCGTCCTCGAGCTCGATCTCGGCCGTGGAGACGATCCTGCCGACACGCAGTTCGTCCTCCACCGGAGCTCCGCTCTTGAGCACCTTCAAGGTCAGCGCGCGGTACATGGCGCCGGTGTCGACGTGGATGAACTCGAGCCGCTCGGCGACGAGTCGCGCGACCGTGCTCTTGCCGCTGCCGGCCGGTCCGTCTATGGCCACGACGCGCAACTTCTGCGCGACCGTGAAGGGTCGAGGGGGAGGAGGTGAAGTCATTGCGAGGGCGGCTCCGCTCATGGTCGTAGCTCAGCAAGATAGCGTGGGACGATGAGGGTGCAAGCGGGAGGAGGCGGTCTCGGCGCGGAATTAAATATTCTGCTGTGGATAAGAGCCGGGAGTGTGGATAACGGGCCGCGGAAAGCTCGGCGATGGTGCGCCCGGAGGGGCTCGAACCCCCAACCCTCAGCTTCGAAGGCTGATGCTCTATCCAGTTGAGCTACAGGCGCGGTGAAGACGGACGGTAGGATAGCACAGAGAGGGGGTCAGGCTTACACATTTACACAATTTAGCCCCCTCGAATGCGCGCGGCGCCAATCGCTCTAACTACACAACTACGGCCAGCCTCCCCCCAGGGGTCCATGTGTAAGCCTGCCCCCCGACGTGTAAAACTGACCCCCCGACGGCGTGTGCTATAACTGGAGGAAGGAGCCGAGCTTGAGAACGATTCTTATCGTGGATGACCGGGCGGAGAACCTCTACCTCTTGCAGGCCCTGTTTCAAGGGCATGGATTCGCGGTTCAAACGGCCTCGAACGGCAAGGAAGCCCTAGGGCTCGCGCGCGAGTCGCCGCCGGCCCTGGTCATCTCCGACATCCTGATGCCCGTCATGGACGGATTCGCCTTTTGCCGGGCCTGGAGAAGCGATCCGAAGTTGGCGGCCATTCCCTTCGTGTTTCTCACGGCCACGTACACCGATGGCTCGGATGAGCAGTTCGCCTTGAAGCAGGGCGCCGATCTCTTCCTGCAGAAGCCCATCGATCCCGAGCAGATCCTGGAGAGCGTGAGGACGCTCCTGGATCGGATGGCGCCGCGCTCCGTAACGGCGGACCTGGCCACGCAACCGGAACGCGCCTACCTGAAGGAATACAACGAAGTGCTCGTGCGCAAGCTCGTGAACAAGGTGGAGGAGCTCGAGCGAAAGAACGTGGAATTGGCCCGCAAGGAGAAGATGAAGAGCCATTTCCTGGCGGTGGCCGCCCACGAGCTCCATACGCCCCTGGCCTGCGTGATGGGCTACACCGAGCTGTTGCAGCGGCAGTCCGACTCCCGGGTGGTGGACGGCCTGGCAAAGGGCGTGCAACGACTGGTGAGCGTCACGCGCAACATCATCCTGATGACCAAGGCGGAGGCCGAGGCGCTCCCGGCGGCCCGCGCCGCGCTGGACCTCAACGCGCTGATCGAGGAGCACGTGGCGAATATCCGCGCGTTCACGGCGCATCGCCACCAGGAGCTGGTCTTCGAGCCGTGCGTCGGCAAGGCGATGGTTGAGGGTGACCCCGAGGAATTGGGGCAGGCCTTCCTGAACCTGGCGCTCAATGCTATCCGCTTCACGCCGGATGGGGGGCGGATCGTCGTCAGCATAGCGCGGACCGAACTCGAAAATGTTGTCAGTGTTTCGGACACCGGCATCGGGATCCCGGAGGAGGAGCAGGAGCGCATCTTCGAGAAGTTCTACCAGCTCAAGGGGATCAAGACCCACCACTCGGGGACGACCGAGTTCCTCTCCGGGGGCCTCGGGCTGGGCCTTTCCATAGCCCGGGCCATCGCCGTCAAGCACGGGGGAAGCATCGAGGTCCAGAGCCGCGAGAACGAGGGTTCGACCTTCCAGTTGAAGTTGCCCAAGGCCGTGCCTGGCCGTTAGCCGTGGTTTCCCAAGGGCGCCCGCCGGCTAAACACCGCCTGGAAAGGGCCTTCGGTCGACCCTATGACGACAGCATGAGAAATCTAGCTGCCTGACTCCACTTCCGCCCCCAGGGATTTGAGCATGGGGAGAAAGCCCGGGAAGCTGGTCTCCACGCAGGCGGTGTCCTGGATCTCGATGGGGCGTTCGGCGACGAGGGCGGCGATGGCGGCGGTCATGGCGACGCGGTGGTCGCCGCGGGATTGCACGATGCCGCCGCGGACTTTCTGGCGGCCGGGGATGACGAGGCCGTCGGCCCTGGGATGAGCGACCAGGCCGATGGCAGCAAACTCGCCACAGACGGCGTCGATCCGGTCGGACTCCTTCACGCGGAGTTCCTCCGCACCGCTGACGGTGCTCTCGTCGGCGTCGGCGAGGGCCGCCAGGAGCGCGAGGACGGGGATCTCGTCGATGAGCCTCGGGACGTCGGGGGCGGTGATGACGAGGGCGCCCACGGTCTGGCGGGAGACGACGAGGTCGGCGCGGGGCTCGCCGCCGGACTCGTGAACGTTACGCTTCTCGATGGTGGCGCCGGCGCGAGCGGCGACGTCGAGGATGCCGGTTCTAAGGGGGTTGACGCCCACGTTCGGGAGGACGACGTCCTGGCCAGCGAGCAATCCGGCCACGAGGAAGAAGGCGGCGGAGGAGATGTCGCCGGGGACGTCGACGGGTTGGGCGACGAGCTTCTGTCCACCCTCGATCGCGACGACGCGTCCGCCGTCACGGACGTCGACGGCGACACCGAACGCACGGAGCATGCGCTCGGTATGATCGCGCGACGCCTCGGGCATCCGGATCTCGGTGCGGCCCTCGGCGCGCAGTCCAGCCAGGAGGAGCGCCGACTTCACCTGGGCGGAGGCGACGTTGACGTCGAGCGTGGCCCCGCGGAGTTTTCGGCCCTCGATCGTGACGGGGGGCCTGCCGTCGGTCGTCGTGATGGAGGCGCCGAGCGCGCGCAGAGGCATGGCGACGCGCTCCATCGGGCGTCGGCGGAGGGACGCGTCGCCGTCGAGGACGACGCGGAGACCTTCGCGGCCGGAGAGGGCGCCGGTGAGGATGCGGATCGTGGTGCCAGAGTTGCCGCAATCACCGGATGCTGCGGCGCCCGATGGGGCGCCCGCGGGCGTGGCGAGCACGGTCTCCAGGACGCGCCGCGTCGAGGCGACGTCCTCGGACTCCAGGAGACCGGCGATCCCCGGGACGATCTCGGCGGCGGGCACTCCAGCGAGCGCTCGCAGGATGACGGCGCGGTGCGAGATCGACTTGTCGCCGGGGACGGTGACGGTGCCCTTGAGCGATCCGGCAAGCGGGCTGCGCGAGAGCGGGTGGACGATCCAGCGGACGAAGCCGCCCTTGCCGACGCCGGAACCCATCCTAGAACGCCTCGCGCGTGGCGAATCCGCGCGCGTTCAGGAGGTCGCGGGCCTTCTCGCGGTCGGCGGCGGAATCGAAGAAGACGCGGAGCGGCGCGTCGCCCGCGCCCTCGGGGCCTCGCGGCAGCTCGAGGTCGACGATGTTGAGCCCGGCGGATCCGAGGACGCCGGTGACCTCGTGGATGGTGCCGGGGCGATCGGAGATCGCGACGTAGAGGTCATGGAGACCGGGCAGGAGCGCGGTGCCGCGCGGGGGGATGGCGTCGCGCGTCGTCCGGGCCTCCGCGAAGAACCGCGCCAGGGCCGCTTCATCGCCGGATTCGAGGACGCCGAGAAACGCGTCGAGGCCCGAGCGCGTGTCGCGGACGGCCTCGAGGATGGCGTCGCGGTTCGTGAGGCAGATGTCGCGCCAGATCTCGGCGCCCGCCGACGCGATGCGGGTGGTGTCGCGGAACCCGCCGGCGGCGAGGTCCCACGTCCGGACTTCCGCCTTCGACCGCGCGGCGACGGTGTTGACGAGGAGGCTGGCCAGAACGTGCGGCAGGTGACTGATGGAGGCGACGATGCGGTCATGGAGCGCGGCGGGGAGGGTGAGCGTGACCGAGCCCACGGCCTCCCAGAGCGCCTTGGTGAGGCGGAGCGCGTTATCGTCGGTGAGCGCCGAGGGGACGACGACGGTGACCGCCTTCTCGTAGAGCGCGGGCGTGGCGTGCTCGATGCCGTCCCGCTCGGAACCACACATCGGGTGGGAGCCCACGAAGCGGACGCGCGCCGGAAGCCGCTTCTCGGCCTCGGCGACGATCCAGGTCTTGGTGGAACCGACGTCGGTGACGACGGCGCCGTCCTTGAGGGAAGGCGCGAGTGTGGTGAAGAGCGCGGGGATGGACCGGACCGGCGCCCCGAGAACGACGAGGTCGGCATCGCGGACCGCGGCCGCCGGATCGAGTTCATAGGCGTCGATGGCGCCGCGTTCGAGCGCGCGCTTGAGCGTGGCCTCCGTGCGACCGAACGCGACGACGCGGGGCGGGGAGGGGAGAGCGCGGAGGCGAAGACCGAGGGAGCCGCCCATGAGGCCAACCCCGCCGAGGGCGATGGTCCGGACCTGGCGGGAGAAGAGGGCGTCGGTCATGGTGCTAGGGGAGGCGCTTGCCGACGAGATCGACGAAGGGGCGGAGCCGGGCGATGCAAGCGGCGAGACCGGCCGGCGCGGTGAGGCACTGGGGGCCGTCGGACATCGCGTGCTCGGGATCGAGATGACATTCGATCATCAGGCCGTCGCATCCGGCGGCGACCGCGGCGGCGGAGAGGGCGGTGATGTGCGTCCGCTTGCCGAGGGCGTGAGAGGGATCGAAGACGATCGGGAGGTGCGAGAGTTCCTGGCAGACGGGGATGGCCGAGATGTCCGCGGTGTTGCGGTACGCCCTCGCAGAGAATGACCTCCGTGTTGCCGCCGGCGAGGACGTACTCGGCCGAGAGGAGCAGGTCCTCGACGGTGGCGGCGAGGCCGCGCTTGAGGAGGACGGGCTTGCGGGCCTGGCCCACCTCGCGAAGCAGGGTGAAGTTCTGCATGTTGCGGGCGCCGATCTGGAGGCAGTCGGCCTCCTCGGCGACGAGCGCGACGTCGCGTGCGTCCATGACCTCGGTGACGATCGGCAAGCCCGTCGCGGCGCGGGCAGCAGCGAGCATGCGCAGGCCCTCGGGCCCGTGGCCCTGGAAGCTGTAGGGCGAGGTCCGGGGCTTGTAGGCCCCGCCGCGTAGCGCCTGGGCGCCGGCCGCCTTGACGGCATGCGCGGTCTCGATGATCTGGGCCTCGTTCTCGACCGAGCACGGGCCGGCAATGAGGGCGAACGCGCCCCCGCCGATCGCGACCGGGGTGGCGTCCGCGCGACCCTTGCCCAGAAGGACGACGGTGGCCTCGGGGTGAAAGTCGCGCGAGACCCGCTTGTAGGGCTTGGTGACCGGCATGACCTTCTCCACGCCGTTGAAGATCTCGAGGGGGATGGATCCGACGACGGTCTCATCGCCGATGACGCCGATGACGGTCCGCTCCGTTCCGGTCGAGACGTTGACGTCGAGGCCCTTCTGGCGGACGGTCTCGATGATGTGGTTCTTGTCGGCCTCGGTGGCCTTCGGGGAGAGGACGATGATCATGGCTGGTTCCTTTACACGAGGTGAATTTGTGGCATCATAGGTCAGTCGGGAAACGGAAGAAAGAAGAAGGAACCAGGAAGAAGGAAAGCGGGTGGCGTTTCCATGAAATCGGCGAGCAAGAGTCCCATCGAGAGCCTGTCACGGCTGAAACGTGTCGCCCACGAGCGAGGCTGGTTCAAGGACTGGTCGCTCGTGTACCAGGGGCTCGGTCCCCTCGGCGCCCACATGTTCTCGCACTTCCTCCCGGTCGCGGCCGTGATCGCGGAGTACTACGGCGAGGAGGTTCCCAAGCACGTCGAGGAGGCCTGGGGAGCGCCGTGCTTCTCCTACGAGAAATACAAGCGCGTCCGGCATGGCTCGTCGTCGCTCTTCGTGAACCACTTCTACCCCGATCACGGCGACGAGATCCTCAAGGCTCTCTCCAGCCGCAGCGGCAAGCTCTGCATGATCCCCTTCCAGCCCACCCAGCCGCTCCTCGATTTCCTCTTCCACCGCGCCCCCCAGATCCAGCTCTTCCAGCACAACTGCGTGATCCAGAATTACTTCGAGGACAAGACGATGCTGGCATGGAAGGCCGGCGAGATCGGGATCCCGATGCCGCCGCAGGCCGTCCTGATGCCCTTCGGGCAGATCGTGTACGAGCCGCTCTCGGACAAGTTCCCGAACGGCTTCGTGATCCAGATCCCGCACTCCCAGCAGGGCGGCGGCACGGACTTCGTCTTTTCCATCGACGATCTCGAGCGGGTCTTCGCCGAGAAGCGGCCCATGTTCGGCAAGGCCTTCGAGCGGACGATGGTGAAGATCACGCCGTACCTCTCGGGACCCAGCCTCAACTGCACGGGCTGCGTCGTGAACGGCGCCGTGGCGCTCTCGCCGCCCGACATCCAGATCGTCGGCGATCCCTCGCTCGTGCCGAACCCGGCGATGTACATCGGCTCGGACTTCTCGCGCCAGGGGCTGACGGCGGCCGAGCGGCAGGAGGTTCTCGACATCACCCAGCGGATCGGGCAGTGGCTCGGGGCCAACGGCTACCGCGGCAACTTCGGCGTGGACTTCCTGACCACCGTCGACGCCAACTTCAAGCTCAAGGAGATCTACGTCAGCGAAGTGAACGCGCGGATGGTCGGCGAGTCGCAGTACATGGCCGACTTCGAGGCCATGCACGACATCGTGCCGCTGACGTTCTTCCACCTCGCGGAGTATCTCGAGATCCCGATCGACCCGGCCGACGTCGAGGCTTACAACCGGGAGCTTCCGGACGTCGAGGGGAGCGCGGTCATCATCTACACGGACAAGAAGGGCACCCACCAGGCCAAGGGCGGCCTGAAGTCCGGCGTCTACACGCTGAAGAACGACAAGTTGGACCGCGTTCGCGACGGCTGGACGCTCTCGGACACGAGGAGTGACGACGAGTTCGTGATTACCAACGGCGTTCCGTGGGAGGATCTCGTCATTGGCCACCCGCGCTACGGCGACGAGTGCATCCCGCTCTTGTACCTGATGACCAGGAAGTCGATCGTGGACGAGAAGAACTGGCGGATCATCAACAAGGAGTGGAAGAGCCGGATCCAGATCGTTCGCGACGCCGTGAAGCTCGAGCCGTGCGAGTACCGATCGCTTCGCGCCGGGAGCTGAAGACCGTCGTTGAGCAGGGTGAAGAAGACCGCCAGGACGCCACGGCGCCAAGGATCTCCACGACGTCCTGAAGGCTCGAAGGGCTCGCAAAGCCCCCGGACGGGCGCTCAGGCACCCGGCGCGAAGAGGGCGACCCCGTTGCGTTCGAAGCCAGGGACAACATCTCCGGCGACGTTCGCCCAGGCGATCCCCGACAACCTCCGGCCGTTCCAGAAGCGGGTGGGCCCGCACGGGCTCTTCGTCGAAGGGTTACTTCCCGCCTGGGATTCCAGGCGTCCGCCCATCCTCTGCATCGGCGGCGCTTTTGACGGGAGCTGGGTCTTCTCGCGGTTCCTTCGGACCGCGGCGCGATCGGGCTTTCCTGTATTCGCGCTGAACCTGCGGGGCTACTACGAGAGCGCCTGGCGGGATGTCGGATCGCTCACGGTGAACGATTACCTGGAGGACATACGCGCGGTGAGGCGCGAGCTGAATCTCCAGGACGCCGTCCTCGTCGGTTACTCCATCGGGGGCCTCTACGCCCAGATGGCCGCCGCCCGCGACGGCGCGCGCGCCGTCGTGCTGTATGACAGCTCGCCTTCCCGCGAGGCGGCCGAGGCGCTGGGGATCCGGCCGAGCCGCGACTTCGTCGATGCGCGCGGGAACGTGCCGGCGGTGCTGCAGTTCCTCCCGAGCCCGGAGATCGTCGAGGAGATGTGGGGACGGAAGGTGACGACACCGGAATACCGCCGGCAACTTCAGCTCTTCAGGCGCACCTGGCTCTCGGGCCGCGCGTTTCGCGAATTGGAGATCGATCGGCCCCACGTCGGGAGGGTGCGCTGTCCCCAGCTCCTCATTGGCATCCAGTCGCGCAACCGGTCGCTCCGGTGGCAATTCGATCACCAGCCGTCGAGCTGGTACACGTTCGAGGGATATTCCCACGGGAGCCTCCTGGTCAGTCCCGAGGCCGATGTCATCGCCGAGAGCGTTGTCCGCTGGTTGAGGCTCGACTACCCTCTGGGGCGCCGCGAAGTTTTTCGCCTGGTGCCGACGGGGTCTGTCCCATCGGGGCCGGTCCTGGCGGGGCGCCTCCGGACCGAGCCTGTCTCGACAAGGTCAGGAGTGAAGGCCGTCGCGCTGGAGGCGCAGGGAGTTCGGATGAAGCTGAGGTATTGGTCGGGGTGGGAGCGGCCCGAGGTGCGCGTGCGCGGCCCCCGGGGCGAGTTCGCGGTTGCGATGCGGGAGATCGGTGCGGGTCGAACGGATGGTGAGAAGGTTTTCGGCGCCGAGTTCGAGCTCGACAGCCGGGCCGGCTTCGCCGTGGGGCAGGGAGAGGCCGAGGATCGTCCGGGCCGGCAGGATCTCTATCGACCCGAGCTTCGATCGGTCTGCCTGATCGAGGGCAAGTTCTGGCAGGAGCCGCCGCCGCCCAGGCCGCGCGACCCCGAGTACCACGATCTCAAGATCACAGCCGCGCGCTCGATCATGACTTCGACATCAAGGTGCGCCTGCCGGCCAACTACGATGCCTCCCGCGCCTACCCGGTGGCCGTGCTCAACGACGGCCAGAACCAGTGGAAGGGCCAGGGGATGTTCGGCGGCTGGCACACGGACACGACGGCCGAGGACCTGATGCGCCGGGGGAGACTGCGCGATATCATCCTCGTCGCGGTGGCCTGCCACCGTTATCGCAACCGCGCCTACCTCCCGCCGCCCACGGCCAAGGCCGACCTCTACGTCGACTTCCTGGCGGAGGAGGTGCTTCCGCTCATCCGCAAGCGCTGGTCGGTGATCCCTCGGCCCGAGGCTCACGCCATCATCGGTTCGTCCTACGGGGCCGTGAACGCGGTGTACACGGCCCTGAAGCGCCCGGACGCCTTCGGCCTGGTGGGCTCGCTCTCGTATGCCTATGTGAAGGGGAATCCGCAGATCAAGACGATCGAGGAGATGAGCCGGAAGCCGTTCCACCGGATCTACGTCGATTGCGGCACGCGGTGGTCGCACGATCAACCCAAGCGCGACGACTACACGGGCATCACCCGCAAGTTGATCTCCGCCTGTTCCCGCAAGGGGATGATCCACGGCCGCGACCTGATGGGCGTGGTCTTCGACGGCCATTTTCACAACGAGTGGTTCTGGCGCCAGCGGATTGGTCCGTGCCTGAGGTTTCTCTTCCGCGAGGACTGAGAGGGCGATGGAGCCCGTTGCGCCGCCGGCAGAGACCTGCTAGATTACGCGCGCTTCCCGTGCCGAGGTGGTGGAATTGGCAGACGCGCTAGCTTCAGGAGCTAGTACCCGCAAGGGTGTGCAGGTTCAAGTCCTGTCCTCGGCACCATAAAAAGCCTCTCGGCGGAGACGCGCACGCGCCCGTCGCCATAAACCCGAGCCCTGGAAATCCGGAATCCTGGAATCCTGAGATCCTGCCTGCGAACCTAGGACGAGGCCCTGCCCGGCGACGATTCGATTCTCTTGAGGCACCGGGCCAGGTCGGTGAAGTCGATCGGCTTGGCGAGGATGGCGTCGGGTTCAAGTTCCGGATCGAACGCGGGTTCCAGGGTGCCCGTCAGGACGATGAAGCGAATCCCGGGATCGATGCGGCTCATCTCTCGCATGAGCTCCCGGCCGTTCATCTCGGGCATGACGTAGTCCAGGAGCACGATGCGGGGCGGCGCCCGCCTGGCCGCGGCCAGGGCGTCCTGCCCGCGCGCGAACGCGGCTGGCCGGTCAAAGCCGAGGTGCGCGAGGAGTTCCGCGAGGGAGTCTCGCTGGGCGTCGTCATCCTCGATGATCATCAGCTCCAGCTTGTTCTCGATCGCGGGGCCGCTCTCCACGACAGGCGGTGGCTCGGCCGCGCACGGCCCTCCACCCGGCGCGGCAGGGAGAACGATGGTGACCGTGGTTCCGGACCCGTTCGCGCTGGTGACCTCGATCCGGCCGCCGTTCTCCAGGACAAGCTTCTGGGAGATGGCCAGGCCCAGACCGGTTCCGGGGATGCCGAGAGCGTCCTCGGCGTGCGAGCCCTTCGTGGTGAAGAACGGGTCGAAGATCCGCGCGCGCGTCGCCTCGTCCATCCCGACGCCCGTGTCGGAGATCGCGACGCGGACCGTCGTCTCCTCCTTGCTGGTCTCGATGGTCAGGGTCCCGCCCTCCTTGGGGATCATCGCGTGCACGGCGTTCTGCAGGACGTTGATGAGGACCTGCTCGACCTGCCCCTTGTCCGCATAGGCGCCGAGGCAGGGCGTGGCCCAACGTCGCCGGACGAGGATGTGGTTGAACTCCAGGGTGCGCTGCTGGACCCGCAGTAGATGCTCGAGGAGGGCCACGAGGTCGAACGCGGCCTGGGCGGGCGGCTTGGGGAGGGCGATGCCTCCGAGCGATCGCACGATCTCGGCGCCGCGATCGGCGCTCTCGACGATGGCCTGGAGGCATCGGGCCGCCGCGTCGCTGAGGGGATGCCGCTCGCGGTCGAGCAGGAGCAGGGTGGCGTTGTTCTTCTGGATGGTGAGCAGGTTGTTGAACTCGTGGGCCACGCCGGAGGCGAGCGACCCGACGGCGGCGAGCCGGCTGGAAGCGAGGAGCGATTCCTGGCTTCTTCTCTGCTCCGTGATGTCTCGGCTGGCGACGTAGACGCGCGGTTTCTCCCCGGGGAGAGCCGTGCAGACGCCGTCGCAGTCGGCCCAGATCGCCGTGCCATCCCGGCGCAGGAGCCTGAGGGTGTGGCTGATGCGTTTGCCCGGTGTTCGGGCGAGATCGTAGAGTAGCGTCATGGCCGCATCGCGATCGTCGGGATGCATGAACGGGGAGCTATGCTTTCCCACCAGCTCGGCGGGCGAGTAACCGAGCATGTCCTGGCACCGATCGTTGGCATAGAGGATGCGACCGTCAGCGTCAAACTCGGTGATCATGTCGGAGATGTTCTCCGCGACGATGCGGTGCCGGGTCTCGCTGATCGCGAGAGCCTCGGAGGTGCGCCGCAGTTCGGCCTCGCTCCGCTGGATCTCGGCGCTGGCTTGGGCCCAGTTTTCGAGCTGGCGCTGCATCGCGCGGCCGGTGGCGAAGATGCCCAGCCAACCGAAGAGGCCGATGGTTCCATGAAGCAGGAGCGTTCTCCGCGCGAATGCGCGGTAGAGCTCATCGTAGAATCGCATCGGGACCGAGATGCTGATGCCGCCGCGCAGGGATCCCACGGCCTCGTTGTGGCACCGGCGACAACCGGGCTCGATCCAGAAGGGTTGCATGAGCCGCATGTAGCGCTCCGCGCCCAGCATTGCGATCTCGTGGATCTCCGTCTCGCCGGCCGCGAAGCGTTCCAGGGCGATCGCTTCCCAGGAATCGGCGGCGTTCTGGGGGTTGAGCGGATGGGGAGCCGTGATGTGCCCTCGGGTCCCGTACTGGCCGGTCGAGATCTGGAAGACCTGGCGCATCATGTAGGCGGGATTGATGAGCGTCATCCGGATGCCGGACTCGGTCGTGACGTCGCGATTCGGAACCGTGAGAAAGGGATTGGGCGGCGTGGTCTCGGTGATCGGCACGTAGACGCCACCATGCATGGTCGCCCACCTCCGGTAGACGACGTCCTTGTTGAAGGAGGCGCGCGCCTCGGCGGCGGCGAGCTGGATCGTCGTGTCGCGCTCGTTCTGGACGTTGAGTCCGGCGGAGACCACGACGAGCGCGGTCCAGGCGATCCAGGCGCCGACGAGGTACCGGCGAAGGTAGCCGGGCCGGATCAGGGGCTCCAGGGTGTAGGGCGGAGTCGCGGCGGGATCGACGGTCACGCGCATGCGCCGACGCCGGCCGCGGCCCGGGGACACGGCATGCAGGAGGAGTTGACCACCGGAGAGATTATAAGACCAAGAGATGCCTTTTCGCTATCCTGGCCGGGTTTATTCTTGAATAGCACCGCCGAGACGTAGAGAACGCTGAGAGAAGACCAGGAAGGACGCGGATGTGGGCAACGAACCGACATCCGAAATGGGATTCCTTGAAGATTGAGAAAAGGGCGTCGCATTCTTCTTAATCTCGGCGCTCTCAGCGTCTCCGCGGTGAATCCTTGTGAATGCGTCGGGTTAGCATGATCTATTCATGAATTCACACCACGGAGACCACGGAGACCACGGGGACCACGGAGCGAGGCAAAGGAGAAGACTCCAGGCGAAGAATGAGCCCCGACTTTTTTACCGCGATTCGTCCGTGATGATGAGGTGGTTCCGCAGCGCCCATATCTTGAATCCATGCCTTGCATCGGCCTTCTCCGTGGTCCCCGTGGTCTCCGTGTTGAAAGCTTGCGAATAGACCGGGTTAGAGGATGCCGCCGGAGAATTCGAAACCGTCGGTGCCCAAGTGGTGGAGAAGGCGCACGCCCTTGTCGAGCAACCAGCGCTCGTGGAACGCCGCCGGGTTCGCCCGCGCGGCGACGATCCCGAGGAGGTAGAGGTCGTAGCCCTCGGCGAGCCCGCGTCCCAGCGCGGTGTCGCGCTCCAGGACCCGGCACTCGAGGCTGGCCAGGCACTCGGCGATGCCCGGGGCGGCGACGACCGTGGAGGGGAGGGGAGTCAGACCGAGGTCGATCCACTTGTCGATCTCGCGGCCCGTCGTGCGGCCGGCCTTCATCACCGCATCGCGGAGATCGGCGCCCGGCACGTTGAGGACGAGCTCACCCGTCGCCGCGACGGCGTCATGCGTGGCCTGGCCCGCGGCGAGGACGAGCGCGGCCTTCGGGGGCTTGTAGTCGAGGGGCATGCACCAGGCGGCGGCACAGAACTGCGCCCGCGCCCTCCATCCCTCCTGCCCGGGCGGGAACGCGGCGCTGACGAGGACGGTCGGGCAGGGGTTGAGGAGGCGCGGGATGAACTTCTCAGGAACCTCGATCCGAGCGGCCGTCACCGGGCGGCGATCACAGCTGGGCGAGGTTGCGGATCTGGCCGGCGATGACGACGAAGGGCGCCAGCGCCGGGTGCTCCTCCGCCTCGACCCGGGCGATCGCGCCCTGGAGGGTCTCGGTCGTGCGGAAACGCTCGCGGAAGTAGCCCTCCATGTCGCCGCCGAGGTCGAGGATGCGGGACGCGAGGAGGCGCCGGGAGTGGCGAAGCTCGGCGATGAGGTCGCCGGCGGCCGGCCCGTCCCATTCCGTCGTGGTGCGCTGGGACTTGAGGAGCCCGATGAGCGATCCGAAGCGGAGGCGTTCGCCGATGGCGTACATGAGCATGCCGACGCGCCGGATCGGCAGGCGCCGCGTGCGCGCCAGGTGCAGGACGTCAAGGATGGTGGGGATGTGTTCGAGCAGGGCGAGCCTTTCCGCCAGGTCCCTGGGAAAGCCGCTGGCCGCGCGCCGGGCGACCGCGCGCTCGTAACGCTCGGCCTCACCCTTCGAAGCGGGTCCTGCCAGGAGGAGCCCGCGGAGGGCGGCGGGCGTCATGCCGCCGAGACCTGCGTAGCTCTTCATGAGCCGATCGAACTGGCCGCGGATGTCGTGCTCGGTGCGGATGAACCATCGCGCGGCCAGGTAGACGGCTTCTTCGAGCCTGAGGATCTCCTCGTACTGGGCCGCTGACTGGGGACCGCGGCACGCGAGGAGCTCATCGAGCATGTCGTCCGCGTTGGTGGTCGCGTGGGCGACGAGCAGGGCCTCGGCGACGCGCGAGGCCGCGAGGCCGCAGTCGGTCGTGAGACGGTGGATGACCGTGGCGCCGTGAAAGTTGACGAGGGTGTTGGTGAGGACGGTGACGAGGATCTCGTTGCGGAGCCTGTGGCCGGGGATGGCGGCGGCGAAGCGCTTTCGGACGGGGGCCGCGAAGTACGAGGCCGTGAAACCGTCCATGCGGGGGCGCGAGACGATTTGGGAATCGATGAGCCGGCGCTTGACGTCGATCTTGGCCCAGGAGAGGAGCACGGCGAGCTCGGGCTGGACAAGCCCCTGTCCCGCGCGCGCGCGCTCGACGAGCGTCTCCGCGTCCGGGAGACCCTCCAGCGCGCCATTCATGACGCCGCGGCGCTCCAGGTCCGCGAGGCACCGCGCGAAGATCGGCAGGGACTGGCGGGAGCGGATCTCGTCCAGGGCGATGGCCAGGGTCTGTCGATCGTTGTCCCTGAGCACGTCCGCGATGATGGGCTCCTTGAACGACCGGAGGAGCCGCGTCCGCTCGCGGTCGCGCGGAGGCCGGGGCGAGCCGTCCATGAGGATCTTGAGGTTGACCTCGTGATCGGAGAGATCGACGCCGGCGGAGTTGTCGACGGCGTCGGTGTTGAGCCGGCCGCC
>CAZJQD010000034.1:0-33724 GCA_964548165.1 uncultured bacterium
GAGGGAAGGACGACAGGGATGCGCGCAGACATGGAACGAATTATCCGCATTCGCAATGCCGGCCGCAACCGTTAGATACGGGCCGGATCCGACAGCGCAGGCCCGGAACGAAACAAAAAGCCCCGGCGCCGCCTTTCCAGCGACGCCGGGGATGGGAGACTACGAACGGAAGTGAATACTTCTTACCGGATGGGGGCCGGTACGGGCCTCTGCTGGACCGGGTTGCCCGACGTGACCGCCGGAACGGCCGGGACCGGACCGCTGCCGAACGGCACCGGCGCGGCGGAACCGAGCGGAGCCTGGAGCGGGGCCGCGGGCTGGGGGGCGGAGGTCGTAGACGGCGGCGGACCGATGCGGTCGGCGATGCCGGTCGCGAGAACGTTGTTGCGGCTGTTCCACTCGCGGTTCAGCTCGGCGCCCTGCGGGTTGTTGTTCTGCGGCTGGCCGCTCGGCACGGGTCGCTCCCAGAGCTGGCGGAGCGTCGGGGCCTGGCCGTCCGCGGCGGCGGCGGCGTAACCGGCGCCGTTGGGCTTACCCGCATGCGTGTGATTCTGGCACGCGGGGCTCCCGGCCACGCACGGGAGCTTGATGACCTGGCCGGGGCGAATCAGGTAGGGTGCCCGCATGTTGTTGGCGCGCGCGATCGCCCTCCACTTCGCCGTCGCGCCGAGCTGCTGCTGGGCGATCCGCGAGAGTGACTCGCCACGCCGAACGGTGTAGTCCATCGTCTGGGTGGAGCAGGCGTCACCCGTCGTTGCGCACGCGGCCGCGTTCTGACCGCCCACGGGACAACCGGCCGCGCCGCAGTTGGCACCCGCGTCGGCCGTGGTCACGCCGACCGCCAAGGTTGCCACCAAGGCCGCAATGGCCCAAGTGCTCTTCGTCATGATGAAACCCTCCTGATATGGTGAAGTAGAAACTGAAGCGGCACTATAGCCGTGGGGCGTCCCGAATCAACAGCGACATGATCAGTTTCGGCACTTTGAGGACATGGCCTTGGTCAGGGAAGGGCGTCCCCGCAGACCCAACATCCGGCCCGCGCGGCGACGGAAATCACCCGGGTGCGCCCCCTCCGGGCATCCAGTGTCCAGAACTGTCGCTCGTAGCGGCCGGCGCTCCCGTCGGCCAGGCGGAGCGCCTCCCCTGCCGCCATCGTCCCGGCCAGGCCCACGACGGGACCGAGTATCCCGGCTCGCCGGCAGTCCGGTGCCTCCGGACGATCCCCCGGCCCTCCCCGGCGGCAGCCGGGAGCCTCCCGGCGGTTGTCGGAAGCCTCCCCGCGATGGCCGTTAGCCTCCTGGCGGTAGCCGGGAGCCTCCTCGCCGCCGGATTTGGACTCACCGAAGAGGCATCGCAGGCAGCCGGGGCCCCGTATCGTGAACAGCTGGGCATCCCAACCGGATGCGCCGGCGTGCACGAAGGGAATATTCCTCCGGACGATCGCATCGTGGAGCGCGAACTTCTGCTCGGCGGTATCCACGGCGTCGATGATGACCGCGTAGGTGTCGAGCCAATCCTCATCGCCCCGGACAATCACGTCGTGCAGTTCCAGCAAGAAGGCTCCGCGCCCCGGCAAGACGTCGAGCCGCTCGCGAACCACTTCCAGCTTCGGTCGACCCACGTCGCTCTCGCGGTAAAGGGTCTGCCGCGGCAGGTTGGATTCCTCCACGGTGTCGAACTCGGCGACACCCAGGCGCGAGACGCCCGCCGCGGCCAGGCGCCGGATCGCCGGGCAACCGAGCCCCCCCGCGCCGATGACCAGTACGCCTCGCGCATCGGGATTCATCTTCCAACACCAACCATCACTGTATGAAATCATACCATTTGAGTCCGACATGTCCCATGGACAATGAGCCGCGTTCGCCGATAAACTTCGTACGTCGCTGATAGGAGGCGTTCTCATGCTCCGCAGGCGTTTCCGTTCCGGCCAGTCGCTCGTCGAGTTTTCACTGGTAGCCGGGGTTGTGGCCATCATCATCGTGGCCTCGATCTGGCTCTGGGCGCGGTCCGCCGGGGACGCGTACCAGGAGCGCGCCGCCAGCAGCACGCAGAGCGAGGCAGACTTTTACAAGGGGATGAACCGCTACGCCGGGGACACACACCTGAGCAAGTAACACGGAGACGAATTGAACTTGGTTCAGATTGCCGATCGGAAAACGGGTGAGCGCGGGCAGGGTCTCGTCGAGACCGGGCT
Organism: uncultured bacterium; assembly: GCA_964548165.1. GTDB lineage: Bacteria > UBA8481 > UBA8481 > UBA8481 > UBA8481 > CAZJQD01. The sequence continues at coordinate 2,195 of CAZJQD010000034.1, forward strand.
CGTCATGGGCCTCATCGCGATCTTTGCCGTCGCCACGATCTGGGTCATGGCCGACTTCATCGGCGAGCGTTACACGGATCGCGCCGCGGACCAGACCCAGACCGCGGACGAGTTCTACGCCCGCGTCAACGTCAACGCCGGCGACACGCACGTGAACACGACCTCTGTCTTCACGACCGCGCTCTCGACCTCCATCCCCACGACCGCCTACGGCACGACCTCGTACACGACGTCGTACTACACCACCACGCTCACCACGTCGGCGGGTACCAGCACCTACGGGACCACCTCCGCAACGACCACCGCAACCACTGCGGCCACCACCTCCGCAACCACTGCGGCCACCACCTCCGCAACCACGGCCGCGACAACCTCGGCCACGACGTCGGCGACGACCTCCGCCACAACGTCGGCGACAACCTCGGCCACTACCTCCGCCACCACGATGGTCACGACCACGGTCTCCGTCCCCCCCAATACTCCGCCCTCAGTCTCGTTCGCCACAGGCACGCCCAAGGTGAACGCGAATGTCGGCGGACTCACGTCCATCTACCTCCAGATCAGCGACACCGAGGACGGCGACGCCGTCAACACGGTCGACTATATCCCCCAGGTCAGTTTCACGCTGACGGGCGCCGATGCCGGGAGCGCCTCGATGGGCATCCTGACCATCAACCCCTGGCGCCAGCGCGTCGACTTTCCCACCGGCAATCACAGCCTGGGCATCAGCGTCACCGTGACCGACTACGGCGGCGCCTCCACCACCATCTCTCGAACCTTCAAGTAGCCGCGGCGGTTCTGGGCCTCGGCGAGGCGCCTTTACCGGGGTTGTCTCGCGCGGCGCCGGCGCACCCGGTGAATCACCAGGCCTCCCAGCATGAGCCCCGAGACCACCCACGCCACGACGCTCCATCGTGGCCGGGCAGGCGGAACATCGGGATCCAGGAGCCGGAGATCCACGGCGCTCACGACGGCCATGCCCTGCGCCCCGGGTTCCTCCAGTTCCACGACGAGCCACGAACGCGTCGCGAAGGATCGCGCGATCCGGCCGCGGCCCAGCACCAGCGGCAATCCCTGCCGGCCGGGCCGCAGGCGCACCGTGGCTCCCCCCGGCGGAGGCGCCACAAGCTCGAGGCCCTGAGGGCCCACAAAGCTCACCCGCGCTCTGACCTCGCTCTCCCCCGCCCACTCCACCGGGATCTCGACGCGACCTGCTCGCTCCCCCAGCGTCAATACGGCCGTCTCCATCCTCAACAGGTCGGGCGTCGTATCAAACCTCACCACGTGCACGAGCGGCGCCGTGTAGGATTCTCCGCCTGCGTCCCGAAAGTGGATCTGGATCACAAGCGGCCACGCGCCGCGCGGCTCGTTTGACAGCCCGTTCAACGGCCCGTTCATAGGCCAGGACGCCGTCGCGGAGTAGACGGCCCCGGGCTGGATGATGAGCGGGGCCGCGCCGATCTTGCGCCTCCCCCCGAACGTCATCTCCGCGGTTACCCCGAGCGCGGGTTCATCTCCGCGATTGACGGCGGTCAGCGCCACGACCACGCCGGTCTCCGTCGTCTGCGTCGTGACCGCCTGCTCCCACGTGATCGTTCCGGCCACGACCGGCGCCGACGCCGCGACGAGAGCCACGAGGAGACCCATCGTGCGGCTGATGGCAACGAGGCCCCTGTTCATCCGCGCCCCCAGGCGCGTCGCATCCTCGGCTCCCGCCTTCCCCGATCGCTCACGGTCTCCCCTCGTCCCCCGGCGCATCGAGAAGCGTCTGCGGCTCGAGCGCGACCTGTCGGCGCGGTCCAACCGCCAGAAGCGCAAAGCTGATTCCCGAACGGGCCTCAACGACCTGGAACGTGTCCGTGACGTAGGCATCCCGGAAGAGTCGGCTCATCGTCACGGCCTCCGCGACCGCGCCGTTGGCCGGCGGCATGACGTCCCAGTAGTTCTGGTGATAGAAGACCGGCCCGCGGGCGGTGAGCGCTCCGACGAGCCCGGGGTCGGGCCAGGCGGAGACCACCTGGACCGCCGCCACGCGCCTCAACGCCCACTGGAACGGGGTATGCGAGATGACGACGGCGTCCCGGGGCAGGCCTTCGGCGAAGACCGCGACGGCCTCGTGGTCGGCCCGCGCCTGCCAGGCCTCCTCCGTCACCACGGGAACCTGCGAGAGCGCCCGCGCGAGGGGCAGGAGGAGAAGGAGGACGGCGGCCAGGAAGCGCGGGCCCGCGATCGGGCGAGCGCCGGAACGGCCGAGGGCGCGCATCCATCGGCTCGGGAACCCGCGCGCGATGCCGCGCGCGATCGCGTCCGCGCCGAGCGCGACGAGCACGGCGTAGACGGGTACCACGAGGAGCGAGAAGCGGACATCGACGCCGTAGTGATAGGAGCCCGCGTAGAACGGCAGGAAAATGCCGAAGAAGAGTCCGCCCCAAAAAAGGAGCGCGGTGATCCAGGCGACCCCTCGCGCCGCCGCGTCCGAGAGGCCCCGGCGAAGCCGGGCGGCCTGGACGATCGCGGTCGCCAGCCCCACCAGCGCGAGGGGAAACCAGGCCGCGGGCGCGGCGGGCGTGTTGCGCCCGGCCGGCGTCGCCATGAACCAGTAGCCGAAATTGTGGAGCGTATTCTCCGCGAGCACGGCGGTCGTGAACTTGGGACCGCCGGCTCCCCAATCCTCGTGCGAACTGCTTGCGATGTGCGCGGTATGCGGCAGGAGCAGGACCGCGACCATGGCCGCCCACGGCAGAATGTCACGCGTACTGGCGCGAGCGCCCTCGAGGAAGCGAGCGCGGGACAGGTCCGGATGCCCAGGACGCCGCTGGGGCAGCCCCCAGAGCAGCACGCCCAGGGGAATGAGAATGAGGATCGATTCCGGGCGCATCTGCGACGCCAGGACCCCGGTCGCGCAGGCCGCGAACCGATCGAGCGATCGACGCGTGCGCCCCGCGCGAGCGCCCAGCGCCAGGGTCCACGCCGCCAGCATCACGGCGCCCGGCTCCGCGATCGCACAGACCGCCCAGCGGAGGTTCTCGGGCCAGAGCGCAAACGCGAGCGGCGCAAGGAGTTGCGATCGGGGACGGCCCGCGAAGAACGGGCTCTCTCGCAGAAAGAGCGCCAGGCCGAAGATGGCCAGGCCGAAGACAACGAGGTTGACGCGTTCGCCGAGCCGATCGTCGACGCCGAAGAACGGAACGCCCAGCGAGAACAGGAACGAGCAACCGCTCGGTTCCTTGTTGAGCGTCCAACGCGTGCCGCGCCACCCCGCGGGACGCGAGGGATCAGGAAGCGAGAGATCCAGGAGGCCGGCGCGATCCTCCACCGCCATGCTGACGCCCACCTGCATGTAGATGTCCTCGTCGAAGTACAGCTTGTGTCCACGCGGGGCCAGGTACCCGGCCGCCAGGGGTCCGACCAGGGACACCAGCAACGCCCCGGCCAGCCATTGGCGATGAAGGGCGATCCCGGCACGGGCGCGCCAGGCGACGGCGAGGACGGCGATCACGGCGAGCGCGGCCGTGAACCGCAACCATCCCGTCACGCCACGAAGCAGAAGATCCTGCGTCTGCTCGTAAGGCCAGCTCCACTTCGCACCCGCCGTCACCGCCAGAGAGACCAGGATGAGCGCGGCCGCGGCGGGAAACGTCGCGCGGCGCAGGAGCTCCCTCACGCGAGCGCGGCCGCGCGGATCGCGGTCGCGGTCGCGCCGGTCGCGGTCGCGCCGGTCGCGGTCGCGGCCGAACGAACCGCCCTCACGCCGGCCGCGTCACCAGGATCCGGCCGCCGGCGACGAGCGCGTCGAGGCCGGACTTCAGGAATCCCTCCACGGCATCCGTCGCATCCCCGACGATCGGATCGCCATGCACGTTGAAGGACGTGTTCAGCACCGCGCCGACACCGATCGCGGCCTCGACGCGGACCAGGAGCTCGCGGTACAGCGTCTCCTCGGGCGTCCGCGGATCGTCGGGCAGGATCTGAGGCCGGCACGAGCCGTCCGGGCCGGTCACTCCCTGGAGTCGCGCCTCCGAATCCGCCCGCGTTCCAAACAGCGACGTCATCCATCGCTCGGCGCCGTCGCCATACCCGGTCAGCGACCGCGTGGCCTCGCTCTGGAGCATCGTCGGGCAGAACGGCTGGTAGAAGACGCGCTTCTTCTGCGCCAGGTTCAGGCGGTCGCGGATGCGGCGGTCGTCGGGGCGCGCCAGGATCGAGCGTGCACCGAGTGCACGGGGTCCGAACTCCATCCGGCCGTTCACCCACCCGATGGCCTGGCCGGCGACAAGCCGCGCGACGACATCCTCGAGGGTGCCGTCGGCGACATGGAGCCCGGCCTCCCGAGCCGCGGCGGCGACGCCGTCCACGTCCAGGTCCATCCCGAGGTAGGGATCGATCGCGGCCGGGCCATGAAGCGCGGCGCCCAGCGCGAGCCCGCCGTCGCCCATGTGCGGAAAGACCCAGAGGCGGCCCCCGGCAGGCCCACAGACCTCCTCGCGCACCCGGCGGTTGATCCGCACGTTCGCGAAGACGCCGCCCGCGACCGCGAGATCGGCGCACCCCGTCATCGTCACGGCCGCGGCCGCAACCTCGAGAACCCTCGTCTCGGCGAAATACTGCACGGCCGCCGCGAACCGCTCGGGCCCCAGCCGCCAGAGCTCGGCCCGGAGCCGCTTGCGGTAGTCGGCGCGACCCTTGAGCCTGAGCCCCGACTCGTCCGCTTCCACGGTCACGAGGTCGAGGAGCGCGCCGCGATCCTCGTCGCCGAGATCGGCATAGGTGGCGAGGGCCATGACCTTGCCCTCGTCCTCGAGCTCGCGCATGTGCAGGAGCCGCGTCGCCTCCTCGTACACGAGCCCGATCGAATCCCTGCCGGAGATGCGCGCGAGGACGCGAAGGCCCGCCCCGTCGCCGAGGGCGACGGCGCCCGAGCAGGCGTCGCCGATGCCGTCGAGCGAGAGCACGGTCGCGCGGGCGAACCCGGACGTGAACCACGCGCCCTGGAGGTGCGCGAGATGGTGATCCATCGTCCTGACCGGGACGTCGCCGAGGTCGGCTCGCCACGCAGTGAGAAACGCGGTCAGGAACGCGCTCACCGGGCTCGGCGGCAACTGCGTCATCCAGCCCTTGAAGGCCTGCTGGAGGGGATTGACCGCGGAGACGCGGGACTTGTGGCGCCGCAAGGAGTAGTAGCGGCGGGCCGCCGATGGGATGAGCCTCGTCAGGACCTTCGCCGGATCCGTGGTCGGCACGACGATCCGCGTGGGAGGCCCGAAGCGATCGAGGACATGATGAAGACCGAGCCGAGGAAAGCCCACGTCCAGCTTTCGACGCGTCAACCGCTCCTCGTTGATCGCCACGAGGATCTCCCCGGTCTCCGCGTCGACGGCGGCCACGCCGGCGTCATGGCCGTCCCAGAGCCCGAGAATATACCCTCTGCCCCGAGCCCCGCGCTCCAGCACCGGGGCCATCACAACAGGACGTCCCGGATAAGCGACCAGAGATAGGCGCCGGAGTGCCGGATCGGATCGACATGGCTCTTTCCCGCCTTGCGCGGGTGCTCGTGCGACGGGACCTCCGCCATGCGCGCTCCCGCCTTCAGCGTCAGCGCGATCATCTCCTGCTCGATGGTCGTGTGATTCGAGCGCAGGGGCAGCCGAGCCAAGAGGTCGCGGCGAATCGCGCGAAAGCCGTTCTGGCTATCCGAGAGCCGGACGCCGAACCGCTTGTTGATGCAGGCCGTGATGAACGCGGATCCCGCGAGCCGCAGGAACTCGTCGAAACCGCCGTGCAGCTCGGAGGATCCTCCGAGGAGCCGCGACGCCGTCACGTGATCGGCGCGGCCCTCGCGGATCGGCGCCACGAGCGCGGGGATGTCGGCGGGATCATGCGATCCGTCCGCGTCGACGAAGACCAGGATCTCGCACGGGGTCAGCGCCGCCGCCTTGCGGATCGCCCTCCCCTTTCCGCCGCCGCCGTCGGCCACGACCCGCGCGCCTTCCCGCTGGGCTACCGCCGCGGTCGCGTCGATCGAGCCGCCATCCAGGACGAGGACTTCGTCGCCGTGGGGCCGGCACGCGACGATGACGTCGCCGATCGTGGCCTCCTCGTCGAGGGCGGGAATGCAGATACAGGCACGCACCTCGGGATGATAGGTGCCAATTCGGGAATTGGCCACAACCCAAGGGGACGCGGATCGTTAGCGGGGAGGAGTGGAGGCGGTGGGGGGTGCCTGGTCGCTGTAAACGACACCGGGGACCGGCGCGCTGGGGCCCGTCGTCGTAAAGACATGCCAGGCGTAGGCAAAGAGCAGGAGCACGGCTCCGGCGACGATCCACCATCCCCCGCGCGGGATCTCGCTGCTGGCATGACGCAAGCGGCGACGCCAGTCCATCGGGGGAGCAGGCGCGGCGACATCGCGGACGCGCGGGGCGGCGCGGAGCTCGGAGGGCGAGAGCGCGTCCAGGTCGAGCGTCGGATCCTTGTAGAGCGCGTAGAGGCGGGACTGGCCAAGAAAGACCTCGGAGGTCCACGACTCGTGGCGGATGAGGTCGCTCGTCTCGATCTCGCCGCGCTCCACCATCGCCAGGAGCGCGCTTCGGGTCATCGGACCCAGCACCTGGTGCCCGCGCCGGTTGACGTACCACTCGAGCGAAGGCTGGACCTTGCCATCGAGAACATCGCGTAACGACGGATCCTGCCGTGCTGGCACCCAATGTTCGTGCCCCTCGCGCGTGACGGGAGTCTCGGGCCCGATGAAGGTCGTCAGCTGCTCGGGCGAGTAGGGGCCGTAGACCTTCTGATCCTTGTAGATGAACCAGCGCATCGCTATACTCCACTCTAAGGCAAGCCAGAGGCAAATGAAAGCGGTTTCATCGGCACATCCGTCGGACCATGCGCAGGCCGCCCCCCTCGCGGCATGGTCGCGCGTCGCCAAGGACTTCGGGACCGGGCGAACCGCGCGCCGCGCCCTCGACGGGTTTTCGCTCGCTCTCCAGCCCGGGACCGTGACCGGGCTCGCGGGACTCAACGGCGCCGGGAAGACGACGGCCCTCAAGATCCTGCTCGGGCTGGCCTTCGCCGACACGGGACACGTTGACCGCGACACCTCCCTCGATCGGGCCGGCGCCGTCGCCTTCGTGCCCGAGGACTCGGCGCATCCACATCTTCTGACCTGCCGCGAGATCGTCACCTCGCACGCGGCCCTGATCGCCCGCGGTTCGCAGGCGGCCCTGGCCGCGGCCGAGGCCGCGCTCGTACTCTGCGGGCTCCCCGACGCCCAGCATCTCCCGGCCCGCGCGCTCTCGAAGGGCATGGCCCGCCGGCTCTCCCTGGCCGCCGCCCTCGTCACCGATCCCTTGCTCCTCGTCCTGGACGAACCCCAGTCCGGGCTCGACCCCCTGGGCCGGCGCGACCTCGGGAAGATCCTGGCGGAACGCCGCGGGCGCGGCGCCGCGGTGCTCATCGCCTCCCACGACCTCTCGGAGATCGAACGGTGGTGCGACCGCATCGCCGTCGTTCACGCGGGGAGGATCGTGGCCGAGCACCGACCAGGCCCGGGGATGCCGCCACTCGTCGACCGCTTCTTCGACCTCGTCTCCCTGCGCCCGGAGCCCGAGGCCGTGTCACCCGCGCCCGCGAGCCCATCGTGAAGAAGATCCGGATCGCGCTGACGCGCACGCTCCACGAGATCGTCCGCGCACGATCCCTCGCGGGCCTCGCCGTCTTCATCGTGCTCCTGGGCTGGGGCAGTTTCTTCGTCGGATCACTCACCATCGGATCGCGCCTCAACACCGCCGTCGATCTCGCGCTCGCCGCCTCCGCGCTCTTCACCGCTGTCCTCGGGATCCTGCTGGCCGTGGAGCATATCGGCGCCGCGTCCGCTCCCTCCTCCTGGCCGCTCCTGGCCTCGGGCCTCTCGCGCGCGGAGCTCCTCATCGGGCGCTGGGCGGCCGTGATGATGGCCACGACCGCGGCCGCCGCCGCGCCGCCCTTGATCATGCGGCTCATCGCCTACCTCCTGGGCCTGAACATCAATACGGCCACGGCCACCGGCCGCGAAGACGCCCTGGCGATGGCGGCCGCCGTCTCCGACCTCACCGCGGCCACGCTCCTCCTGCCGCTCGAAGGGCTCCTCATCGCCTCGATCGCCGGCGCCCTCGCGCTCGCCTTCCCCCGCGCCGTCGCCGTCTCCCTCTCGGCCGGCATCTGGGCGGCCGGGCACCTCCACCCGGATCCCCTGACCTTCGTCATCCTGTTTCCGGGGAAGACCGGCGTCCTGCTCCAAGCCGTAGGTCGGCTCCTTCCCGAGCTCGAGCTCTATAACGCCCGCGTGACCGGCGACGACCCGGCGCTCCTCGCGGCCGCCATCCTCCAGGCGCTCCTCTTCACTGCTGGCGCCTCCGGAGCGGGGCTCCTCGTGTACCGCCGCCGAGATCTGTGAACGCCCGCCCCCTTAGCCTGAAAAATTCATGATTTCTCACCACAGAGATCACAGAGAACGCAGAGAACGCAGAGAACGCAGAGAAGGACAAAAAAGAAGAATCCAGTTCAACAAGAAGCACCTCTCCCTCTACCACAGTTTGTCGCTGATAAAGCGACGGATTGGAATCGCCAATTTCTTGAATCCTTGCCCTGTACTAGTCTCCTCCGTGGTCTCTGTGGTCTCCGTGGTCTCCGTGGTGGATAGGACTGTGATACAGCGGGAGCTCCGAATCGCGCTATCCTGCTTTTCCTGCGTTGTATCGGTCTTCTCTGTGTCCTCTGTGGTGGAAATGTGCTCAAGATGAGTGTGAACGCCCGCTCACTAGGCGCCCGCTCGCTCTGGCCGGCGCCGCTCCTCGTTGCCGCCCTCGTCGCGGCCGCGCTCCGCCCGGCTCCCCTGCCTGCGCCGCCGCGCCCCGCGCTCACCTTCCACGCGATTCCCGCCGCCATCGCGAGCCTCCTGTGGGTCCAGGTCGCGGGACGGATTCCGTTTCTCGACCGCGTGTCTCCCAGCGAGGCCGAGATGCGGAACCGCCAGCTCGCCGTCATCACGCGGCTCGATCCCCAGAATCCCGAGCCCTGGCGCTACGGCACGCTCGGGCTCTCGCTCTGGGGCCGCCCCGACCTGGCGCTCACGCTCGGGCGCGCCGGGCTCGAATTCCATCCGGACGACACCGACCTTCGGCTCATGTTCCACGCCGCGCTCGCGCTCGCCTCCCCGTCCTCGGCCGACACCGCCGCGCGCCTGGCCCTTCTCCTCTCGGCCGGCACCGATCGCCGCCTCCCGTCCTCGGTCCGGTTGGTCACGCTCCGCCAGGCCGCGTTCGCCGCCCTCGACGACGGCCGGGACTCGCAGGCGCTCGCCGCGGCGCGCGCCCATGACGAGCTCGTCCTCGAGCGGGCGGCGGTATCGGGCGCCGAGGCCGGCCCGGGGGATATGCTCCGCTTTGAAACGAGTCTTAAGCGCTTACAAGCCTTGCGCCTCCATCCTCGACCGCCTACACTTTTCTCCAGGGATCCGCATGAAACGATCGCGAACCAGCGCCTTCACGCTCATTGAGCTCCTCGTGGTCGTGGCCATCATCGGCATCCTCGCCGCCATCCTCCTCCCCAAGCTCGCCCAGGCGCTCGAGACCGCCAAGCAGGGTCGCACCGTCTCCCGTCTCAGCACGATCCGTTCCGGCGTGCAGATGTACTTCGTCAACCATACCAACGCCACGGACCTGACCGCGCTCTGCGCCGAATACGCCCGCGACTACCCGCTCTGGCTGGCCCAGATCGCGCGCGTCGACGAGAACGGCGCCGCGATCGGATGCTTCGCGCACTCCGGCGGCACGAACTTCGGCCATCCCTACATCGAGCAGATCCCGGAGGAAGAAGTCGGCAACGGCCCCCGGGACGGGGCCTCCATCACGGATTGGTGCGTGGCCGGCCACGCCTACTGCGACGCCCGGACCGTCCAGGGCGCCGACAAGGGCGGCTGGAACTGGTGCATCCCCGGCGGCGCGGGATCACCCGCCGAGGCCTCCAAGGGCATCGTCTGGATCGACGAGGACGTCATGATGTTCGGCGGCAAGACCGCCAACCAGTACTGATAGGGGCCCGGCTGCCACACGGCCACAATTCACGCTCACCGCGATCGATCGTGGCAACGCGAAGATGTTCAGTTTTTCGTCAAGGGCACTGTGCATCTGGCCATGTGGCAGCCTGACCCCCCTTACTCTTCTCCCACGGAACGTCCGCTCCGGTAGAGCGCCAAACGTTGCCGCAGTTCTTCCCGGGGCGCCGACAGTCCCTGGGCCTCCACGAGCGCGATGATCTTCTGCTGGAGCTCGGCGGCGCGCGCGTGCTGTCCATCCGCCGCGTAAGCGGCCGCCAGCGTGCTCTGCACCGCAAGATTGGACGCGCCCATGCTCTGCGCCGCGGCCTCGGCCAGGGCCACGGCCTCCGGACCATTTCGGACGGCGCGGTCCCGCGAGGTCGCGAGGATCTGCGCGAGCCGGAACTGAAAGCGCGGCGGGGAGACGCCCCTGCCCAGGCCCTCCCGAAGCGCGACCGCCGCCTCGGCATCGCGGCCATGGTTGACGAGAAAATCGGAGAGCATCTCGAGCGTGGCCGCGCCCGTGGGATAGCGGCGCCACGCGATCCACAGTTGCTCCTCGGCCTCCTTCAGGCGTCCAATCCTGGCCAGGGCCACCGCGAGATTGACCTCGGCGTTCTCGTATCCCGGCCAGACCTCCACCAGTCGCCGCAGGAGCGGGACAGCCTGGAGCGGATCACCGTAGATCACGTGGAGCGCGGCCAGCCGTTCCAACAGGTAGGGATCGCGGGGGCGCGACTCGAGCGCATGGAGGTAGGCGCCGATCCAGGTCGGAAGCTGGACGGTATCGGGGCTCGCCCTCAGCACGGCAAGGGCCGCGTCCAGGCCGGCAAGATCGGCGCCGTGGTCGACCTGGTTCGTGAACGGGGCCTCCAGTTTACGCTCCCGCATCTTCTCCAGGATGCTTTGCTCGTCCCAGCTCGTGTACGCCAGTACGACGGCCGTGGCGGAATCCTCCCCGGAGATGACGCCCTCGGCCGGTCGATATCCCCGGGCGGCAAGGAGCGGCACCGCGGCCTCCAGGACGGCACGCGCCGCAACGGCGTTGCCGCGGAACGTGAGGTGGACGTGGTCGTGCAGGAGCTCGCGGCCCGCAAGGCCATCGGGATCGGCGGCCGCGAGGCGGGCCCGGATATCGGCGAATGCCAGGTCGGGCACCGACGAGGACGCCGCCAGGGAAGCGGCCAGCTCGCGCGTCACGGCGTTCACGCGCTCATCGGCGCGAAACCGCAGGGTATCGCGCTCGAGCGCCTCCGCCAGCGCGATCCGCGCCTCGTCGCGGCGTCCGGTGGCGAGCAGCGCCTTCCCGCGACGATACGCGAGCGCAGCATCGAGGGGATCGTGCGCGTGGGCGCGATCCCAGGCGGCCAGTGCCGCGGCCGTGTCTGCCCGCGTGAGCGCCGAATCGCCCTCGGCGAGCAGCCGTCGCCACTCCGCGAGCGCGGCGCCGGCCAAGGCCGGCCGGGAGGCGAAGGGCGCGCAGTCCCGCACGTTCGCGGGGAGGGAGCAGATGATGGTGGCGGCGCCGACGGCACGGGCCGAGGCCACGATGGCCTCGAGGTTGGCGCGGAAGTGATCGCGCACGCGATCCAGGCGGGGATCATCCGCCGCGACCTGGTGATCGAGAAACATCTTCATGCCTTGCCACGATCGGGCCTCGGCGCCCCCGGAAAGGCGCGCGGCGAGATCGCGCACCAGTTGGCCCGTTCTCGTCGCCAGGAGGAGAACACGGGCGCGAATCAGCAGGAGCGGGAGCTCGCCGGATGTCAACGCCGTACCCGGGCCCCAGGGGCCCACGACCTCGTTGTTCCCCGTGTAGACGACGACGAGGTCGGGCGAGACGTCGGCGAGGTCAGCGGCGATCTCCCGGACCACGTGCGAATTGACGGCCGTCAGCCCCGTGTTGACCACCTCGAAACGAGTGCTCGGAAATCGTTGCGATAGCAACACGTCGAGGTGGCGTCCGATGGCGAACGCGGGCTCCGGATCGCCGAGCGCGGCCGAGCTCCCGAGCACCACGACGCGGCAGACGCCCGCGGGTTTCACGGCATCCAGGCCCACCGGCATCGGCACACGGTCCATGCCCGTCGGCAGGAAGCGGCGCGTGAAGAGCGGATTCGAGACGATCACCTCGCGTCCCTCCAGCGAGGCGCGATGAAAATACGAGGGGTCCTCGCCATAGCGGGCTCCCCGGAGCGACAGCTCCAGGGCAACCAGAGCCACCAGGGGCACGAGGATCGCTACCAGCCACCGCGCCGCCCACCGAAGATTGCTCTTCGTCTTCACCATCCGAGGTCGCATGATACACAGGCCACCGTCGCCCGCCATGCCATCATTATTCAGAGATAACACACTGTAAAAAAACAGACATTAATATCTGCCCAAATCCTTCCAAATATGGCAGTTATCCAGTTAGACTTACGAAGGTATATGCGCCGATCCCCCAAACTGCGCCAACGGCTCATCCGAGCCGGCCTCGCTCGCGCGTCTGCGTGGCTAATTCTGGCGATCAGTGGATTGGTTTTGACCGTCCAACCAGCGCGCGCCTGGACGGCCATGGAGTGGGCGGGCGAAATGACCGCCTCGGACTGGAGCAACCCGAGCACGACGAGCGGAACGCCCTGGCAATTCACCCAGATAAGTGGCGACACCTATTGGACGATCATCCAGGTGCCTCAGGACGGCGACAAGGGAACCAACTCTTTCCGCTACGAGTTCTGGATGGAAAACTCGAACTGGACCGCCACCGACAAGTTCACGCTCAACAACCGGTCGGACGTCCTCGGCCAGGGAAGTTCCAACGCGCAGTGGATCAACTACAACGGCAACAACACCAACTGCAACTGGATTCAATTCACGGATGCTGGCTACTACTTCGTCCGGGGATACAACTACTGGACTGGCGCCCAGAACGAGCTCCAGGCCACCATCGGCCCAGGGCGCGTCCTCTGCGACGGCAATCTCTACAACGCCAGCTCGGATAACGCCTTCAAGGAATGGCCGACGACGTCGGAGCTGGGCACGGACAACGGACTGACCTTTTACGCCTACTGGGACACCCAGTTCCTGTACCTCGGCCTGACCGGGGTGGACCTCGCCTCGGCCTCCAACGGCGACTTCTTCGTCGCCATCGACACGGGCGGCCCCGCGAACGGCGTTTACCGTTCGCCCACGTGGGACGAGCGCTATCATCACCTTCCGATTGCGGCGGACGCCTGCTTGACCGTCGACGCGAGCACCTACAAGGCCGTCCGGCGCCACGACGGAAGCGCCTGGATCAATCCGGGAGACGGACAGGGCTTCGGGTCCGGCGGCGCCGAATACGTGGGCCCGTCGAACAGCGAGTTCAAGGTCCGATGGACGGCGATCAACGGCTCGGGTATTCCCTCGACGCTCCGGATGGTGGCCTGGTACCAGCCGAACGACGCGAACAACCACGGCGTCTCGGCCTCGTGGCCTCCTCAGAACCCGGCAGGTTCCTCGGACACCGAGATGTTCACCCACTACTACTACTGGGCCAACCCGACGGGAAGCATCGCGAGCACCGGTTATGCGAGCGCCAAGGCGGATTCCCGGATCATTACGAACCGCCGCGTCGTCATCAACGAGGTGCTGGCCGTCGATAACGCCCGCATGTCTTCCGTGGACTCCTACTGCTTTGTCGAGCTCTACAATCCGGCGCCCGTGGCCGTTGATGTGAGCAACTGGGTCATCACCGACCAATACACCGATTGGACCATCCCGGCCTCCACGACCCTCAGCCCACAGAAGTTCCTCGTCTATCACTTGAAGCCGGGCCTGAATTACACGGATTCCTGGGGCGCGACTCACATCTTTTCCTCCTCGAATACCACCATCAATCCCGGCACCGCCAGCGCGGGTAACGCAGTCTCGCTCTTCACCAGTTCCTCCAAGGATTCTTTCTCGCTCACTGACTTCGTCCTGCTCTCGACCAATGCCTCCCCGAGCACGTTGCACGACAGCATGGCTGTCTGGGCGGGCATCTGGCCGGAAAACACGGGCGCCCCTGGGAGTGGATCCCTCACGGGCAACAGCGTAGGACGCACCAAGACGGACGGTACCGATAGTGATAACGCGGGCGATTGGGACGCCTTTGGGACCGCGGGCGGGCCGGTCTGGAGCCCGGGATTCACGAACGGTTCGGCCAGCACGCGCGTTACCTCCGCGCAGATCGGGGCCGTGGACCTGGCCTTCAAGCAGTCCAACTACACGTCGGACTGGATCGCGACTGCGGTGTTGGGCGACACCATCTATCTCGCGTGCACGGTCACCAATACTCCCGGCAACACGTTCATCGAGGGCTTGCCCGTCGTGGTCTACTCCCCCGATGACACGATCGTCGTGACGCTCCGTGAGACGACGCCATCCAGCAAGCAATTCATCGGGTACTTCATCGTCACCAACTCGAGGCCAAAACAGAACAATGCCTTGTATGTAAGCGGATCGTCCATCATCTACTGCACGAGCGTAGTGACGGGTGGTAATGTCCCTTATCCGGCCGTAGGAGCTGCGGATTCGTTCTACGCCGGATTTGACCTGACCGGCCCCACCATATCCCTGAAGCGCGACAGCCACGTGATGAAGTCGAACGGCGCCACGTACGGTTACCTCTTCCGGGCAACGTTCTCCGATGCCTCGGGCCTGGACTCCGCCTGGGTCACCACCGAGAACGGGCTCAACACGGGCACCGTCCGCTGGCCCTATGCCGCCTTCGCGACCGAGACCTTCCGCGTCCAGACGGACTTCACGAGCGCGCTCACCAACAACGCCATCAACCGCGTCTACCTCTGGGCCCAGGACATCTTCGGAAACAAGTCCAGCGTCCCCCTCTACATCCAGAAAGAGACCCTCACCGCCGCCGACGGCGACACGTCGGACTGGCAGGACGACGAGATCCTCGACCAGCGCAAGGGCAACTTCCTCCGCGTCGCGTGGGATGACACGGGCCTCTACCTCTCCTACGGCGGGCCGGACGGGGCCATCTACGAGGTCGGGGGCGCGGGCGCAGACTTCTTCCTCTACATGCAGACGTCCCGGGCCACGACCGCCGACAGCACGTACACGCCCATCAACTGGAGCGGCTACGGCAACGTCCACAAGCTCCCGTTCGGCGCCAACTACTGCGTCGTCCTCGAGGGCGACTACACCACCAACGAGGAGGATAACCTTATCACCGAGTTCCAGAGCGTGACGGCCGGCGCCTGGAGCGGAAACCTCCAGGTGGATTCCACCGCCTACCTGGGCCGCCACAGTTCCAACAACCGCACCAACGAGTATCGCATCTCCTGGTCCCACCTCGGCGGGATGCCCGACTCGATCCTGCTCATCTTCTACCACCAGTACGAGGGCGCCTCGAACATCTACAACGCGCTCCCGCCTGGCAACCCCGCCGGCGGCGCGGCCACCGTCGTCTTCACCGACTACTACAACATCCCTATCCTCAGGGACACGGTCTCTCCCGCCACGTCGCTACGCCTCTCCACCAATCCCGGGACACGCCGCATCGATGGGGACACGGCAGAGTGGCAGGCCACGCTCTGGCCGACCTCCGACGATACGTCGATCCTGGGGTCCACGAGCGCCAATCCACCCGAGTTCGTCTGGCGCGCCAAGCTCGACGATCGCCGGAACTTCTTCACGGACGTCTACGACAACTTCGACCTTCGCCAATTCCGCATCACCGCCGACACCCGTAACATCTACTTCCTCTCGGTGATGAAAAACATCACCGATCCCAACCTCCCCATGCTCGCCATCGCCATCGACACCAACCTCATCGTCAACAACGGCCAGCAGGAGATCGGCGGTATTGCTCGCACCCGCACCGTCGACACGGCGAAGTGGGAGGCGAACTTCCTGGTCTCGACCGCGAGGACCGGCTGGTGGAACAACGACTTCTCCGCGTTCCAATCCGATGGTTCGAGCTACATCAACGCCGGGGCCGTGGACGCATTCGAGCTCTCGATGCCCTGGACCCGTCTCTACCCCTCGACAGCAACGGGTGACTCTCTCCCTCGTCGCCTTCGCTTCACGGTCATCACGGGCCGCAAGGGGACGACGGACATCTACGACTTCGAGAAAGACGGTTCCTGGAACGCAACCACGACGAGCCGGGCCATGGATGGCATCACCCTGGCCTCCCGTAAGGACCCCGATTTCGGCGCCGAGGTCAGCGATCCCGACACCGAGGTCGGCTACTACTTCGAGGTCGACTTCGACACGGTCGGCAACATCATCCCCAACCGGATCCAGCCTCAGGGTGACTCCGGAGTCTACAAGGCCGACTCCGTCGTCGTGATGAAGTGGCGGGCCGTCGATTGGAACGGCAACGCCGTCTCGGGAATCGACGGGCGCATCGGCGCGACCATGGTCTTCTCCCACACCGGCAACGGTACGCTCGTCTTCACCGACTCGACCTCGGCCTGGTCCTCGGCCGAGAAGAACGTCTCGCTCCGCTACAACGTAGCCGAGACAATTACCGTCACCTGCACCACGCTTCCCTACGGCCGCGTCGCCACTTTCCGGCTCGCGTTCCTGAAGGATACGTCCGGCGCCAACCCGTGGTACGTCAACGACGGCTCGACGACCGGAGACTCCTTCACGGGGGCCGCCGGAAGCGTCAACAACAACGGCCTGACCCGGTGGACGCCCAAGGCCTCGCTCGCGGACATCCTCCCCTTCCTTACCGCCGGGGACACGGTCTACATCGACGCTGGAACCTACAACCCCGCGGGCACACTCACGATCGTAGCGGAGTCGGTGACGCTCTGGGGCGCCGACTCCCGCACCACCATCATCGACTGGAACGACTCCTCCGGCGGCTCCAACTTCTCGCTCTACGCCACCGGCCGCGACAGCCTCACGATCCGCGATCTCACCCTGGCCGACGCCCGCAACGGGCTCTTCCTCGAGAACTGCGATTTCGCCGTCGTGCAGAGGGTTCGCGCCACGACCTGCGGCGAGAACGGTTTTCTCCTCCAGACCGACGTCGACAGCGCTTCCATCCAGGCCTGCTACGCCGACACCAACGCCTCCTCGGGCTTCTACTTCGGCGAGGCCGACTTCTGCAGCATCACGTCGTCGCGCTCGGTCGGGAACACGAACGTCGGGTTCATCCTGGCGGCCGGGTCGGACTCCAACCGGTTGATGCACTGCGTGGCCTCCGGAAACGCCGATGGCTTCAAGGTCGACAACTCCATGGGCAACCGCCTGACCGGCTGCACCGCGCTCTCGCAGACCGGCGCCGGCTTCGTCACCGTGGTCGCGGGATCGACCTACAACATCCTTGAGTACACCCTCGCCCAGTCCAGCGGCGCGCAGGGCTACTACTTCGGTGCCACCTCGTATAACCGCGTCGAGAGCACCATCGCGCTCTCCAGCACGGGCAAGGGCTACGAGTTCTCCTTCGCGGTCGGCTTCACCATCGACAACAACCAGGCCCTCTCCTCGGGCGGCATCGGCTTCTACCTCGAGAACTCCGACACCAACACCTTCCGCAGGAACTGGTCCAAGTCCTCGGGCTCGGACGGCATCAAGCTCGAAGCCAGCGACTTCAACACCGTGCTCGGCTGCACGACGATGGCGAACGTCGGTCCCGGCCTCGTCGTCACCGGCGCCTCGCTCCGGAACACGCTCACCTCCTGTACCTCAACGAGCGACCCCATCGGCGTCTACGTGGACGCCTACGGCAACAACGAGTTCCGTCATCTCCGCGTCGACACGCCCACGGGCGTCGGCTTCGACCTGAAGTCCAACATCGACACCTACCTCGGTTGCCGCGTCTACGGCTCGACGAGCCACGGGTTCTTCCTGGAGGATGCCGCGAGCTACAACCTGCTGGATTCCAACTTTGTCATCAAGGCGGGCGGGTCCGGCTTCTACCTCTCGTCCGGTTCCGTCTTCAACACGCTTCGTGGCAACTCCGACAGCGGTTCCTCGGGCGCCGGCTTCCTCCTCGACGGCGCCGACTCCAACAGCTTCCACGCCAATTACTCCGCCTGGAGCGGCAGTGACGGCTTCAAGATGGAGAACGGCGCGGATTCGAACAGCTTCCGCGGGGACAGCTCCGAGCGGAGCGGATCCTCCGGCTTTGCGACGCTCACCTCCTCGCTCTTCGCCTCCTTCGTCGGTTGCACGGTCGTCTCCCCGGTGGGCAACGCCTTCTACCTGAACGCCGACAGCGCCACCGTCCTCGCGTGCACGGCCGTCAGCCCCGGCGCCGCCGGGTTCCTGCTCCTCTCCAACAAGTATTCGCTCCTGCGCGACAACCTCTCCGTCAGCGCCGCCGGCATCGGCTTCTTCGCCAACGGCGCCGACTCCAACACGCTCGATCGCAACACCACCCGAGGCGGTTCCAGCGACGCCTTCAAGGTGGACAACGCCGACTTCAACACCCTGACGTCGAACCGCGCCGACACGGCCGGCGGCGCCGGCTTCGCCTTCCTCGGCGCCTCGCACGGCAATCTCGCGGTCGGGAACACCGCCGCGTTCACCATCAACAGCGGCTTCTACATCGACGCGGACAGCAACGTCTTCTTCTCCAACCTGGCCAAGAATTCCATCGCCAGTGGTTTCAGTGTTCTGGGGAAGAACGCCATCGTGCTCGTCGGCAACCAGTCCGACTCCAACGACGACTACCAGTTCTACATCGAGACCGGATCCGACGGACTGACGCTCACCCGCAACAACCTCTCGCCCAAGCCCTCCACGGGGACCAACGGCGTCTACACCGACCAGGCCAGCCTTTCCTTGACCCGGAACTGGTGGGGGACCAGGGACTCCGTGACCATCGACGCCATGATCTCGGGCGGCGGCAAGGCCACGTCCCTCTTCTCGCCCTACCGCCTGGGCGCTGTCGACACCGCCGCGGGCGCCGACACCGTCGCCCCGCTCGCGCCGGACACCGTCGCCGCCGCGACGACGGGGATGGAGACGATCCTCGTCTCATGGAGCGCGGTGACGGCGGACGAGAGTGAAGACGCCCACGCGACCGGCCTCACCGGCTACAGCATCTGGCGCGCCTTCGCCGCCGATTCCCGGCTCTGGGAACTACGCGGCACCGTGGGAAGCGGGGCTACGACCTATTCCGATTCCCGGCTGGCGGTCAACACGCGCTACTTCTACCGGGTCGCGGCCTACGACGAGAAGAGCCCGTGGCTCAACGGATCGTTCTATTCCGATTCCGTTGTCAGCGATACGACCTGGGACCGCCCGACCGTGGTCATCAACGAGCTGGCGCGCGGGTGGACCTCGAGCGACAAGGACAGCGACTTTATCGAGTTTTACGTGAAGCAGGACAACGCCCGCGGCGATTCCGTCGACCTCCTGGGCTGGAAGCTCTACACCATGATCGGCAACGGAGCGCGGACGCTCCGGAAGACCTTCGGCAACGTCACGGTCCGGTCCGGAACGTTCATCACGCTCTTCCTGGCCACGCCGGCCGCTCTCGCGGACGAGACCACCGACGATGGGGATGGCAGGGTCAATATCTACTCCACGGCGAGCAACGACCTCCTGGAGGGCGGCGCCACGAACGGGGATGTGCTCGTGGAGCTCGAGGCCGCCGACGGCACCGTGGTGGATGTGCTCGCCTACTCGGACGGCGCCTGGGCGGCTGGTCAGACCACGCGCCTGGGCGACCTCCAGGCGCTCGGGCAATGGTCTCCGGACGGGGATGCCGCCAACACCGTCAGCAACACCAGCCTGGGGATCAAGGGCATTTCACTGCAGCGCGACTCCATCGCCACCGACAACAACACCAAGGACGACTGGCTACTCGACAGCCAGACGGCCGGCAATTTCCCGATCGCGCGATACGAGATGAAGAGCGATTCGCTGACGCCCTACCTGGGATTGCCCTTCAACCTCACCATCTGGGCCGTCGACGGCCGAGGGGAAACAGTCGTCAATCACCGCACGACGCCGCGCCTGTCCCTGACGAACGGCGCCATCTCGCCGACGAGCGCGGGATTCGGGGGCGAGGGCGACTACGTCCACGGGTCCACGGGCGAGACGGTCATCAGCGTAACCCTCTCCGGCTACAGCGGCACGATCACGTGTTCCGCCGTGTTCAGCGATCGCACGGGCTCCATCGTCCTCGAGGCCCGCGCCGGGCTCGAATCCTTCACGCTCGTGCCGCTCGCCCCCATCAAGCGCGGGGCGCCGTTCCCGCTGCGCATCAAGGCCAATACCGTCCTCGGGTCGACGGCCACCTGGTTCACGGGACCGCTCCCCCTGTCCGTCGACAGCTACTCCGTCTCGCCCACCTCGGTGATCTTCACCGCCACCGACCTCGGCGACACCATCATCATGGCCACGCTCGACGGCGTCGGCGTCATCACGCTGACCGCGGACACCTCCGGCAAGTCCGGGTCCTGCACGGCCGTCCCGGTCCCGGACACGCGGATCGTCATCAACGAGTTCTACGTCAACGACCAGAATCGCCAGTCCTCGACCCGGGACCGGGACGAGTGGATCGAGCTCTACAACCGCGGCCTCGGTTCCGTCTCGCTCTCGGGCTGGACTTTCCGAATCCGCACCTACGACCAGGCCTCCGCCCTCACCTACACCTTCCCCGCCGCGGCCACGATTCCGGCGCAGGGCTTCGCGGTCATCCACTTCAACAAGACCGGCGCCGATGACTTCAACGCCACCGACACCGACGGCTGTCTCAACCTCTACGCCACCAACTCCTCGCCGCCCATGGCCGATTCCGAGGACATCCTCCCGGGCTCAAGCACCCATGACTCGGGCGCCATCGGGCTGTACATCAGCGCCACCCAGGACTCCACGACGATCGTCGACTTCGTCGGCTATTCGGGCAACGGCTCGGCCGACGCCAACCTCCCCGATACCACCCACGCCGTCCAGGCCGGGATCTGGCGCAGGGCCCAGACCCTGTCCCTGCCCACGAGCTCCTCGCTGGGCCGCGCCTTCTACCTCGCCGTCGACGGCTGGGACTCCGATCTCGGGTCCACGTGGTCGCTCCTGTCCTCGGCCGACTCCTACAGCTACACCGAGGGCCGGCCGAACATCAACAGCCAGCCCACGAGCGTCACCTCCATCGCGGTCACATCGTCCTCGTCCACGACCGGCGAGACCTGCGCGGCCGGCGACACGCTCTTTATCACCCTCACCGCCAGCGCCGGCGGGAACGCCTCGGCCGTCGACGCCACCAACGTCTATGTCCGCTCGACGACCGACATGACCGGCATCGTCGTCACGCTCCGGGAGACCGCCAACAACTCGCTCATCTTCCAGGGAGAGGCCTACATCGCCACGTCTCCGCTTGAGTCCAACGACGGGATGCGCATCATCCACTCCGTCCCCGATGATTCGGTCTACGTCCAGTGGACCTACGACAACACGGTCCAGGACATTCAGTCCTCGGTCGGCACGCCCTACCGGCTCGTCTGCACCGCGCCCTTGGCCGTCATCGTAGGCGAGCCCATGGAAATCCATGTCGCCGCGGTCGATGCGGCCGGCTTCAAGGTGGCCACCTACACGGGAACCATCAACGTCACCGTCACGGACTCCATCTCCTACCCGGCATCCTTCCCCATCATCGCCGCGGACAATGGCGAGACGCTCACGTTCGTCACGCTGGGCGCTGGAGTCGGATCGATCACCTGCACGGTAACCGCCTCAGGTATCCTGCCAGGAACCGCCGCCATCACCGTCCTGCCGACCTCCAGCTACCTCATCAACGAGGTCCTGGCCAACGTCGGGACCATCGACTGGAATCCGAATGACGCCCAGGAAGAGGGTCGTGACGAGTGGGTCGAGATCTATAACAGCAGTGACACGGAGGAGAATCTCGCCGGCCTCAAGCTCGGGCACTCCTCCGCCACCAACAAGATCACCCTTGCCGGCACGCTCCCGGCGCGGGGCTGGGTCACGATCTACCAGGGCGTCGCCACGGCGGCCTCGTCCTATCATTTCGATTCCACCGGCGCGCATGTCGCGACGAACCTGGCCCTGACCGGGAGCTGGCCGGAGGATCTGCCGAATGCCGGCGGCACCGTCCAGCTCTGGTCCGCGGGGGACACCCTCATCGCGATGCTCGCCTACCCCTCCGCGACCAACGACGTCTCCTACGGCCGCGCCCCCGACGGCCGCTCCGCCGTAACGCTCACGTCCTTCACCAAGCCCTCCCCCGGCATTGCCCCCGCCGCCGGCACCGACGCCGAGACGAGCGCCAACGCCCGGTTCGTCGTCGACGCGCCCGACACGGCCAGGCTCGACGAGGCCTTCACGCTGAACGTGGCGCTCCTCGACAAGAACGGGGACACCGTCACTTCCTTCAACGGGCTCAATGCTTATGTCGCCGCCCGCGCCAACGGCACGCTCTCGGTCTCCACCCTCTCCTTTACGAACGGCGTGGCCGCCGCGAACGTCTCTTACACCGCCGGCGACATCGACGAGTCTTCCGGCATCTACGTGTACTACGCTCACGGCCAGGGCGTTCATGCGGGTTACGATTCCTTGACCTTGCTGGCCGGTTCGGACGCGAGCCTCGAGACGAGCATCGTCTCGGTGACCCAGGCGGTCGCGGACGGCATCGATACCGCGCTCGTGCAGATCGTGGTGCTGAGCGCGAACGGATCGCCGGTTGCCGGCGCCACGGTCACCTGCACGACGGCCAAGCAGGGCCCGGACACCGTAGGCAGGGACACCGTCAGCGCCGTCTCCCAGCTCACCAACAGTTTTGGCGTCTGCACCTTCACCATCGTCTCGAGGGACACCAACCCCTCGAAGGTCTACGTCACCGTCAACACCCTGACGCTGCGCGATTCGCCGCTCATCTACTGGCTCGACCCGACCGAGTCGGGCGTCTACACCTCGTTCGGCACCCTCATCCAGCTCGGCTCCACGCTCAACGACACCGGCCAGTTCTACCTCTGGCCAAACTGGCGCGCCGACGGGCTCGCGCTTGCCTATGTCGCCAAGGTGGCCGCCGACATCGACACGTGGGCCGTCTACGTGGCCTGGGACGATGGGCAGCACGGGGACAACGCGGCCGCTGACGGCCAGGTCGTCACGTATCGCGTCACCGGCGTCCAGCATAACGTCGCCCAGAATTCGCGGCCTTCGTGGGGAGACATCCTCGACACGGACGGCGCTCGCGTGGCCAGCTATACGCCCGGCGACGGCCGGATGGACATCGTCTACACGGCCTACAATGGCACGAATCGCAAGGATATCTACGTCGTCCGCGCAAGCGGTGCGGATTCCACGGTGCCCAAGGCCTCGACAGTCCGGTTGACGGACGGGTCCGGCAACTGGTCCCAGCCCATCGTCGCGCCCGGCGGCGACACGCTCTACGCCGTCCAGCAAGGCGGCATCTATCGGCTCGATCCCAAGGGCACCTTCCTATGGAGCCTGGGCGGCGTGCAGCAAATGATGTTCCTGGACATCAGCGTGAACGGCATGCCCCATGCGGCCGTGGACATTGCGCTGTACGGTCGCGACGTCATGGCCGTCTCGGTCATCAATAACAAGCCCGCCTACTTTGGACGCAATATCCAGGGCGAGATCCTGATCCTCAACTGCGTGGATACCTTCCAGGGCATGTATGCGACCGTCGACGGCAATCGCGTCAAGCAGGTGCGCCGCAACGACTCCTCCGTCTGCTGGAACCTCTCGTGGGACACCGGCGGTCGCGCCCTTTCCTTCACGCGCGACGTCAACGGGAAGTTCAACTACATCGCCCTCAACGCTCGGCACGCCGATCCGCGACAGGCTTACGGGGGCGTCGATTTCGATGTCGAGGCCGTCTACATCACCGACACCGGCTACGCCCCCTACCGCCCCGCGCCGCTCATCAATAACGCGGGCGGCATCAACGACAATGGCGCCGGCTTCTCTCCCGGCAACGCCGCGCGCGTCGCCTACGTCTCCCACGACACCATCTTCAGCACCGTGAAACTGAACATTCTCAACATCGACGGCGTCGCGCAGGTAAACACGTCCGGCGGCCTCCTCTTTGAAGGCGGCCGCGTCACCGCGATCGTGGACGAGGGCGACGTCCTCTCGGGGTCGGTCAAGATCCAGGTTGGCAGGCCGGCCGGGGTGCCGGGCAACAGCACTCCCGAGTCCATCGCGTTGACCGGGAATGCCCGGGAGTTCTTCCCCAAGGGCCAGACCTTCGCGGACTCGATCACGGTCATCCTCTACTACGACGCCGACGACCTGACCACGGCCGGTATCACCAACGGCACCGCCGGCGAGTACTCGCTGAAGGTATTCTGGTACAACCCCACCGCGGATGCCTGGGAGGATTACAACGCCGTGGTGGACCCCACGGACCGCAACGGCGCCCTCGGTTCCCTCACCTTCCGGACGAATCACTTCTCGATCTACGGCGTCGGCGTGGGCGCGACCCTGCCCCATGAAGCCGCACCCCTCTCGCCCCCCCAGGGCCATGTCACCGCCTCGCGACGTCCGACCTTTGCCTGGACGCACAACGACCCGGCCTCCCGGCCCCAGGTGGGCTGGCACATCCAGGCCGCACTGGACACCAACTTCAACGCACCCCTCTACGACCGCAACGGGTCCGGCCCCGACTCGACACACACCGCCGGCAGCGATCTGCTTTCCTCGGGGGACAGCACCATTCATTGGCGGGTCCGCACCGCCGCCGTCGCGAACGCCTGGGGCCAGTGGAGCCGGGTCGACTCCTGGTTCCGCATCATCCACCGCCTGCCCTCGGCGCCGGTCATCGCGGCCCCCGCGGAGGGCCTCGAGACCAGGAGCTTCCCGGCCCTCGCCTGGACACACGTCGACGCGGACAGCCAGGCCCAGACGCACGTGCAGGTCGAGATATCCTCGGCGAAGGACTTCTCGGCCATCGCCTTCGGCGAAGCGCGCGAGACCACGGTCACGACCATGGCGACCGGCGCCTCGCTGGCATCAGGCACATGGTACTGGCGCCTGCGCACCGCGAGCGCGAGTGGATTCGGCGCCTGGTCGGAATCGCGCACCCTCATCATCAACCGCGCCCCGCTCGCCCCCACCGTCACCGCCTCGCCCGACACCCTGCGTCATCCCTACCCGTCGTTCGCCTGGACGCACAATTCGCCCGAGCTGATGCCGCAGGCGTCGGCCACGCTCGACCTGGCCGCGGATCCCTCCTTCACCTCGCTCTACAAGACCCTCACCTTCGAGAGCGCGGCCGGATCGCTGACCCTTCTCGAGGACAACGCCCTGGCCGTGCGCGGCGCCGCGCGCGTCTACTGGCGCCTCAGGACGGCCACCTCCGAGGGTCTCCTCGGTGCCCCGGCGACGGGCAGCTTCTGGCTTGCCCTCAGCCCGCCCTCCGCGCCCGTTCTTTTGGCACCGGCGCACCAGGCGGACACGACCGCCACCACCCTGACCTTCGCCTGGCAGCACGTGGACGTGGACGGCGATCCCCAGGCGAATTACCACCTTCGCCTCGCCCGAGACACCACGTTCGCGGCTCCTGTCTTCAGCGAGCTTGTCAACGGCGCGGCCGCCTCGCGCTCGCTCGCGGGCCTGGCGGGAACCTACTACTGGCAGGTGGCCACGGGCGATACCTACGATCTCGGTGCGTGGTCGGCAGCGCGCGTCCTCTCGGTCAGCGCAGCCTCGGTGGCCCCGCTCCCGCTGGGCCCCACCTCGGCCAGCCTCGTCACGACACCGCAACCCACGGTCTCCTGGCAGCATCGACATTCCTCCGGTTCACCCCAGGTCTCCGCCCTTCTTGAGTTCGCCACGAATCCCGGTTTCGCCCCGTTGTGGCGGTCCGTGGCGGTGAGCGGAGCGAGCCAGTCGCACGAGCTCGCGGGTGCTGACTCCCTGGCCTTCATCGGCGAGACGACCGTCTACTGGCGTATACGCACGGCCGTCCTGGGCACCGATTACGGCCCCGTCTCGGCGGAATCGACCTTCACGCTCCGGATCGCTCCCCCCTCCGCACCCTCACCTACCGCGCCCGCCGACAGCACGGCGACCCGGAACCGCGAGGTGGAATTCCGCTGGTTGCACCGCTCCACCAACGATTCGTTGCCCCAGATCGCCTATGAGCTGCGCCTCGGCCGCGAGACCGAGCCTGCCGCAGCCTCGGATGTCCGGACCATCTCGGATGTGTCAAACGGCGGCGTCGTTGCCTGGATGGACGGCGGGCGCTGGTACTGGCAGGTGCGCACGATGAGCGCGGCGGGATGGAGCCCGTGGTCCGGAGCGCAAACGGTGACCGTCGACACGCACGCGCTGACCCCCGCGCTTCTCTCTCCCACGACCGGAGCCACCATCACCACCCCGCGCCCGACGTTCCGCTGGCGTCACACCGATCCAGAGGGCTTTTCCCAGCAAGGCGCCCGGATTGAGATCGGCACGGAGACCGCGTTTGTCTCCCCGGTGGCGGTCAAGGTCGTTACCGGCTCCGCGGATTCCTGGACGCCGTCGGTGGCCGAGAGCATCCCCCTCACCGGCGACCGCACCCTCTTCTGGCGCGTCCAGACGGCCAGCTTTGGAACCGACTTTGGCCCCGCCGAGTCCGAATCCTCGTTCCAGGCCCGGTTCAACGCGCCCACCGTCCCGACGCTCGTTCCTCCCGCCGACACCAGCCGCCAGAGACTACCGGTCCTCGGCGTCCTCCACGCCGACGGCGAAGGCAACGCCCAGGAGGGCGTTCGCGTCCAGGTGTCGCAGAGCCCCGACTTCGCGACGACCGTTCTCGATCTTGTCGCCGAGACGACTGCCTCCTCCTTCACGCCCTCGGCGCCCCTTGCCGGAGGTCGCCACTGGTGGCGGGCCGCCACCCGCGACGCCGTCGGGTGGAGCCCCTGGGCCGCGGCCGACGATTTCTGGGTCGACACGCGCGCCGAGTGGCGAACGCTTCGCCTCTCCTCCGCCCGCGTCGTCCCCGCCGGCGAGACCCGCCTGCTCGCCCTGGAACTCGTCTCCGAGACCGGCGCTCTCATCGCCTGGACGGGCCAGGCCAGCGTGCGCATCGGATCACGCGTCCTCGCGGGGAACGCCTTCGCGACGACGGCCACAGGGGCCGAGATCCCGCTGCGCATCGACACCGCTGGACGCTACCTCGTGATGGTCTCCGAAGTGGACGCGGCAGCCGGCGACACGCTCCACGTCCTCGCCAAGCCTGCCTCCATCACCGGTGAGACCTGGGTCCTCGTTTCGGGCCGCGCCGGCGTTGGACAGCGCGTCGATGCCCGCGATACCGTCCTCACCGTCATCGTCTCCAACCCGTCGGCCGCGGATACGGCACTCCGCCTTCGCATCACCACCGGCCGCGACACCGTCCTCACCACCGACCTCGCGCCAGCATCCCTCGATTCCGGGCTCGTCTACTTCCTGCCCTCGAGTCTCTCTCTACCCGCCGGCGAGCGGCTGACGATCGTGGCCTCACGCGGCGGCGACACCATCGCGACGGTCGAGGCCCTGGTCTTCACTCCCGCCGGCACCGCCTTCTCCGCCAGCGAGACATCGGCGGGGCGCGGCATCAGCGTCGATGTTCCCGCCGGCGCCTGCGACACGCCCTTCTTCATCACCTTCCGCGTCGTGCCCCGCGACTCCTGGTTGAACGCCACCCGCGGCCCGGGTCGCCAGGTCGTCGAGACCTCCATCATCGAGATCGTCTCGGAGGACATGGACGGCAACCCGATCGAGACCTTCCGCCAGAACCTGACGCTCCGCTTCCCCTTGGGAGGCGGACGAAACCCGCGCATCGCCTTCCTCCGGAACGGCGCCTGGGTCGAGCTCGGCGCGACCTCCTTCTCGGAGCTTTCCGGCGAGGCCTCGGGGCAGACCGATCACCTCTCCGTCTGGGGGCTCGTGGTCGGCGGCCCGGGCAACATCAACGCGGTCGTGACCTACCCGAATCCCTGGCGCAGCGACCAGGGCGTCACCAATGCCAACAGCGACGCCTACGGCATCAAGTTCGACCAGTTGCCCACCGGCCCCGTTCACTTCCGTATCTTCACGGTCGCCGGCGAGCTCGTCGTCGACGGCACGCTCGATCCCGCCACGCTCGGCGCGACCGCGGCCGGCAACGCCCTGAAGGTCATCGACGTCGGCGGCCTCACCGGCCAGGTCACCCGCTGGAATCTCCGGAACCAGCACAACCAGCACGTCGCCAGCGGCCTCTATCTCATCCGCATGGACCACTCCTCGGGTTCCATCGTCAAGCGAGTCGCCGTCATCCGCTGAGTGCTGGGGTCAGGCTGCCACATGGCCACAATTCCCAATCCACCGAGAACGCTGGTATTCCGGTCAGAAGCGAAATTGTGGCCATGGAACAGCCTGCCCCCTGATAGCCTGACGGCATGATCCTCATCCAGTCGCTGACGATGTCCTACGGCTCGTTCCGTGCCGTCGACGGGTTGGACCTGTCGGTCGGGGCCGGGGAGATCGTGGCGCTCCTGGGTCCCAACGGCGCCGGCAAGACGACGACCCTGAAGACCCTGGCGGGGCTCCTCAGGCCGCAATCGGGGACCGTGACGATCGCGGGCTCGGATGTCCTCAACGACGCCATCACCGCGCGGGCGGCAACGGCCTACCTCCCTGACAAGCCCCACCTCTATGAGCTCCTCTCGGGATGGGAGTATCTCACGTTCGTCGCGGGGCTCTGGGGCCTCCCGCCGGACGGGGCCTGGAGCGATCTCGCTCAACGCCACCTGGAAGCGCTCGGCCTCGCCGACGTCCGGCACGACCTCCTCGAGTCCTACTCGCAGGGGATGCGCCAGAAGCTGCTTCTGGTCGCGGGACTCCTCCACGAGCCCTCCGCCTGGATCCTGGACGAGCCGATGAGCGGGCTCGATCCGCGCGCCGCGCGTCAGATGCAGGATCTCCTCCGCGCCGAGGCCGACCGCGGCGCCGCCGTCCTGCTCTCCACGCACCTGTTGGACCTGGCGGAACGGATGTGCGATCGCATCGCCATCCTGGACCATGGCCGCAAGATCGCCGAGGGCACGGTCGAGGAATTGCAGGGACGTCACGACGAATGCCTGGAGGAACTCTTCCTCCGCCTCACCGCGGAGGCGGAGTGAGCGTCGGATCCGGGCGCGCCGGCAGGCCACGCGGCGTCGCGGGCCCTCGCGACGCCCTGCTCATTCTCGCCGCGGAGCTCCGGGGCGGCTTCAATCGCTGGCGGCGGGCCGATCGTCACGCCAGGCGGTTCCGCGCCGTGCTCCTTCTCCTCGCGGTCTTCGTCTCGATCCTCCTCTTCGCGGGGTCCTGGAGGGCGTTCCACTATCTCCATCACGGCCTTGTCGTCGCCCCCGAGCTCGGCCCCGCGATCACCATTCGTCTCATCGAGATGGCGCACCTCCTTTTCTTCGTCATGCTCTTCATCTCGGCGCTCTCGGTCTCGCTTTCGGTCCTCTACCTCGACCCGGAGATCGCCTTCCTGCGCTCGACGCCGGTCTCGCGCGGTTCCGTCCTCGCCGCGCGCCTGGTCGTCGTCTATGTCCGATCCTCCTGGTTCGTGCTCTTCACCGCGGCGCCGATCCTTCTCGGCTGGGCGGCCGCTCTCTCCGATGTCCGGCTCGTCCCAGTCCCGGAGGTGACGACCACCGCCCTCCCCCGCTTCGCCCTCTCGCTCGCCGTTCTCTCGGTCTACAACGTCATCCCCGCCCTCCTCGGGGCGGCGGCCGCCGTCTGCATCGCGCGGTTCGTGCCCGCCCGCCAGGCCAAGGTGGTCCTGATCCTGCTCTCGGTGATCGGGCTCTCACTGGCCATCGTAGGACTGAGAGCGATGACGCCGGAGCGTTTCCTCAGGCCCCGGATGGACGCCAGTGTCGGCGTTACCTTGGCCGCCATCGCGGCTCCGGCGTCGCCGTGGCTGCCATCCGGCTGGGCGGCACGCGCCAGCGTCGACGCGGATGCCGGAGCGGCCGGCGCCGTCGCGGTCGCCGCGCTCGCCGCCGCGCTCGTCGCGTGGCTGGCCGCCCGGGGCTTCCACGCGGAAGGCTTGGAGCGGTTCCTCGTGGAGCGCGACCAGCGACGATCGGCGCCGGGCCGCGACTTCGCGGCGCTCATGACGTCGGCCCTGCCACCCCCGCTGGCCCTCGTTGCCACGAAGGACCTCCGGCTCTTCGTCCGCGATCCCTCCCAATGGTCCCAGCTCATCATCCTCCTCGCGCTCGTCGTCATCTACGTCTTCAACTTCCGGCAGATGCAGGGCGAGGTCGGGAGCCTCTGGCTCCGCGACGTCCTCTCGCTCGTGAACCTCGCCATGGCCGGCTTCGTCCTCGTGGCCGTCTCGAACCGCTTCGTTTTCGCCGCGCTCTCGCTGGAAGGTCGCGCCATCTGGCTCGTCCGATCCTCGCCGTTCCCCATGCGCCACGTGCTCCGCGCCAAGGCCGCCGTCAGCCTGCTTCCCCTGCTTCTCCTGGCCGAGCTCATCACGGTCCTCGCGAACCACGCGCTCGGAACGTCGACGGCCTTTGCCGTCGCCGCCGTGCTCCTCGTGGCGCTGATGTCGGGCGCCGTCACCCTGCTGGGAGTCGGCCTCGGCGCGCTCGCCCCCCGCTTCGATCTGCGCGACCCGGCCCAGATCGGCATGACCCCGGCAGGCATCCTCTTCATGGGTGTCGGGATCACCTACGTCGGCGGCACGGTACTCGCGGTTGCCACGGTGCTCATGGCGCGAGGCCGCTGGCAGTTCCTGGGCGAATCCCTGACACCGCTCATGTTCGTCGCGCCGGCTCTCGTCCTGCTCGGCTGGACCGTCCTCGCGACGCTTCTCCCCTGGCATCTCGGGCTCCGCCACTGCGAGTCCCTGGAGATCCGCTGATGGGTACACCTCCGAGAACGACTCTTCCCTGGAAGGCCACCCTTTGCCTCACCTACGTCTGCAATCTTCGCTGCGGGTTCTGTCACATCTGGGAACGGCGGCCGGAGGGCGAGCTGACCTTCGACGAGTGGGACACGATCCTCGCGAAGGCGCCACGCTTTCTCTGGGTCGATCTCACCGGCGGCGAACCGCTCGTGCGCCCGGACTTCCCCGTCCTTCTCGACGCCGTCATCGCCCGTCATCGCCCCCTCGTCGTGCACTTTCCAACGAACGGTTCGTTCCCGGGTCGGCTCCCGGAGCTGGCGAGGCGGGCGCGGGGATCGCGCCTTGTCGTCACGGTCTCCATCGACGGGCCGCCCGAGCTCCACGACACGATGCGCGGCGTCGCGGGATCGTTTGCGCGGGCCGCGGAGTCCCTGCGGATCCTGAGATCGCTTCCCGGCGTCCAGGCGGCGGCCGGGATGACGTTGACGTCGCAGAACGAGCGCGAGGTCGCCGCGACCACGCGCGCGCTGGCGGAGGTAGTCCCGGGCTTTCGGTCGAGCGATCTCCACCTCAACTTCGCGCAGGTCTCCAGCCACTACTACGGCAACGCGCCCGCCGATTTCCAGGAGGCGACGGGGCTCCCGGCCTCTCCCGTGAAGGCGTGGCCGCCGGCGGC
>CAZJQD010000035.1:0-33642 GCA_964548165.1 uncultured bacterium
GGTAGTCGCCGCTCACCGGGATGCAGGTCGGGTGGATCTGCGTGTAGCAGGGGTTGGCGAAGGCGGCGCCGCGGCGGTAGGCGCGCCACGCCGCGGTGGCGTTACAGCCCTTGGCGTTCGTGGAGAGGTAGAAGACGTTGCCGTAGCCGCCGGTGCAGAGGACGACCGCGTCGGCGGTGTAGGTGGCAATCTTCCCGTTCACCATGTCCCGGACTACGATGCCGCGGGCCTTGCCGTCGACGACGACGACGTCGAGCATCTCGGTCCGGGGGAACATCGTGACCGTGCCGGCGCCGACCTGGCGGCAGAGCGTGGAGTAGGCGCCGAGGAGGAGCTGTTGGCCCGTCTGGCCGCGGGCGTAGAAGGTGCGCGAGACCTGGGCGCCGCCGAAGGAGCGGTTGTCGAGGAGTCCGCCGTACTCGCGCGCGAACGGCACGCCCTGGGCCACGCACTGGTCGATGATCTTCACGGAGAGCTCGGCGAGGCGGTAGACGTTGTACTCGCGGGCGCGGAAGTCGCCGCCCTTCACCGTGTCGTAGAAGAGCCGGTAGACGCTGTCGCCGTCGTTGCGGTAGTTCTTGGCGGCGTTGATGCCGCCCTGCGCGGCGATGGAGTGGGCGCGGCGCGGCGAGTCCTGGTAGCAGAAGCAGTGGACGTTGTAGCCGAGCTCGCCGAGGGAGGCGGCGGCGGCGGCGCCGGCGAGCCCGGAGCCGACGACGATGACCGTGTACTTGCGGCGGTTGGCCGGGTTCACGAGCTTCATCTCGAACTTGCGCCGCTCCCAGGCGGTCTCGATGGGGCCGGTGGGGCAGTGGGAAACGAGCTTGGTCATCGGACGACTCCCGTGAGAACGGCCAGCGGGATCGAGAGGAATCCGATCCCGATTCCGAGGGCGATGGCGGCCGCGGCGTAGCGACGCGCCGCGTTGTAGGCGGGGTGATTGAGTCCCAGGGTCTGGAAGAGGCTCCAGAGCCCGTGAAAGAGGTGGAACGAGAGCAGGGCCATGGCGGCCATGTAGAGCCCGGCGACGAGGGGCGAGGAGAAGCCGGCGATGACCATGCGGTAGGCGTCGTGGTGGTTGTCGGCGGTCTGGAGAACCGCGAACTCGGGGTTGGTGAGGTGGAGCGTGTAGTGGGCGAGATGATAGAGGACGAAGAGCCCAACGAGGGGACCCGTCCAGCGCATGGTGCGCGAGGCGTAGTCGGCGGCCGTGAACTGCTGGCCGGCGTAGCCCTGCGGCCGCGCGCTCCAGCTGGTCATTGCGAGTTGTACGGACATCAGGACGTGGACGCCGAGGCAGGCGAGGAGCCCGAGGCGGGCGACCCAGAGGGGGCCGGGCTTGGACTTGAGAAAGGCGGCGTAGGCGTTGAAGGCGTCGGCGCCCTGGAAGACGAGGAAGTTGCCGGCCAGGTGTCCGGCAAGGAAACCGAAGAGCGCGAGGCCGGTGAGGGCCATGAGGATCTTCTTGCCGATGGTGGACTGGTAGAAGGCGAGGAGCTGGTTCATGGAAACTGCATACTAATGGCGGCTGGTAGGCCCCGCAAGGGGTTGTCTTTGCCCACTAACCCCGAAGAACATTTACCGCCGAGACGCAGAGGACGCAGAGAAACGCAGTGAGGACGAGTTGACGGAATAATCATTCGTATCGGTAGTATCACCCACCCGGTGCGCCACCCTCATTAATCCGGGCCACCGAACGTGCTTTCCATTCTGGTTCCACTCTGCGTCCTCGGCGTCTCAAGCGACCGAAGGGAGCGGGCGGTTAGGTCTTCTCCGGGGATTCAGGTTCGGCGCCGCTTTACGCGACGAGAGCGAACCATATACTCCGGGTCCTGATGACGACGGGGACCCTCATCACCGCGCTCGGTTTTGATACGCGCACGAAAGTGGTCGAGCCCTTCCAGCCAGAACTCCTGCCGGAGCTTGCCCGGGAGACCGAGGCGTTCTACTGGATCGATCTCCAGGGGAAGCAGATCGAGCCCCTCAAGGAACTCCTGCGGTCACTGGGCATCGATCTGGAGCTGGAGCATGACGTCGAGGCGCCGGAGGTCCTGCCGCGCATCCACGAGCATGCCGAGTGCCTGGCGTTCCAGCTCTACGAGATCCCCGACCCCGGCCGGTACCTGGACACGTCCCGCGGCATCGAGTCGCTCGATTACGATCGGCTCCTCATGGTCCTGGGGCGCAACTGGGTCCTGACTTTCCATCACGACCCCATGGCCGTCGTGGACCACGTGCGCGAGCAGAGCCGCGAGAGCTTCGCTCACTGGGGCAAGACCCAGAGCTTCCTCGTCTTCCTCTTTCTCCAGCGGTGCCTCTACGACTACGGCCTCCTGAACCTCGCCAACGACAACTACCTCGACGGCCTGGAGGAGGCGATGATGCGGGGCGAGAAGGACGCGGTCGCGGACACGGCGGTGGCGGGCCACAACATCCTGGTTCTCAAGAAGCTGACCTCGTGTCTCTACCTCGTCCTGATGCTCCTGGCGACGAAGCGAAGCCGGTTTGTCAGCGAGGAGTCCCGGCTCTTCTACAACGAGATGATGCACAACGCCGTGTCGCTCCGGGCCGCCGTCGATTCCTCGCGCGATCTCCTGGATGGAGTGCTGGCGTCCCTGCAGGCCGACTCGGTGCGCCGCACGAACGACATCGCCAGCTTCCTGACGACGATGGCGACCATCATCATGCCCCTGACGCTCATTACCGGCATCTACGGGATGAACTTCCACTACATGCCCGAGCTGGAGATCCCGTGGGCGTACTACGCCGTGCTCGGCTTCATGGCCGCGCTGGCCCTGGCCCTGGGTTCGCTCTTCTGGCGACTGGGCTGGTTACGCCGGAAGTAGCGGCGCAAGTAGCGGTCAAAGAGATGTAGGGCCCGAAACCCGGGGAACGACCCGGTGGTCGTTCCCCGGTTCGTGGCTAGGCCTGGGGCGAGTCTGTGCCGGACGGCGCCGTGGAGCCGCCCAGGTTGAGCGAGCGGACAGCGAAGGCGATGTCGGAATCCATGATCGTCTTACGGCCGGCCTGGTTGGCCGACTCCGCCGCGACCTGGCCGACGCGCTGGAGGAACTGGTGGGCGGCGTCGCGCGCCGCGGTCACGGCGTCCCCGCTGACCCGCTGGATCTCCTTAGCGCCCTTCAACACGTGCTCCTTAGCCGCACTCGAACTGACATCTGCCATGACGGTCACCTCCGAAAAGAATAGTCCGCGACTATAACGCGCCGCGTCCGGAGACCGCAACGCTCAATGCGCGATACAGGTGGCCGCGCATTTGACACGCCTCGTGTCCCTCTGGCACACTCTCCCGCCCGATGAAAATTCACGAATACCAAGCGAAGGATCTCCTGCGTCTCGCGGGGGCCCCCACGCCCAGAGGTCAAGTTGCGGCGACGGTCGATGAGGCCGTGGCCGCGTGGCGCGCCGCCGGGAGCGGCAAGGTGGCGATCAAGGCGCAGATTCACGCCGGTGGTCGCGGCAAGGGCGGCGGCATCAAGCTGGCGACCACCGAGGACGAGGTGAAGGCCGCGGCCGGCGCCATCCTCGGCATGACGCTCGTTACGCACCAGACGGGTCCCGAGGGGCGGGTCGTTAAAAAGGTGCTCGTGGAGGAGGCCGTCGCGATCGAGCAGGAACTGTATGCGGCCATCACCCTGGATCGCGTCAGCGGACGACCCGTCCTCATGGTCTCGCGATCGGGCGGGATGGACATCGAGGAGGTCGCGGCGCGCGACCCCCAGGCCATCCTGCGCGAGTCCCTGCACCCGTTGGCCGGTCTTGCCGGCTGGCAGGCGCGCGCCCTCGCGTACCGGCTGGGGCTCGGGCAGGGTCCCGACGGCGGCAAGCGCGCGTCGGCGGGCGCCAAGGTCCTCGCCGCGCTCGCGAAGCTCTTTCTTCAGAAGGACTGCTCGCTCGTCGAGGTCAATCCGCTCGCCGTGCTCGCTGACGGCCGCGTCGTGGCCGCGGACGCCAAGGTCACCTTCGACGACTCGGCGCTCTTTCGGAACCCCGAGCTGGAGGCGCTCCGCGACGAGGATGAGGAGGAGCCTGCCGAGCGGGCCGCGCGCATCGCCGATCTCTCCTACGTGAAGCTCGACGGAACCATCGGGTGCATGGTGAACGGCGCCGGGCTCGCGATGGCGACCATGGACATCCTCAAGCACTTTGGCGGCCAGCCCGCCAACTTCCTCGACATCGGCGGCGGCGCCAAGCGCGAGCGCGTGGTCGAGGCTCTCCGGATCATCCTGGCGGATCCGCACGTGAAAGGAATCTTCGTGAACATCTTCGGAGGCATCGTCCGTTGCGACGAGGTCGCTCGCGGCATCGTCGATGCGCGCAACGAGCTCGGGATCAAGGTGCCCATCACGATCCGGTTGACGGGCACCAACGAGGCCGAGGGCCGAAAGCTCCTCGAGGAGGCCGGATTCGTCACGGGCGTCAGCCTGAACGAGGCCGCGCAGAAGGCCGTCGAGCAGACCCCGGCGGGCTTGACGAGCCTGGGACAGACGCGTCTGGGTGCCGCCTCATGAGCGTCCTTGTCAACGCACAGACCCGGCTTATCGTCCAGGGCCTCACCGGCTCCGAGGGCTCCTACCATGCCCAGCGCATGCTGGAGTACGGCACCAAGATCGTCGGCGGCGTCACTCCCGGCAAGGGCGGCACCACGCACCTCGGTGTTCCCATCTTCTCGACCGTGGCCGAGGCCGTGGACGCGACCGGGGCGAACGCCACCGTCATCTACGTGCCGGCCGGATTCGCGCCGGACGCCATTCTCGAGGCCGCCGCGGCGGGCATTCCGCTCGTCGTCGCCATCACCGAGGGCATACCCGCCCTGGATATGATGCGCGTTCACGCCCAGGTGCCGCCCAGCGTCCGGATCCTGGGG
Source organism: uncultured bacterium (assembly GCA_964548165.1). Taxonomy (GTDB): domain Bacteria; phylum UBA8481; class UBA8481; order UBA8481; family UBA8481; genus CAZJQD01. Next base: position 4,886 of record CAZJQD010000035.1, read on the forward strand.
CCCAACTGCCCCGGCGTCATCTCGCCGGGCGCCAAGTGCAAGGTCGGGATCATGCCCGCCCATATCCACCAGCCCGGCCGTGTCGGCGTCATCTCCCGCTCCGGCACCCTGACCTACGAGGTCGTCTGGGCCCTGACGGAGTCCGGGCTCGGGCAGACCACGGCGATCGGGATCGGCGGCGATCCGCTCCCCGGAACCCGCTTCGTCGACGCGCTCGAGCTCTTCCGCAACGACGCGGAGACCGAGGCCGTCGTGCTCATCGGCGAGATCGGCGGGTCGGATGAAGAAGCGGCCGCCACGCTCGTCGCCAAGGGCTACCCCAAGCCCGTGGTCGGGTTCATCGCCGGTCGCACCGCGCCCCCGGGAAAGCGCATGGGCCACGCGGGCGCCATCATCGCCGGCGGCAAGGGCACGGCGGCGGAGAAGCGAGCGGCCTTGAACGCCGCCGGGATCGACGTCGCTGATCTTCCGGGAGATGTGATCGCGCTCCTGAGAAAAAAGCTGAAGGGCTGAACGGCCACGCGCGTCGGTTCGGCTGTCCCGAGCGTTGTCGCCTGAAGGTCGCGCGATGAGCGAACGACGCTATCGAATCCGCGTGGGTGGAGAGGAACACGGGCCGTTCACCGAGGAACGGATCCGGGGTTGGATCCGCGATCGCACCCTGACAAGTGACCCGCAAGTCGATGGCTGGCTCGACGAGTCGAGCGGAACGTGGCGGCCCTTCGGCGATCGCTTCGCGACCGTCCGCGCCGAGAGCGGTCCGTCGCTCTTCGACGGGATCACGGTTCACAGCACCTACTACCGGGTCACGAAGGCGGGGATCTTCCTCTTCTGCTTCTGGGCCCTCGTCTTCGGCGGCATCCGGCTCTGGACCGGCCGATGGCCGGGGCAGGGCGGGCGCCCGCACCACAATCGCGTCATCGCCGAGGAGTTGCCGAAGCAGGAGTATCGCGAGCCGCGTTATCCCAGCCCGTGGGATACCCCGGCGATCCAGGCGGAAAATCCGCCGGGCAATGGACCGGAACTCGTTCTTCCTGAGCAGGTGACGTCCGTCCAAGATACGGCCGCCTTTCACTGACCCCCGGGTCGGGGACGCCTACAGTTCTCTCGCAATTCCGCCGAAGGAATAATTGATGCGTCGTCTCCTGGTCATCGCGCTTCTCCTCTCTGCGGCCATCCCTGCCCAGGCCGCGCGCTATGGCGTTCAGATCGGGGCGTTCCGCGAGGTGCAACGGGCCGAGTTCGTCCAGGAGGCCCTGGAGGATGCCGGATACAACTCCTACTTCAGCGAGGACGAGGGCTTCAAGCGCGTGCGCGTCGGCCCCTTCGCGACGCGGGCGGAGGCCGAGGCGGAGGCGCAGACGATCTGGCCCTTCCTCGTGGCGCGTTTCGGTCCGCTGGAGTTCATGCGGTCGTGGGTGGTCGAGGAGGATCGCGCGGTGCAAAATGCGCCGCTCGTCGCGGCGCCGTCGGATGCGGTAGCTCGCTTCTTCGCGGACGCCGACGAGCGGATCGATTCCCAGGCGGAGGCGATCATCGAGGCGGCGAAAGGCTACCTCGGCGTGCCGTACCGGTGGGGAGGGACGTCTTCGGACGGCTTCGACTGCTCGGGATTCATCCAGCACCTCTTCGCCCGCGCCGGGTTCAGCGTGCCGCGCCAGGCCAAGAACCAGATCCGCGTGGGCGAGGAAGTCGCGGACGACGCGCTCATGCCCGGCGACCTCGTCTTCTTCAGCACCTACGCCCGCGGCGCCAGCCACGTCGGGATCTATCTCGGCGGGGGCGAGTTCATCCACGCCTCGAGCGGCACGGGCGAAGTCACCATCACGCCGCTCTCCAAGCGCTACTACCAGAACCGCTACGTCGGCGCCCGCCGCGTGCTCACGCTGGAGCCGAGCGTTCTCAGCGAGATGACGAGGCTCGTGAACCGGTAGGGTTCGCTTCGAATCCCTGAGGATTCAATCCGCAGATTTCGCAGATTCCGCAGATTGAATTACGTGTCCTGAGTCAGAGCAGATGAAAAATGCGGAAGGCACAACCCCGTGAGAAAATGCACCCAATTTTGAAGTCAGGTCCGGATCGAGACCAGTTCCTAAATCTGCGTCAATCTGTGTCATCTGCGGACAATTCTTCGGGGTTCAAGGGGTACGGTAAGGCTGGCCCGTGACGGCGGTCTCGCGTATCGTCTTTTGCCATGACCGCTCGACCCCGAGCCGCCCATGTCCTGGCCGCTCTTCTCCTCGTCCTCGCCGTCGTCTTTCCCGTCCAGGCCTCTTCGCCCTTCCTCGGACCCATACCCGTTCAGCACGTGACCGCCGGGGAGACCTTCACGATCGATCTCTCGCGATTCTTCGAGCTTCCCGACACGTGCTGGCGCCTGAGCGTGGCGCCGGGGGAGGCGTGGAGCTCGTCCGTGGACGCGGCCACGTTGCGCGTCGATCTGCGCATTGCCGGGGATCGCCCGGGGCTCCATGACGTGCCGCTCGTCGTGGACGGCAGGGTCTGTCACGGGGAACGCGCGCGCCTGGTCGGTCACCTGACCGTGGCGGCGGGCCGTCGGCAGAAGGTGGCGTTCACGTTCCGCCCGGCGACGAAGCCCCAGCGCGCTGTCGTGGCCGGGGCCTTCAACGGGTGGAGCCAGGATCGCACCATCCTCGCCGACCCCGACGGGGACGGGGTCTACACCGCCGAGCTCTGGATCGATCCGGGCACCTACGCCTACAAGTTCGTCGTCGACGGGAACTGGATCGCGGATCCGGCCAACGAGAACAAGATGCCGGACGGCTTCGGCGGCTTCAACTCGATGCTGGTGATCACCGGTCCGACCGGCGGCGTGGCGCCTCATCTCTATCTCGACTCGGTCGTGCGCGGATCCGCAAGCCTCGGCGTGGTCGCCCCGAGCGGGCCGCTCACGACCGTCTCCGCGATCGTGCAGAGGAAGGACGGCATGACCGAGCCGCTCGCGTGGGGGCGGCGCGCGGACGGCATCCTCGTCGACGTGGCCGGGGTGGGTCCCGGCGAGTGGGTGCGCGTGGCGGCCGCGGACGAGGGGCCCCGCTTCTCGAACGTCGCCAGGTTCCAGCCCGTTCCTGATTCCTCCTTCCTCTGGCAGGACGCCGTCATCTATTTCCCGATGACCGATCGCTTTCTCAATGGCGATCCGTCCAATGACAGGCCGATCGTGCATCCCGAGATCCTGCCGCCGGCGAACTGGCAGGGCGGCGACTGGGCCGGGATCCGCCAGAAGATTCGCGACGGCTACTTCACGTCGCTCGGCGTGAACGTGCTCTGGCTCGCGCCCTTGAACGCGAACCCGAACATTCCCTACCGAGAGTACCTGCCTCCTCACCGCGTCTACTCCGGTTACCACGGCTACTGGCCCATCTCGCCAACCCAACCCGAGCCCCGGTTCGGCACGCTCGCCGAGCTCCAGGGCCTCAGCGCCGATGCGCACGACTCGGGCCTCCGGCTCCTCGCCGACGCCGTCCTGAACCACGTGCACGAGTCGCACCCCTACTACGTCCAGCACCCGGAGTGGTTCTCGTCGCTCACCCTGCCGGACGGCTCGCGGAACCTCCGCCGCTGGGACGAACATTCCTACACGACCTGGTTCGAGCCCTTTCTCCCGGACTTGAATCTCGATAACCCGGCGGCGGCCGAGGCCATGATCGAGAACGCGGCGTGGTGGGCGCGGACGCTGGAGCTGGATGGCTTCCGCCTGGACGCGGTCAAGCACGTGCCGCCCCGGTTCTGGCGGCGGTTCCGGGAGGGGCTACGCGAGCGCATCGAGCTGGAGCGCGACCGCAGGCTCTACATGGTCGGCGAGACCTTCATGGATCGCCATGGGATCATGAGCTTCGTGGGACCGAACATGCTCGACGGGCAGTTCGACTTCCCGCTCTATGACGTCATCATGGCCGCGTTCGCGCGCGAGAACGCGGGGCTCGAGGAACTGGACGCGGCGCTGGGCGCTTCCGAGCGCGTCTACGGCAAGGAGACCGTGATGTCGCCGCTGGTGGGCAACCACGACAAGTCGCGGTTCATGGCCTACGCCGACGGCGATCTCCCGGACGCCCAGGAACCCGATGAAGAAGAACTGGGCTGGACGCGGCCTCCCCGCGTCGACGACGTATCGCGCTACGCCCGCCTCAAGCTCGCCCAGACCTTCCTCCTCTCGATCGACGGCGCGCCGATGCTCTATTACGGCGACGAATTCGGGATGAGCGGCGCCGCGGATCCGGACAACCGGCGGATGATGCGGTTCGGCGAGGCTCTCTCGGACGGCGAGCGCGATGTACTGGAGAATTGGAAGGCCGCCGCCGCCGTCCGCCACGCGCACCCGGCGCTGCGGCACGGCAGTCGCCGGACGATCCTGGCGGAGCGCGATCGCTACGCGTTCGTCCGCGCCCATCTCTGCGACCGCATCGTGGCCGCATTCAACCGGGGGAGCGCGCCGACGGAGATGACCCTGAGCGTCGCGCCGGAGATGGTCGACGGCTACTACGTCGACCTGATGAGCGGAGCGACGGTGCGCGTCAGCGGCGGGCAGATGACGCTGACGCTCGGCGCGCACTCCGCCGCGCTCGTCGGCAAGGGCACCGCCGCACGATTCGTGGCGCCGCCCGTGGTCGCGGCGGAGGCTTCACACGCTACTCCCGGTGCCGCAGCGCCTGCTGGCGTTGAAGCGCACGCCGTGGATAACCCGGCGACCTCCCGCGAGAACCCCGCCGAGCAGGCCGGGACGACCTACCAGTCGGTGGCCCTGGCCGGGACGCTCAACAACTGGAACACGCGCGACCGGGCGTTCGAGATGCATAAGGTCGATCGGCAGAACGCGTGGGAGCTCGTGCGGTTCTTTCGCGCGGGAACGGACAAGTTCAAGTTCGTGATGGACGGTGGCTGGAATGTGCACCGGGGGCTGGGCGCCAGCGGCCGGCTGGAACAGCCGGGCACCGACCTTGTCCTTGCGATCCCGGCGCCGGGCTTCTACGCCGTCGTTCTGGATCTCGCGCGCGAGACCTGGACCGTGACGCCGGTTCCGGCGAGGCAGAGCGTGGCGCTGATCGCCGTCGACGGCGAGCCGCTGGTGGGCCGCACGATCCGGCTCGACGGAGCGGGGTCGATCGTCGTGCCCGGCCGAACGGTGCGCGGCTGGACATGGATGCAGGATCCGGGCGACGAGTTTCGACTGCCGGGTCTCCCGGCGCGCACGGCGACCCCGGAGCTCGCGGTGAGGCCCGCGCGGGCGGGGCTCTACCGCCTGACGCTGACCGTCGATGACGGCGCGACCGCGCGCGAGGAGGCCGCCCAGCCGGAGACCGTGCGGCTCGATGTGCAGGCTTCCTTCGCGGCCGTCGTGGGCGCTGGATTTCCCCGGCTCCTCGCGCGGAATGCGGACGGCATCTTCCGTACCGTTTTGACCGGGCGCGCGGGCCAGCGACTATCGGTTCGCCTGCTCGAGAATTTCGACACGCGTTCCCTGCTCGGAGCGGCCCGCGCGGTCACGGCTCCCGCCGACCTCGTGACCCGTGCGAGGCTCGCGCCTCGAGGAAAACCCGTGACGGTGACGGTGGGGCGGAGCGGCCGGGTGGAGCTCAGCGTCGATCCGCGGGCGCGGTCGCTGGAGGTCAGGCCCTCCACCGCGGCGGTCTTTCGCTTCGAGCCGGCGCGAGCGTCCCTGCCGGGCGGCGCGACCGGCGCGTCCGTCAGGGGCGTCTCGGTGGCCGGGTCCTTCAACGAGTGGAGCGCGACCGCGCATCCGCTCGCGCGACAGGGCGACGGTTCCTGGGAGCTTGTCTCTGACCTGCCGCCCGGGCGCTACCAGTACAAGTTCGTGGTCGACGCGGGCGCGGCGGGGACGCACTGGGTGTCCGATCCGCTCTCCGATCCGTCGCTCTCGATCCCTGACGGTTTCGGCGGCACGAACAGCGGCATCATCGCGGGTGAGCAGGGGAGCGACTTTGGCGTCGCCCAGCCGAACGCGATCCTGGCGGCGGCCTTGAAGCATGATCCGGCGGATCGGAACCAGGTCGTCGTCTTTGCCCGGGATCTCGCCGATGTGCGCCTGCGCGCCCTTGCCGGCGACCTCCAGGCCGCGACGCTCCTCGTGCGGGCCGGGCGCACCACGAGGCGGATTCCCATGGACCGGGTCGTGACCCGGGACGGCTTCGACTGGTACAGCGCGTACCTGCCGATCGCGGCCGGCCAGAAGACGCTGGAGTATGCGTTCGAGGTGGTCGACGGCAGCAGCACGGGATGGCTGACCGCCGGCGCGGCAGGGGGAAAGTTCCAGGCGCGGCGTCCCGCGACCGTCCCGTGGTTCCGGTCCGAGGTCGAGCTGACGTTCCCGACGCCGGACTGGGCCAAGCACGTCGTCTGGTACCAGATCATGCTGGATCGCTGGCGTAACGCCGATCCCGCCAACGACAAGGACAGCGCCACGCCGTGGCGCTGGGACTGGTTCCGCCCGTGGACGGCAGGGGAGTCGCGCAGTTACTACGGCGGCGACGGCATCTGGCACCGCGAGTATGGCGGCGATCTCCGGGGACTCTTCGAGTCCCTCGACTACCTCGAGGACCTGGGCGTGACCGGGCTCTACCTCAACCCCATGTTCGAGGCGCCGGGGCACCACAAGTACAACACGTCCGACTACCGCCACATCGACGACAACTTCGGAACGCGCGGAGACATCGCGGTCGCCCAGGCGACCGAGACCTCGGACTCGCGGACCTGGCATTTCACGGCCACCGACAGCCTCTTCCTCTCGTTCCTGAGAGAGGCTCATCGGCGCGGGTTCCGCGTGATCCTGGACGGCGTCTTCAACCACTCGGGCACCGAGTTCTGGGCCTTCCGGGACATCATCCGTAACCAGCAGGCCTCGCCCTACCGCGACTGGTTCGACGTGAAGGAGTGGAACGTCGAGACGACGACCCCGGACCAGGTGCCGTTCCGGTACGAGGGATGGGCCGGGTACGCCGGGCTCCCGGAGTTCGCGGAGAACGAGCGGGGACTCAAGGCCGGCATCCGCGAGCACATCCTCGATGTCACGCGGCGCTGGCTGGATCCGAACGGCGACGGCCGCCCCGCGGACGGCATCGACGGCTGGAGGCTCGACGTTCCCGAGAACGTGCACGAGCGGTTCTGGCGCGACTTCCGGTCGACCGTGAAGGGCGTCAACCCGGACGCCTACATCGTGGGCGAGATCTGGGACAACGCGGCGAATCGCCTGCGCGGCGACCACCACGACGCCGTGATGAACTACGAGTTTCTCAAGCGCGTCCATGCGTTCTTCCTCCCGGGCGGCGCGACGCCGGCGATCCGGCCGACGGAGTTCGCGCGAAGCTTCGAGGAGCTGTTGTCGTGGTACCCGCCGCAGGTGAACTACGTCCTGCAGAATCTTCTCGGGAGCCATGACGTCGACCGCATCGCGTCGGCCATCCACAACCGAGCGGGATGGAAGCGCGGCCGGATCCAGGACGACAACCCGCACTATTCGCCGGAGCCGCCGACGGAGGCCGATTACGAGGTCCTGAAGCAGGCGGCCGCGTTCCAGATGACCTGGCTCGGTGCTCCGCTCATCTACTACGGCGATGAGCTGGGCATGTACGGCGCGGACGATCCGATGAACCGCCTGCCGATGTGGTGGCCGGACCTGATGCCCTACGACAATCCCGCCTACCGCGTGCGACCGGATCTCCTGGAGACCTACAAGCGTCTCATCGCCGTGCGCAACACCTGGCCCGCGCTTCGAACCGGCCGCGCGCGGTTTCTCCTTGCCGACGACACGGCGGGCGTGGTGGCCTTCGAGCGCTCCGACGCAACGGATCGCCTGATCGCGGCCTTCCGTGTTCCCTCCCTGGTTCCCGGATCATCGGGCGTTGCCGCGACGGTGCGGGTCCCCGCGGAGGCGGGATCGACCTGGGCCGTCGTCAGTGATGCCGCGATCACGGATCGCGGCGAGGTAGCGGGGATGTCTGCCGTCCGAGGGCGTGTCAGGACTCAGGGCGCGAGGACGGTGTCCGCGGGACCGGGCGGGCTGGAGCTGAGCCTGCCGGATCGCGGCTGGGTCATCCTCGTCAGGCTATCTGGCTGACACCTCGTCGTTGGTCGGGGCCACCATCTTGCGCATCTTGAAGAGGAAGTAGAGGCCCCAGACCCCGGCCACGATGCTCATGGCGAAACGGAAGACGAACGCGATGAGCGTGCCCGTCGTCGTCGGGATGTGGTACCACTCCGAGAGAAACCAGGTGATGCCGCCTTCCTGGATGCCCAGTCCCGCGACGCTGACGGGAACGAACGGCATGAGGTTGATGATGGGGCCCACGAGGAGCACGTTCGCGAAGGTCATGTTCGAGGTGAACGAGAGGATGATCCCGTAGAAGGTGATGTAGGTGAGGAGCCAGCCGGCCAGCGACTGCCCCAGGACGAGGGCGCGCAGGGTGAGCGGGAGCTTCCAGATGACCTTCATCCGTTCCGCGGAGAAGCCGGCCTTGAGCACCTTGTTGAGCATCCACTCCACGAGCTTCCAGGGGATCGTGCGTTCCTCGAAGAAGATGAGCGTGAGCACAAGAAAGATCACGCCGACCGGAATGCCGTAGCTTGCCAGGCCCGCGAGGAAGCAGGCGACGGTGCCAATCGCGAAGAGCGCGACGAGGGCTGCGAACTTGTCGAGGATCGAGGCGACGAGCATGCCGTTTTTGTCGCCGGTGTAGAGGTAGGCGTAGTACGCGCGCACGACCTCGCCGACCGACCCGGGCATGATGAGGTTGAGCGCGCTCCCGACGAGCGTGACGACGAAGGCCTGCCAGGCGGTCATGCGCCGCTTCGCGTTGTAATTGCAGATGACCTGGAGGCGCCACGAGCGCATGAACAGCCCGGGGATCAGCAGGAGAAACGCGATCGTCATGGGGAGGGGACGGGCGGTATGGAGGGCCTCGCGCAGTTGGGCCGGGTCGATCTGCTTCACGAGGACGAAGAGGATGGCGACGGCGACGAAGACCTGGAACCCGATGATCAATCGACGTTTCATGGGCGGCCACGATACAGCCGAAATCCGGAAATCCAAATTCAAATCCCCTCTGCCAGCGCCGCCCCCCGCATCTGGACAGGAGGGGCGGATGTCCTTATAGTGCCTGACTTATGCCCTCTACACCTCAGCGTGGCGGCAAGCGAAAGGCTCCGGGCCGCCCGTCGGCGCGGCCGACCGGGGGCAAGGTCGGTGCGGCCCCGGCCAAGGTGGCCTTCAACCGCCGGCCCGCGTCCCCGGACGTGGCCAACGATCGCGTGCGCGTCGGGCTCTATTTCCACCCCTGGCACGATGTCTCCTACGGCAAGGATATCGAGGATCACTTCTACGCCATCATCGAGATCCCCAAGGGGTGCAAGAACAAGTACGAGTTGCACAAGCAGACGGGCCTCCTGATGCTCGATCGCGTCCTGCACAGCGCCGTCTACTACCCGGCCAACTACGGGTTCATCCCGCGAACCTACTGCGACGACGAGGATCCGCTCGATGTGCTGGTCCTCTGCCAGGAGGAGGTCGCGCCGCTCTGCATCGTCCGCGCGCGGGCCATCGGGGTCCTGACGATGATGGACGAGAAGGGGAGAGACGACAAGATCGTGGCCGTCCACGTGGACGATCCCGAGTTCGCCCACTACCGCGACATCTCGCAGCTCCCGCCTCACCGGGTCAAGGAGTTGAAGCGTTTCTTCGAGGACTACAAGTCGCTGGAGCACAAGCAGGTCGAGGTCGACAGCATTCGCGGCCGCCTGGACGCGGAGCACGTGATCCGCGAGGCCATCCAGCTCTACCGCGTCAACTTCGGCTGATCCCCGTGCGCATCCTCGTCACCGGCTGTGCCGGTTTCCTCGGCAGTCATCTCCTGGACCTCCTCCTGTCCCGCGGCGACGAGGTCGTGGGCATGGACAACTTCATCACGGGATCGCGCGACAACCTGCCGTCGCACCCGCGCTTCACGTTCATCGAGCACGACGTGACCGAGACGATCACGATCGAGGGGCCGCTGGATCGCATCTATCACCTGGCGTCGCCCGCCTCCCCGCTCGATTACCAGGAGCTTCCCATCCAGACCCTCAAGGTCGGCGCTCTCGGGACGCACAAGGCGCTCGGGCTCGCCCGGGCCAAGCGGGCCCGGTTGCTCCTGTCCTCCACCTCCGAGGTCTACGGCGATCCCCTGGTATCGCCCCAGCGCGAGGACTACTGGGGGAACGTCAACCCGATCGGTCCGCGGGGCGTTTACGACGAGGCGAAGCGGTTTGCCGAGGCGATGGTCATGGCCTACCAGCGCGTGCACGGGATCGAGACCCGGATCGCGCGGATCTTCAACACGTATGGTCCGCGCATGAGGCTCAGGGATGGCCGCGTCGTGCCGACGTTCGTGGCCCAGGTGCTCCGCGCCCAACCGCTCTCGATCTTCGGCGACGGTCTGCAGACGCGTTCCTTCTGCTACGTCTCGGATCTCATCGAGGGCCTCTGGCGCCTGATGGAACTCGACGCGGGCCCGACGATCATCGGCCCGGTCAATATCGGGAACCCGGACGAGAAGACGCTCCTGGAGCTGGCGCGCGCGACCATGCAGGTCGCCGGCGTGGATCTCCCCATCGAGTTCAAGCCGCTCCCCGAGGACGATCCGAAGGTTCGCAAGCCCGACATCACCCGTGCCCGCACGCTCCTGAAGTGGGAGCCGACGGTGCCGCTCGAGGAGGGCCTGCGGCGCACGCTGGAGTGGTATCGCTCGCGGCCGTTGGGAGGCGGGAGGTGACGGGGCCAGGACCTCTGCAAGGTCGTCGTTGCCTCGTGACTGGCAGCGCGGGATTCATCGGTGGGCACCTCTGCGAGACCCTGCTGTCCCGGGGCGCCATGGTCACGGGGCTCGATGCCTTCACGGACTACTATGATCCGGCCTTGAAGCGAGCGAATGCGGCGAGGCTCTCGGGACGAGACGGGTTCCGGCTGGTCGAAGGCGACCTGGTGACGAGCGACCTGGCCTCGCTCGTCTCCGATGCGGAGGTGATCTTTCACCTCGCCGCTCAGCCCGGCGTCCGGGCCTCCTGGGGCCCGGAGTTCCGGGTCTACACCGAGCGCAACGTGCTCGCGCTCCAGGGGCTCCTGGAGGTCCTGAAGGATCGCGGCCCGTCCGCGCCGCGCCTGGTCTTCGCCTCGTCTTCCTCCGTGTATGGCGACGCGGAGTCCCTTCCAACGACGGAGGAGACGCCGCGAAAGCCCATATCCCCTTACGGTGTGACCAAGGCGGTCGGCGAGGATCTCCTGCGAGTCTATCGCCGCACCTACGGGCTCGATTACGTCGCGCTCCGCTACTTCACCGTCTACGGGCCTCGCCAGCGTCCCGACATGGCCTTCCAGCGGCTCCTCCTCGCCGCGAAGAGGGGAGGCACGTTCACGTGCTTCGGGGACGGCAGCCAGCAGAGGGACGTGACGTTCGTCACCGACATCGTGGAGGCGACGATCGCGGCGGGGTTCGCGGAGGGCGCGGGCGGGGAGGTAATCAATGTCGGCGGTGGCCGCATGGTCTCGCTCAAGGAAGTGCTCGATCACGTATGCTCTTTTGCCTGCCCCGAGTTTAGGCTAGTATTTGCGCCGGCCGAGAAGGGTGACGCCCGGGCAACGGGGGCGTCCATCGCCAAGGCCGCATCCCTCCTCGGCTACGCCCCTCGCGTCGGCTGGCGTGAGGGGATCACCGCGCAGGCGGAAGCCCTGTGACGCCGCGAGTTGCGCGCGGCGCGTAAAGGATCCTATCGGTGGCTCATTATCTTGTGACCGGCGGCGCCGGGTTCATCGGCTCCCACATCGCGGAACGGCTCCTGGCCGACGGCCACACCGTCCGCGTTCTTGACGACTTCTCGACCGGGCGCGAGGCGAACATGTCCGCCTTCGCCTCGCGCGTGGATCTCGTGCAAGGTTCTGTTGCCGACCCTGCCGTTGTCGCCCGCGCGCTCCAGGGCGTCGACGGAGTCTTCCACCAGGCCGCGATTCCCTCGGTTCCCCGCTCCGTGGCCGATCCAGCCGCCACGCACCGCTCCATTGTCGAGGGCACGCTGGCGCTCCTGGAGGCCATGCGGCTCTCGGGTGGCGGCAAGCTCGTGATCGCCAGCTCGTCCTCGATCTACGGGGAGAGCCCCGCGCTTCCCAAGCACGAGGAGATGAAGGCCGAGCCTCTCTCTCCCTATGCCGCCGCCAAGCTCGCGGCCGAGGTCTACACGCTCGTCTACGCGCGGCAGTATGGCATCAAGGCCGTCGCGCTCCGCTATTTCAACGTCTTCGGACCGCGCCAGGATCCCACGTCGGAGTACGCGGCGGTCATCCCCAAGTTCATCACCATGTCGCAGGCCGGCCAGCGCCCGATCATCTACGGCGACGGCCAGCAGACCCGGGACTTCACCTATGTTGCCAACGTGGTCGAGGCCAACGTGCGCGCCATGGAGCTCCCGGTCAGCGGCGTCACGATGAATATCGCCGGGGGCGTCCAGGTCTCGCTCCTGGACGCGCTCAGGGCCCTGGAACCCGTGGTCGGGCGCAGGGTCGAGCCCGAGTTCCGGCCGGAGCGGGCGGGCGACATCAAGCATTCGTTCGCCGACATCAGCCGCGCCCGTCGCCTCATCGGTTTCGCGCCCGCCGTGGATTTCAACGCGGGGCTGAGACTCACGGCGGAGTGGTTCGCGGCCGGCGGTGCGCGCGCTTCCTCGTCGCCGGACATGCCTCAGCCGGTGGGGGCGTCGCGATGAAGGTCCTGGTCACCGGCGGCGCCGGATTCATCGGGAGCCACATCGTGGATGCCCATATCGAGCGGGGTGACGAGGTCATCGTGCTCGACGATCTCTCCACGGGAAAGGCCATCAACATTCGGCCGCACGAGGATCGCCACGATCGTTTTCGCATGATCGTCGGATCGGTCCTGGTGGAGTCGGACATCGAGCAGGCGATCGAGGGATGCGAGCGCGTGTATCACATGGCCGCCGCCGTGGGCGTGAAGTACATCATCGATCACCCCCTGCACTCCCTGCGCGTCAACCTGCGCGGCACCGAGAATGTCCTCGAGGCCTGCCTCAAGCACCGCGTCCCGATCTTCCTGGCCTCCACGTCGGAGGTTTACGGCAAGGGCGAGAAGATTCCGTTTTCTGAAGAGGACGATCGCGTCCTCGGCTCCACGCACATCAGCCGCTGGGGCTATGCGAACAGCAAGGCCACCGATGAATTCCTCGGGCTCGCCTTTCACCGCGAGAAGGGCCTCCCGGTCGTGATCGGCCGGTTCTTCAACACCGTGGGCCCGCGCCAATCCAGCCGCTACGGCATGGTGATCCCCCGTTTCGTGAAGGCGGCCCTTTTGGGGCATGCCATCCACGTGTACGGCAGCGGCGAGCAGACCCGGTGCTTCCTCGATGTGACCGATTGCGTGCGCTTCGTCCTGGCCCTGGCGGACAAGCCGGAGACCCAGGGGCGCATCTTCAACATCGGATCGACCCAGCGCATCTCGATCAAGGACCTCGCCGAGCGGGTCAAGGCCCGGACGGGAAGCAGCTCGTCCATCGATTTCATCAGCTACGAGCAGGCGTTCGAGGAGGGTTTCGAGGACATGATGCACCGCGTTCCGGACATGGCCCGCTGCGAGGCCGCCACCGGTCTCAAGCCCATCCATACGCTGGACGACATCCTCGACCGCGTCATCGGGTTCTACCGCCAATGAGCGTCGCGCTCTTCAAGTCCCGCAAGGCCAGGATTGGCATCGTGGGCCTCGGCTACGTCGGGGTGCCCCTGGCCGTGGAGTTTGCCGAGGCGGGCTACCGCGTGCTCGGCTTCGATAACGCCCGATCCAAGGTGACGCGGCTCAACGCGGGGGAGGACATCATCCTCGACGTGGAACCGGGATCCGTGGCGCGGCTTCGCAAGGGGAATCGGCTCTCCGCGACGTCGGATTGGAAGCGCATTCGCGAGTGCGACGGCATCATCATCTGCGTGCCGACGCCCCTGGACGAGCACAAGGAACCCGATCTCGGACCCGTGGTCTCCGCGACCGAGGCCCTGGCCCCGTACGTCCGCAAGGGCCAGGTCCTTGTCCTGGAATCCACGACGTTCCCGGGGACGACGCGCGAGGTTCTCAAGCCGATCCTCGAGAAGAAGAAGCTCAAGGCGGGGCGCGATTTCTTCCTGGGGTTCTCGCCCGAGCGCGTGGACCCGGGCAACGAGAAGTTCAAGACGAAGAACACCCCGAAGATCATCTCCGGCCTCACGCCCCGATGCCTCGCGATCGTGACGGCCATGTACGAGGGCGTGATCGACCGCCTGGTTCCGGTGTCGTCTCCCGAGACGGCGGAGATGGCCAAGCTTCTCGAGAACATCTTCCGCAATGTCAACATCGCGCTCGTGAACGAGCTGATGCTCCTGTCGGACCGCATGGATATCGACATCTGGGAGGTCATCGACGCGGCGGCCACCAAGCCGTTCGGGTACATGCCCTTCTATCCCGGGCCCGGCGTGGGCGGGCACTGCATCCCCATCGACCCGTTCTACCTCTCGTGGAAGGCCAAGGAGTTCGACTTCTTCACGAACTTCATCACGCTCTCGGCCGAGGTCAACGAGAACATCCCGTATTACGTCGTCGAGAAGACCGCGCGCCTCGTGAATACGCGCCTCGGCCTGCCCCTCAAGGGGCTCACGGTGATGGTGCTGGGCGTGGCGTTCAAGAAGAACGTCGACGATGCTCGCAACACGCCCGCGGAGAAGATCATGCGCCGCCTGGTGAAGATGGGGGCCAAGGTCATCTACCATGATCCGTACATTCCCGAGTTCGTCCTGGACGGCCGCCGGATCAAGTCCACCGCGTTGAACTCCGCCGCGGCGCGCAAGGCGCCCGTCGTGATCATCCACACGGACCACGACAACGTCGACATCGTCGCGGTGGCGCGGCGCACGCCGCTGGTCATCGACGCCCGCAACGCCACGCGGCGGCTGGGCCGGCGGCGCAACATCGTCAAGCTGTAGAGCGGCCGACGCCGGTGACGCTCATGGAGGCCGCCGCGGCGATCGCGGGCGTGTCCGCCGCGGTGACCCTGGCGACCACGCCGGGTTCGCGCGCGCTGGCGTTCGCCCTGGGAGTTGTCGACAAGCCGAATCCCCGGAAGGTCCATGCCGTCGCCACGCCGATGCTCGGCGGCCTCTCCGTGCTCCTCGGGCTCATCGCCGGTCTCGCTCTCGGTGTCCATTACGGGCTCCTGGACCTCTCCTATGCGCCGTTTCGCGGCATCGCGATCGGCGCGGTCCTGGTGACGGCGCTGGGGGTTGTGGACGATCGCTTCGGCGTGGCCCCCAAGTGGAAGCTCGTGGGCCAGGCGTTCTGCGCCGTCATCCTGATCATGCACGAGGTGAAGCTGGCGATCTTCATCCGCGAGAACCTGGTGACGACCATTCTCACCATCATCTGGATCGTCGGGATCACCAACGCCTTCAACCTCCTCGACAACATGAACGGCCTCTCTTCCGGGGTGGGCGCGATCGCCTCCCTGGCCTTCGCCTGGGTCGCGTACGAGCAGAACGACTGGTTCGTCCTGGTCCTGGCGTCGGCGCTCTTCGGGGGCGTGATGGGATTCCTTCCCCACAATTTCCCGGGCGCCCGGATCTTCCTCGGCGACGCCGGCTCCATGCTCATCGGCTTCACGCTCGCCGCGATCTCGGTCCAGGGCATCTATCTCCAGAACACCCAGCTCAATCATCTCCCGGTCATCACGCCGATCCTGATCCTGGGCGTCCCCTTGTTCGACACGCTCTCCGTGATCGTGATCCGGCTCGTGAGAGGCCTGCCCATCTTCCAGGCGGACAAGAACCACTTCTCGCACCGGCTCGTTGACCTCGGCATGACCCAGACCCAGGCCGTCGGCGTCATCTGGCTCGTGGCGATCGCCGTGGCGATCCCGGCCACCCTGCTCTCCCACGTGGATCGCCACGAGGCCCTGATGCTCCTCGTTCAGCAGGTCATCCTCTTCGTCATCATCGTGGCGCTCATGCGCGCGGGCATGGTTCGCAGCGAGGAAAGGGACAAAGGACTTCCGCCCCCAGGCCACGAGGAAGACCGGGAGCGGTGACGGGCCTGGACCACGAGGACAAGTCCCGCGTGCCCGGTCCCGGTGGCGCACGCGACTGGTTCGATGCCCTGCGCCTGCGCCAGTGGCACAAGAACCTCCTCGTCTTCGTTCCCCTCGTCTTCGCCTTCCGCCTCTTCGATGCGATCCTGGCGGCAAGAACGGCGGTACTCTTCGGTCTCTTCTGCCTCGCCTCCAGCGCCGTCTATCTCGTCAACGACGTGCACGATCGCGAGGCTGACCGACGGCATCCGTTGAAGCGGCTACGCCCCCTCGCCGCCGGCCGCCTGGGCCCTGGCGCGGCCCTCGCGGTTGCCTCCCTCCTGGCCCTGGTCGCGCTGGGCGCCTCGAACCTCTTCCTGCCCGCCGCCGCCACGGGAGTGCTCTCCTCCTATCTCGTCCTGCAAGCCTTCTACAACGTGGCGCTCAGGGATTCGGCCGGCGCCGACGTGATCGTCATCGCGCTCGGGTTTGTCCTGCGCGCCGTGGCCGGCGCCCTGGCCATCGGCGTGCCCTTCTCGGAGTGGCTGATCGTCTGCACGTTCTTCGGCGCGGTCCGGCTCGCGCTGGGCAAGCGGCAGGCGGAACTGCAGGCCGGGAGAACGGGCCTCAGGAAAGGCTGGGAGGACTCTGAACCCGCCGACCTGCGCGGGCTCGGCATTCTCACCAGCGCCGTGCTCGTCGTCTCCTACACCTACTACTGTTTCGCCTCGCGCACGGCCGCGATCCTCGGGCAGGCGCCGGCCGGGTGGACTTCGTTCCCTCCACTGCTCCTGACCCTCCCCGTCGTCGTCTTCGGTGTCTTCCGGTATGAACTCCTGGCCGGCCGCGGCGGCGCGGGCGAGCCCGAGGCGATCCTCGTCCGCGATCGGGGGCTGGCCCTGGCCGTCGTCGGGTGGCTGGCGGTGAGCGTTGCGGCCCTCTACGCGGCGCGGCTGGCACACTCGTGACGCGTCGCCGCTGGTGGGCGGACTGGAAGGTCTGGCTCGGGATACTCGTCTCCGTCGCGGCGATGTGGTGGACGTTTCGCTCCGAGGATCCCCGCGCGATCGGCCACGCCATGGCCCGCGCCAACTGGCTCCTGCTCTCCCTCTCGCTCCTGCCCCTCGTCCTCTCGCTGGTCATCCGCGCGCACCGGTGGCGCTATTTCCTCCCTGACGACCGCACCAACCTCCGCACCAAGTACGACGCCGTCAACATCGGGTTCATGGTCACCAATCTCCTGCCGCTCCGGCTCGGGGAGGTCGCGCGCGCCCTGATCTTCGCGAAGAAGGCGGGGAGGAGCCGCGTGGAGGTCTTCACGACGATCGTGGTCGAGCGCTTCTTCGATATCCTCGCCCTCGCCATTCTCTTCGTCGTGGTCCTCCCGCACGTGCCGTTCGAGGCCGTGCGGCAGGGGAGCGACGATCTCGGGGTCTTTCGCTGGTCGCGCGAGAAGCTCATGGTCATCTCGACGGTCGTCGTCGTCGCCGGGCTCGGCGGCTTCCTCCTCCTCTGCCGGTTCGGTCGATCCGTCAGCCACTACCTGACCGACGTGCTGGGGATCCGCCACCCGTTCGTCCGCAAGGCCCTGCGCTCCGGCTTCGACGGGCTCGAGGTCCTCTGGAAGAACCACAAGCTCCTGCCCGCGCTCCTCTGGAGCCTGGTGCTGTGGTTCGTGGTCTGCGTGAGCTTCTGGATCACGCTCCTCGCGTTCCCGAGCGGCTCCACCACGCTCGGGGCGCTCCTCGGCCTCCATGGCGCCATCTTCATGAACTGCGTGCTCTGCGCCGGCGTCGCCGCTCCGGCCGCGCCCGGTTTCTTCGGAGTCTGGCACGCGGCCACCAAGATCGCGTTCCTCCCGTACCAGGACGCCGACGCCAGCGCCATCCTGGCGTATGCCATCATCGTGCATCTCCTGAACTACGCCCTGACGATCCTCCTCGGCATCGAGTCCCTGCGCCACGAGGGCGTGACGTGGTCGGAGATGCGCCGGGTGGAGGCGGAGACCGCGGAGTGATCGGGGCCGGCCCGTGACCTGGGGCGGCGGCGCCATCCGCCGCGTGGACGTCGAGCTCCCGGTCGAGGGCCTGGGGACGGCGCGCACCGTCGATTTCATCTCCGACATCCACATCCGCGACCAGCAGGCCCTGGACGAATTTCGCTCGGCCGTCAGCGATTCCACCGCGGACCTGCTCCTCCTGGGCGGCGACTACTGCGAGGAACGGCGATTCCTCCTGCCGCTCTTCGAGCATCTCGCGTCGATCTGGCGGGTGATCTTCGCGGTGCGCGGGAACAACGACCACATCTATGCCGGGCGGCTGGCCGCCCTCGAGCACCGCCTCGGCGTTCGCTTCCTCGAGGATGAGATCGTCGCCCTCGACGGCTTGACGCTCCTGGGAACGCGCGATCCCGCCAAGGATGTGCCGCGCCTGCCCCCCCTGCCGCTCGCCCCCCTCCTCGTCCTTTCGCACTCGCCCGACATCCTCCTGGACCTCCCCGAGGACGCCCCGGCGTCCGTCCTCGCCGGGCACGTGCACGGGGGCCAGATCCGCGTTCCCGGATCGCCCCTATGGTGGTCGCATACCCGCGTCGGTCGCCGCTTCGGCGAGGGCCGCGCGACGCGGGGGCGGACCGAGCTCTTCGTCGGGCGCGGGATCGGTTGCTCTCTCGTGGATATCCGGAACGTGCCGCGCGAGTTCTACTCGGTGCGGCTCACCCCCGCGTAGGCACGTTCACGGGCGACCGGCCGCGACGATCGCCTTCTGGAGCTCGTGCAGGCTCACGGGCTTGGCGAGAAAGCCGTCCATCCCGGCTTCGCTCGTCCGCCTGCGATCCTCTTCGAAGACCTGGGCCGTCAACGCGATGATTCGCGGCTGGCGGGCGATCGCTTTCGAGGCGCGAATGAGGCGACAGGCCGCGACGCCGTCCATGTCCGGGAGCCTGAGGTCCATGAAGACGAGGTCGAAATCGCCGGTGGCGCAGAGTTGCACGGCGGTCGACCCATCCTCGGCGTAGGAGGGGGCGAAACCGAGGCGGGCCAGCATCTGGCCGATGACCTTGCGGTTCACGGCCTGGTCCTCCACGACGAGAATTTTCAGCGGATACAGGGCGGACAGGGACTCGGTCGCGACGGATCGGGCCTCCGCGGGACCGGCGTCGACAGGAGGATCGGGGACGGCGACGCCGGGCGGCGCCGCCGCCCGGAGACGGACGCGCGCGGTGAACGTGGCGCCGCGTCCCGGCTCGCTCTCGACGGCCAGGCTTCCTCCCATCAGCTCCGCGAGGCGTCGCGCGATCGCCAGGCCCAGGCCTGATCCGCCGTGCCGGCGAGCGACCGAGCTGTCCGCCTGGATGAAGGGCTGGAAGAGCCGTCGCTGGGTCTCCCCGTCGATGCCGGGGCCGTTGTCGCGGACGGCCAGGATGAGCTCGATCGTCGAGGCAGGGGATCCCGCCGCCGTCGCCACCTGCGCGCTGCGGACCCCGGTCGCCACGGAGACGGAGACCTCGCCGCCCTCGGGCGTGAACTTGATCGCGTTGCTGACCAGGTTCAGGAGGATCTGCCTGAGGCGCAGGGGATCGCCGACGAGGTCGGGTGGCAGATCCGGCGGCAGGTCGCGGATGAGCGTGATGCGGCGCGCGGCGGCGGAGGGCGCGAGAAGCTCGAGCCCGGAGCGGATGACCTCGTGGAGGTTGAACGTCGCGTCCTCGAGATCCAGTCGCCCGGATTCGATCTTGGAGAAGTCGAGGATGTCGTTGAGGAGCGCGAGCAGGTCGCGGGCGCCCTGGCGCATGGTCCGGACATAATCGGCCTGGGCGGCATCGAGCGGGCTGGCCAGGAGGAGGTCCGACGAACCGATGACGGCGTTCAGGGGCGTGCGGAGCTCGTGGCTCATGTGGGCCAGGAAGGTCGACTTCGCGCGCGTGGCGGCCTCGGCGCTCTCCCGCGCGCGGCTGAGATCCCTCTGCGTTTCCTCGAGGACGGCCAGCGTCCGATTGATGGAGCGGGCCAGGCCCGTCAATTCATCCTCTCCCTCTTCGCTCACCCGTGAGCGATCGCGGTCCAGGCCGCGCTCGCCGATGCCCGTGATCTCGCTGTTGAGGCGGAAGATCCGGCCGAGGAGCGAATGTTCGAGCGTGACGAGGATGACGGCGCCGCAACCGGTGTTGACGAGGAGAACGAGCGCGAAGAGGCTCCAGAGGCTGCGTCGCCCCTGCTCGTAGATGGGGCGGTCCGTCCTCACGCGGGCCAGGATCGCGGGACGGGAGTCGTGGTCGAGGAGGGTGGTCACGCCGGTGATCTGCCGCTCGTCGGCGGGAACCTCTCCCTCTTGCCGGGCGCCTGAAAGCGGGAGGCGATCCGGGCGGAGATCGTCGGGAAGGTGAGGATCGTCGACCCGGTAGAAGTCGACCTCCAGGTTCGCCAGGCCCGCGAGTCGTCGCTTCTCGCTCGTCGTCAGGAAGCGACCGAAGACGATGGAACCTCGGATCGGGCCGTGCCCGTTGGTCCGGAGGATCGGCCGTGAGGACAGGAGCAGGGCTCCGTCCGGAAGCAGGGCCGTCCCCACCAGGGTGGAGGTCTCGCCGCGATGCCCGAGGATGTCCGGGTGCCCTGCGAGCCACTCGTCGAGGCCTCGTGGCCAGGCCGCGGGCGTCTCGGCGTCGATATCGTAGGCCCCGCCGAAGAGGCGTCGGCCCTGGGGGTCGTAGAAGGCGATGATGCTGATACGCATGTGGCGGAAGGTTTCGTCGCTGATGTTGGTCTTGATGAACGCGGAGTCCCGGTCCTGCATGTAGTGCCAGGCATCGTCCCAGATGGCCCAGTCGCTGGCCTTGGAGGACAACTCCTCGTGCACGTTCGCGAAGGCGTTCCGGACCCGGAGAAGGTCGGCTTCCAGGAAATCGCGCTCGATCCGGAGGAAATCGCCCATGAGGAGGGAAGACATGAGCAGGTAGATGATGACATTGACGCCGATCAGGATGCCGGCCACAAGGAGGATGGTGCGTCGTCTCAGGGACACGGTCGGAGTATAGCGCCTGCTCGCGTCCGACCGGAGGGAATGTGCCCAGGACCTTGAGGGTCGTTGCGGCGACGCGGAGCATGGCCAGGGCTGGGTCGGACGGCATAAGATGCGATCATGAAGATCTCCCAGCTGGTCCGGATTCTCGAGGACGTCTTTCCGCCGGCCGAGTGCATGGCGGGCGACAACATCGGCCTGCAGGTCGGGGACCCCGAGGGGGTCGTGCGCGGGGTCGTGACCGCCCTGGACGCGGACGAGGATTCCGTGCGCGCGGCCGTCAAGCGGAGGGCCAACGTGATCGTGGCTCATCACCCGATCTGGTGGAAGGCGCCGCGCCTCCTGCCCGCGACGCAGGCGGCGGGGGCTGGAGCCCGGGCCGCGCTGGCCGCCGGCGTCGCCGTCCTCTCCGCGCATACGAACGCCGACTTCGCCGACGGCGGGCTCTGCGACGCCATGGCGGTCGCGCTCGAGCTGCGCGCCGTCGAGCCGCTACGCGTGGAGGGGCGATCGCGGATCGGTCGCATCGGCGACGCGGACGGCGCCCCGTGGACGCGCTGGCGGGCTCGCGTGGCCGCGGAGTGGGGCCCGGGCGTAAGGTGGGCCGGTGTGCCGCCCGCCCGCGTGCGCCGGGTCGCCGTCTGCTCGGGCTCCGGGAGCGATCTCCTGCAGGACGCGGCGGACCGGGGCGCGGACGTCCTGGTGACCGGCGACGTGAAGTACCACGCCGCGCGGGACGCGGAGTTCCTGGGCCGGCGCCGGGCGCGGAGCCGCAAGGGGGGAGGATTCGTCCTGGTCGACGCCGGCCACTTCGAGACGGAGCGCGGATTCGCCCGTCTCGCCGCCGCCCTTCTCCGCTCGCGCCTGGGGGGGATCCGGGTCGCTGCCTGGGAACCCAAGGGGCCATTTCACCTGGTTTAAGCGTTTACGCCGTGGGCTCATTTCCCCGCGGAAAAACTCTGGCCCGTTCCCGCCCGGCGCGTAAACTGGCACGCTTCACGGGTTGGGGTTCGCGGGGGAACGTCGGAGTCTTCGGAGGACGAGGGCATGGCCAAGATGAACGCGGGTGCGGCGAAGACGGCGCGCGCCAAGGTCGTTCCCCGGGGTCTTGTGGCCCGTCAACCCATCTTCGATCGCCGCCGCCGCGTCTTCGGTTACGAACTGCTCTGCCGCGATGGCGCGCCGGACCGGTTCGAGAGTTCCGATCCCGATCGCTCCACCTCGCGCGTCATCGTCGAGAGCATGCTCTCGGAGGAGGCCGCCGGCATCGTCGGGGGCAAGCCCGCCTTCGTGAACGCCACCCGGAACGCTCTCCTGCAGGATCTCTTCACGGTCCTCCCGCCTGACCGGTTCATCATCGAGATCCTCGAGACGGTGGAACCGGACGCGGACGTGCTTGCGGCCGTGAAGCGCCTCAAGGAGCGCGGGTTCCGCATCGCGCTCGATGATTTCGTCGACTCTCCGCAGATGCTTCCCCTCATCCAGCTCGCCGACTACATCAAGGTCGATTTCCTGGCGACCGAGAAGTCCAAGCTCGCGGACCTCCTGCGCCGTCACGGCGCCGAGCATCGGCGGTGGATCGCGGAGAAGCTGGAGACGCCCGAGGAGTTCGCGCTCGCCCGGGAGCTCGGGTATCACTTCTTCCAGGGATACTTCTTCGCGCGTCCCACCCTGATGGCCCGGCAGAACCTGCCGGGCACCAAGCTCAAGGTGATCCAGATCCTCAGGGAGTTTCATCGGCCGGACATGGATTTCGTCCGGATCGAAGGCCTCTTCAAGCACGACGTGGCGCTCTCCTACAGGCTCCTCCGCTACATCAACTCCGCGCACTTCGGCCTGCGCCACCAGGTCTCCAACATTCGCCAGGCGCTCCTGCTGCTGGGCGAATGGGAGCTCAGGAAGTGGGTGTCGCTGGTGGCCATGGCCGCGCTCGCGGACGACAAGCCCGAGGAGCTCTACGTGCAGGCGATCGTGCGCGCCCGCTTCTGCGAGGCGATCGGCCAGGCCGGCGGCGGCGAGACGCGCGGCTTTCTCCTGGGCATGTTCTCGCTCATCGACGCCATGCTGGATCGCCCCCTGCGCGAGGTGCTCGTGGAGCTCCCGATCGACGACGCGATCAAGAACGCGCTCCTCGGGAACGAGAGCCCCCTGCGGGGGATCTACGACGCGGTTCTCGCGTATGAGCGCGGGGAATGGGTCGTCGTCCACGCGTACGCCGCATCGCTCGGGATCACGCCCGAGGAGCTTGGCGGGATGTACCTCGACGCCGTGATCTGGGCCGAGGAATCCCTGAAGGTCTCGCGCACGTCCGAGGGCTCGGCGCGCCACTAGGAGGGCCTCCTCCTGGCCGCGCCCGGGGGGCGCGAGGGCGGCGGCGGAGGGCCGCGTTCTTGACTTGAGGGAATCCCCGGCTATCATCGCCCGCATGATTAATATGAGCCAGTTCAGGCGTGGCCTCTGCCTGAAGATCAACGGCAAGCTGATGAAGATCGTCGAGTTCCAGCACGTGAACCCCGGGAATTGGCGTTCCTTTACCCGCACGAAGCTCAAGGATCTCGCGACGGGACGGGTAACGGAGGAGTCGTACCGCGAGAACGACCAGTTCGAGGAGGCGCGGCTCGAGGGCGCGGAGATGCAGTTGATGTACTCCGACGTGAACGGGTATCACTTCATGAACCAGGAGACCTATGACCAGGTCACGCTCTCCAAGGACGATCTCGGCGACGCCATCAATTACCTGAAGGACAACGACATCATCCACGTCGACATGTACAACGGCAAGGCCGTGGGCGTCGAGCTCCCGGCGGCCGTCGCCCTCCAGGTCATCGAGGCCCCGCCGGCCGTCAAGGGCAACACGGCCCAGGGCGCCACCAAGCTCGTCAAGCTCCAGACCGGCCTCGAGGTCAATGTCCCGCTCTTCATCGCCGAGGGCGAGATCGTCAAGATCGACACCCGGACGGGCAATTTCCTCAGCCGGGCCTGACACCGGGCGTAGGGTGTCAGGCTGCTACCTAGCCTGATGTATTCACATAATTGAACCACAGAGACACAGAGACACGGAGAAAGTCCAGGTTCGAATCAGAACGACTGATAATCGCGCGGCCTTCTTAATCGGACCAAATTGAGGGAAGCATCGCAGGAGGGGCGTTGTAACTCCTCCGACTTAAGCTTGGTCTCCTCTGTGCCTCGGTGCCTCTGTGGTTCAATTATGCGAATATGCCGGGCTAGCAGCCTGACACCCCTTAAAAGTGGATGGCGCGTCCGTCCACGGCGAGGGCCGCTTCCTTCACGGCTTCCGCCAGCGTCGGGTGGGCGTGGCAGGAGCGGGCGATGTCTTCTGAGGTGGCCCCGAACTCGATCGCGACCGCGCACTCCGCGATGAGGTCGCCGGCATGCGGCCCCAGGATGTGGACGCCAAGCACCTTGTCGCTGACCTGGTCGGCCAGGATCTTGACGAACCCCGCGGTGCTGTCGATGCACTTGGCGCGGCCGTTCGCGAGGAACGGGAAGACGCCGCGCTTGTAGCCGATCCCCGCCTCCTTCAGCTCGTCCTCGGTCGCGCCCACCGAGGCGACCTCCGGGTCCGTGTAGACGATCCCGGGGATAGCCTGGTAGTTCACGTGGCCGTGGCCGTGCACGATCGTCTCCACGCACGCGATGCCCTCTTCCTCGGCCTTGTGAGCGAGCATCGGGCCGGCGATGACGTCGCCGATGGCGTAGACGCCGGCCGTCGTCGTGCGGAAATGCTCGTCGACGGGGATGCGGCCGCGGTTGTCCCGGGCGATGCCGACGGACTCGAGCCCGAGGCCCTCGGTATTGGGAACCCGTCCCGTCGCCACGAGCACGCGATCGCCGATGACGGGCTCCATGCCGTCGACATCGATCTTCACCTCGTCGCCCGTGCGGGTGGCGCTGACGACGCGCGCGCCGAGCGTGAAGCGGAAGCCCTGCCGGGCGAGCACCTTCTGCATCTCCGTCGCGAGCTCGCTGTCCATCCCCGGGAGGATCCGCGGCAGATACTCGAGCACGGTGACCTCCGCGCCGAGCCGGCGCCAGACCGAACCGAGCTCGAGGCCGATGACGCCGGCGCCGATGACGACGAGGTGGCGCGGGACCTCGGGCCAGGAGAGCGCCTCGGTGCTGGAGCCGATGCGGTCACCGTCGAGCGTGACGCCGCCAAGGGACGCGGGCTTGGATCCGGTTGCGACCAGGATGTGCGTGGCCGCGAGCTCCACGGGACTCGGCCCGTCCACGAAGACGCGACCGCCGCCGGTGAGACGCCCGTGGCCGGTGAACCGCGTGACCGCGTTCTTCTTGAAGAGGCTCTCGACGCCGCGCGTCAGGGTCGTCACGATGTCGGTCTTGCGTTTCATCAGCGCGGCGAGGTCGAGCGAGACGCCCTCGGCCTTCACGCCGTGGCGCGCGAGCGTATGCCGGGCCTCGTGGTACTTCTCGCTGGACTCGAGGAGAGCCTTGGACGGGATGCAACCGACGCGCAGGCACGTGCCGCCCAGCGCGCTCTCGCGCTCGACGCAGGCGACTCTTAGCCCCAGTTGGGCGGCGCGGATCGCGGCGACGTAGCCGCCGGGGCCGGCACCGATGACGATGAGATCGAACTGTTCAGCCATGGGACTCACTCCTTGAGTGGGCGCGCCTTGAGGGCCCGCCGTGAGAGAAGGCGCGCAGGATAGCAAAGTTGCGCGGACTCCGCCACGCCGGGGAAGGCGCTCGTGGGCGGCCTGTGGAACGTTACGGTGTTCCTGGTGCGCGCGGCCCGCCGTTCCGTCAGCGGCCCGCCGTTCCGTCAGCGGCCCGCCGTTCCGTCGGCGGCCTCGAGCCTGGCCTGGGCGGAGAAGATCTGGCGAACGAGCTCGCCGGCGATCTCCGTGCTGGGCGCCTGTCCCGGGAGGTGATGGGCGGAGAACTGGATCCAGGCCCAGGCCGCCCTCCGCTCCACGGGCGTCGCCGCGGCGTCGGCGAGACGAGGGATGATCGCGCGGTGGCGGGCGGCCAGGAGCCCTCGGATCTCGGGCAACTGCCCGGGCTCGACGATGGGCGAGAGCAGGCGCTCGTAGAAGCCGCCGAGGAAGGCGACGAGGAGCGGCCGCGAGAACCCGCGCGCGCTGTAGCGGCGCAGGAGAATATCGCGCGCGTCGTCCACCACCTCGATCGCGCGCGCCGCGGTCAACGGCTCCTGCCGCAGGGCCAGGTACTCCAGGCGGCGAAGAAGCAGGTTGTGCAGGTCGCGCGTGAGGTTGCGGTCGCAGTGGAGGAGCGTGGCTTCGAGCATGACGCGCGCGGCTTGCTGGATCTTTTCCGGAGTGTTCCAGCGGACGTTGACGCGCTGGAGGAGCGCCTGCCAGGCGGAGTCGGAGGACATCCACCCGGGAAGCGCCGTGTCGCGGCGCGCGGTGAGCGGGTAGGCGTAGAGGCTCTTGAGCGCGTCGAGCGCGGTGAGGCCCGCGTCCACGGACGGCGTGGGGACCTGGACAAGGGCTCGGCGAATGGCCTGGACAACCCTCAGGTCGGGCCCGGAATCGCGCGATGGGCCATCGATGGTGCGAAGGATCGTCTGCCAGACCGCGATCATGCGACCCTCGGGCGCGTTCCGGAACCGCGGCGCGAGGCGCGCGAGGAGGCGGGAGGTCACGGGGATGAGCGTCGAGTCGCGGTCGAGGGCCGCGGCGAGGCGGAGCATCAGGCGGTAGCCGGACTGGTCGATCAGGCGATCGCCGCGGCGCGCCTGGATGTCCTCCCCGAAGGGATCGGGATTCCGCGAGCGCATGTCGGCCTCCTCCCAGGTGCGCACCTGTTCCGCCAGGGGGAGAACCTGCTCGCCGAAATCGAGCTTGAAGAGGCGCGGCGACCAGGCGCTCGGCCTCATCCGGATCAACTCGTCCATCAACCGCACCGCCGAGTCCGCGTCGCCGGGTCGACGACGCGCGGCGAGGGCGCCGGCGAGCGAGACGCGAGCGCGTTCCTCCAGGAGGAGGTGCGGTTGCGCGACGCTGACGATCAGCGCGTGGCGCCGGGCGGCGTTCACGGCCTCCTCGCTCAGCGTGACGGCCCGGTGGGCGTCCCGCGTGGCGAGCGCATCCTGGGCGTCCTTGAAGAGACGCGCGATCTCCTGCGGCGTTTCGAGAACCTCCCGGACATGCCGCGCGGCGCGGGCGGGACCGAGCCGGCGCTGGTAGGCGAGCTCGGCGCGGAGCATGAAGAGCTCGGGGGAGGTGGGGTTGAGACCAGCGAGGGCGTCGAGGGATTTCACGGCATTCGGGTAATCGCGGGACATGAGGAGAACCCAGGCCTTCTGCGCCAGGATCTCGGGGCGGTGGGGGTAGAGGAGCGCCGCCTGGTTCGCGTCCCGGCGCGCTCCGGACAGGTCCCCGTTGTAGGCGCGGAGCCGGGCGCGCACGGCCAGGAGCTCCGGGTAGGCCGCGACCGCGCGCGAAATTTCCTGGAGCGCCGCGTGATGCTCGCCGCGCGAGGCGCGGATGACACTGCGCCAGGCGTGGAGCTCAGGTCCCGCGGCGCCGGTGCCCGACAATTTCTCCAGTCGTCTCAGCGCGTCCTCGTCCCGGCCCGAGGCGAACTCCTCGGCCGCACGGTGAGTCTCCAGCCAGCCTCGCAGGCGCGCCGCGCGCTGGGGCGAGAGCGGGAAGATGGCGGGGAGGCGGAGGTCGAGGAACTCGCGCGTCGGCTGGCCGGGGTAGGGCGCGAAGAAGAGGGCGAGCACGTCGGAGAGGAGGTCGCCGATGGGGCGGTCGTCACCGCGGTCTGACGGCGCGCCCAGCCGGATGCCACCGGTCACGAACGTGAAGCCACCGAGCCATCCCGAGGAGTCGGTGATGAGCCGGGGCCCGGCCGCTGGCACGGTCTGGGGGACCGCCACGCGCGGTAGCGAACGCCGGGCCAGGTGGGTGAGCGATGGGGAAGTCACGCCGCGCGCGTGGAGCTCGGTGACCAGCCGTCGAATCTCCGCGATGGCCTGGAGGTCCGCGAGGAGGGGGCGGTGGACGGCCAGCGCGTCGAGATGATGCGTGAGGCTCCGCGCGGCGCGGTCCGTGAGCGCCGGTAGCGGGCCCGGAACCGGCTGGAACGAGGCGAGCTGTTCGCGTGCGCCCGAGAAGGCTCCGAGCCGTTCTTCGAAGAAGACGGCCTCGACATCGGGCGTGGAGACGGTCCAGGCGCCGAGCCCCGGGGCGCGGCGGGGGCGCAGCCAGAAGGAAAGGTGATTGATGGAGCCCGAGAGGTCCTGGCTCGTCAGATCCCAGGCGTTCTGGAAGCCTGGCAGCTCGGGGCGATCGAGCCCGAGCGCTATCTGCTTGAGCGTAAGGTCGCCGTCGAAGAGCGACCGTCCGAGCGAGGACTGGGCCGCGCGCGGGGGAAGGGCTTCCGCCACGACCCTCTGGGGCCCGAACGGGTCCCCGGCGTGCGGCTCGAACCAGAGCGCGGGTTGCCGGGAGTCCTCGAGGAGAAGGGCGGCCGTGATCCAGTCGGTGCGAATGGGAGGCCGCGACGAGGTGCCGTCGGCGAGCACGAAGACGCGGCTGTCGCGCCGCGAATGGGCAAAGCCGTGAACGCGTCGCAGGGTATCGAGGGCGCCCGCGGTGTCGCGCGCGAGGGCTTCGAGCGGGATGGCGCGGAGCG
>CAZJQD010000036.1:0-33516 GCA_964548165.1 uncultured bacterium
CCTACGGCGGCGCGGCCCCGCACGGCGGCGGCGCGTTCTCCGGCAAGGACCCCTCCAAGGTCGACCGCTCGGCCGCCTACGCCACCCGCTGGGTCGCCAAGAACGTCGTGGCCGCCGGCCTCGCCGACAAGTGCCAGGTCCAGGTCGCCTACGCCATCGGCGTCGCGGAGCCCGTCTCGGTCATGATCGATACCTTCGGCACCGCGCACATCGACGAGACGCTCATCGAGAAGGCCGTCCACGAGGTCTTCGACCTCCGCCCTGCCGGCATCATCCAGGGCCTCAACCTCCGTCG
Source organism: uncultured bacterium (assembly GCA_964548165.1). Taxonomy (GTDB): domain Bacteria; phylum UBA8481; class UBA8481; order UBA8481; family UBA8481; genus CAZJQD01. The sequence goes on from CAZJQD010000036.1 coordinate 296, forward strand.
GCCCATCTACCGCGCCACGGCCGCCTACGGCCACTTCGGCCGCGAGCTCCCGAACTTCACCTGGGAGAAGACGGACAAGGTCGCCGCTCTGAAGAAGGCCGTCCGGTAGTCACGACTTAGTTCACAGGCGGGGCCGCCACGGCGGCCCCGCCTTTTTTATTTCCTCCCGCGCCCCGCTTCCCACAGTCTTTCCCCGCCCCCCGACCCCCGCTCACATTTCCTCCATTTTACCGGTGTCCCCGCCGCCCTCCTGTGGTCCAATCACTCCATGCCCAAGCAAAGCGCCCGCGTGACCACTCTCATCCAGGGACTCAAGGATCTCTGGGGTGAGGAAGCCGTCCTGCGCCTGCTCTCCAACTCGCTCGTCGCCGAAGAGATCGCGCGCGCGGCCCTGAAGCATCCCGTCAGCGTGATCGAGGCCGCGCTCGTCGACGCCCGTGCCGCTCATGCTCAGCGCTGGGCCTGGGTAGCCGAACGCCTGCGCCGTTCCGCGCACGCCACGCCCGCGTCCCCCGCCCCAGCATCCTCCCCTGCCCGGGCCTCCCGATGAAACGATCGGACATCCCCCCGGCGGACCGGTCCATCCGCGAGACCGTCAGCGAGGTGAAGAGAACCGGCCGCGCCGGCCGCGCGCGCAATCCCAGCGCGGAGTCGCAGGACTTCGAGCCCGCCGACCCGGAGACCCTCCCCTACTGCGGGCACTGCACCTATGGCTGGGTGATCGAGAACGGCCGCGCGCGACGCTGCCCCTGCACGAAGCGCTCCGGCGTTGTCGGCGAGCAGGAACGGATCGACCGTATTCTCCAACGCCACCGCGCCTCCGGGCTCTCCCGCAAGCTCTCCCGCGTTTCCGAGCACACCTTCATCGTCCGGGCCCGGCAGGAACACATCAAGCACACGCTCGACCATTACATCAAGGATCTCTCGGCAGGAAAGCGCTACGGGTACTACATCTTCGGCCCCACTGGCGTCGGGAAGACCTTCGCCGCCGCCTACGTCATCAACACCGTCCGGCATCTCCGCCTGATGACGACCGCCATGATCAACTTCTCCCGCAGTCTCTCCGCCCTGCAGGGCACCTTCGGCCGCGAGGAGGAACACCAATCCCTGCTCCGCATCCTCTTTCACACGCCCCTGTTGGCTATCGACGACCTCGGCATGGAGTATCGTCCCTCGGACAAGCCCGAGCTTTCCTGGGCCGTCGCCAAGTTCTACGAGATCATCGATTTCCGCCGCGAGGAGGAACTCCCCACGATCATCACCTCGAACCGTTCCCCCGAGGAACTCCAGGAGCGCCTCGGCGCCCCCATCCTCTCGCGCATCAAGTCCCTGACGCTCAGGCTCGACATGGAAGAATCGCCGGAGGCCGCCAAGGGCTGGGGCGGCTGATCGCCTCCTACCGCAGGAACCCGATCTCGTCGAAGTAGAGCAGGCCTTCTCTCTTCGTCGCCACGTCCCCGTCGATGACCACGGTCATCTCCTTCATCCGCGTCCAGTCCGTGATCTTCTCGAATCGCTCCAGCGGGATCTCGAACTTCTGCCAGCGCGCCGTCACCCCCTCGAGGATGGTCGAGGAGACCTCGCCGTCGTTCTTCATCTCGATCTTGAAGCGCGTCGTCGCGCCGGCGCTGGACGAGGAACCGCGCACCATGATCGTGAGAAAGCGATACCCGGAGAGGTCCAGCGTCGTCTGCGTCGCCGAGGGCTTGAATTGGACCCAGAGCCCTCCATAGGCGGGATTCGGCGATTCGATGTCGTACCACAGCTTGAGGCAGTAGCCCTTGTCGCCGAACCGATACACCGGATCGTAAGCCTCGACGAACTTGATCGTGGGATCCGTCGGGTCGCTGATCCAGCTCCCTACCGGGCACGAAAACTCCCGGTCCGTGACGCCATCCTTGTCGAAGTCGCAGATCAGGAGCATGCCCGGCGGTGGCGGCTCGATGTCCTCCGGGGCCGCCGGAGCCTGGTTCAGGCCCGCCCGGATCACGTCGATGTCCGGGGCCTCCGTGACGAGGATCTCCTGCTTGTCGTCGCTGACTCCCAGGTCGAGCCCGACAAGCGGCTCGTAACGCGTCGAGGCCGCGAGTTCCCTGAGCTCGCCGATGAACTCGTGCTCCTCCTGCCGCCCGTGAAGAGCGTAGGCCGCCGCGAAGGCGAGCACCACCGCGCAGAGCAGGAGAGCGAGGGTTGCGGGCACGATGAGCGATCGGCGGGGCCGCGTGGGCGCGCCCGTGGAGGAGGGGAGCGGCGACGGCGTCACGCGCTCACCTTCCCGCCACCTGGAGCGCGCGGGCGATGGTGGTACGTATCTCCTGGTCCTCGGGATCGAGCCGCACGGCGCGATCGAACGAGTCCAGGGCCTCGGCGCGTCGACCCTGGGCCAGGTTGGCGATCCCGATGTTGAGGTGGAGCGCCGGAACGTTGGAAAGCTCATCGCCGACCTTCGCGAAGTGCGAGAGCGCGGTTTCGTAATTCCCCAGGCGGAGATAGGTCGTGCCGATGTTGTAGTGAACGCGCTTGGACTCGGGATTCTTCGCGAGCGCCTGCAGGAAGAGGTCCAGTGCCTCCTGGTACTCGCCCCTGCGGAACCGGCAATCGCCGAGATTGTTGAGAACCAGCGGGTGCGTCTGCTTGTCCGTGGGCAGTTCCTTGAGGAGCTTCAGGCGCTCGTCGGCCAGCTGGAGCTCCTCCTGGCGCCGTGCCCTGCGGTGCGTCTCCTGGAGCTGGGCGCCCGCGCGTTCCGCCCAGCGCGTCCCCTCGTAGAACCTCACGACATCATTGAACTTCTGCATGGCCAGGTGGAGCTGGCCCTCCCTGAGGAGCCGGACGCCCTCCCGGTAGGAGGAGCCACCGCCGCCGAAGTCGAGCCATCCCTGCTGGTAGCCGACCAGGCCTCCTCCCAGCAGCACGATCGCCAGGAGGGCCGCCAGGACGAGGACACTTCTCTCGCGCCGCGTCTCGGCGGCATTCTCCAGGAAGGTCTCCTCCGAGAACTTCACCCAGCCTCCCTGTTCCACCGACCAGATCATGTCGCGATCGGAGAAGATCCCCTGCTTCAAGGATCCCATCACCTCCTCCGTCGTGAGGGGGCCATACTGCTTCCGCTCCCCGCTGGAAAAGAGGTACCAGGTGCGCGGAGGCTTGGCCGGGCGGAAGTACCGGTCCTCGCGCCAATGGACGAACTGGCGCAGGAAGGAGATGTCCTCGGGGCTGATCCGCGTAAACCTCAGGGCGACGAAATAGCGATAGCCGGGCACCCAGGAGGACTCGACGCGCAGGATCTCCGCTTCGATGCTGCCGAACGGCTTCTCTTTCGGCAGGTCGAGGAGCACGCGCATCGGATGGCCGGCAACCGCCGCCTCGATATCTCCGCCGACGACGTTGAAGCGTCCCGCCAGCCCGTGCTCGTTGAGCCCGGTGGAGTAGCCTTCCAGGCGCAGACCACGACCGTCCTGCAGGACGAGGGCGACCTGGAGCGTCACCATGCGCTGTCGGCGCGGATCGTGAGGCTCGACGGTCGCTTCGCTCATTCCCGCCGCCGCGCCCTCATGCGTGCTCTCGGACATCCACGGCCCCCGGGGAGTTTCATTTCACGAAATACACGTCGTCGAGGTAGATGGCGCCCGTCTTCTTGGTGGCCAGCTCGTCGTCGAAGACGATCACGAACTCGGAGACCTTGGTCCAGTCGCTGATCTGGAAGAACTGGTTCAAGGGGATGCGAAAGCGCGTCCAGCCCGTGGTGATCCCGTCGATGATGACTCCGGCCCGCTCGCCGCGGACGTTGTTCTTGAGCTCGACCTTCAGGCGCGTCGTGAACCCGGCCTGCTGGTCACCGCGGATATGAAAGACCAGCTCTCGGTATTGGCTGACATCGAGCTCATTGAGCCGCATCCAGAAGCCGTTGAAGGCGGGGTTGGGGGATTCCACGTCGTAGGTCAGCTTCACGGATATGCCCGATCCGACGCCATGGTTCTCCAGCGAGAACTCCTCCAGGCATCCCTGGGTCTCGTCCAGGGGATCGCGGTTCCAGCCGCCGAAGTTGCCGCCGATCAGGTTGGGCTTCTCGCCGTCGTTGAAGTCGTCCACGAAGAGGATATTGGGATCGGCCGCCGCGACCATGACGGGGGCCACCGCCGAATCGACGGCCTCGGGACGAATGACCCGCATTCCCCTGAGCGGCTGATCCGCGGGCTTGGTGGCCTCCGGCACGGTCACGGGCACGGGAGCCTCGCCGCCCCCGCAGGCCGCCAGGAGCAGGAGCAAGGTGGCCGCGGCCGCGAACGACGCTCCAGCACCTCGCCCGCCGTCGCAGGCCGACGCCCTGCGCAGTTCGCCCCCGAACCTCAAGCCTGTCATCAACGTCCTCCTAGCACCGCATGTCCCAGCAAGATGCCCGGATCCTTGAAGAACCAGGTCAGCTTGGCTGAATTGGATACGTCCTTGTCGCTCACTGCAATCGTAAACCCGAAGTTGCGCCCCGCGGCCGGCTGGATGCCGAGGAACTGCCAGCTGATGGCGGCCTCGAGCACGTAGTCGTTCGCGCGCTTGGAGGAGGCCAGGCGGACGTTCTCTCCCCCGTTCGAGTTCTGGAACCAGCACCACCGGCGCGGACCCGGCGAGCCCGGGGGGCCGGATGGCGAGAGCCCGATCTGGAACTCCGTCGGGCTCCCCCACTGCAGGTTGTTGTTGGTCGGATCGACGAAGATCTCGACCCCGTCATCCTGGTAGATCTTGTCCCAGGAGTCGGTCAACGTCACCAGCTCGTCGTCGTCCACCACCCCCATGATGTAGAGGTTCTTGTCGTCCCAGGCAAGCTGGAAGCGGCCGCGACAATCGCCGACGCGATCGTAGGATCCGTACTCGAGGTTGGTCTGGGCATCCAGGGTAATCATCGGCGTCTGGGCCCAGTCCTCGGGGTCCCCGTCGAGCTTCGGGGGCACGGCGCGGAAGGGGATCTGGACGGAAGGCCGACGGGCCGGATCCGACTCGAAGTACTCGACCACCAGATCGTCGTAGTTGAAGGACCCCGGACCGGGCTTGAATCCCACGCGGTCCATGGCCGTCCGGATCGGCTCGAACTTCATGAAGTCGCGCCAGACCTGGCCGGTGAGGAAATTTTCGATCATGAGCATCAGTGTGCCCTGGTCGATGGCCAGGACCTCCTGCGCCTGCCACTTCATGTCGAAGTTGTAGGCATCCGTCGGTCCGTAGGGGCCCCAGAGCTCGGGGTGGTTCTTGTAGAGATTGACGAGGTAATCGATCGACTCGCGTGGCGTGAAGACGATCGAACCGATGGCGGCGGTCGGGGCAATTGTGCCGTCGTGGACGGCGCGACCGGGCTTGGCCCCGTACGCGCGGTAGCCGTCAGGGGCCTGGCATGCGGTCAGCCCCCAGTGGTTGGGACCATACGTGGAGTACTGGGCCATGTTATCGATGCAGAACTGCCGGTTCGCCTTCGTGGCGATGACGGAGTTCTCAAAGTAGTTTCCGTAGCGGTCGTGCTTGTTGCGGAAGTCCACCCAGACCTGGGAATACTGGTGCGTGAAGAGCGGCGGGGAGGCGATGCAGACGTAGTCCTTGTAGCGCCCGATGGGGCGCGAGAACTCGTCCCAGTGCGAGGCCGGGATCGGATGCGTCGGCGATCCGATCGCCAGGAGGTACATCATGTTGGCCTCGCTGTAGTGATCCCAACGCCACTCCTGGAAGCCCTTCTCGGGGCTCCAGCCCAGCGCCAGGGTCCGGCCCCCGTTGAGCATCCAGGGCCAGTCAACGGCCTCGTAGAGCTGGCGGGCCAATCGCTCGACTTCCGTCCCCTGGAAGTACATTCCCGCGTGGATGGCGCCGGCCAGGAAAAGCGTCGTGTCGATGGGCGAGAGCTCGCTGCGCCACGTGCGGACTCCCGAGCTCATGTCGATGAAGTGGTAGAAGAAGCCGTGCACGTTCTGAACCCGCGTGAAGAACCGAAGCGTCGTCAGGCAACGGTTGTAGGCATCCTCGCGCGAGACCCAACCGCGCTCGACGCCCACGCAGTACGCGGAGAGCGCGTAGCCGACGGCGGCGACCGAGCAAGGGGCGTACGTGATCGGGGTCGGGTGCTTCGTGAGCGTCCGATCCTTCACCAGGCCGTTATCGGTGTTGCACTCGTTCCAGAAGAAGTCGAAGGCGGCCTTCTCGGTCGCCAGGAGAATCCGCTCCTCCTCGTCCGTCAATCGGAAGGCGACGCCCTGGGTGGTCGTCGCGGGCGTCCACCAGAATTCGCGCACGCCCGCGGCCAGGCCCATGACGAGCGCCAGCGCCACGAGGACGCCGAGGATGCGTCGCCGACGATTCCGACCAGGCTGATTCATGCGGGTCCGTGGATGAGACACGGGGCGCCGACTGGTGTCAACGGGATTCTGTAAGCGCTTTTACGGCGCAAACCGCACCTCCTCGACAAGGAGCGCGCCGCGCGTGCGCTCGCCCCCTCCAGATTCGATCGTGATCGTCAACTCCGTCACCGCGCGCCAGTCGGTGACGCCCTCGAAGCGCGTCAGCGGGATCGTGAACGTCTGCCAGGCGCCTCCAATATTGGCAAGCGCGACGGAACCCTGGGAGGAGACCGTCTTGAGGTCGACCCTCACCTTGGATGGGCCGCCCTCGGGACCCTGGCGGAGCATGAAGACGAGGTTCCGGTAGGGCGTCGCGTCGATGCCGATGCGCTCGAGCCTGTTGAGCCGGAGCGTGTAGCCGCCGCGGGCGCCCGGGAGCGCCAGGTCGTAGTCGAGGCGCAGCGCGTATCCCTTCCCGCCGATCTTGTTGGCCGTGTCGACCTCGTCGCGCACCACCAGCCGGCCGTCCGTCGGCGCGTTCGTCCAGGCGGATCCGTAAGGATCGAGCTCGCGCTCGGTCACCCCGTCGCGATCGAAGTCGGCGATCAAGAGCGTGCCGAGGGGCGGCGGCTCCCGGTCCGGCACGATCTCGTAGCCGGCGCGCCTCGCCGCCATCCGGATCACCTCGTAGGCCTCGACGCCGACCGTCGCCGCGACGTCGAGCACGGGCTCGTAGGTCGTGGACATCACCGCGGTGTGATCCGGGGGCTCCGGGAGCGCCACGAGCGGCGCCTGCGTCAGCCAGGCCCAGGTGATGAGCGCGAGGGCGACCGCGGCCGCGAGCGCGGTGGCCAGGTCCACGCGGCTCACGCGAAATCCGCCGGCGGCCCGGGCGGCAAGCGTTCGCGGGGCGTTCATCAGAGGCCCCGCCGGGCCGCCGCGATCGCGGCCTTGACCTCGCGGTTGTCCGGCTGGAGCGAGAGGGCCTTCTGGAAGGACTGGTCGGCCTCGGCGCGGCGCCCCTGGTCGCGGTAGGCGATCCCCAGGTTGACATGGATCTCGGGACGAGTGCCCATCAGCTCGGCGGCCCGGAGGAGCCAGCGCTGGGCCTCCGCCGGCTTTCCCAGGCGCAGGTAGGTCGTGCCCAGGTTGTAGTGAGGACGCGAGAGCGTGGGGGCAAGCTCGACGGCGCTATGGAGCCACTGGCGGGCGGCCTCGTACTGCCCCAGCTTGTAATAGCAGTCCCCGACGTTACTGCGAACCGCCGCGATCGACTTCTTGTCCTCGGACATCGCCAGGAACTCCTCCAGGCGATCCGCGGCCAGTTGCCTGTCGCGCGCAAAATTCTTGCGCTCCTGGAGACGCTCGGCGGCCGCATTCGCCCGGTCGGCCCAGGTCGTGCCGGGATGCATGCGGGCCACCTCGGTCAGGTGACCCAGGGCCATGGCCTCCCGACCGGAAGTCGCCTGGCGCATGGCCTCGCGGTAGACCCGGGCAGGCTCGCGAAAATCCAGCCACCCGGCGCGAAAGCCGTGGAGGGCCAACGCCACGAGCACCAGGGCGACCCCGGCCGCGCGGCGCCAGGCCCACCGGTCGTCACCGGACCATCCCGCCGCCTTGCGGAACACGCTCAAGGTGAACGGCTCCCACGTCCCGGTATCCGGCAGCCAAATCTGGTCCCGGATCCCGATGCCGCCGCTCGCGTGGGACGCCATCACCTCCTCGGTGGTCAGCGGCCCGAACTGCTCGCCGCTCTGCGCCGCATGGAGGTACCAGAGGCGCGTCGGTCGCTCATCCGTGAAGTATCGATCCTCGCGCCACGTCACGAACTCGCGAAGCCGCTCCACCACCGTCGCATCCGCGCCGAAGAATTTCAGGGAGAGAAAATACCGTCGATCGGGAACCCAGGATCCCTCGAGCCGCAGGAGCTGTCCCGCGAAGACGAGGGGCGCGGTCCGCCGACCCGGCAGGGTCAGGACGACGTTGACGGCATGCCCGGTCCATTCCGCCGGCCACGGCCCCTGCACGTAGTCAAAGCGCCCCGCCATGCCGTGCTCGTTGATGCCCGTGGTGTACCCCTCGAGCTCCAACCCGAACGCGTCCGTGATGGTCACGGGAACGCGGACAGTCACGAGCCTGCGGCCGCGACGATCGATGATGGAGACGCCACCCGTGGCGGACGCTCCTTTTCCAGCCCGGTCGCCTGCGTCGACCTCTCCCCCGTGCCCGTTCATCGTTTCAACACTACCCGGGAGGCAATAACGCTGTCAAGGGCATTGTAAGCGCTTTCATTTCGGTTTCAACGCGGAACGACCGGGAGCCCCCGCCGCGAGCCGGGTGGCCCGCGGGCCGGGAGAAGCGCCTAGCGGACGGTGAGGCGGTTACGGACCTGGGCGAGGATCTCCGGGGTGATCGAGGGAACCTCGATGAGCTCCTCCACGGACGTGAAGGCGCCGTAGGTGGTGCGGTAGGAGATGATGAGCTTGACGTTCTGGATGGAGAAGCCGGGGATCGTCATGAGATCGGCCTCGGTGGCCGTGTTGAGGTCGAAGACCTGTCCCGGCGAGGCGGCCGCCGCGCCGTAGACGGGGGTGCCGGCCGACGAGGACGTCGGCGCCAGGGCCGATCCACCCGTCGTCGAGAGCCGGCTCCGGAGCGAGGCCAGGAGTTCCGGCGTCACGGTCGGGACGTCCACCAGCTCATCCACGCTCCCGTAGCTCCCGTAGCTGTTGCGATACGAGACGATCAGCTTCGCCTGCTGCTGGCTGAAGCCGACGCCCTGCAGCTCGGCCTCGGTGGCGGTGTTGATATTGAGCGTGCCGCCCGTCGTCGAGGCCGACGCGCTCGGCGCCGAAGTGCTCGGCCGTGCGGGCGCGCCGCCGACCGTGACATGCTCCCGGATTCGCCCGTACATCTGCGGCGTGATACCCGGGACGTCGATGAGCTGGTCGGTCGTCGCGAAGGCGCCGTAGGTGTTGCGGTAGGCCACGATCATGCGGGCGTGGTTGTCCTGGATTCCCGGGAGCATCTTCAGCTCTTCCACGGTCGCCGTGTTGAGATTGACCTTGGAGGTCGCTGCCGGGTAAGCGGGCGGCGTCGCGGCGGCCGGAGGAGGCGTGTAGGCGCTGGGAGGCGTGTAGGCGGCAGGAGCGACCGGCGCCATCGGGCTGGCCTGCTCGGAGACGCGCAGGTACTTGGCGGTCCGGTCCAGCAGCGCCGTGGTCATTCCCGGAACCCTCAGGAGGTCCTGGAGCGAGCGGAAGATGCCGTTGGCCTCGCGGAACTTGACGATCAGCTCCGCCACGTGAGCGGGCATCTCGGGAACGGCGCGCAACTGCGCGGCGGACGCGGAATTCACGTCCACGGTGGCCGTGGCGCCGATGAGCGCGCTGGACTGGGGCTGGGGCGCATAGGACGCGGTGGGCGGCGCGGGAACGGCGGAGGCCGGAGGCACGTACGGAGCCGCGGCCGGAGCCGCGGTCGGGGCCGGGGTGAAGGCGGCGGGCGCCACGGCCGGAGCCGACGATGACACAGGCGCCACGGCAGCGCCGCTACCCGGAGTCACGACGAAGTTCGCGCCCTGGTTCATCTGGCTACGAAGCGCGGAGCTCCGCTGGGGATTATTCACGAGCCAACGGCGCCCGGACCAATCCGCCGGGAAGTTCACCAGGTACTTGAAGCGGTTGATCTCCTCCTCCATCTGCAGGTCATGAGCCTGGGGGAAGAGCATCCGGGGCGAGATAAAGATGAGAACCTCGCGGTTCTCCTCCTGCGCCTGCGTGCTGCGGAAGAGGTTGCCGATACCCGGGATGTCGCCGAGGACGGGCACCTTGCTGACCTGCTCGGTCACGTTCCTCTGCATCAGGCCGCCGATGATGAGCGTCTGGCCGTCGCGCATGTCGACGGTGGTGTTGACGATGCGCGAGGATACGGCCACGGCGCCGCTGGCGGTCGGGGCTCCCGCCACGCTGATGTCGGCCTCCACGCTGAGCCGGATGGCGGCCGAGTTCCACGTGGAGGAGGGTGTCACCGTCAATTGGATCGGCACCTGCTGGAACGTGACGGTCGTCGTCGGGCCCGTGTTCGCGTTGCCGGGATTCGTCGTGACGACCGGGAATTCCTGCTGGAGATTGACCACGCCCTGGATGTTGTTCCTCGTGACGATCTTGGGGGTCGCGACGATCCGGCCGTCGGTCTTCGAGAGGAGCGCGGCCAGGGTCGCCTGGAGATTGCTGCGCGCCACGCCCAGGGAATAGGCGCCGTCACCAGCCGTGTTGTACGTGGTTGACGCGCCGCCGGTGGCGGGCGGGGTGATGTCCACGGCCGGGTACAGGCCCAGGGCGGTCAGGTCCGGCCGGAACTGCCACGAGACGCCCAGGTTCTTGTTGTCCTGCAGCGCGACCTCGGCAATGACGGCCTCGATCATGAACTGCGGCGGCTGGCGGTCGAGATCATCGAGCACCCGCAGGGCGCGCTCCACTTTCTCGAGGCTGTCCGTGATGACGAATGCGTTCGACTGCCGATCGAAGAAGATCCGGCCCGTCGCCGAGAGGTAGCTGGTCAAGGTCGTCGTGAGCTGGTCAAGCTCGCCCGCCGTCGTCGGATCGTAGAACTGGAGCGGGCGGATCGCGGTGTGAACCTTGCGGTCGATGGCCGAGATGAACCTCTGGATCTGGCTGATGACCGACGGATCGCCGGAGACGGCCAGCGCCGAGATATCCGACATCGCCTGGGCCTGCGCCTCGGGAAAGAGCGTCGTGATGGTCGCCGCGACCTCCGAAAGCTGAGCCTCGCGGACCGGGATGAGGTTGATGTCCCGTCGATCCACCTGCTCGATCAGGCGCAGGGCCTCCGCCATGCTGATCGGGGTTCCCATCATGACCACGCCGTTGCCGGCAGGGAGCGCCGTCACGCGCACGGACCCGAAGAGATCATTGACCAGCGAGATGGCGTTCGCACTCGTGATCCGCGTCAGCGGGACGATCTTCCACTCGAGCCCCGCCTCGATGTCCGCCAGCAACCGCTCGGCTCCCGCCAGGTTGTCGGGAACGCCTTCCGCCACCAGGATGCTCCCGTTCGCCATCGACTGGATCGTGACGTTGGGATAGAAGGACTGCACGAGCGAGAGGGCGTCCGCCGAGGGCAGCCGGCCGTACTTCAGGACCCGGGTGTTGATATTCACATCCAGGCTCTTGACCAGTTGCTCCGCATCGCTGATCCGATGAGCCGCTCCCCGAAGAACCAGCGCGTTGGGCGCCGTCAGGGCCGTGATGGAGAGATCGGGGAAGTAACCCGTCAGCAGCGCCGCGACGACGGCAGGATCGCGCCGGAGCAGGGGGATACTGCGGATCGGAGTCGCCGTGTCAAACTCCGCCAGCAGGGACAGGATCCGGTTGAAGATATCAGGGGGAGAGATGACGAGAATGGCGTTGGTTTGCGCCAGCTGGACGAGGTCGAGGCCATGCCCGGCCACGAGCCGCGAGACATCCGCGATGAGCTCGCTAACCGGCCTGTGACGGACGGTGACGACGCGGTGTGGAGCGTTGCTCACATTCCGAGCCCAGGCCTCGTCGATAGTCCGGCAGAACTCCTCCGCCCGGGCGACGCCGTCCGGCATTCCGATGAGCACCACGAAATTGCCCTGGCCACTGAGAATCGCGCTGGCAAGCCCCGTGATCTTGGCGCTCGCCAGCAGGTCATCGATGGGAGTCTGGAGCACGTCCTTGCCGGTGATGCCGGAACCCGTCGTGGCACGAAGGCCCATCAGGGGCGCGTGGCGGAAGGTGTAGACGCGGTAGACGACCGTCGGGTCGACGGGAAGGCCCGCCACGTCGAGAATCGGCCACAGTTGCTGGATGCGCTGGTGCGTGACCTCGCGGGCCCAGACGTGGATCCGCTCGCCGTCCGCCCGCAGGAACTCCTCGTAGTCCGCGGAATTGCCCGTCGTGGCGACGGCCCCGGCCTGGTTGAGCGCGAGGCGCAGGAGCTGCTGGGACATGCTGGTGGGCGGGGCCTGCCGCACCTGGTAGGCACGGTAGACCAACCCCAGTTGGCGATCGAGAAGCTCCAGCGAGGCGGCGGCGCTGTCGACGAGGGCCTTCGATCCGCGGGCAAGAATCTGCCGCGACGCGGTCACGGCCGTGAACGTCACGTTCGGGTGGAGCGCCTGCAACTGGATCAACAGAGCCTCGGCGTCCGCGTTGCGCACGGTCAAAACGCGAAGCGAGCCGTTATCCAGCGTCCTGAGCATCAGGTCGATCTCGTCCAGCACCGATTGATCCGCGAACAGGACGAGCGCGCCGACATCCTCCAGGATCGAGGCCGAAGCGGCGACCGCCGGGTAGATGGTCGTGACGGCGGTCTGGAAATCCGCCAGGGCCAGGGTCGACGGCCGGAAGATGCGGTACGGCATGAAGCTGAACTCGCGCCGGTCGACGGACGGCAAGAGCCGCGTCAGCCTCTCGACGGTCGCCGCGTACACCCAGAGCTGAATGCGGGAATCGGTGGGAGAGACGAGCATCATCTCGCCGCTCAAGCCATTGCGATTCAGGACATTATCGCGAAGCCACTTGCCGAGGACGGTCGGGTGCGCATGCCGGACGCGGACGGTGTGGAACTGGAGCTCGCGCTGGTTCGCGAAGGTCTCGTTGTCGAAGTTGGCGATCAATTGCTCGATCTGCACGTGCTCGCGCGTCGTCGCCGTTGCGATGAACGCGCGCAGGGAATCCTCCGCCACCGGCCTGATGAGCCGCGTCGTGCGCTCCAGGCGCGTCGGCCGCCCCGTGATGGGATCCTCGAAGAGCTGGACCTCGTGCTGAACCTCATCGATGGTCTTGTCGATCAGATCGACCAGCTGGCTGGGCAGGAGGTGCTTCAGCATGTACACCCGCACGTATTGGCCCGCCGTGGGATCGCTGAAGGGGCTCGCATCCTCGATCTTGGCGATGATGGCCAGGGCTTCCTTCGCCAGGAGCGACGGGGCCTGGATGACGATGATGTTCTTGGTGACCACGGGATAGAGCCTGAGGAGGTTCTGCCGCTCGGCGCGGCGATCCTGCTCGCGGAGATAATCGAAGAATTCGCCCGCGACCCTCTGCTCGCCGCCCGTGGAGATCGAGAGACTGCGCTGGAGAAGCGAATTATTGGAGAAGATCTGGCTGAGGATGTTGGATACCTCGACGGCGTCCGCGCGCCGCAATTGGACGACGAGGGTCGTGTCGTCGATGCGGGTGCCTCGGGCCTGGTCCAGGTACTGCACCGCACGCTTGATCTCGGGCAATTCCTCGGTCGTGTTCGCCACCATGAAGATCGCATTCGAAGACCGCTCGGGCTGCAGCCGCGCCGTCGGGAAGATCGACGAGAGCGTAGCGGCAACTTCCACGGCATCCGCGTTGGAGAGCGGGTAGACTTCCCAGACGCCGACGCGCTGGTCGAGGCCGTCGATGAGCTTCGAGATCGACCCGACGATGTCTGGAGGGCCGATGAGAATGATCGAGTTGGTGCGGGCGTCGGTGACGATCTTGAGATCGTTGATGCGCGAGCTGGCGACCAGGGAGAGTCCCTGGGGGTCCGGCGCGAGCGCTGGCGCGCCCACCAGAGGCGTCGCTGCAGAGCCGGCAGTGCCCGCCGTCCGCGTCGCGGCCGAACCGGCTCCCGACTGCTGGGCCTGCTGTTGCAACGAGCGTAACACGCCCGCCAGCTGGTCCGCGTTGGCGAAGATGAGCTTTCGGACGACGACCGTTTCACCGGCGGCAAGAGGAGCCGTGTCGAGCTGGGTCAGGACCACCATCGCGCGCTCGATCCGCTCCGCGGTGCCGATAAAGATGATGCCCTGGCGGCCGGGACGAGCCAGCGGGAGGAACTTGACCGGCAGGCTGCGCACCCCCGTGCCCGCCTCCAGGATCCCCACGGTCGCTTCGCCGCTTCCCGCGCTCTGCGTGCCGAAGATGGCGGTCAGGACCTCGACCGCCTTGGCTTCCGTCAAGTTCTGGAGGTAGTGCACACGCACACCGACGACCTCGCCGGACCCCGCCATCGAGAGGGATTGGAAGAGCTCCTGCAAGGGCCTGGGATCGAACCCGGGCGGAACGAAGAGCACGAGCCGGTTCGTGGCGGCGTCCGTGTAGACCTTCAACCCGGGATAAAGCCCCGCGATCATGTTGTTGACGAGCGCCGGGTCCACGCCCTGGTAGCTCACGACGAGCGGGCGCGCGGCGCTGACAGCCGTGTCCAGCTCCCTCACGGTCGCCGCCACGCTCGGCATCATCAGTTCCGGCGCGGTGATGATGAGCTTGTTGGTGCGAGGATCCGCCACGACGAGGATCTTCTGCACGACGGTCTGCTGGGCGGCCGTCTGGGCCGCCGTCTGGGCCGCGGTCGGCGTGGTGGTTGTCGTCGTGGTCGTCGTAGCCGGCGTCACGGGCGCTCCCGTCGCGGCGCCTCCACCGGCGATGGTGACGCGCAACTCGGACTGCGCAAAGAGCGCGCTGAGGATCGGCTGGAGCGTCGCGGCCTGGGCGTACTCCAGCTGGAAGACGCGCGTGACGGCGATGGTCGACTGGTCGGTCGTCAGAAGATCCGCGTTCTCCGGTCGATCGATCTCGGCGAGCAGTCGCTCGATCTGGGCCGCCGACGCCGGCGAACCCACGAAGAGAAACCCGCCCGCCTGCGGCAGGAGCCTCTCCTCGGGCGTCAGGAAGTTCTTGAGGAAGTCCTCGACGGCCTTCGTGTTGACGTGCGACACGCGGAAGACGCGCGCCTCGAGCCCTCGCTCAAGCTGCGCAATGATGTCCACGGCGCGGCGGATATTCACAACGAAATCCGTGATCACCAGCTGGCCCGTCGCCGGATCGCTGAAGATCTTGGCCTCGGGGGTCAGAACGTCGCGGGCCAGCGTGGCCATCTGGTCCATGTTCCTGCGGCGCACCGGCACGATGACCGTCCTGACGACGTTCTGCGGGAGATCGGGAAGGAGCGACGGATCCGTGATAACGGCCTGCCCGCGCGTCTGTGCCTCGACAAAGGTGAGAATCCGGATCGATCCGTCGGACTCCTCGAGCCTCGTCAGGTTCTTCATCTGGAGGATCTTGTCCAGGGCCTCGTCGATGGGAACGTTCTCGAGATGGACGGTGGTGTTCGGATCCGCGAGCGCGCCGACCCCGTCGGAGAGGAGAAGGTTCCAGTTTGCGATCCGGCCCAGGAAGCGCAGGATGTCCGGTACCGGCGTCTGGTAGAAGTCCATCGAGACGAGCTGGGGAAGAACGTCGATATCGAACTGGGTGAACCTGGTGACGCCGCCGGTCGTGAACGCCGCCTGGATGCGCTGGACGCCCGCTCGCGCTCCCGTCGACCACTGCCTCAGCGTCGCCTTGCCGTCCCGATCGGTCTCGACCGTCGCCTGGTCGCCGGCGCGATCCGGATCGGCGTCGACGGCGCCGCCGCCCTGCACGAAGGACCAGGTCACCTCGACACCCGGGATGGGATTGCCGAACTGGTCCTGCACGATGACGGAGAGCGGGGTCGTGGAGGTCTGGCGCGTCCGCACCTTCACTTCTTCCCCGGAAACCTTGCGCAGGGAATCCGGCGGGCGAGGCAAGGCATAGACTTCGAAATTGACCTCGGCCGGGGTTCCGGCGACGGCGGCGGAGATCACCTTGCGCCCGGCGATCTCGTCGAGCGTGATACGCGTGGAGGCCACGCCGTCCGCGGTCGTCGCGACCCGCTCCGTCCCGATCTTGATGCCCGCGTCCACGGCCCGGAACTCCACCATGACTCCCGCCATCGGAGCCCTGAGGACCGGATCCAGCACGCGAACGACCAACGGCTCGTTCACCGCGTCGGCCACGAATCCCCGCTGGAGGCTTCCTGAAACCAGCTCCAGGATGTGACGCGCACCGGCCACCGGCGCCCGATAGAGCCCGCCCTGCGGCGCGCCCTCCGTCGGTGCCGAGACGTCCTCGAGTTCCACGGTGATCTCTTCATGCCCGGACGTAACCGTGGCGCGCACCTGCGGGTTCTTGAGGTCGATGACGATGCGTCCCACCAGCGGCTCGGTCGAGAGCTGGCTGTGACGCACGCGCGTCGCGGGTCCCTGGGGCAGGTCGAGCCCGCCCTGGGGGAGCGCGTCGGCGAGTCCGGGGATGTCGATGATGAGCATGGTGCCGCTTCTCTGCTGGGCCATTTCACCGGTTCCGCCGGAGGTATGGATGCGGATCGAGGTCTTGACCGCCCCGCCGTCCGCCGTCACGGCGTAGATGCCGTCCTTGCGATACTGGGCGGGCGCTCCCGGAAAGGCGCGTTCCCACTTCAAGAGGACCTGGGACGGCGGCGAGCTGAGCAGGCGTGGATCGATGAGACGCGGGGTCGACGAGGGATCCGATCGATCCGGCTGGACGTTGGAGACCGCGCCGGAAGCAGTCGCGCCCGTCGTCGCCGCGTGCGTACGCTCCCGCTCGATGCGGATCTCGGCCAGGAGCTTGATGGCGTCGTCGCGACGGTCGTCCTGCGGAAAGGCCGTGATGAATTTACGGATCTCGTCCTCGGCGGCCTCGAGCGCGCCCAGGGCATAATACGTCGCCGCCTGCTCCAACGAGGGCGGCCTGGCGGCTTCCGCCTGCACGGGTGACGCGCCGGCAAGGAAAGCGATCATCCCCAGCACGATCACCATGGCGGCAGTTCGCATCGTTGTCCCCGTTGTCTCCGTCTTCTCAGTCATCAAGGGTTTCCGTTTCACCGACCGCCCCCGGCAGGGCGCTCTTCAAGGATGCGAATCATCTGCTCGATGCGCTGCTTCATCCGGACCGCGGCCGCATCACCGGGGTTGGCCGCGAGGTGCCGATCCAGGATGACCACGGCTTCACGATACCGGCCTGCCCGAACCGCTTCTTCCGCGGCCGACACACCGGAACTCGATGGATTCGACACATTTTCTATAGGTTGCGTGACGGGTTGTAAAGGCTCAACTTGGGACGCCGCTGGGGCGACGGGAACCGGCGCCGGCTGGAGAGGGGGCGTAAGAGCCTGTGAGCCCGGCGCGGCAGGGCGCACCACCGAGGAGAGAGTCTCCAGGCGACGGCGAAGACTCAGCAGAGCCGGGTCGTTCGGGCGGGTCTGGACCAGGATGTTGACCAGGCCCAAGGCCTCGCTGAAGCGGTTCTCACGGACCAGGCGATCGATGTCGGCCATCGTCGGCAGGGCCCCGGACGGGCCGGCAGGAGCGGAGGTCGCCGCGCCGAACACCGGAACCGACGGACCTTGCGGCACGAGAACCGGTCCGCGCAGGGAACCGCTCGCCATGACGGGGTCGACATCGATGACGATGCGATTGGCGTCATCACCGGCACGGAGCACGGCGGGCGCGGCGGTATGGATGAGCACGCGCACGCCGTCGTCCTCTTGTGCCAGCGTCACCAGCGAGACGATGCCCGCCTGCCGCGTCACGCGCAGGCTGTTGGACGCCAGGACGGCTCCACGCACGCGAAGCTCGAAGAGCGCGTCGCCGAGCCGCACCGCGTCCCCGCGCTCGAGCGGGGCGTTGCCCAGCACCGAGATGATGGCGCCGCCGGCGCGTTCCTCGGCGAGGACGGCGACGACCTCGGGGCGGATGATGAGCCCCGCGGCAAGCCGCTCGACAGCAACCTCCACGCGCTCGGCCCGATCATAAACCGCATACAGTTCCGCACGTCCGTCGCGGAAGGCGACGCCGCTCACCGTCGAGGGCACGAAGACACCGGCCGCGCCGGCCCGCGTGGTTCCGGCATCGGGCAGGAGACGCACGCCCGCCCCGTCTCGTCCGAAGGTGGAGGCCACGTTGCCGTACACGTCGAGCGCCGTGAGACGGAGACGAATGGGCGTTCCGGCCTGGAGGACCCCGGAGACCAGGTTCTCGACCGTGAAGCGATCCGCCGGTCCGGCCGCGATCACGACCGCGCCGCTGGAG
This sequence comes from uncultured bacterium, assembly GCA_964548165.1. Taxonomy (GTDB): domain Bacteria; phylum UBA8481; class UBA8481; order UBA8481; family UBA8481; genus CAZJQD01. The sequence goes on from CAZJQD010000036.1 coordinate 18,545, forward strand.
CCGCGCACCCCGGCGATCTCATCGGAGACCTCGAAGCGGATCGTCTCCGCGCGCTGGGGAAGGACGCTGAGCTCCGCGACTCCCTCGCGAAAGACCATGTTCCGGATATCGCCGATCATGACGCCCTGCGCCAGCACGTTGCCGGCACCCAGGGCCTTCAACGACAGCGAGGCCGCACCCGGCGAGTAGTCGCGGATCCGGTTGCCCATGCGATCGCGCATCTCGACGCGCAGGCCCAGGGGCTGGCCAGCCTCTCCCCTCTCCGGCGCCGCGACCACGAGCTGAGCCGGAGCCCCGGGAACGACGCGCAGGCCCGCTGATTTGCCGCTCACCCGCCCCGTCAGCTCCTCGGCCACGATCACCACGTCGCCCGAGCGGAAGAAGGTCACGTCGACCTCGGCCACGCCGCGCCGGAAGGCGGCGGCCGGCACCTGCGGGGGCGCCACGGGATCGCCGTTCTCGGTGTAGAGCGTGACCGTGCGACCCAGCGCGCCAAATCCGACGACCGGGTTCTCGTAGTCATCGAGCACGGTCAGGATCACGCGCGCCGGCTGGCCGGCAACGACCCGGGCGGGCGCCACGACCTTGAAGCGCCGCGCTTCCGCGTGCGTGATGAGAATGGGCGTACTGCGACCGCGCGCCGTGCCGCCCTGCTGGACAAGCGCCAGGGTCAGCTCCTCCGCGGTCGTTGCCGTGAAGCGCACGCGCGCCACGCCGTTCTGGAACGCCGACGCCGCGATCGCAGCCGGCGAAAGCGGACCGGCCCCGCCGTGCTCCACGAGGACACCCGCGCCGACGCGGTCATAGTCTTCGACGATGTTGCTGAAACGGTCGAGCGCCGTGATCTCGACCTCGAACGGCTCGTGCGCGGCCGAGGCCTGCGGCGCCCTCACGCCATAGCTCGCGATGACGCCGGAACGGACCCGCACCGCGGTACCGCGGCCGCCGGCGCCCGAGATCTCGTCGATGACCTGCACGACGAGCGTGCCGGCCTTCACCGGCGTCACCGTGGTCATCGCGACGCCGTCGCGGAACGAGGACGCTGCGATCGGGGAGACCTCGAGGGGCGAGGCATCCGCGCTGGCTATGGCGATCCGAATCGGGCGATCCCCGTAGTTCCGGACCATGTTGCCGTAGACGTCGTACCCGACGACCTGGATCGCGAGCGGAACGCCCGCCCGGGCATTCTCGGCGGGAAGCACGTCGAAGCGGCCCAGCCGGCCGCCGACGATCTCTACCCGCTCCGCGCTCTCGCCGCGCTTCGCGCCGGTTGCGTCCTGGGCGATGATCCCGATGCGCTCGGCCTGCGTCGCCCTCAACGAAACGATGGCCACGCCCTCTCGGAACGCGGTCGGCGGAATCGTCGCGGGCTCCAGCGTCCCCAGGCCGGTCGTCTTGAGGTTCACGACGACGCCGTTGCGATCGTAATCGGCGATCGTGTTGCCCAGCGCATCAACGGCCTCGACCGCCACGCTGAAAGGTTCGCCGGCCGCGACCTGCCGGCCCGGCGCCACGACCTTGTACCCGTGGAGCGCGCCGGCCCGGACCGGGAATTCGGCGGAACGACCCCGCACGCCGCCGGCATCGGCGACGACGATGGCGTTCTCCGCCTGCGTCGCGCGGATCCGAACGGTGGCCCGACCCTGCGAGAAGAGGCTGGGCGAGATGCGCGACGGCTCGAAGACGCCGGCGCCTCCGGCGACTCCCTGGCTCAGAGCCACCTCGGCCCCGGAACGGTCGTAATCCACCAGCGCGTTGCCAAAGCGATCGAAGAGCTCGATCGTCAGCTCGAAGGCCTCGCCCACCCGCGCCTCGCGCGGCCCCAGCACCCGGACCTCGGCGGCGGCGCCCGGCCGCGACTCGATGCGACCCGAGCGGGCGCGCACGCGCAGGCTCGCATCCTGCACCTCGAGCTCGAGGGCGCCGGCCCGGGTGAAGAGAACATCCGCTCTTAGGACGCCGTCAACAAACTGCGAGGCCGCGAATCGCGAGGGATCGACCCCGGCGGCGACGCCCGTCGCCGGAAGAACCGCGAACGAGACACCACCGCCCACCTGGGCGTAGTTGGTCACGATGTTGCCGGCCGCATCGCGCGCGACCACCGTGATCGTGACGCGCTCGCCAGCGCGCACGGCGCCGGGAGCGGCAATCTCAAAGCTTGCCAACGGCCCGGGCTGGATGGAGAGACCCTGCGCCTGGACTGAGCTCGCCGTGATCCCGAGAACGAATGACAGCATGACGATGAGCGCCGCGCCCATGGCGAGAGCCGCGACGCCGAGGGCGTTCCGCGTGGCACGCGCACCTGGTCCCGCAACGACCCGGGCAGGGAACGCATCGTAATTCCGATCCTGGCGCTTTCCGTCCACTGCCACGTTGATCTCCTTGTGCTTTCTCGTTTCGTTATTCACCGGGCGCCCAACCTATCGCCGTCGCTCTGCCTGCAGATCGATGCTGCCACGAATCTGGCCAGCGTCCGTCGCCCGGTACCAGGGTTGACCCTGGAGTTCCGGCCGCGAGAGCGGGAGGAACGTGTTGAGCGCTCCCGGCTGGGCCAGCATCAGGCCGTCTCGACGGATCTCGAGGCAACGAATGTTATCCGTGCCCGGCAGCACGGCGCCGCGCTTGATCTCCTGGGCGGGCTCGCCGCCGACCTTCACGAGCCCGAGGTAGGTTCCGTTGAGGTTGACGATCCCGAGGAGACTGATGTTGTCGAGCGGGATCGGAACGACGGGCCGCTCCACCTCCGCCACGGTCGTCTCCTCCTCGACCCCACCCCTGCGAACCATCTTCGGAGCCTTGAACGGATCCCATGCGAGGAGATTGGAGGGCGGGAGCCCGACGCGGAGCTCGGTGGTGTCACCGGAACCCTCCACGTCGATGTCCACGTGCTGGGGACCGGAAGGAGCGACGGCAGGAAGCTGGGAGATGGGATCCTCGGCATACTTCTCGTAGACGGGCCACGCCGCGCCAAGATTGGCAACCAGGAGAATGACCATGCCTGCCTGCATGCCCATCAGCTTGTTCATCTTCATGTTCAGGGCCATCAGCGAGCTCCACCCGCTGCGCGAGCCCCGGAATCCTGCCGGGCACGCGACCCCGTATCCCCGCCCGCTCGCGCCGCACCCGTGTCGGCTCGCGCCGCACCCGTATCAGCTCGCGGCGTCGCGCCAGCACGCGGTGCCGCCGCCGGGGACTCCGTTGCCGCGTCGTCCTCGACCGGCGCCTCCGGTGCGACAACCGTGTCGGACGCGACCACTGCCGGCGTCACCGGAATCTCGGCCGGCGCCGGCGTCGCGCGTGGCGGCGGCAGTTCCTCGCCCTCGGCGGCGATGTAGGAATAGGTCTCGAGCTGGAGGTTCAGCGTGTAGTCGTCCTCGCTGATGCGGCTGATGTCGAAGCTCTTCACGTTGATGATCCGGTGGAAATTGCGGAGCTGGTGCAGGAGCCTGACCACGGTGGCCATGCTCAGGTTGCGGATCTCGGTGATGCGGATCGGATGAATCCTGTAGATGCTCTGCTCCGATGCCGCGTCGACGTTCTTCTGGCCAATCTGGCTCGACTGGATCCCGACCCCCTCGAGGATGGGCGTGACCATCGCGAGCAAATTGTCCAGCTCGGCGCCCGAGGGCAACTTCTCGAGCGAAGCAGACAAGCGCTCCTGCAGCTCTTCCTCTTCCTTGGTGATATCGGCCAGCTTCGGCGCCGTCTGCCGCGCCTGCTCGATGTTCTTCTGGAGATCGGTGATCTCCGTCTCCCACGCGACATACTCGGGATAGAACGTGTCATAGCCATAATAGAAGCCGGCCCCGAGAAGGACGAGGACATAGAGAACATTCTTGTTCATCTCTCGCCCCCCGTGTCGGCCGCGGCCGCGGGCGGCGGCTCCATGCCCGGCGGGAACTCGTCCGCGGATCCTATCGGCTTGAACTTGAATGTCAGCGGCGCCGTCCAGGACCAGACGTTGACGCCGCCCTCCTGGATCCGCTGCAGGCTGATCCCGGTTCCGCCATAGGTCAGGTAGTCGGAGGATGTCACGTTACGGTAGAAGATCCGCGCGTTCTCCTCCTGGGTGGTCTTGAGGCTGATGCTGATGCCGTTGGGTTGGAAGGTGAAGCCGCCGTCCGTGATCCAGGTGTTCTCCGGGATCGTGCGGCGAATGGCCTCCATGATGGCTATCCAGTCGTACTTTCCAACCTCGAGCTCGCGGATGGCCTCGAATCGCTCCTCCAGCTGGTCGCGCCGCTTCTGGACCTCCGCAAGGCGATCGAGCACCTCCTTGTTGAGGACGGCACGACCGTCGATCTGAAGGGGTTGACCGTTGATCTTCACCTCGCCGGCGTATTCCTCGCGCAGGTACTCGACCGCCGCCTTGCGCCCACTGTAGGCGAACCAGGCCCAGGCCACGCCCTGCAAGAGCAACAGGAGGCCTAGAACGCCCGCGTACTGCTGCCACACGGCCTGGCTCGACTCGTTCAGCCGCGCCGTGAGATCGCTGGGGAGGAGGTTGACGGTCGCGTCCGCGGGACTGAGCAGGCGCAGCGCCAACCCGTAATTGCAGATGAAGGCGCCGGGCGAGGGCGGCGTCGGACCCGCCAGCTTGGCGCGGCCCAAAGCGGCTACATCGCGAATCTCGAGATTGAGTCGAGCGCCGAGGAATTCGCGCAGGCCCTGCATCTGCGCTCCCCCACCCGAGATGTAGATACGCGTGATCGGAGCCCCATCCTCCTGCGCCGTGTAAAACTCCAGCGAGCGGCGTACTTCAGCCAGTAGTCGCTCTGCCAGCGGTTGCACGATGGAAGCCAACTCGTCGCCACCCGCAGGTCCGGCTGGCGCCGCGACCGCGGCATCTTCCTGCCCCCCGGAGGGCGGCGGAGGTGGCCCGGGAGGGCGTGGCATGAGCCCACCGGGTGCCGGTGGCGCAGGCGGTTTGGCACCCATCAGCCCACCGGGCGCCGGTGGCGCAGGAGGCTTGGCGCCCATGAGACCGCCGGGCGCCGGCGGCGCAGGAGGCTTGGCGCCCATGAGACCACCGGGTGCCGGAGGAGCAGGCGGCTTCGCGCCCATCAGGCCACCAGGACCGGCAGGCGGCATCGGCGGCTTCGGGCCGGCCGCGGGGGCGGGCGGAGGCGGAGGTGCGCCGGGACCGGCAGGCGGCATCGGCGGCTTCGGGCCGGCCGCGGGCGCAGGCGGGGGCGGAGGCACGCCAGGACCGGCAGGCGGCATTGGCGGCTTCGGGCCGGCCGCGGGTGCAGGCGGAGGCGGGGGTGGAGGCACGCCGGGACCGGCAGGCGGCATCGGCGGCTTCGGGCCGGCCGCGGGTGCAGGCGGAGGCGGAGACGGAGGGGGCGGAGCGACCGGTCCCGGTGCGGAAGGCGGTGGCACCATGGGCCCTGCGGGCGGTGGAACACCTACTCCCGGCGCTCCAGGAGGCACACCGGGCATGGGCGGACGCGGACCACCCGACGGTGGCGCACCGGGAACCATGGGGCCTGGCGGACGAGGCCCCCCAGGAGGAGGCGGTGCGCCACCCGGTCCACCAGCCGGCGCACCCGGACGCCCGGGCATTCCAGGGCGTCCACCACTGGGCCGGGACTGCGCCGCCGCGTTGAGCCGGGCGTTATCCTTCTTAAGGCGCTCGGCTTCCCCGCGGGAAATTTCCAGCTTGGACATGATGGCGTTGGTAAATGTGCCGCCCGCCACGGATGCGGCCCGGGTGAAGACGAGTTCGCCATTCTGCAGAATGGAAATGTCGGTCGTCCCCTCGCCGAAGTCGATGAGCGCCACCGTTTCCTTCTCGTCGGGTTGCCCATCGCGAAAGGCCAGGGCCGCCGAATAGGGCGCTACCTCGATCAGTTCCGGGATGATGTTGAGCTCGGTGAGGACGTCGACGTAATCGTTGAGCCGCTCGTTCTTGACCGCGATGAAGAGCAGGCGACGTGGTCCCGTGGCTCCAGGAGCCTGCTCCAGGATGCGGTAGCCGAACGCGCAATCGTCGAGTGGGAACGGCACGAGCGGCTCCGCCTCGAAACGTATCATCTGGGCCAGCCGGTCCGGCGGACCATCGGGAACCTTCAAGGTCCTGATGATGGCGCTCTGCCCCGGAATGCTGATGGCCACGCGCTTGACCTTGAGCTTGTGACGCGCCAGGAGGGACTTGACGGCGGTTACGACCGACGCGCGCGGGAAGACGTCGGCGCCCTGCTCCTCGGTGGATGCCGCTATGGGTTCAAGGTCGATCTTCTCGATCTTGGGCGCGTTCGGCTTGCCGCCGATCTGGATCAGCTTGACGGCGCTGGTGCCAAAATCCAGGGCAATACGGCCGAGCTTGGCCATGGACTTACCGAGTCACCGCCGGCAAGGAAAAGCACAAGCTGAAAACGCGAAGGCGGATCGGCGGCATCACGGAGCGGCCGGCGCCGTCTCGCTCGCTGTCCCCTCCGGAGTCGCTGTGCCTCCATCCACCACGCCGCTCTCGGCCGGAACGGCAGTCGGCTCGGGAGTGGACGTGGCCGTCGAGCCCACCCGATCTTCGACGTTCAAGGTCTGACTGAGCGATCCCGTGCGGGACGCGAGATAGGTCAGCACGATCGAGGTGACCACGAAGACGATCGCCGCCCCGCTGGTCAGCTTCGTCATGAAGCTATCCGTGCGCGCGCCGAACGCCGACGAGGAACCGCCCATGCCGAAGGAGGCGGAGAGCGAGGCTCCCTTCCCCCCCTGGATCAGAACGATGCCAACGAGGAAGAGGCAGACGATGACATGAAGAGTCAGGACGAGGGCGTCCATAAAACCTAAGAGATTCATAGCTCGAACCGGGGCATAGTAGATGGAGCAGGGGTGAAGTCAACATTTTTTGAGACTTCCCGCACATGCGGCGCGTTCATTCTCCGCGATTTTCCACATGCCGCGCAACCATCGGCAGGACCGGCAAGGTCCTCCCGATGGCGCGCCTCAGCGCCGCCGGTTCAGGCCCCGATGCCCTCGAAGAGCACCGTGGACAGGTAGCGTTCGCCCGCGTCCGGCAGAATCACCACGATGGTCTTGCCGGTAAACTCGTCGCGCATGGCAAGATTGCACGCAACCGATACCGCCGCACCGCAGGAGATGCCCGAGAGTATCCCCTCCTCGCGGGCGAGACGCCGGGCAAAAGCGACAGCCTCGATGCTGTCGACCTGCTCGACCCTGTCCACCATGCCGAGATCAAGCGTGTCGGGAATGAACCCGGCGCCGATTCCCTGGATCTTGTGCGGGCCGGGCTTGAGCTCGTGACCGGCAAGCTTCTGGCTGATGACGGGGCTCTCGCGCGGCTCCACGGCCACCGACAGGATCGCCTTGCCCTTCTGCTTCTTGATGTAGCGCGAGACGCCCGTGATCGTGCCGCCGGTGCCGACACCGCTGACCAGCACGTCGATGGCCCCATCCGTGTCGTTCCAAATTTCGGGCCCCGTGGTCTTCTCGTGGATGGCCGGGTTCGCCGGGTTCTTGAACTGCTGGGGCATGAAGTAGCGCTTCAGGTCCGATCCCGCGATCTCCTCGGCCTTGCGGATTGCGCCCTTCATCCCCTCTGCGCCCGGCGTCAGCACCAGGTTGGCGCCGAACGCGGCCAGGACGCGTCGCCGTTCGATCGACATGGTCTCCGGCATCGTCAGCGTCAGCTTGTATCCGCGCGCCGCGGCCACGTAGGCCAGGGCGATCCCCGTGTTACCGGAGGTCGGCTCCACGATCTCGATGCCGGGCTTCAAGAGCCCCTTCTCTTCGGCATCCCAGATCATCGCGGCACCGATGCGGCATTTCACGGAGTAGGCGGGATTGCGCCCCTCCACCTTGGCGAGGACGGTCGCCTTCGCGCCACAGGTGACGTGGTTCAACTTGACGAGCGGCGTGGAGCCTATGGACTGGGAATTGTCAGCATGGATGCGGGACATGGGTGTCTCCCCTGCAGGATAAAGGATGAGGTGCGAACCGATTTTCCCTCGTTCCTCGGTCCGCGTCAACGCATCGAAGTATCGGTCCGACATCATTTGCTGTTAATCTTCCCCAACATGAAAGTTCTCATCATCACACCGACCTCCAAGCTGGGAGGGGCCGAGCGCAACATCGGGCTCCTGGCGCGTGCCATGCCGCGCGACCGCGTCACGCTCGCCCTCGCCACGACCTTTGGCACGGGGGATCTCAACCGCATCTTCAACGGGGAAGGTCTCGAGGCGGAGGAATTCCACTACGCGGAGAATCCCCTGCGCGTCCGAGACCTCTATCGTTACGTCGCTCGCCTCCAACCGGACATCATCCACTCGTGGCTATTAAGAGGAAATTGGATTGCCCGTGGCCTCAAGATCGCTCACCCGCGCATTCCCTGGATCGCTGCCGAGCGAGGGCTTGATATCACGCGGCCACCGTGGAAGGCCCGCGTGAATCGCGCCCTGCTCGCAAGCGCCGACCGCATCCTCGCCGTCTCCGAACCCGTCCGGCAGATTCTCATCACCCGCGACAAGCTGGACGCCGGAAGAATCCACGTTCTCCCGGGAGGAATCCCCCCCGTCGAGCCTCCCCTCCCCCTGCCCGCCGGAACGCCGCCGCTGTCGCGGCCGAGACTTGTGGGCGTCGGCCACCTCCGCGCCGAGAAGGACCAGGCCTTGTCGCTCCACGCGCTCGCCCATGTCCGCCAGAACGGCATACCCGCCAGCCTCACGCTCTTCGGCGACGGGCCCGAGCGGCCTCGTCTCGATCACCTGGTTCGCGAGCTGGGACTGCAGGAAGCCGTCCACTTCGCCGGGAACGTGCTCGAGGCGCGTCGCATGCTCTCGCACTTCGACCTTCTCGTTCTCCCCTCGAAGGAGGAGGGTTTCCCGAACGTCATCCTCGAAGCCTGGCAGGCCGGCATCCCCGCCTTCTCCACCCATACTCCGGGTGCCGCGGAAATATCGGGGCCCGACCGGGCCGCGCTCCTCGTTCCCGCCGCCGACTTCGCGCCCGCCCTGCTCGCGCTTCTTCGAGACCCCGGTCAACTGGCCGATCTGGCGGCCCGCGGATCAACCCGCGTGCTCGACTTCTCCATCGCAAAAGTTGTCGCGGACTTGCTCGGTCATTACGAGGCCGTGAGGGGCGAGCGGAGGTCAGCTCGTTGACTTGTTGCCACCATTGACCGCCCCGCGACCGCGCGACCCGGCGCCGCTCGCCGTGAGATCCTCGCGCGTTCTCGGATTACTCCTCGGCGTTGCGCTGATCGCGGCCACCGGCATGGCGCTTCGCCTCATCGCGATCGATCGCCAGGTGCTCCTCGACGATGAACTCCATGCCCTGATCTATACCCTCAACCGCGACTGGAGTGCGATCTGGAGCCGACACAGCATGGGTTCGAACTCGATCCCGATCAGCATGGGAACCTGGCTGGCTCTACGAGGCCCGGGCTGGTCCGAATGGACCCTGCGCCTTCCCTCGCTCGCGCACGCCCTCGCCGCGCTTCTCGTCCTCCCTGTCCTCGCCGCGCGCCTCCGGTCACGCCGCGTCGGATTTCTCCTTGCCGGCCTCCTGGCGCTATCCCCGCTCGCGACGTTCTACGCCCGCAACGCCCGCCCTTTCAGCGCCGTCCTCTTCTGGGGATCCCTGGCCATCCTTTCCCTGGTTCTCCGCGTCCACGATCGGCGCGCAGCGTGGTCCCTGGCATGGGCGATCTCCGCCTTCCTCGCCGTCTATCACCATCTCTGGGCCGCGCCCGCCGTCGTGGCCCCGTTTGCCATTCTCGTGCTCGCGGCGTGGCGCATCCCGCGGGATCCCGGCCTGCCGCCATGGCGCGAGCTGGCCCTGGCCGGCGCTCTCGCCGCGACCCTGGTGGCCGCATTTCTCCTGCCCGCGGCCCTCGCCAACCCGTGGTGGACGGTGCATCTGGGCAAGGATCGCGTGAACCTGGCGTCCTTCCAGGGACTACTCGAACTCGTCACCGGCAGTCCTCTCCTCGGACTCCAGGGGCTCTTCACCCTCTTCCTCGCCCTGGGATTCGTCTGCTGGTGGCGTTCCGCCCGCGCCGAGGCCCTGTTGGTCGCCTCCTCCTTCCTGGGATACCTCGCCGCTCTCCTGTGGGTCACGCAGGACGATATCCATGCGCCCATCCAGGTCGCCCGCTACGGCATCGCCCTCCTCCCCCTCGCTCTGCTCCTTGCCGCGATCGGGCTCGATGCCCTCGTCGCCCGGCTCTCCCCGGTCCATGGACGCCACGTGGCGCTCCCGCTCATCGTCGTGCTCTGGATCACGGCCGTCGCCGCCACGGGTCCGTTTCCACTCCTTCTCTCGCGACCCAACAACTTCACCAACCACTCGGCCTTCCAGTACGACTACGCGCCGCTCCCCCCCGGCGAGGTTCGCGAGCGCGTATTCTACCCGGGCCTGGCGCTCTCCGCGGACAGCGTCCCCGCGGTCTACCGGCGCCTCGCCTCCCGACCGGACATTCCGGGCGTGCTCGTCTACCCCATGTACTGCGGCGACCATTTCAACCTCGCGTACGCGTGGCAGCAGGCCGTGGCCAAGCCCTTCGCCGTCGGTTACCGCGACGACTGGACCTTTCCGCCCATGCCGCACCGCGACGCCTGGATCTACGCCAACATGCCGCTCGACTACGTGATGAGCCGCGTGCCCCCGCACCAGCGGTCCAAGGTCCACTTCCAGGCGATGATCCCTCTTGGCGACACGGAACGACTCCGCCGCGAGTTTGCCGGGTGGGCCCTGGTCGTCCACACCGCCAATCCCCTCCGCGAATTCTGGCCCGCGCAATTCCCCGACGAGCTCCCCGAGTACCCGCCCGCGGTCGAGCTCGCCGCACGCCTTCGCGACACCGATCGCTTCCCTGTCATCGATCGATCCGAGCGCGCCCAGGTCTTTCTCATTCGCCCCCGCTGATCCTCTTCCCTCATGCCATCCCCTGCGCTCCACGACCCGCTCCCATGTCCCCTCCCTTTCTTCTCTCCTCCTTCTTGCTTCATTGACCATTGAGCACATCTCCAGTACGGTTTGCCGATGATTTCGACTCGTGCCCGGGCGGCCTTCTAATGGCCGCCGAAGATGTGCTACGCGATTACGCCGACGACCTCGCTGACCCCGCCGCGGGCCAGGATGATGCCGAGATCCGCGAGTGGCTCGACTCGCTCGACGTCGTACTGAAGACCCAGGGGCCCCAGCGCGTCAGCGACGTCATCCGCGAGCTCCAGATCCGCGCCCAGCAGAACGGCGTCGAGCTCCCGTTCACCGCCAACACGCCCTACATCAACTCCATCCCCGCCGACAAGCAGCCGCCCTACCCGGGGAGCCGCGAGCTCGAACGCCGCATCAAGTCGATCATCCGCTGGAACGCGATGTCGATGGTCGTCCGCGCCAACCGCGTCTCGAACGGCATCGGCGGCCACATCTCCACCTACGCCTCCGCCGCCACCCTCTACGAGGTCGGCTTCAACCACTTCTTCCGCGCCAAGAACGAGGACCACGAGGGAGACCTCATCTACTTCCAGGGCCACGCGTCCCCCGGCATCTATTCCCGCGCCTTTCTCGAGGGACGGCTCAGCGTGGAGAAGCTCGAGAACTTCCGCCGTGAACTCAAGCCCGGCGGCGGGCTCTCCTCGTACCCGCACCCCTGGCTCATGCCCGACTTCTGGGAGTTCCCCACGGTCTCGATGGGCCTCGGGCCCCTGATGGCCATCTACCAGGCGCGATTCAACCGCTACCTCGAGGACCGCGGTCTCAAGAACACCTCCGATTCGCACGTCTGGGCCTTCCTCGGGGACGGCGAGTGCGACGAGGCCGAGACGCTGGGCGCCATCACGTTGGCGGCTCGGGAACAGCTCGACAACCTCATCTTCGTCATCAACTGCAACCTCCAGCGCCTCGACGGGCCCGTCCGCGGCAACGGCAAGATCATCCAGGAGCTCGAGGCCGCCTTCCGCGGCGCCGGCTGGAACGTCCTCAAGGTGGTCTGGGGCAGCGAGTGGGACTCGCTCCTCGCCAACGATCACAACGGAGACCTCGTGCGTCGCATGTCCGAGGTCGTCGACGGGCAATACCAGAAGTACACCGTCTCCTCCGGCAAGTACATCCGCGACCACTTCTTCGGCGCCACCGAGAAGCTCGCGAAGCTGACGGGAAACCTCTCCGACGAGCAGATCCGCCGGCTCAACCGCGGCGGCCACGACCCGGCCAAGGTCTACGCCGCCTACAAGGCCGCCGTCGAGCACCGGGGATCGCCGACCTGCATCCTCGCGAAGACCGTGAAGGGTTACGGGCTCGGCGAGGCCGGCGAGGGCAAGAACATCACCCACCAGCAGAAGAAGCTCAACGAGGACGAGCTCCGCGAGTTCCGCACGCGGTTCGGGATCCCGATCTCCGACGAGGAGGTCTCCAAGGCGCCGTTCTACGTGCCGCCGAAGGATGGGCCCGAGATGCGCTACCTGCGCGAGCGCCGCGAAGCGCTCGGCGGCTACGTGCCCCAGCGCAAGGTCGTGAATATCCCGTTCGAGACGCCTGCCGAGGATCTCTTCGCGGAGTTCTACAAGTCCACGGAGGACCGCGAGGTCTCGACGACCATGGTCTTCGTCCGCATCCTCTCGAAGCTCCTGCGCGAGCCGAGCATCGCAAAGAACATCGTCCCGATCGTCCCTGACGAGGCCCGCACGTTCGGCATGGAGGCGCTCTTCCGCCAGTGCGGCATCTACTCCCACTCCGGGCAGAAGTACGAGCCCGTCGACTCCGACAGCCTCCTGTACTACAAGGAAGCGACCGACGGGCAGATCCTGGAGGAGGGCATCAACGAGGCCGGGGCCATGTCGTCGTTCATCGCCGCCGGGTGCTCGCACGCCAACCACGGCGTGAACATGATCCCGTTCTTCATCTACTACTCGATGTTCGGCTTCCAGCGGATCGGCGATCTCATCTGGGCCGCCGGCGACCTTCGTTGCCGCGGGTTCCTCCTCGGCGGCACGGCCGGCCGCACCACCCTTGCCGGCGAGGGCCTCCAGCACCAGGACGGCCACAGCCACGTCCTCGCCTCGACGGTGCCCAACATCATGTCCTACGATCCCGCGTACGCCTACGAGCTGGCGATCATCATCCGCGACGGCATCCGCCGGATGTACGAGGACGGCGAGGACATCTTCTACTACATCACCGTTGGCAACGAGAATTACGTCCAGCCGGAACTCCCGGGCGCCGGGATGACGGGCGTCGATTCCACCGAGAGCGTGAAGAACGGGATCCTCAAGGGCCTCTACCGGCTCCGTCCCGCCACGCTCCTGCAGGCCAACCTCCCCGCCGATGCCCCCCGCGCCCAGCTGCTCGGGAGCGGATCGATCCTCAACGAGGTCGTCAAGGCGCAGGAGATCCTCGCGAAGCAGTACGGCGTCGCCGCGGACGTCTGGAGCGTCACGAGCTACAAGGAGCTCCGCCGGGACGGCATGGAGTGCGAGCGGTTCAACCTCCTGAATCCGGCCGAACCCGCGCGCGTGCCGTACGTCACCCAGGCCCTCGGGGAAGCGCCAGGCGTCTACGTTGCGGCGTCCGATTACATGAAGGTCCTGCCGGATTCGATCAGCCGCTGGCTGCCGCGCCCGCTCTCGACTCTGGGCACCGACGGGTTCGGACGGAGCGAGAGCCGCGAAGCACTCAGGGACTTCTTCGAGGTCGACGCACGCTACGTGGTACTCGCAACGCTCGCGGCCCTCGCGCGCGAGGGGCGCATCAGCCGCGACGTGCCCGCCGCCGCCGTCAAGACGCTCGGCATCGACCCCAACAAGCCCAATCCCCTCACCGCGTAACGAAAGGACATCACCATGGCCACAGACTTCAAGCTCCCCTTCCTCGGCGACGGCATCTCCTCGGCGTCCGTCGTGAAGGTCATGGTGAAACCGGGTGACCGCGTCACGCGCGGCCAGGCCCTCATCGAGGTGGAGACGGACAAGGCCGCGGTGGAAGTTCCCGCCGACGTCGAGGGCACGGTCGTGTCGCTGGCGGTGAAGGCGGGCGACAAGGTCAACATCGGCCAGGTCATCCTCTCGGTTGACGGCGCCGGAGCTCCCGCCGTTGCGGCGTCAGCTCCCGCCGCTCCGGCTCGTCCGGCTCCGGCTCCTGCGGCTGCACCCGCTCCCCGACCGCAGCCCGCGCCCGCGGCGTCGGCTCCAGCGGCCGCGGTGGCCGCCAGGCCGGCAGCTGCGCCCGCTTCACCGTCGCCCGCGACCCCGGCGCCGGTGGCCCTAAGCCCCGCCGCTCCCTCCGCCACGGCCACCGCGCCCGCCGTCCCCGCCGTCATCCAGCGCGAGCTCGTGGCGGCCGCACCCTCCGTCCGTCGACTCGCCCGCGAGCTCGGCCTCGATATCACCCAGGTGCCCGGCACCGGCCCCGGCGGCCGGATCTCGATCGAGGACGTGAAGGGCTTCTCGCGCCGCGCCAACATCGATGTCGGCGGATTTGTCACGCCGTCCGTCACCGCCGTTCCCGTCGCGCTCCCCGACTTCTCCAAGTGGGGCAACGTCGAGCATGTCTCGATGTCGGGAGTGCGCAAGAAGACGGCCGATCACATGGCGCACGCCTGGGCCACCATCCCGCACGTCACCCAGTTCGACCGCGCCAACATCGAGGATCTCGAGGAACTGCGCCGCACCTTCGGCAAGAAGGCGGAGGCCTCCGGAGGCAAGCTCACCGTCACCGCCATTCTCCTCAAGGTCATCGCCTCGGCCCTCAAGGTCTTCCCTCAGTTCAACGCCAGCGTCGATCCCGCCAACTCCGTGCTCATCTACAAGAAGTACATCAACATCGGCGTCGCCGTGGACACCGACCGCGGGCTCCTCGTCCCCGTCCTTCGGAACGTCGACAAGAAGAACATCATCGAGCTCTCGGTCGAGCTGACCGCGGTTGCCGATCGCGCGCGAACCAATAAGACCACCCTCGAAGAGATGGAGGACTGCACCATCTTTCCTGCCAAGCACTTCGTCATGCCCGAG
>CAZJQD010000037.1:0-32250 GCA_964548165.1 uncultured bacterium
GTCTGCTTCTGATGATACGCAGCCATCATCCCAACCCTCTCTGGAATGATCAACTCTGATCCGACTAGCGGTGGAAAACCGACAATAGTTGGTACTGCTGTATGATCCACATCAAGCCATGCTTCGGGACGAGAAGGCCGCGCCGCCAAGAGACAATTCAGAAACCATTCGAGGGAAGTGGCATGAATGCCCTTGGGGGCATCGTAACCAGCGAAAACGGGTGCGAGATCGATCGGTGTAACGCCTCGACGCGCGAGTAATGCGCGCTCGGCATTTCCGAGAGAAAAGGCACCCACGAGATAGATTGCTGCATGCTTCCCCTGCAGCTGATCCCGAATCCAGCCGGTCCATTCCAGGAAATTCGGGTCGTCACCGGAGAAGCCTATCAGAACAAATGAATTCTCAAGAAGAGATTGCTGAACCGTGTTGACGAATGGCGCGAAACAACGCGGATATGTTCGATAGTCCTCTTCGGAAATAATGTATGGCGTTTGCGCGGGGAATGAACCGTGAAGCTTAACTATTCTAGGCGCGAACGCCGTGGTCAACTCTGTCGCTCTTGTGACCGGCTGATATGTTCTCCCGGGAATATCGGTTCTTTCGAGCAGCGTATCGTAATTTGTGGTAAAGACATCTGCCCAGGGTAATCGTAAAAGCAATTGATGAAGCCCGCCTGGTTGGTGATCCATATCTGGATTACGCGCCCGAATCAACTGGTCCAATTTGCGTCTATCGAAAGCAGCTTCGTATTCGCTGGCTATTCTTAAGGCGTTTGTGCTATTGAACTTCTCATCGCGATCCTTTCTGATTTGTGGTGTATCATCAGAGGCAGAAGGGTGCAATTCGTCAAACATCGAGCGCGCTAATTGGCGCCATGTTGGAAAGCTCATCTTAACACCGGGGTTAGGTTCGGCGTTAAGGCTGAATCCTGCGCCAACCATGACAGCGGAACGAGATTTTGGCCACTGCCATAGATCTTTCTGTAACTGTCTCAAATGCAGAAGGTCAGGAAAAATCATCATCTTCTAAGCCTAAGCGGTGTTAATAGCTTGATCAACACTGGCAAAATCATCCATTTCTCGTGCCTTCCCATGCAGGGAAGAGAAGACTTGTTGCTCGTGCAGGTGACCGTCCCCCAGAATTGGCCCGAAAACTGTACAGATGAGCAGTCCGAAGCGGGCTAGATCAGGAGGACGGGACATGAAGCGACGACGCTTCATGTATGAGGAGATTATCGGGATCCTCAAGCAGCACGAGGCAGGGATTCCTCTCCGGACCTGTGTCGATTTCACGTGACCGGACCGGCCACTATCTTCTATCCGTTTCACTGCTGCCAAGGTCCTCGATGAGCGCTTCCACGAAGAACTGGGTCTTCGGGAGGATGCGCTTTCTGGGGTAGTAGCCTTCCAGAATCGCGAAGACTTCGCTTGCCGAGGATAATCTCAACTTCTTGATGAGGAACATGGCATCGCGTGCGTCCTCTTGGGACTCGCCGGAGCGAGCGGCCATGACTTTCATGGCGAGCAGGTATCGAGGGTCCGGTACATTGACCGTGAGGTTGGACAATTCCATCACCGGGCGCGGCGCCACCCTTTCTCCGCGTTCAGACAGGAAGCCCTTCACGCCGTCATTCAGCCAACCGTCAGGAAGGTCGAGGTCACGTGCCACCTGGGCGGCCGCGGCTCGAATCTCTTTGGGCGGGACAAACACGTCGTCGATGTCCCGGGTGGCGATACGGACCTGCCAGACCAGGATCATGGCCGCGCCTCCGTAGAGGCAAATCTCGCCCGTCAGACCCTTTGCCTTCAGCTCATCGTTGAGTGCTTCGAGGTATCGCGTAATGTCGGCCGCTGTGAACCCGCGAGTCATTGGTTGACTTCCGAGCGGGCCTTCTCCAGCGCGCCAGAAATCTCATAGGGATCCATGAATAGGTTTCGTCTGCGGAATGGAAACGGAGCCATCTGAATCAGGTAGGGTTTCATTCCGTCGGGCGCATTTCCAAACCATGGATAGGGACAGTAGCGCTTCTTCTTGTAGACCCATCCAGGGATGGGGAACCCCTGGATTCGGGCGAGCACTTCCGCCAGAGCGCCCAGGTACGCGTCCCGGTGAGCTTCTCCGACCGGCCGAGGCTCTCTCGATATGAGGGAGGGCTTGGCCCGCAGTGCGGCTTCCCTGTAAAACTCCTTCAAGAGAACGCGCCAGTTCTCCGGATCGCGAGCGGCGTCATTCGACAGAGCGTGAAGTGAATACCCCCATCGATGCCGGGCGGCATTGCGAGCCCAGACCTTCAGACCACCTTTCTTCTCGGCCCGAACTCGGGCGCTTTCGCGACCGCCGAGGCGCCCCAAGTGAACGGCGTGAGGATTCTTCTTCATGTAAATAATGTATGCTAAGCGGTAAGTAATATCAATCAGTCGACACCCGCCGGCGACAATTACACCTGCGCATTCCAGATGCATTTGTCGCCGGTGGGGCGGCCCGAGAGTTGGCTTGACTGTATTGATATTGAGGTCGCGATCGAATTCTCATTTGGCACCATTTGGTACCGCCGGCCATACCCCCCCTGAATTTCGCAAAAATGTACTTGAGAATGCGCGAGTTAGCGCGGGGGACCACCCCCATAAAGATTTCGATTCCCACCGCCTCCACCATTGCTTGAATCGCTCCTCGCGAAATCGTGAATAAGCGCGTCCGTGACGCGGCTGTAGCCTCGAATCGGGGAACGGCGTTACGTCCTCTCGCCTTGGCAGCTTTACTTGTTGCGGCCTCGGTTGCGCGGGGCGGGGTCATTCGAGGTCTGGACTTCGACGTCCACGGGACCGACCTCGACGCCGACCTTCGTGCCATCGGGGCCGATCCTCAGGCGGATGGGCGCTTCACCTGGAACCGCTTCCTCCGGGGAGGCGCGCATCTGGTCCGCGGGAGGCACAACCAGGGTGACCCGGGGCGATTCCACGGGGACAGCGGCCGTTGCCCAGATCTCATACGTTCCCGGCCCGCGGGCGCTGAAGCGCATGCCTTCGCCCTCTCGCAAGAAGACACCGCCATTTTCCGGAACCACGTGCCACGCAATGATAGCCGCATCCGTCGCTCGCGCTTCGGAGCTATTGCTGGCTGATTGCGTGGCCTTGACGAAGATGTCCGGCCCCGTGGCTTCGTAATGCAGGGGCGAGGTTTCCATCACGTTTCCGGTCCAGACGAGGTTCAAGGTCTCGGACGCGGAGCCGCACCCGGCGATTAGGGCCGCTCCCAGGAGGAGCGCGCCAGCGAGCCTGATGGGTGCTATTTCTTGATCCACTGCCCAATGTCCTCGACGACGGCTCCCACGCTCTTCTTGGTGTTCGCGACGTTTTCCCGGACAGCCTCCTCGATGACCTGGCGTTCCTCCAGGACCACCTCCTTGACGGCGCCGGCGGCGAAACTGACCGCCTGCTTGGCCCTGCCCTTGGTTCGTTCCAGCTTCTTCTTGGCTTCGTCCTTGTGCGACATGGATGTCCTCCGTGCAAGATGGTGTATGCACAGAAAGTCTAAAACGCACCGCGGACGGGCGATATGAGGGGAAACCCTACTGCGACGAGCCTTGTGCCCCGGCTGGTGCGGCTGGTATAAAGCCAGCGAACAGCAATCAGACTTCGTAGACGAGGGAGACTCATCATGGCTCAGGCAAGCGCGCGGCATATCCTGGTGGACGACGAGGCCGAGTGCCTCCAGTTGAAGAAGCGGATCGAGAGCGGCGAGGACTTCGCGGACGTGGCGAGGGAGAGCTCGACTTGCCCGTCCGGCGCCGAGGGCGGCGCCCTCGGGACATTTCGGCCCGGGATGATGGTCAAGGAGTTCGACACGGTGGTCTTCCGGGACGCCGTCGGCGTCGTGCACGGTCCCGTCAAGACGCAGTTCGGGTACCACCTGATCGAGATCACCGAGCGCACCGAGTAGTGCCGGCGAGTCATCGCTCCGCCAGGCCGTCGCTGACAAGGCGCGGAGAACCGCCGACAAAACGCACTGAGATCGCGATTTCCGCGTGATAGGGGACCGCGATAAGGTTTGCTCAAGGAGGCGTGCCCGTGCGGTCGTGTCCGTTGCCATGCCGAATTGTCGCCGAACAACTCGAATCGCCGCCGCGCCCGGCGCCGTCCCGTGCCCGTGACACCGCTGGCGTTCCTGCTGGCGGTCTCCCTGGCCGCCGGCACGCCCGGCCAGGTGGTCGCTCGTAATGTCCGCACCTCGCTCCACGGCGATCTCATCCTGTCCTACGTGGACATTGCGAATAACCAGGTGACGAACCTGGACGCCGAGTCGTTCCGCGTGGACCAGGCCGATCTCGGCCTTCACCACCAGTTGAATGATGTATCCGTTGGATACCTGCGCCTGGCGATCACTCCGGGCGCGATGAGCCTGAGCGAGGCCTACGTGAAATTCGACGGCCTGCCATGGCAGGGCGCCATCACGCTCGGCAAGTTCTACCGGCCGCTCGGCGCTCCCGTGCCGCTCTCCAACCTCACCTACCCGCAGTTGATGGTCCATGCCTACCCGGAGATCGGAGTGAAGACGAGTTTCTTTCGCGATCCGATCGGGATCGAGGTCGGGGTCGTGAACGGCTACTCGCTGGCGCCCGCTTCTCTCTCTGCCCGCGTGGCCGGCACACCCGTTCTCTCGAACGCCAATGCCTCCGCCTCCTTTCCCGACATCGACAACAATCGGAACTGGTACGGCCGGCTCAGTTCCAACGTGGGCGAAGACTGGGGTTCGCTGACGGTGGGGATGACCTACCTGGGCGGGCGCCTGCCGGCGCAAGAGGTCGATGCGCTCAATCCCGGCGGCCGCTTCGACTTCGGGCTCTTTCGCCGCACCAACTTCGAGGACGACCGCCAGCACCTCTCGTATGACATCGACTACCAGTATGGCCCCTGGCGCGCCTACGGCGAGTTTCTCAAGGCGCGAGACGGTCGGCTACGCCGCGACATCTGGAACGTGGCGGGCTCCTACACGTTCTATCCGCGGTGCGGCATGATCACCACGACGCTCGGCTGGGACAAGCTCGACATCAAGGACCAGGAGATTCGCATCAACAACCCGATGTCGTGGGATCGCAGCAGGGCCTCGTTTACCGTGGCCTGGTGGCCGACGGAGGCGATCCAGGTCCAGGCGGAGTTTGATCTGAACCATGAGAATGTCTCCCAGACCGGAGGAGGAAGGCTCGACAATGACGCGTTCACACTGCAGACCATCTTCTACTTCTAGCGCCATGGCGGCGAAGAGCACCGGGGGCAGGCGCGTGGCCTCAGTCCTCGTCGTGCTGTGCCTCCTCGTGCTGGCCGTTGCCGGATCCGACGCGGATGCCGGGAGCCTGACGATCCTGAGGGCGTTCGGGACGATCGAGGTCCAGCGCGCGGGCGCGACCTCCTGGATCGCCGGCACGGAGCGGATGAGGCTGAGGACCGGCGACAAGTTGCGAACGGGCGCGCGCGCCTGGTGCTTCCTCCAGCTCTCGGAGCGTAACGTCGTCAAGGTGATGGAGCGGACGCGATTGAACCTCGACGAGATCACAACGTCGTCAGAACGTGTCTCCGGGCGCACGCTCTTTTCCTGGCGCGGCACGGGAGCCTTCAACCTGAGGCTCGTGGAGGGCCAGGTCGTTCCCGTGCTCGATCGCTTTGCGGGCAGCTCGATGAACCTGGTCACGCCCGTCGCGGTGGCCGGTGTGCGGGGTACGGCGTTCTCGGCGACCGTGGAGCGCATCGACGGGACCGCTCCCGACGGTGGCGCCGCGGGAACGCCGGCGGGCGGTGGCCTTGAGGCGTCGGCGGGCGTTCCCGGCGAGGCCGGCGCGGGGGCTACGTACAACGTCGACCTCACCGTCTATCACGGGATGGTCGAGGTACAGGACCTGCGAGCTCCCGGGGCGGCGTCGACGTTCGTGCCGGCGGGCTACTCCCTGGGCTTCTCACAGGTGCGCGTTCCGGCCGGCGGTTTTCAGGGGCAGGGCGCCTCGGGTCCTGGAGGCCGTGGTCCGGGAGCTGGAGGGCCAGGCGCGGGCGGACCTGGAGCACGCGGCCCCGGCGGTCCCGGCGGCGCGGGAGGCCCCGGTGGAGCAGGTGGCCTGGACGGGCGTGGGGAAGCGGGTCAGGGCGGAAGAGACCAGGGGCAACGACCTGGTGGCCCCGCGAGCAATCGTGAAGCGCCGGGAGTCAGTGCTCCTGGTGCCGGAGCGCCGGGACCTGGAGCGCCCGGGGGATTGCAGGGCGTTCCCAATGCCACGGGTCGCGGTGAAGGAATGGCGGCGGGCGCTGGAGCCGGCGCCGTGATCGGCGCTCGAGGAAATGGCGTTCCGCCCGGAGGAACCCTGTCGCAGGTGGCGCCGAGCGGTCCCCTCGCCGGTGCCGTGCGAGCGATAGGACCGAACAGCCCGGCGGGTCCGAACGTGGGAGGACGTCCACCCGCTGGGGGTCCATCGGCGGCGGGGAGCGTGCCGCGCAACATGCGCATCGGCGTTCCCGGAGCAGTGCCGGGCGCCACGGGTCCGGCGCCGGGCGTTCGTCCGCCGCCACCGCCACCAGACGGCACGACCTCCACGACGTTCCTGCAGGATCCCAACCGCCAGCTCGTTACCTCGCCAACCCAACCTCCTCCCTGACCGGAGCGCTCGCGGCGTTAAACCACCAATTCGTGCGGGAATCTTGTTGATCACATAATGTAAGCGCTTTTATTATGGCTTCATGCCTACTCCCCCCCGGCGGCTCCCGGTGTTCCGGATCGGCCGCGCCCCCCGCTACGTTCCGCTCTGCCTGCTGTCCTTTTTCCTGACGACCGCCTGCGCGACGGCGCCCGGCGCTCCGCCCGCCGCGACGGACACGGTCACGACCGCGACGGCGTCCTCGGGGGAGGGCGACTACCGGGCGGCGCTGGCCGTCGACGGGAACCGGCAGACGCGGTGGGGGAGCGAGTTCCACGACAACCAGTGGCTGATGCTCAAGTTCGGCGCACCGCGCGAATTCGCCGGACTGCGCATCTGGTGGGAGACCGCCTACGGCAAGGACTATGACGTCCAGATTTCCGATGACGGGCAGAGCTGGAAGACGGTCTCGACGATTCGCCAGGGGGACGGCGGTTTCGATGAGATCTTCTTTTCCCCGCGATCGGCCCAGTACGTGAAGATCCAGGGCGTCAAGCGGGGCACGGGATGGGGATACTCGATCTGGGAGGTCGAATTGATCGCGAAGGACTCGCTCCCGGTCGTCACCGCCGCCGCCAGCGATGCCGGTTCCGATCCCATGCGCGCCCTCGACGGCGAGGTGACCACGTCCTGGAGCGGCGCAGGCCCCCTGGCGATGGATTTTCGCCAGGCGCGCGACCTGGGCGGACTCGAGATCGTCTGGGGTCCGCGCGCCCCGAGCGGGTATGCGGTCGAGATATCGGATGACGCGACCACCTGGCGCCCTGCCTACAAGGTTCCTTCGACCGATGGCGGGAGCGACCTTGTCTTCTTCTCGCGCGCCCGCGCGCGCCACCTCCGTATCGTCATGGACGGCGCCGCCGAGGTCGCCGAGATCCGTCCGAAGTCCGGTGACGAGGCCTGGACGCTGGGTCGCGACTACGAGGCGACGGCGACGCGACTTCCCGACGGCTCCCTGCCGTACTGGCTCCGCCGCCAGCAGGCCTACTGGACCATCGTCGGAGTCGCCGGGGATCTCCACGAGACCCTCTTGGGCGAGGACGGCACCATCGAGCCCTACAAGGGTTCGTGGTCGGTCATGCCGTTCCTGAAGGAGGGCGAACGCACGCATCTCCCGCGCAATTGGGCGACAACGCACACGCTCCTCGACTCCAGCCTCCCCATCCCGACCGCGTCCTTCAGTGGCGAGAACCTGACGCTGGCCGTCACGGCGATCGCGTCCGGCGCCAGGGACGCCTCGTGGTCGGCGGTCCGTTACCGCGTGACGAACTCCGCGTCCGAGAGTCGCTCGGTCCAGCTCGCGCTCGCGTTCCGTCCTCTCCAGCTCAACCCGCCCTGGCAGTACGGGGGCATGGCGCCGATTCGCGACGCTCAATGGGACGCCGCGCGCCGGACCTGGCGGTTCGACAATCGCGACGCCGCCTGGTTCCTGACCGCGCCCACCACCGTCGCGGCCGCGCGCGGGGACGAAGTCGGCGACGCGTACACCTGGTTCGCGTCGGGACGCATCCCTTCGGCGAGCGCCGCGAATCACCCCGAGGGCCTCATCTCGGCCCTCTCGACCTTCACGCTCGCCCTTCCTCCGGGCGGCTCCGCAGAAGTCGTCGTCGCTTACCCCATGCATCCTGCGACTCCCGTCGTGAAATCCACGGGCGATGCGGGGACCTGGTTTGCTTCCCAGCTCGAGTCGTCCCGGCGCGCCTGGACGACGCGCCTCGGCGGATGGTCCGTGTCGGAACCCCTGGGCCAGCTCGGTCACGTCGTCCGCGCCAATCTCGCGTACATGATCCTCAATCGCGATCGCGCGGCCGCCCAGCCCGGCCCTCGCAACTACGCTCATGCCTGGATGCGCGACGGCGCCGTCAGCACCGCGACCTACCTGAGATTCGGGTATAACGATATCGCCAAGGAATACCTCACGTGGTTCACGAGCCTCGTGCGCGAGGATGGGTTCGTGCCCTTCCTCGTCGACGCCGTGGAAGGCAAGATGCCGGGCTTCACCAACGACTGGAAGGAGTACGACAGCCAGGGCGAGTATGTCTACGCGGTGAGCCAGTACATCCGTTACTCGGGCGACCGAGCCTTCGCCGGCCGAACGTGGCCCGCCGTGCAACGCGCGCTCCGCTACCAGGAGGATCGGCTCAACGAGCGTCGCACGCCGAAACAGCAGGGGACCGAGTACTGGGGCATCCTGCCGGAGTCGAACAGCCACGAGGGATACTTTCCCGGCCAGCACAGCTACTGGGATGACTTCTGGGGCATCCGCGGGTTGAAGGACGCCTCCGCGCTGGCCGCCATGCTCGGCAAGCCCGCGGACGCCGCTCGCTATCGCGCGCAGGCGGACACGCTCCGCGCCGACGTTCACGCCTCGATGCTGAAGGTGATCCGGCGCGCCAACATCAGCTACCTGCCCGGCTGTGCCGAGAAGGCTGATCCCGACGCGACCTCGACGTCCATCGCCTTCACGGCCTGCGACGAAGGCAGCGCCCTCCTGGCCGATACGAACCTCCGAACGCCGCTCCTGGCCGGCTACAACTCCTACTGGTCCGGGATCATGGGGCGGTTCAACGGCGGGTCGTGGAGCTCCTTCACGCCGTACGAGGCCCGCAACATCGAGGCCCTTGTCAGGCTGGGCCAGCGGGATCGCGCGCTCCAGCTGCTCTCGTTCCTGATCGGCGAGCCCATGCGGCCGAAGGGTTGGCTCCTTCTCGGCGAGGTGACGCATCCCGATCCGCGCACCGGCTCCTACATCGGCGATATGCCGCACACGTGGGTCTCGGCCGACATCATCAATGCCATCCGTTCCTTCTTTGTCCACGAGGACGAGGATGCGCTCGTGCTGGCGGCAGGTGTGCCGGCCGAGTGGTTGAAGCCGGGCGGCGCGTCGGCTCCCATCGCGATCACCGGATTCCGCACGCTCTTCGGCGTCGTCGGTTACAGCCTGGAGCGACGCGCGGACGGCGCTGTCGTCCTGAAGGGGCAGGGCCAGGCGGCGCCGCCGGGAGGCATCCTTGTTCGCCTGCCGGTGAAGGCGATCTCCGCGACGGTCGATGGACGCGCGGCGACGATTCGCGATGGCGCGGTCTTCGTTCCCCGGATGCCCCGGGAACTGGTGATTCGCGTCGAGGGGTAGCGTGGCATAGGCATGAATCCTGAATTCCCCGGGGGCCCATGCAGCGACACGAGCGCGAGAGGACAAGGATGAGCTCGTGTTCGTGGCTGAGCCTTGCTCTAAGCCCCGTCGCACTTGGCGTCCTCGGCACCTGGTCGCCCCCTGCGAAGAAATGCGAGCCCTGCTCGAAGCCGTACCTGACACGGGATTTCTGCCCCGTATAATCCTCGACGTGGCACGCTCCTCGCGATTTCTCCCTTGCGCTCGTGGCCTGGTCATCACGGCGATCCTCGCCACGATCTCCCTGCGAGCGGACGCCGTCACCTTGCGGCCCGCGTCGATCCAGGAGTTGACCGCCCATGCGCGCCAGGTCATCCGTGCGACCTGCCTGTCCAGCGAGGTCCGAACGCACCCGGAGAAGAGCCGTTCGTACGTCTACACCACGTTTCGCGTCGACGAGGTCCTGGTGGGGTCGGCCCCGGAGACGGTCGTCCTCCGGGTCATCAACCTTGGCGAGACCTTCGCGCAGTCCGTGGGCGTGCCCGTCTTTCGACCGGGGGACCAGGGCGTGCTCTTCCTGACACCTCCCAACGAGGACGGATTTCCGTTTCTCGTTGGCCTGGGCATGGGATGTTTTCATCTTCGCGGCACGCGCGCCCTGCAGCACGTGCCGGTCAGCGGGGGCGCGGCGGCCCCGGCCGGCGCCTCCGGCCTCGCCCTGCCGCGCACGTACCTGCCGTCGACGGACCTGGCTCACCTGCGCTCGGCCATCCTCGGCGCGGCGCCGTCGTCATCGGGCCCTGGGGCGGGCCCGCCGGCGCCATGAACGGACGCTGTCGCGGCCTGCTGGTGGGATGCGGCCTTCTGGTCATGGCCACGGTCGCCTCCTCGCCCGCGGCCGCCTACGTGCAGTGGGCATACATGAATTCGGCCGGCAGCGTCGTGACCGTGAAGTGGACGAACCCGACGGTCGCGTGGTACGTGGATGGGGGTGGGTCGGGAGTCGCCGGGGTCGATGCCGTCGCGATGACCACGGCCGCGTTCGCCGCCTGGAACGACCTGGCCACCTCCGAGATCAATTTCACGGTTGCCGGATCGACGTCCGGCGACATCCGATCCCAGAACATCCGCGAGATTGCCGATCCCTTCCTCGGAACAGCCCTCGACGCCGACCTGAATATCAACGAGGTCATCTTCGACGCCGACAGCTCCATCCTCAGGGACTTCTACGGGGGAACACCCTTTCTCCTCGGGGTGGGCATGCCGCAGTCGAACGCGGCGGGCGCGATCACGACGGCGAACATGGTCGTCTTCTCGACGAACCTGGACCTCTCGCGGCAGTCGGGGCTGGACGACCTCGTCTACGTCCTCGCGCACGAGGCCGGGCATACCGCCGGCTTCGGTCACTCGCCGACCGCTCCCGATAATCCCTCGGCCGATCTCGCCCACGTTCCCTTGATGTACCCCTTCATCGGTGAGACGCTGGCGTTGTCGCCCGATGACATTGCGGTCGCGACGGCGGCCTATCCGTCGGCGAGCGCGACGGCCACCTTCGGTCGTGTCAGCGGGACCGTGCACGACTCCGCCGCATTCTCGATCTTCGGCGCGCTCGTGGAACTCTTCGACGTCGCCGATCTCACGCGTCCTGTCATCGGCACGCTCTCCGGCGCCGGCCTAGGTCCCGGTCACGGTTCCTACACGATCGAGGCCGTGCCGCCGGGAACCTACTATGCGCGGATCGAGGCGGTCGGCGTGAATTTCGAGCCGGTTCGCATCGGTGGCCTCTACGAGAGCGTCGCGACCTCGGTGACCCCGGAGATCTATCTCCAGCAGACCGCGTTCGCCTCCGGAACGCCGATCGTGGTGACGGCGGGAAACACGGTCTCCGGCGTCAACTTCGGCGTGTTCGGCTTGCCGAGTACCGCGCGATCCCGTCCCGTCGAGAGCTTCCCGAACCCGTTTCTCCCGCACCAGGGCGGGTCGATCACGATGCGCATCCAACCCGTCACCGAGCTCTCGCAGATGCGCGTCATGACCGTGGATGGCCGGATCATCTACCGCGCGGGCTTTGACGACCAGCGCCCCGAGGCGACCTGGAACGGCCGCAATGCCTCCGGCGAGCTCGTCGGATCGGGTATCTACCTGGTCGAGCTCCAGGACATCTTCGGCAAGTGGGCGCGTGGACGCTTCATGCTGGTGCGGTAGACCCGGCGCGATCAGGTGAGCGAAAGATACCGCCCGGCCAGCGTGTAGAGGGCCTGGAGGCCGCTGACGCCCGCGACCGCGATCAGGCTGAAGAGCACGATGTTGATGAACGATGCCGCGTAACCCACGAGGATCACCAACCCGTCACGCTCCATCGTCCCCACCGAGAGCGCCATGATCGCGAGGGCGGGGGGGAGATTGGTGCCGGGGGGGAGCGGGAGGAAGAGGAGGAGTCCGCAGACGGCGATGAGGGTGCCGTTGACGCGTCGGGCGGTCCGCGATTCGTGGAAGATGCCGAGCCGAGGCTTCGTCAGGGCCTCGAAGAACTTCGCCACGCGACCAGCTGCGCTCAGGGTGAGCGTGAAGATGCGGCCGGGCATGCGGTGCGAGGCCCAGCGCTCCGGGAGCCATGGCCCCTTGCCCTCCGCCATGCGAAGGCCGACGAGGATGAGAATGGCGCCGAGGACGACGGAGAACCCGGGGAGCGGGACCGGCAGCAGGAAGATCGCGCCGAAGAGCAGGCCGATGACGGCGTGACTCCGCTCGTCAACGCGCTTCATCAGGTCACCGAGGCTGACCTCGTGGGCGCGGCAGAGATCGGCCAGGCCGGCCAGGATCTCGGACGTCCGCTGCTCGGAGCCCCCTTCGTGGGAGCGCGGCGCGGGATCAGCCACGGGACATGTCCCAGGCAATTCCTGCCAGGAGGAGAAAGCCGACGCCGGCGTTCAGGTGAAAGAACGCGATCGGGATGCGCCGGCGATCGCGCGCCAGGACTTGCTGAGTCGCCAGGCAGGCCGCGGTCGCCGCGGTGGATGCCATCCATCCCGGTCCCAGTCGAGCGATCGATCCGAAGGCGACGAGCGCCAGGATGCAGGCGACGTGAGCGACACGGGATGCGATGTAGGCGTTACGTTCCCCGAGCCTTGCAGGGATGGAATGAAGTCCCTGCGAACGATCGAAGTCGAGATCCATGAGAGAGTAGAGGATGTCGAAGCCGGCCACCCAGCCGATGACGGCCAGCATCAGGAGCGCCGGGGGAGCGGCGACCGATCCGGCGACGGCCACCCACCCGCCGCCGGCGGCCAGCGAGAGCCCGAGTCCGAGGATGACGTGCGCGAGCATGGTCCAGCGCTTGGCGGTGGAGTAGCCGAGGATGACGGCGAGCGCGACGGGAGCGAGAAACCCGCAGAGCGGGTTGATGAGGGCGGCAAGGATGAGAAAGAGGACCGCGGCGGAGAGGGACCAGGTCAGAGTGGCGCGCCGGGAGACGCGGCCGGAGGGAATGGCGCGGCCCGCGGTGCGCGGATTCTCCCTGTCGAGCGGGGCATCCAGCCAGCGGTTGAAGCCCATGGCCGCGGTCCGCGCCGTCACCATGCACCCGAGAACGAGAATCCCGGTGCGCGCGTCGAGGACGCCCTGCCCCAGGTGCACGGCGGCCAGGGCGCCGGTGAACGCGAAGGGAAGGGCAAAGAGTGAATGCTCGAGCTTGATGTCACGAAGGAAGTGCCGGAGCGCGGTCATGGATGGGGGAAGGGCAGGTCCGTGAAATGCGCTATTCGACCTGCGCGTTCATTCACCGGTGTCGCCACCACGGAGACCACTGAGACCACGGAGGAGACGGATACAGGATAGGGAATCAAGATTGCATCGACTCAATCCGTCGATTGTTTCAGCGAGGATCCGCGATCGCAGGACGCACGCGTCCTGATCATCGGGGTCCTCCTCATCATCTGCTTTTCTCTGTGGTCTCCGTGGTGAGTATGCACGAATTTACCAAACTAAGATTCCAGGAGGCCATGGGCTCGCAGGATGGCGCGGGCCTTCTCGATCGTGGGAGCGTCGTGCGCCTGGATGTCTGGCCACGGGCGCTCGAAGCCCTCGCCCGGCCATTTCTTGGTCGCGTCGATGCCGACCTTGGAGCTGTAGTGGAGCCGGCGCGAGGCGTGATCGAGCGTCTCGGCGGGACCGAAGGTGAACATGAGGTCGCGCTCGGGATCGATGTTGGCAAAGGCGCGCCACGCGCACTCCTTCACATCCTGCACATTCACGTCCTCGTCGAAGACCACGATCGTCTTGGTGAAGGACATCTGCCCGAGCCCCCAGAGAGCGCTCATCACCTTGCGCGCGTGGCCCGGGTAGCGCTTCCGGATCGAGACCAGGACGAGGTTGTGGAAGACGCCCTCGAAGGGCATGTGGTAGTCGACGATCTCGGGGACGACTTTTTTGAGCATCGGCAGGAAGATCCGCTCGATGGCCTGCGCCATGTAGCAGTCCTCCATCGGGGGCCGTCCCACGATCGTCGTGGCATAGACGGGATTCCGGCGATGCGTGACGGCCGAGACGTGGAAGGCCGGGTACATGTCCGCCAGCGAGTAGAAGCCGGTGTGGTCGCCGTAGGGGCCCTCGACGCGAAGGTCCGAGGGATCAACCCAGCCTTCCAGCACGTACTCGGCGGTGGCGGGGACCTCCAGGGGGACCGTCTTGCACTTCACGAGTTCGACGGGCGAACCGCGCAGGAAGCCCGAGAACATCATCTCGTCGATACCGGGGGGCAGGGGAGAGACGGCGCTGAAGGTGGTGGCGGGGTCGGTGCCGATGGCGACGGCGACGGGCATGCGCTCGCCGCGCTTCACCTTGTCCGCGTGCTCGGCGCCGGTGTGATGCTTGTGCCAGTGCATGCCCGTGGTGCGCTCGTCGAAGACCTGGAGGCGGTACATGCCGACGTTGCGCTTGCCGTTCTCGGGGTCGCGCGTGAAGACACAGCCGAGGCTGACGAAGGGTCCGGCGTCCTGGGGCCACGCCGTGATGACGGGGATCTCGGAGAGCTTCACGTCGTCGCCGGTCTTGACGACCTCCTGGCAGGGCCCGCTCGAGACGATCCGCGGCTTGACCCTTAAAAGCCGTCCCAGCTCCGGGAGCTGCTTGAGGCCGTCGAGGAGGCTCTCCGGCGGCTCGGTCTCCAGCAGCTTCGCGATCCGCCGCGGGATCTCCTCGAGGTCGGCGACACCGAGCGCCATCTCCATCCGGCGTCGCGATCCGAACTGGTTGATGAGGATCGGCGCCGCTATGCGGCCGGCCGGGCCCGTGGGATGCTCGAAGAGGAGCGCGGGGCCACCGGCCTTGGAGACCTCATCGGTGACGGCTGAAAGCTCCAGCCGGATATCCACCGGCGCCGTGACGCGCTTGAGCTCGCCGGCCTTCTCGAGGGCATCGATCCAGTCCCGGAGGTCGCGGAAGGCCTTCATGCCTTCACCGTGCGATCAACCGGGGCGACAGCCTCGCGGAAATTCTGGTACTGCGTGGGACGGGAGTAGGAGATGCCGAACTGCTGGAGCGAACGGTCGACGACGAAGTCGACGAGGTCGTCCATCGTCTTTGGCTTGTGGTAGAAGCCGGGGCTGGCCGGCAGGATCACGGCCCCGGCCTCCGCCAGGCTGACGCAGGCGCGAAGGTGCACGAGCGAGAGGGGAGCCTCGCGAAGGACGATGACGAGGAGTCGTCGCTCCTTCAGGGTCACGTCGGCGGCGCGGACGAGGAGATTGTCGGAGGTCCCGGCGGCGATGCGCCCGGTGGTGCCCGTGGTCGCGGGGATGACGAGCATGCCGCGGGTCCGGTAGGAGCCGGTCGAGATCTGGGCGCCGAGGTCGCTGATGGAGTGCAGGCGCACGTTCGGGGTGACGAGGTCCTGCGCCTTGAGCCCGGCTTCCTCCAGGAGCAGTCGCGAACCCAGCCCGGAGACGACGAGGTCGACGGGGATCGCCTGCCGCGCCAATTCCTCGAGCGCCCGGAGCGCGTAGACGGCGCCGGACGCGCCGGTTATGCCGACGACGAGCGGCAGGCCGGAGTCGGCGGGTTGCGCGGTCTTCTCGCGGGGGGCGTCGGCGTTCATCGTTCCACCGGGTCGCGGTCCATGCCGCGGATGAGGGCCTCGAGCCCGGCGCGATCCAGGGGGCTCTCGTTGGTCTGGTAGATCGTCTCCTCGGTGATCGTGCCGTCGAGGTCGTTGGCGCCCCAGGCGAGCGCCTCGCGGGCGCGATCGATCCCGGCCGCGGGCCAGTACGCCTTGATGGTCGGCGTGTTGGTGAAGGCGATGCGCGAGAGCGCGATGGTCCGGAGCCAGTCCTCGCGATCGGGACCCGGGAGGTGAGCCATCCGCGTATCCGCGAACGGGATGAAGGGCAGGGGGATGAAGGCGCGGAAGGTCCTGGTCTCATCCTGGAGATCGCGGATGGCCAGCATGTGGTCGATGCGTTCCTCCATGGTCTCGAGGTGCCCGAAGAGCATGGTGGCGTTAGACCAGAGCCCGACCTGGTGAGCGACGCGGTGGATCTCGATCCAGTCCTCGCCCTTGATCTTGGCCGCCGAGATCAGCTTGCGGACGCGCCAGGCGAAGATCTCGGCCCCGCCGCCCGTGATGGCATCGGCTCCGGCATCCCGGAAACGGGTCAGGACGTCGCGATACGAGCTCTTGGAGCGGCGCGCGAGGTCGCCGATCTCGACCGCCGAGAGCGCCTTGATCGTGCGCCCGGGGTGGGCGGCGCGGAGCGCCGCGATCAGCCGGCAGTACCAGTCCAGGTCGAGCGCGGGATCGACTCCGCCGACGAGGTGGTATTCGGTGATGCCCCGGCTCTCGTCTTCCCGGGTCCGATCGACGATCTCGGGGATCGTGTAGCGGAAGGCGCCGACGTCGGTGTCGCGCTTTCGGGCGAAGGAGCAGAAGGTGCAGGTGAACCGGCAGATGTTGGAAGGCTCGATGTGCCGGTTGATGTTGAAGAGGACGGCGCGGCCGTGGAGCGCGGCCCGGATGGCATCCGCGGTCAGCCTGAGGGTCTCGCCGTCGGCGCGTGCGAGCGCGATGAGTTCCTCGCGGGAGGGAGCGCGCGCGGTGAACGATTCCCGGGGCGGGACATGGGCCCCGGCGTCGGAGACGGCAACGGGCGTCAAGATTTCAGTACGGTGAGAAGAATTACGATGATGCCCAACGTCACGAGGACGATGCGCTCGATCCACAGCAGGTATTCCCATCGACTTCGTCGCCTTTTCCTCAGAACTAGACGCCAATAGGTCTGATTGTAATACAGCTCGGAGGCCACGTATATTGCCAGGGTCACGTAGAAGGCGAGCGCGGTGATGTAGAGGAGGGTCTTGTTCATATCCGGCTCACCGCGATCCGCCGCTTGATCCGGAGGCGGCACCGCGCGGAGACGAGGCCGACCGCGTCGAGGGGAAGGTTCGTTGGGCGGCCGCGGTCGGGTCGATCTGCCCGAGGACGAGCTCCGCGTCGAGCCGATCGGTCCGACCGATCGTGCGCCGGATCGTCAGCTCGCGAACGAGCAGTCCGGGTTGCGCGGCCTCGAGGCGGCCGAGGAAGCGCTTGAAGGGGCCGAGGGTGGCGGCGCCGATCCGCACGATCACGCGCCGTTCGCGATACGGCCCTTCATCGACCTCCCCGGCGCCCTGGGTCGACGTCACGGTGACGCCCTCGGATGCCGCCACGCGCTCGACGACGGGTGAGAGCGGCTCGGTGGGCGTGGCCGCATTCTTCATCTGGGCGACAAGTCCTCTCAGGGCCATCAGCTCGCGCGCCTGGGTCGCGATCGTGACGATCTCGCGTTCGCGCGCGGCTGCCTTGAGCTCGCTCTCCGCCAGGTAATCCTGGGCGGCCAGGAGGGCGGCGACCGCCACCACGGCGACGAGCACCCACCCCAGCGGTCCTCGCAGGGCGGTCATGAGCGCGTTCCCACGGGACGTGCCGCGTCGGATCGCGATCCCTCGGGACCTGCTGGCGCCGGTTCGCCGCGCAGGGTGAAGTCCACTCCCAGGCCGGCCGGCGTTCGGCGCGTCTCGGGCTCTCGAAACGCGTAGGCCGGTTCGGTCGTGGAGGCCTTGGCGTTGAGCTGGCGGACGAATTCCTGGATGACCTCGACGCTGATCGCCGAGCCCGTGGCCTGGATGGCCTCGGGTGTGATCCTGAGGTCGTCGAGCCTGATGCCGATAGGCGGAGCGGACTGGTCGATAAGCATCCAGGCGGAGAGCGCCGAGCCTCGCCGGGCCAGGCGATCCGCCAGCGCACCATGCTCGCGCTTCATCGTCATGAGCGCGCGCCGAATCTGTTCCCCGGGCGCCACGGGCTTGGACCCCGGCATCGACTCCGCGAAGGACGCGGCGATGATCTCATCGGCCGCGGCGATGCGCTTCTCGGCCGCCAGGCTGCGCAGGCCGAACGCGGCGAGGGCGAAGACGAGGGCCAATGCGGCCAGGACGACGGGCCAGCGGCGCGGGCGATCTTCCTCGGCGTGCGTCAAGCTCGGGCTCCATGCGCGACGCAACGGCGCGCGCGCGATCGCGACCGCTGTTTCCTTGAGGTCGATGTGCCTCCAGGCGGTGGGCACGGTGCCGGAGGCCAGGGCCGCGGCGCGCGCGTCCTCTTCCGTCCGCGCGGCGACCGCGGCTACCCAGGCGCCCTCGAGACTCATCGCCGCCCAACCGTCGCCGCTCAGGGCTTCGGGTTGGGCTGAGGCCCCGGGGGCAAGGACGCTGACCGCCGGGGCCATCCAGCGGACCGGGGGGCCATCGGGCAGGAGTCGCGATGCCCAGGAGATCGCGGCGGCGGCCTGGCTCTCGGGGATCGCGGCCAGGAGCACGCGTCCCTCGCGCCGACGCCCCATCGGCACGGCCAGTGTTCTCAGGGCGTCGAGCGGCAGTGGCAAGGTCGGCTCCGCGGCGAACGTGGCGGTCTCCTTCAGGGCCGCGCCCTTGACGCCCGGTATCTCCAGCAGTCGATAGAAGACCCCGGCGCCGATTACGATCCGCACTTCCGAGATGCGGCCGCGACATTCGGCCGGAAGGTTCTCCTCCGCGGGCCCCTCGGCGACGACGCGCGGGGCGCCGAGGACGGGCACGTTCACGAGAACTGCGGCCCTTGTCGGCCATGCCAACACGAGGATCGAACGGTTCAGCATCGCGGGGTCGGGGTCCTCATGAGAGTCTCCGGTATTTAACGGCAAACCCGGCGGGTTGTCTTTCGACAATTGACACCAGGGTCACGACGCGGCCGTAGGCGGTGGCGCGCGCCGTGATGCGAAAGGTCGTCGAGCCGACCCCGGCGGCCTTCTGGAAGTCGGCGAGATTGGCGGGGGAGAGGCCGATGACGTCCGCGGCCTCCTTCGTGTTCTCGAAGCGCGTCCACGTGCGCCGCGAGACCAGGCGCTCCGCCGAGGCAAGCGGGATGGCCGGGAGGAGAGCGGCGAGGACCGGGGCCGGCGCCGTATTGAGATTGACCAGCGGATCTCCCCAGAGCGTGAGGTGCTCGGCGAGGATCGCGGCTCGCGACTCCGAAAGGTCATAAACGCGGGCCAGTTCGGCCAGGTCCCAGGGACGACGATTGGCCGGTCGTCGCGCCGGGCGCAACGAGGCATACTCCGCAACCTCGGCCCCGCGCGGAAAGCGCTCGTTGTTCGCGTCCGCATAATCGACGATCAGGTCCGAGAGGTCCTCGGGTTGCTCCAGCGCCGCGAGCAATCGATCCAGCCGCGCTTTCACGGTGAGGTTCAGCCGGCCCTCGGGGTCGTGGAGCTCCTGGAGCGGTAGCCGCGAGGACTCGTCGGTGATCGTGACCGTGACATCGCCCACCTCCTCCGTCCACGTGATCGGGAGCGTCCAGAGATCCCCGGCGCCGTCCACGCCCCCGTCGTCGGCCGCGAGCGCGTCCAGGGCGAGCGCGGTACCCGACCAGGCGAGCAGGGTCGCCGCGCTCCGGCCGCGAGCGTCGGTGGCGCGGTCACCCTCGATGCGCGCGAGGTAGGCGACCTCCAGGGCGACGGCGGCCACGAGGGCGGCCAGGGCCATCACGGCGATGAGGACGGCGCCGCGGCGGCCCTCGTCAGATCGCAACGATCGTTCCATAGACTCGTCCCGCGATGGTGACCTCGATGGCGACACCCGAGGGTAGCGCCGGCTCGTCCCACCGATCCCCTCGCCCGGTCGTGGTCAGGAGGTGGATGTCGAGCGAGGTTACGCCGGGCAGGTCGACGGGCTCGCCGTTCTCCATCAGGGTCGGATCCTGGTCGTGGCGATCGAGCCGTTCGCCGTTCCAGGAGTATTGGACGCGCCGTGGCCGGCCGTAAGCCAGGGTCCAGACCGCGAGATCGTCCTGGCGAGTGCGGTCGATGACGACGAGCGCGGTCGTGTCCGCGGTTCGTACCACGGCCGTCAGCTCTCTGGTCATCCGGGTCAGGAGCATCTGTGCCAGGCGATCCTCGCGCGAGAGCCGGGCCGCGCGACGCTCGAGCCCGGCGACGCTATCGACGGTGGCGGCGACGGCGGCGAAGACGAGCGCGCCGAGAGCCAGGGCCAGGAGAACCTCGATCAGGGTGAAGCCGGGGCTCCCGCAGGAACGCGCGTTCAGCCTGCGTCGCCTCATGAGACGATGAGTACTCCGCTGGTCGTCCGTCCGCCCGGCGCGGTGACGGTGATGGTCAGGCGCTGGAGTTTCGAGGCGCCGAGAGGGACGGCAAGGCCGGCCTGTTCCTCGGCGGCCTCGGCGATCGGCTGGGCCACCAGCTTCCAGCGGTAATCCGGGTGCGAGTCGAAGGATCCCTCGGTCGTCGCGGGCTTGCCGCGCGCCACGATCTCGCCGGCTACCGCCTGCAACAGGAAGGCCAACTGCGTCTCCTCGCGGTAGCGGGTCAGGTGTCCGGCGATGCCGTTGAGCGCGCCAATGACGCTGACGGCAAGCAGGGCCGCGATGGCCGCGGCGAGGAGGACCTCGATGAGCGTGAATCCGGCGCGTGCGCTTTTCATGCTCATCGCCGGGCCGCCCGCTCCGCGCTCTCGTCGATGAGCTGGGCCGTGAACGCGTGAACGCGGAGGATGGGTCGATCCCCGATCCGGAATCGCATGACCGGTAGGAATCCGTCCACGTCGACGATCATCACCACTTGCCCGCTACCCTGGAACTCGAGCCCGGGCTCGGCGATCTCGAGTCGGCCGCGCGAGGGAAACGCGATCGGAGCATCGTTGGCGACCGAGAGTAGGCGCGCGTCGAGATCGAAGGTCATGGCGACCGGCTGGCCCGTGCGGATCGCCAGGTCCTGGGCGCGGAGGAGGGCTCCCCCGATCAGGCGCGTCACGCGATCCTCGGCGCCCGCGTCCGTGACCGCCTCCAGTCGCGGCGCCACCAGCGCGCTGATCGTGGCGAGGATGACGATGACCAGGAGGAGCTCAATGAGGGTGAATCCGGCGAGCCGACCTCGGCGCGTCATGACGGCGCGCGGCACATCGGCGGATTACCTGTTACTGCCAGTTTCCGACGTCGTCCTCGTTGCCGGAGGTTCCATCGGGTCCCGGCGACCAGAGGTCGTAATCCGGGTTTCGTTCGCCGGGCGCGAGGTAGCGAAACTCGCCGCCCCAGGGATCCTTGGGAAGCGTGCGCGTGTTCTCAAGGTAGGGTCCGCGTTCCTGCTCGTCCCGTTCCAGGAGGATGGCAAGCCCCTGGTCCGTGGTCGGGAACTTGCCGTGGTCCATGTTGTACGAGCGGATGGCCGTCGCGAAGCTGGCGATCTGCGTATGCGCCGCCGCGATCCGGGCCTCCTCGGTCTTGCCGAAGAAGCGAGGAAGTACGAAGCCGGCCAGGATACCCAGGATGACGACCACGATGAGGATCTCGGCCAGCGTGAAGCCGGAGTCGGCTCGGCCCGGCGCCGCGACTTGGTGGTTTCCATGCCGGCGAAGATTCATATCGTCTCCTTCTTGGTTACCATTCACGACCCTCCCGGCAAAGCCGAAAGGGTCGCCGAGGGGAGCGCGCGAAAAGCTCCCCCCTCGGACTCCCCCCATCGCCTACAATTTCAATGCTCATCAGAAAATCTCCGCGAACTGTTAACCTTCTTATCGTCTCTCGACGCGGATGCGGGACGCCCCGGGCGCCCGCCTAGTTCCGGCTCCCGTCCCAGCGCGTCGATCTCCCACGCGCGAACGGCCCTGAGCCACGTCGCAAAGGCGGCGGATCCCGCGATGATGAGACCCGCCATGCCGTCCCGCCAGGCGCTCTGCAGGATCATCTTCTTCAGGAAGACGATGAAGGGGCCGGCAGTCAGGTTCCAGGCCAGGAGAGCAGAGCCCGGCCGTTCTCCCCGGCGCCTCGCCTCCACGGCCTCGCAACCCGAGAAGTGTAGGACCTTGCGACCCCAGTCGGCAACGTCCGCATAGGAGTAGTGATCAAGCGGCTCGGCCAGGGTTCCACAGGGCCCCTTGGGATCCGGAACGCGGTGCACCTCCAGAGGCCACGAGGTCAGGCCGCGGGTCCAGAGGCGGACGACATGGCCGGGCCACCAGCCGCAGTGACGGATCCAGCGGCCGAGGAACCAGGTGCGGCGGGATACGCGGTAGGCGGGTCGCGCGTCGGGCGCGGCGATCGCCGCGCGGATCTCCGCGGCAAGCTCCGGGCTCACGACCTCGTCGGCATCGATCGAGAGCACCCAGTCGGCGGTTGCCGCCTCCAGGGCCCGGTTCTTGTTGGCGTGGATGCCGCCGTCGCCGGACGAGTGCCGGATGACGCGCGCCCCGCAGGCCTCGGCGATGCGGTCGGAGCCGTCCGTCGAGCCGCCGTCGACGACGATGATCTCGTCGCAGAATGAGAGCGCGCGGAGACAGCGCTCCAGGATGTGCGCCTCGTTCTCGGCGATGACGGCCGCGGCAATCGTGGGAGCGTTGGCGCGACCCGGGACCGAAGCCTTCAAGCCCTCGACCGACCCCGGATGCCGTGGATGGACGCTGGTGTCACGCTACTTCAGGTTGTGGAAGACGTTCTGCACGTCGTCGTCCTGCTCGAGCATGTCGACGAGCTTCATGACCTCGGTGGCCTGGTCCTCGGGGAGCTCGACGGACGTGGCCGGGATGTATTCCAGGGTCGCCGACAGGGGAGTGATCTTGCGGGCCTCGAGCGCGTGCTGGAGATTGCCGAACTCGCCGTAGGCGCAGCGGATCAGCAGTTGCGGCTCGCCCTTCTCGCCCGTGGTGTCGCCCATCTCCTCCAGGCCGTGATCGATGAGGTCGAGCTCCAGGGTCTCGGTGTCCAGGCCGGCGGGATCCAGGCGGAAGACGCCCATGCGCTGGAAGAGAAAGGTGACGCTCCCCGAACCCGCCATGGTGCCGGCGCCCTTGCCGAGGATGGACCGTAGGTTGGCCGCCGTACGCGTCGGGTTGTCCGTTGCGCACTCGATGAGCAGCGCCACGCCGTGCGGAGCGTAGGCCTCGTACAGCGCCTCCTCGTAGCCCGCGGCGTCGCGACCGGAAGCGCGCTGGATGGCCTTCTCGATCCGGTCCTTGGGCATGTTGAGCGCGCGCGCGTTCTGGATGACGCGGCGGAGAACTGAATTCGATTCCGCGTTCGCGCCGCCGGCTCGCACCGCGATGGCAATTTCCCGTCCGACCTTCGTGAAGGCCTTCGAGAGCTTGTCCCAGCGCGCGAACATCGTGTGCTTGCGTGTTTCAAAGATTCTTCCCATGGGTCTGGCCCCGAGATTACGCCCTCGAAAGCCCGCCTGCAAGGTGGGGATAACGAGCAAGTCAACGAGCATGGGACGGGGAACCGCCGGGGGCAGGAGGGCGTCTCATGTGGTAGACTGAGCGAGCCATGACGAGCGATTCCTTTCCCCCCTCCACCCCTTTACCGACCCCTGCACCGGCATCGCCCGCGCGTCGCTCAGGCCTTCTCAAGGGAGCGGCTGTTGCGGCCGCGTTACTGCTCGTGGCCGTCCTCGTCCTGGCTGGGGTGGCGCGCGCTCTTCTCGACGAGGAGACGCTGAAGAGGGAACTGGGCGCCAAGCTCGGGAGGACGGTCGCCTACGCGTCGCTCTCGCCCGGATTCTTCTCGCTCTCGTTGACCGACCTCGCTGTTGGCGACACCGCGGGATTCGCGCCCGATCCGCTCCTCTCGGCGCCGCGGCTCTCGATGAGCTACTCCCTGCTGGCCCTCCTGACCGGGAAGCTTCGCATCGAGACCATCACGCTTAGTGATGCCGTCGTGGTCATCGAGCGGGACACTGCGGGTCGCACGAGCATTGACGACCTCCTGGTCCCGGCGTCCGGCGACGGCGTCGTCCAGCTGGAATCGCTGGTGCTGGAGAATTGCCGCTTCGTGCTCCGCCAGCCCGGCGGGGAGTATCAACTCGCCGAGGTCACGGGTGCGCTCGGCCGGCTCTCCTCCACGGCGCCCAGCTTCAGCCTGGCCGCGAAGTTCCTGGATCGACCGCTCTCGCTGACCAACGGGTCCTATGACATTCCCACCGGCACCCTGGCGCTCCGCGCCGATCTCGATGGACTCCCCCTGGAGACCCTCCCCGTGCCCCGCGATGTCTTCGACGTGAAGGGCCTCGCGCTGAATGCCGGTATGGACATCTCGGCCTCGCCCGAGAGCGCGGTCTTGAAGGGAGAGCTCTCCGCCGCGGGCGACCGGATCGATCTCGATCTCGTCCTGGCGTGGAGCGAGGCGATCACGGCGCACGGGACCGCAACCGCGAATGTTGACGTGGCCACCCTGCGCCGCGCGGCCGCGCTGAGGGCGCCCCTCGACGAGATGGCGGCCTCTGGTCGCGTCAGCGCCTCCGTCAAGCTGAATGGCCCTATCGATCGGATCCCGCTCGCTGTGAACGGCCAGTTCCTGGGACTCTCGGTGAAGCCGAAGGGATTTACCGCGCGCCTCGAGGATCTGCGTGGCGCGTTTCGCGCCTCCCCGGAGGCCCTCGTCCTGGAGGCCGTCACCTTGACGGCCTCCGGCATGAAGCTCGCCGTCAGCGGCACGATCGGGCTGGCCGCCGAGACGCTCGACCTCGCGGTGAAGGGCGACCCCGTGAACTTCGCCGGGCTGGCGGGTCTCCTGGATCCGCCCGTTCTGCCGGCGGGCGTTAGGATCAGCGGGGGAGGCGCCGTCGACATGCGGCTCACCGGCCCCATGAAGAATCCGCAGGCGCGCGGCACCGTGCGCCTCGACGGCGTCGATGCTCAACTGGCCGACCCGCCGGTCCAGCTCTCCGACATCCGCGGCAATCTCCAGCTCACGGGCGATCGCGTGGTCATCCCCCAGGTCGACGCTCGCTTGAAGTCGGGAACGATCCGCGCCTCCGGCACATACCTCCTGGGCCCCGGTTCCTTCGACATGGCGCTCAAGGCGGACAACGTCGACCTCGCCGAGCTTCCGGTCACGCTGGGTGTGGCGGGGATGAATGCGTCGGGCCTTGCCGGGTTCGACGGCAAGATTTCCGGTACGGCCGCCGCGCCGCGCGTCGCCGGTACGGTCACGTCTCCCTCGATGAAGTTCTTCGGCGTCGATGTCTCGGAACTCTCCGGCCGCCTGCTGTATAACGCCGACGCCTTCACGCTGGATGATTTCCAGGCGCGGCTGCTCGGTGGGCTCATCAAGGGCGACGCGGCCGCCACGCTTGGCGACGCCGCCCTGCCCTTCACCGCGAATATCCGCGCCGATGCGCTCGGCCTGCCCCAGCTCCTACAGGCTGTGGCTGGTTACAGCGGCGCCACGTCCGGAACGCTCGGCGCCGTCATTGCGCTCGCAGGCCGCGGCAGTGATCGCGGCTCCTATACCGGGACCGCGACGGCCAACGTCACGGAGGCCGGCTTCGGCTCACTGCCCGCGCTCGAGCAGCTCGCGCCCTTCCTCGGGCTCTCCGCCGACAAGGTGCGATCGTTCCGCAGTGCGTCAGGCTCGTTCAGCATCCAGAACGGCCTCGCGCGACTCTCGCGCCCGCTCAAGCTGGAGGCCGCCGGATACAGCGTTACTGCCGATGGCGCGCTCGGCCTCGATGGAGCGCTCCAGCTTGCGTGCAAGGCCGACCTTCCGTCCAACTCGGTGGCCGGACGCATCGGGGGTCAGAACATCGCGCAGGTGCTGGGCGTGAGGCAGGCGGGCGATCGCACGGTCGTGCCGTTCACGGCCGGCGGCACGCTCTTCGCGCCGCGATTCGGACTCGATGTGAAGGCCGAGGACGTCGTGGGCGGGCTGATGCAGGAGGGACTGGGCCGGATGGACGGCGAGCATGCGGACGCGGTGCGCCAGGCCGCGGAGGCTCTATTCGGCGGCCAGCGGCCCGCAACCCCAGGTTCGGCGACCCCCGGGTCCGCGACCCCCGGGTCTGCGACTCCCGGGGCTCAGCCGTCCGTGCCGACGTCCACGGACTCGCCGGCGCCCGCTCAGCCCGGAGCGGTGCGGAGCCTGCCGCAGGATGCCGTCTTCGGCATTCTCGACGGCGTGCTGGGCCGACGACGGACGACGGCGCCTGCCACGACGACGGTCCCGCCCGCCAGTTCCGCGACCGACGCGGCCGCAGAGACCGACAAGAAGTAGGACTGCGGCGGCCTTCTGCCGGAGAACGTCCTAGGAAACTACTTCTACCTGATCGCGGGCTATGAGCAAGTTTTCAACACGGAGACCACGGGGACCACGGAGAAGTTCAATCCAAAGAGGGGTCAAGATATTGGCGCCACAGATCCATCTCAACAGACAAATCCGAGGTACAGATGTCGGTACTCATTCCTTGTCTGGATTCTTCTTTTTCGCCTTGCTCCGTGGTCCCCGTGGTGTGAATTCATGAAGAGATCGGGTTAGCGCGGGCTGAGCGCGGGCATGCGGACGTTGCCCCATGGGGTGACGAGCGATCCGGTCGGCACGATCTGGGGCTCGCCGAGGCGGCCGCCCATCAGCATCTGGATCACGGCCTGCGCCGCGGAGACCTCGCCCAGGAGTGAGATCCTGCCGGTCGATGCGGCCTCCACGTTGCCGCCCGTCGTCGCCGTGATGTTGCCGACGGAGACGGAACCGAGCGTGAGCGTGTAGCCGAGATCAGCGAGGCCGATGGCGCCGATATTGGGGTTCACGATATCGGCGTCCACGCGCACGCGGGCGCGCGTCATGGTGACCTCGCCGGGCTGAACGGTCATCGATCGAAACTCGGGCACCTTCAAGATCGGCGCCTTGCCGGTGTAGGAGAGCGGGAGCGAGAGCTCCTGGCCAAGAGGATTCACGACAAGGGTTCCCCGCACCGTGTACTCGAGCTCGTTCTTATCCTTGAGCGATTGGAATTGGTTCCAGATGTCGAGGTAGCGGAGCTTCACCGGGAGCGTGGCGATGCCGATGCCGGAGGCCGGCAGGTCGAGCTGTGTCGTCGTGTCGCTCTCGAAGAGCTGGGAGCCGGCGATGTCCATCGCGTAGCGGAAGCGCGGCGTCCGGATCGCGAACGAGTAGGGATTCTCGACGGCGACATCGAAGGCCAGGGAGACGCCCTCGAAGTCGATGCCCGTGATCCGAGGCGTCACGTCCTTGATGCTGGGGCGGGCGAGGGAGCCAAGGACATCGGAGGAGGAGCACCCGAGGGGCGCGAGGATCAGCGCGGCCAGCGCCAGGATGGTGAAGGTTCTCATGAGAAGGTCTCCCTGGCCGCGTGCGAGCGGCCCGTAAGCAAACGGTCAGGAATGGCCGCGAGGGCGAGAAGCGGCCGGAATCCCGATGGTCGTGAATGTGCCCTGTAAGGTATGATAGCCCGGAAGTCGGTCGTCCGGGAGGGAACATGGAGAAGAAGAGCGAGCGCGTCTGGGTGGGCCTGGACATGGGGGCCACGAAGATGCGCGCCGTCGTCTTCGACAACGGCTTCAAG
Organism: uncultured bacterium; assembly: GCA_964548165.1. Lineage (GTDB taxonomy): Bacteria > UBA8481 > UBA8481 > UBA8481 > UBA8481 > CAZJQD01. Next base: position 27,659 of record CAZJQD010000037.1, read on the forward strand.
CCGCTCTCCAACGCCAAGAAGAAGACCCGCGGCCACGAGGGCGCCGCGGCGGGCCTCGAGCGGGCCGCGGAGGTCATCCGCGAGGCCCTGGAGGCTGCGAAGGTGGAACCGGAGCGGCTGACCGGCATCGGCGTGGGATGTCCCGGACCGCTCGACCTCGACCGCGGCATCATCCTCGACGCGCCGAACATGGGCTGGAAGAACGTCAAGATCAAGGAAGCGCTCGAAAAGTCCTTCAAGGTCGACGCCTTCATCCTCAACGACGTCGACGCGGGCGTGTACGGCGAGTATCGACTGGGCGCGGCGCGCGGCGCTCGTTGCGCGGTCGGCGTCTTTCCCGGGACCGGGATCGGCGGCGGCTGTGTCTACCAGGGCGAACTGATCCGGGGCGCCACCGGCTCCTGCATGGAGCTCGGTCACATCCAGGTCCTGCCGGAGGGCCCCGTCTGCGGGTGCGGCCAGAAGGGGTGCCTGGAGGCCGTGGCGAGCCGGATGGCCATTGCCGCTCAGGCCGCGCAGGCCGCGGCGCGCGGTGAGGCGCCGGCTCTACGGGAGATGGCGGGCACCGATCTCTCCGCGATCCGGTCCAGCGTGATCGCGCGGTCGATCGAGGCCGGGGACGTGGCCGTCGAGGCGATCGTGAGAAGGGCCGCCCGCTGGGTGGGCGTGGGTCTCGCGAGCGTCGTGAACCTCCTGTCGCCGGACATCATCGTCCTGGGCGGCGGCCTCGTCGAGGCGATGCCGAAGATCTACCTGGACGAAGTGGATCGCGCGGTGCGCGCGCAGTGCATGCCCGCCTACCGCAAGCTCTTCCGCGTCGAGATCGCCCGGCTGGACGCCGATGCCGCCTCGGCCGGCGCGGCCGCATGGGCCCAGCATCGCGTGACGGCTAAGGATCGCGACTAGGTGGCCGAGAGCACGAACCCGGACGAAGGGGTGGGAATGCCCTTCGCCGTCATGGACCTCGGCTCGAACGCGATCCGCATGGCCGTCGCCCAGCGCAACGCCGACGGCTCCGTCAGGCTCATCGATAACCTCGAGCAAGCAACGACACTCGGGCGACAGGTCTTCACCAAGGGGACCATCGGCCGCAAGGCAATCGAGGACACCGTCCAGGTGCTCAAGCGATTCCGCGACCATCTCCGCGAGTACCAGATCACCGATCCCTCGCAGGTACGCGCGGTCGCGACGAGCGCCCTTCGCGAGGCCTCGAACGCGTCCGATGTCGTCGACCGGATCGAGATCGCGACGGGATTCCAGGTCGACGTCATCGACGAGGCGGAGGTCAATCGCCTGACCTATCTCGGCGTCCTGCCGTCCATCCACGCGGAGCACAACCTGGCCGGCGCGCCCGTCCTGGTGCTGGAGGTTGGCGGCGGGAGCACGGAGTGGTTGTTGTTGAAGGACGACGACGTGATGGCCGCCCACGCCTTTCGCCTCGGCGCCGTACGGCTCCGCGAGTCGCTGGAAGGATTGAGCGGCCCGCGCGCGAGGCTCCGCAAGCTCATGGAGACCCAGATCGAGGCTGGGCTGGAACAAGGAGCGCGGGTCCTGCCGCCTCCCCAGGAGAATCTCCAGATGGTGGCGATGGGCGGCGATATCCGCTTCGCCGCGACCCAGGTCGTTCCGAACTGGGAGGAAGGGAGGATGGCGAAGGTCAGCGTCAGCGCGCTCTCCAAGTTCACCGACACCGTCCTGGGCCTCTCCGTCGACGAACTGGTGCGCGCTCACCGGCTGACCTACCCCGCGGCCGAGACCCTGGGACCGGCTCTCCTCTCGTACGTCCTCATCGCCCGCCGCCTCAACCTCCGTAACATCTGGGTCACGCGCGCCACGCTCCGCGACGGGCTCTTGCACGAGACCGCCTCGCCGAAGGCCTGGGCGGCCCGGAACCGGGAGCAGATCCTCAGGTCCGCGATCGGCCTGGGCCGGCGCTACGGGTTCGAGGAGGAACACGGCCTGCAGGTGGCCGCGAACGCCACGGGGCTCTTCGAGGCGCTGAAGGACGAGCACGGGCTCGATGAACGTCACGAGCTGATCCTGCACGTGGCTGGAATTCTCCACGAGGTCGGGCTGTACATCTCGAATCGAAGCCACCACAAGCACTCGCAGTACATCATCCAGAACAGCGACGTCTTCGGATTGAGCCGACGCGACCTGCTCTTCGTCGGGCTCGTCGCGCGCTATCACCGCCGCGCCACGCCCAAGCCCATTCACGAGGGATACAACCTCCTGGACCGGCCCGGCCGGCTGGCCGTCGTGAAGATGGCGGCGCTCCTAAGGGTGGCCGATGCGCTGGAGCGGACGCACGTCGGGCGGATCCGCAGTTTCTCGGTGCGGCGCGAGAACGATCGGTTCGTCCTGGAGGTCTCGGGCGTCGATGATGTCGCGCTCGAGCAGCTCGCGCTCGAGCAGAAGGGCGGGCTCTTCGCGGAGGTCTTCGGCAGGCCGATCGTGATCGAGTCGGCGGGCGGCGTCGCGTGAGCGAGCAGGCGGCGGCGCCGGAGTTCACGCTCTTCAACCGCGAGCTGAGCTGGCTCGAGTTCAACGATCGCGTCCTCGCGGAGGCCCTCGACGAGACCGTACCGCTGTTGGAACGGGTCAAGTTCCTGGCCATCACGGGCTCCAACCTCGACGAGTTCTTCATGGTTCGTGTCGGCGGGCTCCAGCTCCTGGAACAGCAGGGACTCCAGAAGGCAGACCCGGCCGGCCATGGGCCCGTTCAGCAACTCGCCGCGATCTCGAAGCGCGCTCACGAGAGCGCGAAGCGACAGTATGCGTGCCTGAACGAGCAGTTACTGCCGCCCCTGGCGGCGGCCGGCATCCGGGCGCTCAAGGCCGAGGACCTCAACGAGCGCCAGCGCGCGCACGCGGAGACCTACTTCGAAAAGGAAATCTTCCCGGTGGTGACGCCGATCGAGGTTGCCGCCGACGGGGCTCCTCCCTCGTTCACGAATCGCACCCTCTATCTCCTCGTCCGGCTGGTGGGCGAGAGCGCCAGGGACCAGTGGGCGATCGTGCCGTTGGTGAGATCGATGGCGCGGCTCGTGACCCTGCCGGTTCGGGGCGCGTGGGAGTTCCTCTTCCTGGAGGATCTCGTCTCGATGTACGTCGAGCGGCTCTTTCCCGGGGTTGGCATCCGGGAGATCGCGGTCTTCCGCGTCATCCGGAACGCCGACCTCGAGCTGCAGGAGGACCAGGCCTCCGACCTCCTGGACGAGATGAAGCAGATCGTCGACGCGCGGCGGACGGGACACTGTGTGCGGCTGGAGGTGAACGCGTCGGCGGCGCGGACGAGCATCGCGCGGCTCCAGGAATTGACGGGGGTGACAGAGCGAGACACGTATCGCCTGCCCGGGCCACTAGACCTGACCGTCCTCATGAAGCTCCCGGAGATCGCGGGCCACGAGGACCTGCGGTACCCGGCCTGGCCGGCCCAGGCGGGCGTTGAGGTCAGCTCGGACGAGAGCATCTTCGAGGTGATTGGCCGCGGGGATGTGCTCCTTCATCATCCGTACGAGTCCTATGAGCCGGTGGTGCGGTTCGTCGAGGAGGCCGCGGACGATCCGCAGGTCCTGGCGATCAAGCAGACGCTCTACAGGACCAGCAAGGAGAGCCCGATCGTCCAGGCGCTCATCCGGGCCTCGTTGAAGGGAAAATACGTGACGGCCATCGTCGAGCTGAAGGCCAGGTTCGACGAAGAGCGCAACATCGAGTGGGCGACGGCGCTGGAGAAGGCGGGCGTCCAGGTCATCTACGGCGTGAAGCGCCTCAAGACGCACGCGAAGTGCCTGATGATCGTGCGGCGCGAGCCCGGCGGGATCCGTCGCTACCTGCACTTCGGAACGGGGAACTACAACGAGATCTCGGCCCGGCTCTACACCGACATCAGCCTCATGACCGTCGACGAGGCCTTCGGCCGGGACGCCTCGATATTCTTCAACGCGTTGACGGGCGTCGCCCAGCCGCAGTCGTTCGAGCGGTTGGCGGTTGCGCCGCTGACGCTGAGGGAGCGCGTGCTCGAATTGATCGCGGGCGAGGCCGAGCGGAAGCGCCAGGGGCAGGAGGCGTTCATCCGCGCGAAGATGAACTCCCTGACGGATCCCGGCGTGATCAAGGCGCTCTACGAGGCGTCGCAGGCCGGGGTGAGGATAGAGCTGAACGTGCGAGGCATCTGCTGCCTGAGGCCGAAGGTGGCGGGCCTCAGCGAGAACATCTCGGTCTTCTCCATCGTCGATCGGTTCCTGGAGCACAGCCGCATCTTTCACTTCCACCAGGGTGGCGAGGACGCGATCTTCATCGCGAGTGCGGACTGGATGTCACGGAACCTCGACAGCCGCGTCGAGCTGATGGTCCCCGTCCTCGAGCTGGAGGCGCGCCGCAAGCTCATGCACGTGCTGGATGTCTCCCTGAAGTCCCGCGAGAAGACCTGGCGCCTCCTGGCTGACGGTCGCTACGAGCGGCGAGGCGGGGGGGCGCGGAAGGGGATACGGGCCCAGGAGGTCCTGCACGAGGAGACATCCGCGGCGGCCAAGCTGGCGCGCCGGGGCCGAGCCGTCGTCTTCGAACCCTACACGCCGCAGAAGAAGTAG
>CAZJQD010000038.1:0-31517 GCA_964548165.1 uncultured bacterium
ACCTCGGCAAGGGCACCCTCAAGGCCGTGGCCAACATCGACAAGAAGATCGCGCCGGAGCTCATCGGGATGAGCGTCTTCGAGCAGGTGGCCATCGACGGCAAGATGATCGCGATGGACGGGACCGAGTACAAGTCCAAGCTCGGCGCCAACGCCATGCTCGCCGTCTCCATGGCGACGGCCCGCGCCGCCGCCAACGCCCTCGAGCTTCCGCTGTATCGCTACATCGGCGGCGTCAACGGCAAGACCCTGCCGGTCCCGATGATGAACATCATCAACGGCGGCGCGCACGCGGACAACAACGTGGATATCCAGGAATTCATGGTCATGCCGGTCGGCGCGAAGACGTTCTCGGATGCGTTCCGCATGGGCGCCGAGGTCTTTCACAGCCTCAAGGGCGTCCTCAAGAAGCGCGGCGCGGCGACCTCCGTCGGCGACGAGGGCGGATTTGCCCCCGACCTCGCCTCGAACGAAGAGGCGCTGAAGGTCATCACCGAGGCCGTCAAGAACGCCGGCTTCACGCCCGGCAAGGACATCGTCTTCGCCATCGACGCGGCCGCCTCGGAGTTCTTCGAGGGCGGGAAATACAACCTCGCCTCCGAGAAGCGCCTGCTCTCGCAGAGCCAGATGGTCGACTACTGGGAACAGCTCATCGACAAGTACCCCATCGTCTCGATCGAGGACGGGTGCAGCGAGAAGGACTGGAAGGGCTGGGATCTGCTGACCCAGCGCATCGGCGATCGCATCCAGATCGTCGGCGACGACCTCTTCGTCACCAACACGAAGATCCTGGCGGAAGGCATCGCCAAGGGGATCGCCAACTCCATCCTCGTCAAGGTCAACCAGATCGGGACGCTGACCGAGACCCTCGACGCCGTCGAGCTCGCGCATCGCAACGGCTACACGGCCGTCATCAGCCACCGCTCGGGCGAGACCGAGGACGCGACCATCAGCCACATCGCCGTCGCCACCAACGCCGGGCAGATCAAGACCGGGTCGGCCTCGAGAACGGACCGGATCGCCAAGTACAACGAGCTGATCCGGATCGAGGAAGAGCTCGGAGCGGGCGCGGAGTTCCCGGGGCGCAAGATCATCCGCTCGTAATCCCAGGGCATACCAGGGCCCGTCCCGGCCACACCGGGGCGGGCCTTTTTTTCAAGCGACGTGCATGGCACGACGCCGTTGAGACGGCAGCAAACATCCCGTAACATTCTTCTCGCCATGAGGGGACATTCGGGAACCGGGAAGAGCGGCATGGAACGCCGACGCCATCCGCGCGTGAGGGTGGTCGCGGCCTGCGTCGTGCATGCCCTTGCCGACCGCTTCAACGGAACGCTCGTCGACATCAGCCCGGGCGGGCTCTGCCTGGAGGCGGACATCCGGATCATCGACCATGACCGACCCAGGGACGGTGAGCACTTCACCGCGGGTTCGCCGGTCACCGTCGATATCCCGAAGCTGAGCCTCGTGAGGCTCGACGGTACCGTCATCCGCGTCACGAGCGGCCGCCTGGGCTACACCGTGGCCATCCAGTTCGCGGCAATGCGTCCCGATGTCTCCGTGAAGATCATCGACACCTTCTCCAAGAGGCTCAGGTAGTACCGGAGTCGTCCGGCAAGTCCGATGAGGACGGCGCGGGAGTTCTAGCCTCCTCCGGGAGAAGCCAGGCCGACCAGAGCGTGAAGGCCGACACCGCGCCCATGATGATGACAAGACGGAACCAGGGTTGTCCGTTCAGCAGCCGGTCGAGAAGAATCCCCAGTCCCGTGAAGGCCCAAACGACAGCCCCCACGACGAGAAAGACCTGGAACACGCGGTGACGGCCCGTGGTCGGTGCAATCAAGGAAAACGGCATGCCGAGGCAGACGAGAGCGATGATGAGATTCCCGTCCCTGAGGAAGTGTGCAACCAGGAGCAGAGAGGACAGGATGGCGGGAACGCGGCGCATGGGCGCATTATACGACATGGTCGGGCCGGTGGGATTTGAACCCACGACCCCCTGCTCCCAAAGCAGGTGCGCTAGCCGGACTGCGCCACGGCCCGTAACCACGAAACTCCAGTCTATCTCAACCCGCGCGACGCGGCGACCTCCGCGTCCTCGTCGAGTCCCCGCCGGCTACCCGGCCAGGGCGAGCAGGGCCTCGATGCCCCGGTCCAACATCGCATCGCTGGCCGCGTAGCTCAGCCGGAAATGCGTGTCCCGCTCGCTGAAGACGCCGCCCGGGATCACCAGGAGCTTCTTCTCCCGGATCGCCCGGGTGCAGAACTCCGTCGCGTTGCCTCCCGGCGCCTCGGCAAAGAGGTAGAACGCGCCCTGGGCGCCTTCGATGCGATACCTTCCTCCGAGCGCCGCAATCAACCGATCGCGCTTCGCGCGATACGCGTCGCGATGCTCCCCCATCTCCAGGCCCATCGCCGCCTGGGCCGCCGCCTCCTGGACCATCGAGGGCGCGCAGACGAACGTGTACTGCTGGAGCGTGATCATGGCCCTGATGACATCCAGGGGCCCGGCCGCATAGCCGAGCCGCCACCCCGTCATGGCGTGGCTCTTGGAGAATCCTCCCATCGTCAGGACCTTCTCCGAGATTCTTCCCGGGGAGAACGGGCGTCCCTCGTAGCAGAACGTATCGTAGATCTCGTCGCTGAGGACCAGGAGGTCGTGCTTCTCGGCAAGGGCCACGAGCCCTCTCCAGGACTCCTCGGAGAGCACGGTGCCGGTGGGATTGCCCGGCGAGCCTGCGATGATGGCCCGCGTCTTCGCGGTGATGAGCGGAGCTACGCGATCGGCGGTGAGCTGGAAATCCGGGTAGGTATCCGCGTAGATCGGGGTGGCGCCGAAGAGCCTCAGGAGGTGCTTGTACATGACAAAATAGGGATCGGGGATGATGACCTCGTCGCCGGGCCCGAAAGAAGCCAGGAAGGCCAGCACGAGCCCGCCCGAGACGCCCGACGAGATCATCACCTGGTCCGCCCCGACGCGGATGCCCTTCTCTCTCTCGAGATGATCCTGCACGGCGCGACGCAATTCCTCCGTTCCCTGGGTCAGGGTGTAGCGGTTCTTCCCGGCGCGAATCGCCGCGATGGCCGCCTCCTTGACCGGTTCGGGGACATCGAAGTCGGGCTGGCCGATCGAGAGATTGATCGGATCCTCCAGCGTCGCGGCGAGATCGAAGACCTTCCGGATGCCGGAGGAGTCGATGAGATCCATTCGGGAATGCAGGCGAGTCATGGGATTCCTTCCTGCGCGACACCGCCGCCGCGCATCCGGCCGCATCAGGTGCCGCGCTTGCGCCGATGTTAGAACAGGCCTAGACTACCCGCCACCTCAATCCTGAGGCTCTTCCGGCGGCGTAGCTCAGTGGTAGAGCAGCGGTCTCATAAGCCGCGTGTCGGCAGTTCAATCCTGCCCGCCGCCAGGTTTTCCCCGCCCCGTTCGCAGGGCGGCCGGCGCCCCGGTTGAAATGGCATACGGCTTGCGACGCGGACGCCGGGAAGCTAGAGTCCGGACATGTCCGGGCGCAGATCTCGCCGCTCCTCCTCACCGCGCCGCTGGCTCTTCCCCCTCGCCTTCGTCCTCCTCTTGGCCGCCATATCGGGCCTTCTGTACTGGGACGCGTCACTGCCGGGCCCCTCGACGCACCAGGACGCGGCGGCCCAGGCGCCGCCGACAACCACGCGAACCCTGACCTCCGAGATCAACCCGCGGACCATCACCGAGGGCGATGCGACCATCACGCTCGAGACCGGGGCGGAGGTCCGGATCACGCGGGAGGGCGACAAGCCGGCGCGCGAGATCGAGCTCCGCCGCGGGTCGATCACGGTTCGCGTGCGACCGGTGCCGGGAGGCCAGTTCGTCGTGCGCACCGTCAACGCGACGGTCGGCGTCCGGGGCACGACCTTCCGCGTCAGCGTCATCGGCTTCTTCATCACGCGCGTCGTCGTGGAAGAAGGCAAGGTCTCGGTCCGGGGACAGACCGGCGACGAGATCCTCCTTGGCGCCGGAGAGAGTGGCCAGGTCCTGGGCGCAGACAGTGCACGTCCCGGCACGGATGCGGGTGCGTCGAGCGCCGACAGTGAATACCCGACCTGGAATGCCGAGACGATCCGCCGCATCGCCGAGCTCTCGGAGGCCCTGGAGCGTTCCGAGCGCGAGGCGCGAGGAACCATGCCTGCCACCTCCGGCGCCGACCTGTCGCCCGAAGTCACGACCACGTCCCGCAACCGGCTCACCGGAACCGGTGATTGGAGCGCCGAGAACGGCTTGTCCGGCCAGATCACGCTCGTCATCGAACCGATCTCCGGGAGCTTCATGGGCACCTTCTCGGGCAGTCGCGAGGGAGCGACCCCCTTGAGCGTCCGCGGCAACGCCCAGGGCGCGCTCGTCGGCGACGCCAATAACGGCAGCCTGACAGGGACATTCACCGCGGAGGCGGAACCTGCCGGCGCGGGCGCTCGCCTGCCCCCCATCAGCGGCGAGGCCACGGGCATTCTCCGCAATCACCTCGTCACTGGCACGCTGAACGCAGGGGCCTGGCGAGGCAACTACGAGGTTCGCTTGAAGTAGGGAGCGGAGGCCGCAACCGCTCTCGGTGCCGGCCCCACGATCAAGGGGCGCCTCGCGGCGCCCCTCGTGCAGTTTGAGTTCATGGTTGCGGGGCCAGGATTTGAACCTGGGACCTTCGGGTTATGAGCCCGACGAGCTACCAGACTGCTCTACCCCGCACGAGCAACATATCAGTCCCCCTCGTCCTGCGCAAGCTCGGCGGTCGCCCCGAGGCGCGCGCATCCGGCGCCTGATCGCGATGACTCGCGAGCACGAAAACGGTATCATCCCGCGATGCGCACCTTGCTGGTCACCGGTGGTAGCGGCTTCCTCGGTTGGAACGTCTGCCGCGCGGCAAGACACGAGTGGAATGTGCTCGCCACCGTAAACCATCACCGCCTGGAGATTCCAGGCGTCCAGACGGGGCGGGTCGAGCTGACCGATTACGCCGAGCTCCAGGACACCCTCAAGCGCGTCCAGCCGAGCGCCATCATTCATCTCGCCGCCGCTTCGCAACCCAACTGGTGCCAGGAAAACCGCGCGGCCTCGCGCCGGATCAACGTGGAGGTGCCCCGGAACCTTGCCGGGCTCGCCGCGGATGGCGGCATCCCGCTCGTCTTCATCTCCACGGACCTGGTCTTCGACGGCGCCAACTCGCCCTACCGCGAGGACGACCCGGTCTCGCCGGTCAACCTGTACGCGGAACAGAAGGTCGAGGCGGAGCGCGCGGTCGGCGATCGCTGGCCGCAGGCCGCCATACTGCGCATGCCGCTGATGTTCGGCGATCCGGGTCCCGTGGCCTCGAGCTTCATCCAGCCGTTTCTCAAGGTCATGCGCTCCGGGGATCCCCTGAAGCTCTTCACCGACGAGACGCGGACGCCGGTCAGCGGCGCCGTCGCCGCCGGCGGCATCCTCATGGCCCTCGCATCCGTTCACGGGCTCCTGCATCTCGGCGGGCGCGAGCGGGTCTCGCGCTACGCCTTCGGCCAACTGCTCGCCGAGGTGCTCGAGATCCCGGCGAAGCTGGTTCCCTGTTCCCAGAAGGATATTCCCATGCCCGCCCCCCGTCCCAGCGACGTCTCTCTCGATTCCTCCCGCGCCTACGCCATCGGCTACAATCCGCCGCCCCTTCGCGAGCAGATCGCGGCGCTCAGGGGCATCGTCTGATGGCGCGCCCTCGCCTGGATTCACGCGCGCGCTTTCTCGCGGCCGCGGCCTGCCGTCCGGTCGATCATCCGCCGCTCTGGATGATGCGCCAGGCGGGAAGGTGCCTGCCCGAGTACCGCAAGCTCAAGGAGCAGTACGACTTTGTCACGATGGTGAGCACGCCCGATCTCGCCGCCGAGGTCACGCTCCAGCCGATTCGCCGCTTCGGATTCGACGCCGCCATCATCTTCAGCGACATCCTGGTCGTGCCCGAGGCCCTCGGCATGAGCTACCGCTTCGAGGAGGGCAAGGGCATCCGGATGCAGTTCGCGGTCGGGCGCGCGAGCGACCTGAAGAAGCTGAGCGTGAGGGCCGTGGCGGATCGCCTCGCTTACCTCGGGGACGCCCTCCGCCTGGTCCGCTACTCGCTCCCCGACACCGCTCTCCTCGGGTTCGCCGGTTCTCCCTGGTCGCTCGCGCACTACATGGTCGAGGGCGGGGGCGGAGGGCCCGCCTCGGACTGCGCGGGACTCAAGTGCCTGCGCCACGCCAACCCCGTGCTCTTTCGCAAGCTCATGGGCGTGATCACCGACGCCGTCATCGCCAGCGCTCGACTCCAGGTCGACGCCGGCATCGACGCCTTCCAGGTCTTCGACAGCTTCGGTGGCGCGCTCGCCGCTACCGACTGGGAGGAATGCTCCGGCCGCTGGATCCGCCGCATCGTCCAGGCCATCAAGCCCAGCGTCCCCGTGATCGTCTTCGCGCGCGGCGCGCACGGGAGCCTGCCCGCCCTCGCGGCGACCGGCGCCTCCGTGATCGGATTCGACTGGTCGGCCGACCTCGCGGACTGCGCCCGGCGTCTCCCCGGGTCCATCGCCGTCCAGGGCAACCTCGATCCCGCCCTCCTCCTCGCCCCGCCCAGGACGGCCGCGGCCGCCACTCGATGCCTCCTGGCGTCCATGCGCGGGCGACGAGGCCATATCGTCAACCTCGGGCACGGGGTTCCCCCGACGGCCAACCTCGGGAGCATCGCGGCGATCGTGGAGACCGTGAGAGGACGGCGCTGATGCGGCGGCTCCTGCTTCTTCTCTCCCTGGCGACGCTCGGGCTCGGAGCCCTGGTCGCCGTGGGCACCGTCGCCGTCGAGACGATGTACGGGGTCCGCGTGCAGAGGGTCACGCCGTATCCCGAGCCCCTGCGCGCATTGACCGGCGAACTGGGGGCCAGGGAAGGAGAGCCCGTGGAGGCGATCATTCTCCCCTCGACCCCGGTCCTTGACCGGAAGGACGGCATCGTCTTCGTGGACCGGACCCTCGTCTATCCTCTCCAGGTTCGTAGCCTCCGCCTGGTGGGCCACGGCGCCGCCGGATCCCTGGCCCTCGGCGCGCTTCTCATCCTCTTCGCCCGGCGCTTCGTGCGGCCCCTCACGCCCGACACGGTGACCCGATGACCAGCACCCCGGTCGTCGACCTGGACCTCATCCGCAAGTACAACAAGCCCGGCCCCCGGTACACGTCCTACCCGACGGCTCCTCACTTCAAGTCCGACGCCGATTTCGATCGCATCGGCGAGATCCTCTCGACGAACCGCTCGGCCTCGCAGGGCCTCTCGCTCTACTACCACATCCCATTCTGCGAGACGCTCTGCTGGTTCTGCGGGTGCACGACGATCATCACCCGCAATCGATCCTCCGCCGATCACTACATCGACTATCTCAAGCGCGACATGGACCTGCGCCTCCCCTTCCTGGACACCTCCCTGCCCGTGCTCCAGCTTCACCTCGGAGGAGGTTCACCCACCTACCTCTCGCCTGACCAGATGCGTTCTCTCGGCGCCGCGGTCCGCGAACGCTTCACGATCGCACCCTCCGCCGAGATCGCCGCCGAGATCGATCCCCGGCGCCTGACGCGCGAGCACATCGTCGCCTTGCGCGAGCATGGGTTCAACCGAGCCTCCGTCGGCGTGCAGGACAACGCGCCAAACGTGCAGAAGGCCATCAACCGCGACCAGCCGTTCGCCCTGACGAAGCAGGCCGTCCAGTGGATCCGCGAAGAAGGCTTTCGCTCGCTCAACGTCGACCTCATCTACGGGCTCCCGGGCCAGACGGCCGCGTCGTACGCGCAGACCCTGGACGAGATCCTCGAGTTGCGCCCGGACCGCTTCGCCATCTTCAGCTACGCCCACGTGCCCTGGATGAAACCGGCCCAGAAGATCCTCGAATCCGTGGGCCTGCCCTCGCCCGATCTCAAGCTGGAACTCCTGCGCATCTCGATCGAGAGGATCTCCGGCGCGGGCTACGACTACATCGGCATGGACCACTTCGCGCTCCCCGACGACGACCTCGCCGTCGCCCAGCGCCAGCGGCGGCTCCAGCGGAACTTCCAGGGCTATGCGACCTGCGCCGAGACCGACATCCACGGGTTCGGCATGTCGGCGATCTCGCAGACCGACGATCTCTACCTGCAGAACATCAAGGAGCTCCCCGCGTGGCGCCAATCCCTGGACGAGGGCAAGAGGCCCTGGGCCAAGGGGCTGGTGCTGACCCCCGAAGACAAGATCCGGAGGCGGGTCATCATGAGGGTCATGTGCGACGGCGTCTTCGATGCGGCGGTCCTCTCGCCGTTGACCGGCGTCGACGTGCTCCGTCACTTCGCGCGGGAACTCGACGGCATGGATGATCTCGTCGCGGACAGGCTCATCGAGCGGAATGCGTCGGGCTTTACCGTCACCCCGATGGGAAGGCTCCTCATCCGCAACATCGCCATGCGCTTCGACGCCTATCTCGTCGGAGCGGAGCAGCGATTCTCCCGGACGGTATGACCGCGGCGAACGACATCGCGGTGCCCGCGACCGCCGCCGCCTGTCCGGCCGCGCGCGTCCCCGGTCGCACGCGTTGAGCACGGTTGCCGTCATCGGCGGCGGGGTCACGGGTCTCGTGGCCGCCCTCCGGCTCAAGGAGCAAGGCGCGGCCGTCACGGTATACGAATCGTCCGGGACCCCCGGGGGCGTCATCCGCACGGTGAAGAGCGACGGGTGGGTCGTCGACGCCGGGCCCAACACCATCCTCGAGACATCCCCCGAGCTCACTAGGCTCGTCGCCGACCTCGGGCTCATCGAGGATCGCGTCTACGCTCAACCCGAGGCCAGGAATCGCTACATCGCGCGCGGAGGTCGCCCCCTCCCGCTGCCGACCTCCGCCGGCGCGTTCCTGAAGACATCCCTCTTCTCGACCGCCGCCAAGCTTCGCCTGATGCGCGAGCCCTTCATCCGGCGGGGCACGGCCGAGGACGAGACGGTTGCCGACTTCGTGCGGCGGCGGATCGGTCAGGAGTTCCTCGACTACGCGATCAATCCCTTCGTCGCCGGCATCTTCGCCGGGGATCCGGAGCGTCTCTCGGTCCGCCACGCGTTCCCGAAGCTCCGCGAGGTGGAAGCGCGCTGGGGATCGCTCATCAGGGGACAGTTCCTGGGCGCGCGGGAGCGAAGGCGGCGGGGAGAGGTCAGCAAGGCGTCGGCGCCGATGTTCTCGTTCCACGGCGGTCTCTCCGTCCTCCCGGACGCCCTCCACAAGGCCCTCTTCGCGGAGATGCTCGTGAACACCACGGTGACCGGGCTGGAGCGTCGCGACGGGAACTGGGTGGTGAAGGCGCAGAGTGGTGAGAGCGCGTATGAAAATTCCTACGACGCCGTTCTCGTGGCCATGCCCGCCTGGTCCGTTGCCGCCCTGGCCGGCGCCGCTTCCGGCGGCCGACCATCAGCGCCGGCGCTGGCTCCCCTGGTGGCGCTCGACCAGGTTCCGCATCCGCCCGTCGCCACGGTCTCGCTGGGGTTCCGTCGCGATGACGTCGCGCATCTCCTGGATGGTTACGGGGTCCTCGTGCCGGCCGTCGAGGATCACGGCATCCTCGGCGCGCTCTTCGTCTCCACCATCTTCCCCGGGCGAGCCCCGGCCGGACACGTGCTCCTCACCTGTTTTCTCGGCGGCACGCGCTCGCCGGCGACCGCGCGCCTCCCCCAGGACGAGGCCGTGGCGCTCGCGCTTCGCGATCTCGATACACTCCTTGGACTGCGGGGCGAACCGGTCTTCGTCCACCACGATTTCTACGATCGCGCCATCCCCCAGCTCGAGGTCGGCCACGACCGCTTCCTGGATCTCGTCGCGGCCGTCGAAGCGCACGCGCCCGGCCTCTTCTTTGCCGGGAACTACCGCGGCGAGACCTCCCTGGCTGGCGCCATCCGCAACGGCACCGCCGCCGCGGCGCGCATCGGGGCCGCGACAGCGGGCGCCGGCTTCCCTGCCTCGAACGACGATACGGTCGCGACATGAACGTCATCGTTGTCGGCGGCGGCCTGGTCGGGACGCACATTGCGCGGACCCTGGCCACGGACCATCACGATGTGACTCTCATCGAGCAGAACGCGGCGCGGCTCCGGCAGATCGACGGTACCATGGACATGATGACCGTCGCCGGCAACGGCGCATCGCCCAATGTCCTCGAGGAAGCCGGGGCGCGGCGCGCCGACCTCCTGGTCGCCGCTGCCCACCTCGACGAGATCAACCTCGTCGCCTGCTCCCAGGCCAAGGCGCTGGGTGTCCCCCGCACCATCGCGCGCCTGCACAGCCCCGACTACCTCGCGGCCGGGGCCTCGCGCCTGGGCATCGACTTCATCATCAATCCCGAGGAAGCGGCCGCCCGGGAGATCATCCGGCTCCTGGAACACACCTGGGCCGTCGACATGGCCGATTTCGCGGACGGCCGGATCGAGATGATGGCGTTTCGGCTCGGCGCGGGAGATGTGCCCGTGGGCAAGACCGTCATCGAGGTGGGCAAGCTCGCCCGCCAGCGTACCTTCCTGATCGCCGCGATCCTGCGCGAAGATAAGCTGATCGTTCCCCACGGCGCGACACAGCTCGAGGGCAACGACATCGTCTACGTCATCGGCAAGCGCGGTTCCATGTCAGCAATTTCCTTTCTCTTCGGCCACCCTGACATCGGTCTGGAATCCATGGCCATCTGCGGCGGGACACGCATCGGCATGCACCTGGCGCGCCGCATGGCCGAGCAGGACGTGCGATGCCTGATGATCGAGCCCGACCTCGCGAGGGCGGAAGGGTGCGCGGCCGAGCTCGACGCGGCGCTCGTCGTCAACGGCGAGGGCACCGACCCCGCACTCCTGCGCGCGGAGAACATCGCCGGGGTCGACGGCTTCGTCGCCGTGACCGACCGGGACGAGACCAACCTGCTCTCGGCCGCGCTCGTCCAGAGGCTCGGTGGCCCCAAGACGGTCGCGCTCCTCCAGCGCGAGGACTTCCGCCAGCTCGCCGACGAGATGGGCATCAGCGCCACGGTCTCCACCGCCGCGGCGACCGCGGACGCCATCCTGCGCTTCCTCAGGCGCGGATCGGTCACAACCGTCACCACCATCCTCGGGGGCGCAGGTGAGATCAGCGAGCTCGTGCCGACGGCGAACGCGCCCGTGCTGGGCAAGCGCCTCGCCGACCAGAAGCTGCCCGAGGGCATCCTGGTCGGCGCTATCCTGCGTTCGGATGGCTCGGTCGAGATCCCGCACGGAAACACCGTCCTCGTTGCCGGCGAGACCATCGTCGTGATCGCTCCGGAGGGATCGGAAGACGAGCTCGACCGGCTCTTCGGCGCCGCGGACGAGAGGCCCGCTCGCTGAACGAGCCCAAGCACATCTCGGAGCGGGGTCTTTTCCCGCCCGAGCTGGTCCGTTTCTGGGCCCTGCTCTCCTTCTTCATCGGCGCCGCCATGCTGCTCCCGGCGTTCATCGCGCTCCTTCATGGCGAAGAGTCGGTCGTGGCCTTCCTGGCCGTCGCGTTCCTCGCCATCGCCTGCGGTGTCCTCGTCAATCGCGGAGTCACCCTCAAGGGCGACATCCGGACCGGGGACAGCTACCTGATGGTCGCCGGCGGCTGGCTCCTCGCATCCTTCTGGGGAGCGCTTCCCTACCTCATGACCGGTGTCGCACCGACCCTCGTCGACGCCTGGTTCGAGTCGGTCAGCGGCTTCACCACGACCGGCGCGACGATCTTCGCGAACGTGGAGTCGCTACCCCAGTCCATCCTGCTCTGGCGGTCCCTGACGCATTGGCTCGGTGGCATGGGCATCATCGTCATGGCCGTCGCGATCCTCCCGGCCCTCGGCGCCGCGGGGCACGTCCTCTTCGCCGCGGAGGTTACGGGGCTTGCCGTCGAGAGACTCCGCCCGCGCATCGCGGTCACCGCCAGGCTCCTCTGGGCCGTCTATGCACTCCTCACCATGTTGCAAGTCATGGCGCTCTGGCGATCCGGGTACGGCGTCCCGCTCCTTGTCGCCGTCAATCACGCCTGCGCCACCCTGGCCACTGGCGGCTTCTCCACGTTCAACAACTCCGCCGGGGCCTTCTCCGCTGTCGACCAGTGGATCATCGCGTTCTTCACCTTCCTGGCAGGCGCCAACTTCGCGCTCCACTACCGCGCGCTCACCGGAAAACCGATGGCGCACTTTCACAACGAGGAGTTCAAGCTGTACACGGGGATCGTGGCCGTCTTCACGCTCGCCTTCACCCTGGCCCTTCTCACGACGGGCAGATCGTTCGAGCCGGCGATCCGGGCCGCCTTCTTCCAGACCGTATCCCTCATCACGACCACGGGCTTTGTCTCCGAGGACTACTTGCTCTGGCCCAGGGGCACGAGCGTGCTCATCCTCGTTCTCCTGCTGGTGGGCGGATGCTCGGGTTCGACATCCGGGGGCATCAAGCAGGAGCGCCTGCTCTGCCTCTGGAGAGCGGGCATCCGGGAGGTTCGGCAGATGCACCATCCCTACGGCGTCTTCCCGCTCAAGATCAACGGGAGGGTCCTTCCCTCGGACGTGAGCACGGGCGTGATGGGATTCGTCGCCTTCTACATGATTGCCGTGATCCTCGGCGCCGTCCTCTTCTCCCTCGCCGGTCTCGACCTGGAAACCTCGCTGGGCGCCTCCGCATCGTCCCTGGGTAACGTGGGGCCCGGCCTCGGCAACCTCGGCGCCGTCGATACCTATGCGCCGCTCTCCGCCTCGGCCAAGATCACCGCCAGCGCCCTGATGCTCATCGGGCGCCTCGAGCTGATGACGGTGCTCGTCGTCGCCACCGGGCTCTGGCAAGCCCTCCGCAGGCGAAGGCGGCCGTCACACGCCGCTCGTCACGCTCCCTCGCGTGTGGTTTAATCGGCGTTCCATGAGCCGTCGCGCCGTCCTTCTCGTCAATCTCGGATCCCCGGATTCGCCGTCCGTCCCTGACGTGCGCCGTTACCTCGAGGAGTTCCTCATGGACGAGCGCGTGATCGACAGCCCGTGGCTCGTGCGCTGGGCGGTCGTGCACCTGGCGATCCTTCCCTCGCGACCGAAGGAATCGGCTCACGCCTACTCGACGATCTGGAAACCCGAGGGTTCACCGCTCGTCATCACCAGCCGCCGCCTCCGCGAGCTCGTGGCGCGCGAAGTGCCCGTCCCCGTGGAACTGGCGATGCGCTATGGAAATCCCTCCATCCCTGACGTTCTGAGGCGCATGACCTCGGGACCGGAGCCGGTGGAGGAGATTCTCCTCGTGCCGCTGTATCCCCACTACGCGATGTCGAGCTACGAGACGGTGGAGGTGCGTGTCCGCGAGGTCCTGGCGGAGCAGGCTCCCGGCGTGAAGCTCTCCGTCCTCCCGCCCTTTTTCGAAGAGCCCCTCTACGTCAACGCTCTCGTCGAGAACGCGCGCCCGTTCCTCGACCAGGGCTTCGACCACCTTCTCTTCAGCTACCACGGGATCCCGGTACGCCACCTGAAAAAGGCCGACCCGACCGGATCGCACTGCCAGGTCGCGAGCAACTGCTGCGCGATCGAATCGCCGGCGATCAGCACCTGCTACAAGGCCCAGTGCCTGCGCACCACCAACGCGTTCGTCCGGCAGGCGGGCATACCGGAGGGAAGATGGTCGGTCTCGTTCCAGTCGCGACTCGGCAACGAACCCTGGCTCACGCCCTACACGGACAAGGTCCTCGAGAGCCTTCCCGGCGAGGGCGTCAAGAAACTGCTCATCATGTGCCCCGCCTTCGTCTCCGATTGCCTGGAGACCCTGGAGGAGATCGACGCGCGCGGACGCGAATCCTTCCTGGGCGCCGGCGGCGAGTCGTTCACCATGATTCCTTGCCTCAACGAACACCCTGCCTGGGTGGCGGCGCTCGCCACCTGGCTCAACGCCCGGCTCGGCGCCTGAGGGTCTGGCGGACCTCGACCGCACCCGCATGAGCGATCTGCTCAGCCCTGTGGCAGGATTCTCGGCGCATTCCGGCCTCATGGGCGTGGCTGTCGGGATCGCCGGCTCGGCCTTGCTGTTGGCCGCGATGGTCGGACACGGCGCCTTCACCAACCGTCGCTTCGCGCAGGCAGGTCTACAAGTGGGCTGGCCCGAGCATCTGCTCGTCGGCGCAGGCACCTGGTCTCTCCTGGTCTTCCTCTCGGGTTGGCTGGGAAATTACCATCCCATCGCCGGACTCCTGCTGACCGGCTTCGTCGCGGGGACAAGCGCGATCATGCTCGGACACCGGGCTTTCACCGCTCGCCGATTGCCGACGGAAACCCGTGAGTGTCAGCCGTGGCTCTCCCTCTGGCCCGTCCTTCCCGTCGCGCTCGTCTTCCTCCTGGCGCTCGCGACCCCGGTCGTCTTCTGGGACAGCCGCGCCTACCACCTCGCGATCCCGGAGTTTCTCGCGCTTCGAGGTTCGCTCATCCGTGATCCTTCGTTCGTCTTCGCGTGGTATCCGCAGGCGATGGAGTGCCTCTACGCGCTCTCGCTGCCCTTCGGGGAGGTCGCCGCGAAGATCGTCAATGCGGCCTTCCTCGTGGCCGCCGCCGCGATCGCCGCCCGCTCGGCACGGTCTCCCCTCGCCGCGACCATCGTGCTCACCATGCCGGGCATGCTCTTCCTGGCCTACGTGCCGAAGAATGCCGGTCTCCTGGCCCTGGCCGGCATTGTCTCCTTCGAACGCGCCCTGAACCTGGGCAGCGACAAGCCTGGGCGGCCAGCCACATTCCTCGCCGGCCTGGCCGCTGGGATCGCCTGCGCCACGCACTACGCCGCGCTCTGGCACCTGGTCTTTCTCGTGCCTCTCGTTCTCCGGCGAGGAGGATGGAGGAGTTTCCCAACCTTTTTCGCGGGGATCGCTCTCTTCGCGGCGCCGACCTACCTCCGCAACTTCTTGATGACCGGCAATCCCGTCTACCCATTTCTCGGATCACTCTTCGGGACATGGCCTCCGGCATCCATCCATGCCGGCCACCTCCCGGGCTTCGCTCAGCTCGTGGACCGGCTGGCCGCGCTGCCGTGGACGGGTGTGGAGGCCCTCGGCATCGGCTCGACGCTGGGCCTTGTCCTTCCCGCGGGAGTCCTCGTCGCCTGGCTCTACCGCAAGGAATACCCGGTGCCGGACGTCGTGCCGCGCGTGATCGTCGGGCTGGGGCTCCTCGCCGTCAGCATCTCTCTCTACGGGTTCGTCCGCTTCGGTATCGCCGGGGTCTTCTTCCTGGCGCCCGTCGCGGCCGCGGGGCTCGATCGCTGGCCACGCGCGGCGCGCGTGGCTTGCGCCGCGTACGCGCTCGCGGGCGCCCTCCTTCTCCTCACCGGCCCCTTCGATCCTCTTCTCGCCTTACGCGAACAGGCGCGCCTGGGAGGCGCGGACGTCTACCGGAGCCGCTACGACGCCGCGTGGCCGTTGACCGCCACGGCCCGGCAGCTGCCGCCAGGCGCGCGGATCGCCAGCGTCGCCATCCTGCGTTCGCAGGGTTGGGGAGCGAGGCTGGAGCCCGCGGGCGAGGACTTCCCGCCCGCGATAGCGGCCGCCCTCCGCGAGACGCACCCGGCCGCGGCGCTTCGACGCGCCGGCTTCACGCACCTCGCGGTCGATGTCCGCGAGCTTCATCGCCTCCGCCACCAGTATCGCTACCTGGATTGGGACGAGGTCGCCGAGCAGAGATGGCAGGCGCTTCTTGGAACATGCCGGCTCGTCGCCGGCGACCCCGGACGGGCCTTCCTCGCCGAGCTTCCCGCGGAATAAGCGCGGTGCGTATGCATTTGTACGGTGCCGCTCCCTGGAATTTTGCTACCCTCTCTGCATGCTGATCCGCGCGCGTTCCTTCCTCCCCGCCCTCGGTCTTGTCCTGCTTCCGCTCGCCTCCTGCGGCAAGGCGACCCCACCGCCCCAGGCCACGGCGCCCGAGGTCGTCCAGGAGGTCAACGGCGCCGTCACGCGCGTCGCGGGTTCCGTCGAGATCCGCACGGCAAGCGGCGAATGGAAACCGCTCGCAGTGCGCGAACCCGTTCCCGCCGGCGCTCAACTCCGCGCGGGCGCCGACGGCGAGGCCGACATCGTCCTCACGAGCGAGGGCGCGGTGCGTCTCAAGCCCGGAACCGCGATCGAGGTCACGGAGAACCGCGTCGTGAACGGAAACACGCGGATCGCCGTCCGCGTCGATGCCGGGCGGCTGTTGCACCGCTTCAACCGCCTGGGCTCGGGCACGTCCTATCGCGTGGTCACTCCCGCCGCGACGGCGGGCATCCGCGGAACCGAGTTCGACATCTCCGCCGAGGCCGGGCAGGCGCGCGTGCGCGTCCTCTCTGGAAAGGTCGAGGTCGAGAACGAGAGCGGCCGCGGCTTCGTCAACGCGAAGGAGGGGGCGACGATCGGCGCGGGCCAGGCGCCCCCGGCGCCGTCGCCCCTCGCCTCATCCGAGCTGGAAGCGCTCCAGGAGTGCTCGCTCGTCCGCTTCACGGTCCTCCTGGAGCGAACACGCCGCGTCGCGACCGCGGCCGAGATGCGTAACGTCTCCGTCCCGCTCGAGGTCTGGGCCGCGAGCCACGACGGTCGATACCCGAGCTCGCTGAAGGAAGGCGGCGCGGACGGCTACCAGGACAACTGGAACCAGCCCTATCGCTACGAGGTGCTCCGCGGTGGCCAGGGGTTCGTCATCATCTCCAACGGCCCCGATCGCCAACCCGACACCGAGGACGACATCGAGTACCGCCGGGAGTAAATCAGTCCGTGAGGAGAGGAACACACCTGGTTTCATAGGATCGACCGTAGGCCCCTGCCGGGCGGTATCAGGCAGGAAGGCGACCTTGCGAACCCAGTTCCAGTTTTTGTCCTAGCGTCTCAGGCCCAGGGTCAGCAGAACAAAGGGGCGCATGAACGACCACCAGTCCCAGCTGCGGAAGAGTTGGATCTTCGAAATGGAGAGGCCGTCCTTCGGGTAGACCTTGGAGACCGGCACCTCGACATAGTGGCGCCCGGTCGCCAGGGCCTTGTACTGCAGGTAGAGTTCCAGCTCATACTTGTCCAGCCAGGACTGCTCGATGTTCACGCGGGGATCGTCGAGCATCGAGAGCCTGTAGGCGCGAAACCCGTTCGTGACCTCCGTCAGCTTCCGCCCGAATCGCAGCGACCAGAGCACGGGAGTGGCGAAGGTGAGGAATTTCCGGAAGAACGGCATCGCCCCGAGGCGTTCGGCACGCGCGGAGGCGCCCAGGACGGGCTCGCTGCTGCCCAGGTATCGCGAGCCCTGGACGTAGTCGGCGCCGGCCTCGATGGCGGCCAGGAGCCTGGGAATCTCCGCCGGGTTGTCCTTGTTGTTGCCCGCGATGACGACGGCCACGTCGCAGCCCTGCGCCCGGAGGTAATTCAACCCGGTGCGGATCCCGGCCCCGACAAAGGACCGCCGCTCGTGGCGAAGCACGGTGACCGGATAATCGCGACAGGCGTCGATCGAGCCGTCGGTGGAGCAATCGTCGACCACGACCACGAGGGGCGTGACGGCGTAGTCGAAACGCGCGAGAAGGAGCTTGAGCCGGGGCTCGTTGTAGACCGGGATGATGACCCCGAACTTCATGCCTCCGGGTACTTGCTGGAAACCACGCGGGGATTGTCGTACTTCGCGAGGTAGTGCTCGAGCCCGGCCCGAACGCTCCACTTCGCGCGGAATCCGATCTTCTGCTCGGCCTCCTCCGGCTTCACGACGCGCCGGTGCACGTTGTCGATCTCGCGCTTGGGCACCTCCCGTACCGGCTTGCCCGTCTTCTCCGAGAGCCAGCGGGCGACCTCCCCCAGCGAGGACTCGATGCCGGTCCCGATCGAGACGGCGTCCGGCGTCCAGGCCTCGATCGCCTTCATGATCCCCTCCACCGTGTCCTCCACGTAGGTGAAATCGCGGGTCGCCGACGGATCGATCAGCGTGATCTCGGGCTCCCTGAGCCACCGCGCGATCACGCTCTCGGTGTCGCCGGGCCCGAAGACGTTGGAGAGACGGACAACGCAGGTCGGCACCCACTGGCGGTACATCAGGGCGTAGCGCTCTCCCGCCGACTTCGAGACGGCATAGTGGCTGACCTCGTTCTGGACGGAGACCGAGGAGATGTAGACGAAGGGGACCTGGTGCTTGCGGCAGGCCATCAGCACGTTGAGGGTCCCGAGGATGTTGGTCTGCGCATCCAGCATCGGGAAACGGATCGAGTTGCGGATGTCCTTGCACGCGGCGTGAACGACGAGCCCGGCGAGGCTCACGAGGTCGTCCATCTCGGGCGAACAGATGTCCTTCACGATCGTGCGAGGGTTCAACCGCTTGGCAAAACTCCGGTCATCGAGGGGGCGCGCGTTCGGGATCCGCTCGACGAGATGAGAGCCGACAAAGCCCTCTCCGCCCAGCACCAGCGTCGGTTTATGGAAGTCGATCATGCTCTAAGCATGCCGCACCGGGCCCGGGACGGCAACGGCTTTGGCGGCGGCATCATGGTGCATTCCCACGCGATCTTTTTTTACGTCACTACATGAGGTCGACGGGATCGATATCGAGGAGAATGCGGATGTCCGGCGCTCCGGCGCCCGCACGGCCACGGCCACCCGTCGGGCGCCCCGCGACGGAAGCCCGCTTCAGTGCCTCCAGCCGCGCGTCCTCGGCCAGGCCCGGGCTCGTCAACCACCGCACCTGCCAGCGTTGTCGGCCGCGAAGTCGCTCGACGGGAGCGGGCGCGGGACCCAGGACCTTGCCCGCGGGCGATGACGGATCGCGGAGAGCATCGGCGATCCGCCCGGCCGCCTGCGCGGCCAGGTCGTCGGCCAGCGTGATGGGCGACGCGGCGACCTCGACCGTCCACTGCGCCATCCGCTGAAACGGCGGGAGCGCCGCGACCTTCCGGCGCGCCAGCTCGCCGCGCACGAACGTCTCGACGTCATGGCGAGCCGCCAGCTGGACGGCTGGATGATCGGGCTGGTACGTCTGCACGATCGCGCGCCCCGGCTCCTCCGCCCGTCCCGCTCTCCCGAGGACCTGCACCAGGAGCGAGAAGGTCCGCTCGGCGGCGCGAAAATCCGGCACGTGGAGCGACGTCTCCGCGGCGACGACGCCGACGAGCGTGATGCGCGGGATGTCGAGGCCCTTTCCGATCATCTGCGTCCCGACCAGGACGTCGAACTCTCCGGCCGCGAACGCCGTGAGGATGTCGCGGTGCGCGCCCTTGCGAACCGTGGTGTCGGCGTCCATCCGCGCCACGCGCGCCTCGGGCCACCGCTCCCTCACCTCCGCCTCGATCCTCTCGGTTCCCGCGCCGAACGCCTTGATCTTGCGCGAGCCGCACCCGGGACAGACCGAGGGCGGCGGGATCCGGTGATTGCAGAAGTGGCAGACGAGTTGCGACGTGGCGCCGGCGGCACCCTGCCGCCCCCCTCGAGCCCCTCCCGATCGATACTCGTGGGGCGTCAGGGTCACGTCGCAGGAAGGACAGCGGATCGCTTCTCCGCACGTGCGGCAGAGCACGAAGGACGCATGCCCGCGACGATTAAGAAAGAGAAGCGCCTGGCGCCCCGCCTTGAGCGTGGCGGTGAGCGCCTTCTCGAGCTCGCGCGAGAAGATGGTCGTATTGCCCTCGGCCAGCTCCGCGCGCATGTCGACGACCGTGACGGGCGGCAGGGGGCGATCTCCGATCCTCCGTTCCAGCCGCGCCACCGATCCCGCTCCGCCCGCCAGGTGCTCGCAGAGCGGCGTGGCGGTCCCGAGGAGGATCCGGGCTCCGGCCGCCTGTGCGCGTCGTCGCGCCACGTCCACGGCATGATAGCGCGGGGTCTCGCCCTGCTTGAACGAGTGCTCGTGAGCCTCGTCGACGACGATGAGGCCGAGATGGACCACCGGCGCGAAGACCGCGGAACGCGCCCCGACCACGACGCGGCTCTGGCCCCTGAGGATGCGCAGCCATTCGTCGTAGCGCTCGCCCGGGGAGAGCGCCGAGTGGAGGATCGCCACGGTGTCGCCCAGGCGCGCGCGAAAACGGTCGACGGTCTGCGGCGTCAACGCGATCTCCGGCACGAGAACGATGGCGCTTCTCCCCTCCGCCAGCTCCCGGGCGATGCCCTGGAGATAGACCTCCGTCTTCCCCGAGCCCGTGACGCCCCACAAGAGGAGCTCGCCGCCGGGCGGCAGGGACGCCAGCCGGGTGAGTGCCTCGGCCTGGTCCGGGGTCAACGCGCGCGGCGTATCCGGCACGACCACCGTGCGCCTCAGGGGATCCCGCCGCTCCGTCACCAGCTCGGTGACAAGGTCGCCGCGCCTCACGAGCGTGTCGAGTCGGCCGCGCGAGAGTCCGAAGCGACGCATCAGGTCGGCCGATGTCAGCGATCGCGGATGAGCGGCCAGCATCGCCACGAGCGATCGCACGCGCTCGTCCTCCGCCGGCATCCGCTCCCAGGCGCGCCTGTCCCAGTCCCGACCCGGCGCCAGGGAGAACACGCGCCGGGTCTTCTCGCGCGCCCCGCCGGCGAACTTCAACCCCTGCGGCACCGCGGTCTCCAGGCATCGATACCAGGGCACGAGGCAGGCGCGCGCCATCCAGCGCGTCAACTCCATGAGCTCCGGCGTCACCACGGGAAATCCATCCACCCGCGCCGTCACCGGCTTGGAACCCTCTCGCGACTCCGCCATCCCCGTCACGAAGCCAATCACCGTGCGACGCCCGAACGAAACCTCCACGCGCTCGCCGACGGTCGTTCCTCTCGGGGCGAGATACGTGAACGTCTCCGCCCCGACCTCTCCGGGAACAGGCACCAGGACGGAGACGGGCACGAGGGCGGAATCGTCGGGAAGGGTATCGTTCACGGCGTGGCGATCAGGACGTGGTCGGAGGCGGCACCGAGAGAAACCGTTCACTCGGTTCTTTCGCTTGCGCTGTATCGTCAGCGTGTTCCAGCGGGCGATGGGGGGAGTCCGAGGGGGGAGCTGTCCCAGGCGCGCCTGTCCGCGCGCCCCCCTCGGCGCCCGGCCCGGCTTTGCCGGAACGAGCGTGAACGGTTTTCACCGAGAGAAACTCGCGGACCTTCTTGAGGTCCTCCCAGGCATCCTTCTTGGCCGCGTTGGTCCGCAGGAGATACGCCGGGTGCAACGTGGGGATCAGGGGGATGGACCGCCACTGGAAGAGCTGTCCGTGGATCTTCGTGATCTTCAGCTCCGGATCCTCCAGGAAGAACTTCGTGGCCGGGCCGCCCAGCGAGACGATGAGCGATGGGCGGATGATCGCGATCTGCCGCTCGAGATAGCCGCGGCACGCGGCCACCTCGTTCTCGTGCGGTACGCGGTTGCCCGGGGGGCGGCACTTCACGATGTTGGTGATGAAGACCTCGTCTCGCGTGAGGTGGATGGCGGCCAGCATCTTGGTCAAGAGCTTCCCGGCGGCGCCGACGAAGGGCAGGCCGGATTCATCCTCGTCCTCGCCGGGGCCTTCGCCGACGAGCATCAGGCGCGCCGCGGCATGGCCGGTGCCCGGAACCGCCTTGTGACGCGTTCCTGCGAGCGCGCAGGCCGTGCAGGCCGCGCACGACGCCGCCACCTCCTGCAACTCCTCGATCCGCGACCGCGGAGCCTCGCCCGGATGAGGAATGACACGGTCGCCGGCGAGAACGCGGCCCTCACCGGCATCGCCCGCGCCAAGACCGGCGGCGGTCGAAGGTTCCCCGGTCGCCGTGCGCGCTGTCGACCGCGCGGGCCGATCGGGCGGCGCGGGCGGGAGCATCAGTTCCTGCTCCACGTAACGCTTCATCGCCGCGACCAGCAGGCGGCGTGCCTCATCGGGATTTCCCGAGCGAGCCTCCGGGGCTCCGACGCGACCGGACCTCACACGGCCCCGCTGTAGGGATTGATCTTGATCTCCCCCCCGACCCGCGTGAAGGTCGCGTATTGCACCGGCGACGAGAGCACCAGGGAGGCGGAACCGATCTCGATGCGCGTGCCGGCCATCGCCGTATCGATGACGTGCACGCGCGCGCCCGTGGACGTTTCCGTCACTTCCCCATCGAGCGTGCGCAGGGCGTCGCGATGAGCCTTCAGGCGCGACTGGAGCTGCACCTGGGTCGCGCGGAGTTGCCCGACACGGGGATCGTGCGCGGCCAAGGGAGGTGGCGAGGAACCCCGGCCCTCGACCGCGCGCAGCGCCTCTTCGACCTTCGCGAGGCGCGCCTCGTCCTCCGCCTGGACCGCCTTCAAGCTCCTCATGCGCTCCAGGTGCTCGATCCGGATGCCCACCCGGATCTGGGTTCGCGTGGTGCCCTCCCCGCCGATTGCCCGCACCGTCACGTCGCCGCCGGCGAACGTGGATCCGCCGACCAGCGCGGCACGCGTGCCGTTCATCACGAGACTCCCTCCGACGACGATGTCGGAGTGAAGGATCAGTTCGTGGACCATCATCTCACCGCGGGCCAGGACGCGGGAGTTCTCGATGAAGAGCGCGATCAGGTCGCCGCCCACGCGGATGTCCGCCTCTTGTCGCCCGAGGATGCCCCCGACCACCACGAGGTTGCCGCCCACCTCGACCCGGCACTTGCCGATCGACTTGCGGATGAAGGCGCTCCCCGTCGCCTTCATGCTGAACGCGTCCTCGACCAGGCCATCAACGCAGACGGTTCCGGCGAAATCGATGTTGCCGACCGCGTAGTTGACGTCGCCCTTGACGTGGTAGAACGGCGAGACATGAACGCGGCCGCTGATGAGGGAGACGTGCCCGTCGATGGCTGCTCGCAGATCGTCACCCTCGGCGTAGACGTTCTCGCCCTGGGGGAGTTCGATCGCCCGCACGGGCGGTGGGGCCAAGACCTTGCCCCGGACGTCCAGGCCCGGCAGACCCTGGCCCGGCGGGATGCGGCGCGCCAGCAGATCTCCCGCCTTCACGCTCTCGATCAGGTCGAGCTCGCGAAAATCGACGCGGCCATGATCGTCCTCCTGGAGATTCACCCAGTGGCGATCGACCCGGAAGCGCCACTCGATGCTCCCTGGATCGCTCGCGATGGGGAGCGTGGCGTTGGCGACGCGGATCGGCTGGTTGTAGCGCCGCTCCGTCAGGGCGATCTCGAGCCCCTGGAGATCGACGCCCGCGGTCACCCCGCTCCGCAGGAGGCCCTCCCTCACTTCCGCGAGGAGCACGTCCCGGCCGCCGCGCCGGGGCGGCAGGATCGTGACGTCGCAGGCGAGACCATCGGGAGACACGTGCACCAGGAACGTGCCATCACGTTCGCCCGCCTGGCCCAGGAGCGCCACCTTGTGCTCGTTCCCGTCCGCCTCCAGCACGCAACGAGCCACGAGCTCCTCGTGAATCTCCTCGGGCTCATACTCGCGCACCGCGGCCATCACGTGCTCGACCGTCACAGGCTTGCCTCCGCCCAGCGGCGCGAAGACGCTCAATACGAGATCGCGATCCCGGACCTCGATCATGTGATGCCCGTCGAGATCGCGGACAGCCTTCAGGGCCCCCTCGAGATGTCGCCCCACGCTGTCGTGGATCCAGGCGCGGATTCGGGCCGGTCGCGCGCCCCACCCCAGGAAACCGCCTCGGGGTTCCTCGACGACCCGGTACCGCAGGTGCCCCGTCGATACGCCCAGCTCGGCGGCGGCCATGGAAACGGCGGCGTCCACGGTCTCCGCCTCTACGGCAACCTCCAACGCCTCGCCCCGTCGATGATTCATGGATTCATGCCGGCCCGCATTCTACCGATCGGATGCCCGAGGTCGCGGAAAAACGATCTGGAAATGTCGCGGGGTCCGCAGGAACGGAAATCCCTCCCGTGCTCAGCCGTGGCTGTTGACGAACTCTCGCTCCGGATCGATGGGTCGGCCATCGCGGCGAATCTCGAAATGCAGGTGAGCGCCATAGGCACGCCCGGTCGCACCGACGGCGGCAATGATGTCTCCACGCTGAACAACCTGCCCGACGCGAACACGGAGGGACGAGGCATGCGCGTAGAGCGTCTCCTTGCCCGCGCCATGGTCGAGAATGACCGTCAGGCCGTAGCCATTGCGCCAGCCGGCAAAGACGACGACGCCCTCTTCATGAGCGCGAATCGGGGCGCCGTGGGGCAGGGAGACGTCGATGCCGTCGTGGTGGCGCACCGTCCCTCCCAATCTCCGGAAGCCAAAACCGGACGTGATCGTACCATCGCGCTCGCCCTCGCGGCTCTCCTGGTCATCAAGGTCATCGAGACCCAAGGCGGGAAGCTCGCTATTCGAGCTCCCGGCCGGCGAGGAAGCGCCTGGATCAGACGCATGCGGAGCGCGGGAACGGGCGAAGTCGAGGTCGTTGACGCGGCCACCCCACGCACGATCCGGCGCCTGGCGGACTGCGGGCAGAAGAGCCAGAGATAGGGAGGGGGAGCGGGGATTGATGCTCCGGAGAAAGCGAGGAAGGGCCAGATCCGTAGAGCTGAAACGAGAGGACATAGCCATAGCCGGAGAAGCGGAAAGCGGCTGAACGCCATCCGCGAGAAAGAGAGCAAAACCGGATACGAGAAGAACAGCTAGCACGAGCCGATCCAGCCGTCTCTTATTCTCGACGCGCTTCGAGACGCGCCGGGCGCCGTAATGCACCCGCATGAACCCTCCCCGGACTGCTACTCTTTCAAATCAGTTCGGTGTTGAACTTGAATCCGCTGATGCGGGAGGCGCCAACTGGGGGCCGACCCGATGAGATTCCATGAAGAGATCGAGGTCGGCACGCCTGTACCTGTTACGGTTATGAATCTTGTACACAGGTATCTGGCCTTCTTTCACAAGCCGCCACAGGGTGACGCTGGAGACCTTGAGATAGTCCTGTGCTTCTTTGCTCGTCAGGTACTCTTCTCTTTTTGCCGGCTGCTCCGTCAACTCTTCTCTCCTTCAGACTTCCGGACACGGACATCAAATGCCCGACCGTTTGGAGGCAATCTAAAAGGAGCGGTGGAAATCTGTCAACAGATTAATTCAAACGTTTTCAAATCATTAAACGACAATCGCTGACCGTCGAATCCATACCATCGAAAGTAGCCGATTGGGCCAATCCGCTCCCGCTGACTCCCGAACCAGCGAGCCTAACGTGATGATACCATCTATAGCGGTGGAGCTTCCCGCATCCACCGCCTCTCGCGCTTTCGTCGCCAATTCGGAATGTCGCGACTCTCTAACGGAGACACTGTCACCGACGTCGCTGGCGAATCGCGATACCAGGAGCACGGCCTCGCGAGGTTCCAGATCGACAGTGGTCATCACGCCACCACTTCGCCCAGCCTCCTCAGTACACTGGAGTTCCGAGACTTGTCCCTTCCCTCCCTCGTGCTGGAAACAGACGTCACCCAAGGCCGGCCTTCGCAAGAGAAGAGCTCCACGGTGATTTCGCATGGCCAGCCTGACCCCGGAGCCTCGTGGACAGACCTCGGCCAGGAGCACCCCCACGTGAGCGAGATGCTCGTGAGTGTTTGAAAGTTCTCGAAAGAGGTCATCGAGGAGTTGAACAATGTCGCACCGGAGAATACCCATCGAGCCGATGACGCCTCGGATCCGGGCAGCGACAACCGCGCCCTCGAGTCCCGGCAAATTGACATCGATGAGCGCGAAGGTACGGACACCATCCGCGTATTCCAGGCACTCGATGAGATTGTTGCCGAGGCGTGGGTCCTCGTCGAGCTGGACGGCTATGTCCCAACCTTCCATGGGCATGGAAGCCCGCTGGGAGGAACGGCGAAAACCGGGATCGGGCGACAAGTGCTGTCGATTCAGCCCCAGGGGGGTGGGGCTATACCCCCACGACCGCGTCCCCGGCAACCTGGCGGATTATTCTGACACTTGGCGGAATTCGGCGTGCCGGAGGCGAGCACGTACTCCTCGGGCCGGACGCTCTGGGTGTATCGCGTCAGGGCCGGCTTCGAGTAACTCCGGGCTCGGTGACCGCTGGAACGCGCAGTTGTCATAGGTGCAATTGATTGTAGTCGCGAACCGGCGCGATGCAAGGGGGGGTAAGGCCCCAGGCGACCTCGAACGAGACCCGGTAAGACCAGGCCAGTCTCACTAGTGCCCGCAAAGCGCCGGCTCCGGGGGTTCCCCCGTGGCGCCCCTCCGCGGCGACGATGCCAACCGCGAGCCCGGAATTCGATGCGTTCGCCAGCGCGGTCAGTGCGGCGGCGAGCGATCCCGCGCATCCTGATTCCTCATCATGAGCCGCCATGAGGTCCGGAAGAGTTGCAGGCATAGCCTGACTGCGGCCGCTGAAGACGGGCGTAACCACGCGGCGGACCCCCGCCTCTTTGAGCGGCCCCCAGGCTTCAGGCTCTCCAGGCAAGACACCCGAGAACAGCTCCCAGGCCCGCCGAGGGCGCCCAGCGAGCTCGCGGGCGAGATGGGGCCGCCAGCCGATGACACGGACCACGAGGGCATCCTCGTCGAAGGCTACGGGACAACCAGGGCAGGCGTAGGCGCAGGTCCCATGGCCCAGTCGGCCGACTCGGTCGGCCTCGGCCAGGACATCCGCAGCCTGCTCCTTCACGAGACTCCCTCCGGTCGGCGCTCTGTCGCATCCTGACAAGCGGCGCCGGCTTCGGCCGCCGCCGCCGCAACCCAATCGTCCACGGCCACAGTCTCGGGTCGGCGTCCGATCTCGATACCTCGCTGACACAGAGTCTCAAGCGCCACGGGGTGTGCGGCCAGGGCGTTGCGCAGGGTCTTGCGTCGCGCGGAGAAGGCATCGCGCAGGAGCGAACGCAAGGTGGCGGGCCGGGATCCCCTGCGCGGCTCCAGGCGAACGACCGCGGAGGAGACGCGGGGCTGCGGCCAGAACGCGGAGGAGGAGAGGCGCTTCACGACGCTGACCGTGGCCGCGGCCTGGGCCGCTATCGAGAGGCCGCCGTATTCGCCGGTCCCCGGCTTGGCCGCCATGCGGGCCGCCACTTCCGCCTGGATCGTGATAATCATCCGCGACCAGCGGATCTCGCCATCCAGGAAGCGAAAGAGCGCGGGGGTGGTGATGGCGTATGGCAGGTTGGAGACCATGAGCCAGGGTTCCGGCGCCGTGAACCGTTCCGCCGCAACATGCAGAAAGTCCTCGAAGATCACCTCCACGTTGCTCCTTCCCCGCAGAGTCTCCCTTAAGACGGGCTCCAGGCGCCGCGCGACCTCGATCGCCAGGACGCGCCGCGATGTGGCTGCCAGTGCCGCCGTCAGGGTGCCGCACCCGGGGCCGATCTCCAGGACATCCCGCCCAGCGGGCTCGGCCGCCGCAAGGATCGCGGCGACCGCCCCGGCATCGCAGAGAAAGTTCTGGCCGAGAGCGGAGGAGACCTTGTAGTCGTGGCGCGCAAGGAGCTCCTTGAGCACCGCCGGTGACGTCAGTCGCGGCGAACCCTCGGTGTTATGATCCGCTGCGGTACTGGTCGGCTTCAGGCCGCGGACCGCCGCTGGGCAAGCTCGATCGCGAGGTCGACGGCCGCCGTCATGCTCCCGGGATCCGCCGCCCACCGACTCGCGATGTCGAACGCGGTCCCGTGATCGGGCGAGGTGCGAATGATGGGCAGGCCCATCGTGACATTGACGCCGCGTCCCGAGGTGAGGGCCTTGAAGGGGGCGAGCCCCTGGTCGTGATACATGGCCAGGATCAGGTCGAAGCGGCGACGCAGGCGAGGCGAGAAGATCGCGTCTCCCGGGAGCGGTCCCTCGACGTGAATCCCATCGGCTCGCGCGTCCTCGACGGCGGGGGCGATCTCGTCGAGGTCCTCCCTCCCGATTCTCCCCCCCTCGCCGGCATGAGGGTTCAAGCCGCAGATCCCGATCCGGGGTTCCGCGATACCAAAGCGGTCGCTGAGATCGCGCACCACCGTCCGCGCGATCTCCAGGATCCTCTCGCGGCGGATGAGCGGTGGGACCTGGGCGATCGGCTTGTGAATCGTCGCGAGCGCAACGCGGAGCGTCTCCCCGGAGGACTCGGTCCCCGCGAATCCCATCACGACATGAGGGGGCGGCAGGCGGGGATGAGCGCGAGCGCAGAGATCGGCGAGGAACTCGGTGTGCCCCGGATCATGAAAGCCCGCCAGCGACCAGGCCGTCTTCGATATTGGGCCCGTCACGAGCGCATCAAGGGCGCCCTCGAGCGCCAGGGCGGCCCCGCGCTCCACGGCCAGGTGCGACGCCTCCCCGGTCTCCGGCGCGGCCTGGCCGGCGGCCAGCCAGCGAACATCGAGCGGGCCGGTATCGAGGATCGCGAAGCGGGATTCGATGCCGAGGAGAGCCGCGGCCGATGCGATGATGCCGGCAGGCCCGATGACCGTGAAGTCAGCGTCGGTGCGGCCGGACAATGCCCGTAGCGCCACTTCCGGCCCCACGCCAGCTACGTCCCCGACGGAGACGCCGATGCGCGGGAGCGACATCAGTTGAGCGGGATGGCGTCCTCGCGGATCTCGACGTAGGAGCGCTCGCGGACGCCCTGCACGTAGTCCTCGAAGAGCGCATCGAAACGCGATGAAAATATCTCGTTGGAAATCCGATCCCGGAGATCCTCGGTGAGCTCAGGGAGCTCGGCGCCACGGCGTTCCAGGAGTTGGATCACGTGCCAGCCGAAGCGCGTCTTGACGGGCTGGGAAATCTCGTTGGGCGTGCGCATCGCGAAAGCGACCTGCTCGAAGGCGAGAACGAGCGTGCCACGGCGCATCCAGCCGAGATCGGCGGCCTCGATGGCCTCAGCCTCACGCCCCACGACGTCGAAGTCGTCGCCGCGCACGAGGCGTGCGCGAACGGAGTTGGCCGTGACGGAGTCTCCAACGAGGATGTGACGGACGCGCACCTCGTCGCCGCGCCTCTGCCAGGCCTCGACGACATCGCTGTCGCTGATCCGGATCTTGCGCCGGATCTCGCGATCGATGAGCTTCTGGCGGAGGAGCTGCGCCTCGGAGGTCTGGCGGTAGCGCTCGCGAAGCCTCTGGGGCGTGGTGAACTGCGAGGCCAGGGCGCGCTCGAACGCCTGCTCGTCGGCGAACTGCGCCTTCATGCGATCGACGGCGGACGTCGTCGCCTCCTCGATCTCAGCCGGTGTCGTGGTGATGCCACGGCGCTTGGCCTCCTGCAACAGCAGCGCATCGATGACAAGGCGATCAAGGACCTGGTCGGCCAGCGATTCTCGCTCCTCGGGGCCCAGGCTCTCGATGCCTCGGCCGCTGCGGGCCGCGGCCACCCGCATTTCTTCAATGAGCTGGGTATAGGTGACGATATCCGCGTCGACGACCGCCACGATCCAGTCGACGGGCCGAAGCTCGGCGCGGACCGGGAGCAGGAGGACGACGAGGAGAAGGACGGGGAGGCAAAGGGCAAGGACCCGGCGAAGAAGAGCGTTCATCGCGGAAAGGATACGGCAAAAGGCGAGGCGAGAAAAGCGCGGCGGGCGATCAGGCCCGGGAGCCTAGGCCTTGACCCCGGGCGTGAAGTAGGTGTTGGCGTCCGTGGCGATGCGAATGGACTCGGAGGGCCGAGGCCGCGGCCGCTCGCCGCGAATCATCTTCTGAACCTCCATGATCCCATCGATGAGCGCCTCGGGCCGGGGGGGACAACCGCCGACGTAGACGTCGACGGGAATGACCCGGTCCACGCCCTGGACGACGTTGTAGACGCGGTACATCCCTCCGGTGGAGGCGCAGACGCCCATGGCGATCACCCACTTGGGCTCCGCCATCTGGTCATAGAGCTGCTTGACGACATGAGCCATCTTCTTGTTGACCGTGCCGGCGACGATCATGAGGTCCGCCTGGCGAGGGGACGCGCGGAAGACCTCGGAACCGAACCGGGAAAGATCGTAGCGCGGATCCATGGTGGCCATCATCTCGATGGCGCAACAGGCCAGGCCGAACGTGAGCGGCCAGAGGGAATTGGAGCGACACCAATTCACGGCATCATCGAGACGCAGAAGGCGGATACCGGGCGCCATGTCCCGGTCGTGCACGCCATCACGCTGGGGAACGCCGGGATCCGGCCCCGGCAACACAGGAGCAAATCCCCAGTCGGCACCTGCAGATGCGGTCCCGGAGACCAATCCACCGGGAACCGATGCATTCTCAGCTATCATGCGCGAAGTATATCCGCTCCCGACACCGTCGAACAAGCCGGGGCCGTAACACCAGCCCGAGCCGTCACACTTCCACGTTGACACCGACCGCTCCGAGCGGTCTCCCTGCCAGAGAACAATCGCCGCCCCCGCATTTTCCTGTTCCCATTCTCCCCAACGTCTTTAAAATGGTTCACCCCTTGGGGGATCGTCCAACGGCAGGACAACGGACTCTGACTCCGTTTATCTAGGTTCGAATCCTAGTCCCCCAGCCATGCAGGATGGAGGCCGGAATTGGCTTCTCCTGGGAGTGGATTCTGTTTTTCTTCCTCGATGGTGCGGGCCAGAGAATCAAAGGGTTCGGAGAATTTTGTCTTCAGCTGGCCTGAGAGAATGGTCGGGTTAGAACAGATCAAACGGAGAATTTTGCGTTTCTCGACGGTGGTGCCTGCAACGAAAAGATTCTGAGCGCGGCGCGCGAGTTGGAACAGTTGGACGGCGGTGTCGGCGTAATTGCGGTCGGCGGCCTTCTGAGCGGCGAGCTGTGCATCGAGGCGATCCTGCTCCTGTCGGCGCTTCTGGACCTCGGCCTCGTATTGTTCCCGCGTGAGCTGGCCGTCGACGTGGATGTCGAGGAGTCGATGGAGTTGCTGGTCGATGCGCTCACGCGCTTCGGTCAGCCGCTCGATCCGCTCCCGGTGGAACTTCTCCTCGTCCGCGTGACTGGCTCGGATCCGGGCGGCGACCTGCTCTAGCGTCGCCTCGCTGAAGTTCAGCTTCATGAGTTCGGCCGCGAATTGATGCGTGAGGTTCTCCTCCCTCACCGGCTTCTCGCAGCGGTTGCGGCAGCGGTAATAGATATAGCGACCCTTTCCGGATTGTCCGCGCTGAAGGTCTCCGACGATGGCGTTGCCGCAGTGGGAGCAGGTCATGAGGCCGGCGAAGGTATGGAAGTGACGCTGGTAGCCAACGACCTTGCGCGGTTCCTCGTGAGGCTTTCCTTTGACCCGCCGGAGTTGCTCCGCGACGCGCTCGAAGAGTTCGCGGGAGATGATGGGCTCGTGGTTGCCCTTGATGCGCGCTCCGCGCCAGTCGAACTCGCCGTAGTAGACCGGGAACTTCAGGAGGGTGTGGAGGGCCGAGTGCGTCATGGGACGGCCGAAGCGCGAACGCATACCACGCTCGGAAACGAGGCGCGCCAGGGTCATCAGGGAACAACCGCCGGTAGCGTATTGCTCGAAGGCGAATCGAACGATGGGGGCCATCACTTCATCAATGACAAGCATCCTGTTCACCAAGCGATAGCCCATCGGCGGCTTCCAGGGATAAATTCCGCGCTGGGCCTTGGCGTCGAGCCCCTTCTTCACCTTGTCCGAGAGATCGACGTTGTGAAACTCGGCGAAGACCATCATCTGTTTGAAGAGAAGCCACTCGCCGGGCGAGGACTTGGCCGA
>CAZJQD010000039.1:0-31503 GCA_964548165.1 uncultured bacterium
ACGCACATGGGCGGCGCCGGATCCGGCCGCGTGCGGCTCGAGTTCCGCATGCCGGCCCGCGGGCTCATCGGCATCCGGTCGCAGTTCCTCACGGAGACCCGTGGCACCGGCATCATGCACACCATCTTCGACGGCTACGCCCCCCTGGCCGGGAAGGTCGGCGGACGCCTCGCCGGCGCCATGGTCTCGGACCGCACCTGCGAAGCCACGCCGTACGCGATTGCCAACCTCGAACCGCGCGGGAGGCTCTTCATCGCGCCCACCGAACCTGCTTACATGGGGATGGTGGTCGGCGAGCACGCCAAGGACAACGACATCGACGTCTACATCGGGCGGCCGAAGAAGCTGACCAACATGCGGGCCTCCGGCAGCGACGACGCCGTCCAGTTGACGCCGGCCGTGAGGCACACGCTCGAGAGCGCGATGGAGTGGATCCGCGATACGGAGCTCATCGAGGTCACGCCCAAGTCGATCCGCATCCGCAAGCGCTTCCTCGATCCCAACCAGCGCAAGGGCGAGAGCCGCCTCGAAAAGGAAGAGTAGCCCGGCAAGGGCCGCTTTCCCCGGATCAAGGACGCAGACGCGGCACCCAGCGCGCCTGGAGTGATTGCAAAAGGCACACGCTCGTGAGACAATCACGCACTCTGCGCCTCGCGCCGCGATAGCGGTGACGAGGCGTGCTGCATCGCAGGAGGCTCACGCGCCATGACCCCGGTTTCCACGACTGTTTCCGAATCCTCGGCCCGTCATCGCGTGGTGGGGGAGAGCCCCGTCCGTTCCGACGCGCGCGCCAAGGTCATCGGCGAGGCCAAGTACATCGACGATCTCTCACCCGCCTCCCTCTGCTACCTCCACGTCGTCCGTTCTCCCCACGCTCACGCCCGCATCGACGGCGTGGAGGCGGGCGCGGCCCTGGCCCTGCCTGGCGTCGTCGCCGTCCTGACCTATCGGGACATCCCCGGGAAGAACAAGGTCCCGATCGTCTTTGACGACCAGCCACTGCTCGCTGAAGGCGAGGCCCGCTACGTGGGAGAACCCATCGCTCTCGTCGTGGCCGAGGATGCGCGAACGGCGTCTCGAGCCGCGGAGGCGGTGGTCGTCCGCTATACCGCTCTCCCGGCCATCACCGATCCCCTCGTGGCACTCGAAGAGAACGCTCCCAAGGTCAATCCCGTCCTCGGCAATATCGTCGCCCGGCACCGCGTCCGAAAGGGCGACGTCGAGAAGGCCCTCGCCGAGGCCGAGATCGTGGTGCGCGGCGAGTTCCGCACCGGCTACCAGGAACACGCCTACATCGAGACTCAGGGCATGATCGCGGTGCCCGACGATGACGGCGGCATCGTGGTCCAGGGCTCGATGCAGTGCCCGTTCTACATCCAGAAGGGGCTCCAGTACGTCCTCGGTCTCCCGATGGCCAAGCTCCGGGTCATCCAGACGGTCACCGGCGGCGCGTTCGGAGGGAAAGAGGACGCCCCGTCGATGCCGGCCTGTCACGCGGCCCTGGCGGCCTGGGTGACCCGCCGGCCGGTCAAGCACATCATGACGCGGGAAGAGGACATCACCTGCATGACCAAGCGCCATCCGGGCATCATCCGGATCGCGTACGGCGCCCGCCGGGACGGCACCATCGTCGCCTGCGACGTGGAATACATCCTCAACTCCGGCGTCTGGTCGACGCTCTCGCCCGTCGTGCTCTGGCGCGGGACCATCCACGCCCCGGGGCCCTACCAGATCGAGAACGTGCGCGTCGACGCCAAGGCCGTCGCGACCCACACCGTTCCCAACGGCGCCTTCCGCGGCTTCGGCCAGCCCCAGGTTGCCTTTGCCAACGAGTCCCTGATCGATGAGCTTGCGCAGAAGCTCGGCATGGACCCCATCGAGCTCCGGATGCGTAACGCCTTGGAGACCGGGTCCGAGACGCCGACCAAGCACAAGCTGACCGAGTCCGTGGGCCTCAAGAAGGTCATCACGCAGGTGCGCGACGAGGCCCACTGGGTCGAGAATCGCGCGCGGCACGAGCGTCGTCTCCCGGACGGCCGCGCCTACGGCATCGGGGCCTCCGCCTGCTTCTACGGCACCGGGCTCGGGGCCGCCGGCAAGCGCCTGGACCGCGCCGGCGCCTTCCTCCAGGTCGATGCCGACGGCTCCGTCCAGATCGCCGTCGGCACCACGGAGATGGGGCAGGGGCACAACATGGCGCTCGCCCAGATCACGGCCGAGGAACTGGGCACGACGGCCGAGAACATCACGATGCTTCCGATCGACACCTCCCGCGTTCCCGACTCGGGCCCCACCGTCGCCTCGCGCGCCACGCTCATGTCCGGCGGCGCCCTTCGCGACGCCGCCCGCAAGGTGCGGACCCTCTTGCACGAAGTCGTGGCGAGGCGGCACGGCGTGGAGCCGGAGTCCCTGACCTTCGAGCCCGGCACCATTCACGTCACGCCGGACAAGGCCGTGCGGTTCGCGGACGCGGTCTCCTGGGCCATCGACGAGCGCGTTCATCTCGCGGCCCAGGGCTGGTTCGCGGCCCCCAACTCCGAGTGGGACCCCGAGACCGGGCTCGGGGAGGCGTATTACATCTACACCTACACCTGCAACATCGCCGAGGTCGCCGTCGATGAAGAGACGGGCGAGGTGCAGGTCCTCCGGATCGTCTCCGGTCATGACATCGGCAAGGCCATCAACCGCCGCGAGGCGGAGGGCCAGATCCAGGGCGGCGCCGTCCAGGGTCTCGGCTACGCGCTCTACGAGGACCTCGTCGAGAAGGACGGCAAGATCCTGCGGCCCAACTTCTCGGGGTACATCATCCCCGCGACGGGCGATATCCCGCCCATCACTCCCGTCATCGTCGAGGAGCCGTACTCCGAGGGGCCGTTCGGCGCCAAGGGCCTCGGCGAGCCCCCGCTCATCGCCATCGCGCCCGCGATCGCCAACGCGATCTCGGACGCCGTCAGCGTGCGGGCCACCCAGCTCCCCATGATCCCCGAGCGTATCCTGGCGCTCATCCAGGCGAGGACAAACCGATGAAAACCCAGACGCTCTCCCTGAACCTCAACGGATCGGCCAGGACCATCCTCGTCGACCCCGCGGACACGCTCCTCGACGCCCTGCGGGAGACCGCGCGGCTCTCTGGCAGCAAGGAAGGCTGCGGCAAGGGCGAATGCGGCGCCTGCACCGTTCTCCTTGACGGTCAGCCGGTCAACTCCTGCCTCGTGATGGCCGTCCAGGCGGAGGGACGATCGGTGACGACCATCGAGGGGCTGGCGGCCGAGCCCCGGGGCCGTGTCCTGACCCAGGCCATGCTGGAGTGCGGCGGCGCTCAATGCGGCATCTGCACGCCGGGCTTCCTCATGAGCGCGGCCGCGCTTCTTACCGAGGATCCCGATCCTTCCGACGCCGCGATCCGCACGGCCCTCGAGGGCAACCTCTGCCGGTGCACCGGGTACCACAAGATCTTCGAATCCGTCCGCTTGGCCGCCCAGCGCCTCTCCGAGGGAGCAAGCGGGCAGGGACCGGCCACCGTCGCCGCATCCGCAAGCGGTTCCCGGGAGGTGCGCTGATGTTCCAGGTTCATATCCCTGCCGTCCGCGCCACGACCTTCAAGGACGCCTTCGCGCTCGTCGAGAACGGCGGGCGCTGGCTCAACGGAGGCACCGACATCCTGGTGCTCGCCAAGGAGAACGCCCTCTCGGCCGAACGCCTGGTCGACATCTCCTCCATCCCCGAACTTCGCCAGGTCACGGTCCAGCCGAAGAAGGTCATTATCGGAGCGGCCGTGTCGATCGGGGAGATGATGAGACACCCGGTCATCCGGGCAGAGTTTCCGGCGCTGGTGATGGCCGGAAGCTGGTTTGCGTCGCCGCAGATTCGTAACCGCGCCACGATGGCCGGCAACGTCGCGAACGCATCTCCCGCCGGCGACACCCTCCCGGCCCTCTACGCCTATGACGCCCAGCTCACGCTTCGCAAGAAGACGGGGAGGAGAACTGTTGGGATCGCGGAGTTTATCCTGGGCGTGAGAAAGACGATCCTCGAGCCGGGAGAGTTGATCACGGAGATCGTCCTGCCGCGGATCGCGGGCCGCCACCTCGGCTCCTTCATCAAGATCGGCCAGCGCCAATCCCTGGCTATCTCCAAGACCATGATCGCCGTGGCGGCAACGCTTCACGGGGGAGGCGCGGTGAAGCGCATCGGCATTGCCATCGGCGCCGTGGCCCCGACCATCCTCCGGATCGAGGCCGCGGAGAGCCTAATCACGGGCAAGAAGATCACTGCCGCGCTCGCGGGTGAAGCTCGAAAGCAGGCCCTGGAGGCCGTTCGTCCCATCGACGACATCCGTTCGACGGCCGAGTACCGGCGGCACGTCTCCGGCGTCATCACGGAGCGGGCTCTCCTCAACCTCAAGTCCCTCGTCGAGGAATAGTTCGGGGGAGAAGGCTCTCTCTGCGCCCCCTTGCACGCGAAAGCTTTGGGGATAGACTGAAACGACAGGAAACGATGTCCGTTCGCGGTGTCACAGATCCGGTTCTCAGGCAACTCCTCGCCGACATCGAGAAGAATCCACGCGATGTGTCCCTCCACCGCAAGCATGGGCTCCTGCGTTGGCGTAACGGGGAATTGATCGAGGCCGTCATCGAGTTCCGCAAGATTCTCGTGATCCAGCCGGTGAATCGCGAAGCACCCTTTGCGCTCGCGGCCCTGCATCACCAGCGCAAGATGCACGCCAAGGCCTACGAGATCCTCTTCGGGATCGCCTGCCCCGACAACTCGCGCGCCGTGGACAAGCGCAACCACAGTCTCCCGGTCCTCAACCTGAACGCCCTCGTCTTCAGTTGCTCGAGCTTTCCCGCGCCCTACGACAAGGTGGAATGGCGGGACCTCTTCGAGGAGCTGGAGCAGAAGGTCAAGATGCAGACCTCGTTCATCGAGCAGCGCATCCGCGAGGGCGTGCTCTGCATCGAGCATCGATGCTACGACAAGGCCATCCGCATCTTCACCTTCCTGGCCGCGTTCGATCGGCGCAATCCCCTGATCCGCCTCCACCGCGCCGCCGCGCTCTCGGCGCGCCGCCGCGACGCGGAGGCGGAGATGGAGTTCAACGAGGCCATCATGCTCCAGCCCACCAACCCCGCGGCCTACAAGGGGCTCGGCCAGGTCCGAGCGCGGCGCGGCGACGACACGAAGGCACGACAGGCCTTCGAGCAGGTGCTCAAGCTCGATCCCGAGGACGGCGAGGCCCGGCGCTGGCTCGAACGGATCGGATGACAAGTCACCACGCCCGTCCCGGCAAAGCCGGGTCGCGACGATCGGCGCTCGCGGAGGCGAGCAAGCCGTGCGCCGATGGGGGCGCGCAGACAGCTCCCCCCCCGCCGAACTCCCTCCGGGAGTTGGCGAGGTCGGCGGTCTCCCCCCATCGCCTGTTTGAGGCACTATGACCGCGGGCGCGCGCGTTCGCGGCATCGTCCTGGCCGCCGGACGATCGGAGAGGATGGGCGGGCGCCCGAAGGCGCTTTTGACCCTGAAAGACCGCGAGGGACGCGAGGAGACCTTCGTGGCCAGGGCGCTACGCATCCTGGCGGAGGGTGGAGTCGCCGACGCCGTCGTCGTCGTGAACCCGGAGACGGAGGCGGCCATACGGGTCGCGTGCCCGCCAGGAACAGTGCTGGCCTGCAATCCTCGCCCCGAGGATGGCATGGTCTCATCGATTCGCGCGGCGCTATCTGTCGGCGCCGAGATCGAGAAGGTCCTTGTCACGCTCGTGGACATCCCCGAGATATCGGTCGACGTCGTCCGTATCCTCCGGGATCATGAATCGGCGCCAGGATGCTGGATGACGATCCCGGTCTTTTCCGACGGGCGCGGGCACCCGCTGATCCTTCACCGCGCCGTCTTTTCCGAGCTCGCCACCGAGCTCCCGCGGGGCCTCAAGACGCTCATGGAGCGAGGTCCCGAACGCATCTGCGATCTCGCGGTACCCGGGCCTCAACCCTGGGACGTGGATACGCCCGACGATTACCGGAGGTACACCCCATGAATCCCAACAGCACCGCCTCACCCCTCGACGGCGTTCACGCCGCCGTCGTCACGCCGCTGGCCGCCGGCGGGGACAAGCTCGCGCCGGGAGCCGTGGGACCTCTCCTCGATCACCTCGCCAAGCGCGGATTACATGGTGTCCTCTGCCTGGGCTCCACGGGCGAATTCGCCTCCCTCGCGCACCGCGAGAAGCTGGAACTGATCGCCGAGGTCGCCGCCACGCGAGGGAATCTCAGGGTCATCGTCGGTTGTGGCGCCACCTCGCTCGTGGAGACGCGCGAGCTCGTGGATGCGGCGGCGAAGAAGAACGCCGATGCTGTCCTCGTTCCTCCTCCCTACTATTATC
Source organism: uncultured bacterium (assembly GCA_964548165.1). GTDB lineage: Bacteria > UBA8481 > UBA8481 > UBA8481 > UBA8481 > CAZJQD01. The sequence continues at coordinate 6,380 of CAZJQD010000039.1, forward strand.
GCAATGCCTCGGCATCCGGGATCGAGGCCTGGTTCGACGCGGTGCTCGATTTCACTCCTCTCCCGGTGCTCCTCTACCACATCCCCTCCCTGACCGGCTTCGCCCTCGACCGCAAGATGCTCGAGCGCCTCTCCGGTCGGCACGCGAACCTTCTGGGGATCAAGGACTCGGGGGGAAAGATGCAGGAAACCAACCGCTACCTGGCCTCCAAGCCCCATCGCGTCTTCGTCGGCTCGGACACGTGCGCTCTTGCCGGCCTCCAGGCAGGCGCTTCCGGACTGATCTCCGCCTGCGCCAATGTCGTTCCCTCCCTGATGCGAGAGCTCTATGACAGCTGGAAACGCGGGGAGAACGCGGAAAACCTCATGAATTCCCTGCTAGAAGTCAGAACTTTCCTGCGGCAATACCCACTTCAGGCGGCGCTAAAGCATTGGTTGACAGTAACCGGGGTTCAAGCCGGAGAAACAAGGGTTCCACTCCAAATTTTGACGGCATCAGACTCAGATGAGATCTCGAAATACGTCAGAATCTCGAATTACAGGTAGGCAGACCCATAAAGAATCACGCAAGATCAATGCATATTTGACATTTCATGCCTAAAATGCGCCTAAACAGCGATGGCAATCCCAAATAGTGTATGTTTTCAGTCCATTTCAATAGCATTTCCATAAAATGATCTAGAAAATGAATTGACACTCCTCGTATTCCGCGTATCGTCCACGTCAAGGAATACAAAATGGCTAAGAAAACGATAACAGGTGCGGACGCGGTCATCCAGAGCTTGAAGGAGCATGGAGTCGAGTACGTCTGGGGGCTCTCGGGTGGCGCCGCCATCCCGCTCTTTGACGCCCTCGTCGATTCCGGGATCAAGCTCGTCCTGGTACGGCACGAGCAGGGAGCCACGCACATCGCGGATGGTTACGCGCGCGCGACCGGCAAGCCCGGCGTCGTTCTCGTCACGAGCGGACCGGGGGCAACCAACACCGTGACCGGGCTCCTGACCTCCATGATGGACTCCGTGCCCGTCATCGTCCTCACCGGCCAGACGATCACCTCCATGCTCGGCAAGGACGCGTTCCAGGAAGCCGACATCGCCGGGATCACCATGCCCGTCGTCAAGCACAGCTATCTCGTGAAGAACGCCAACGACCTGCCGCGCGTCATGAAGGAAGCGTTTCACATCGCCACGACCGGGCGCCCCGGCCCCGTGCTCATCGACATCCCCAAGGACGTCTCGTCCGCCGCCTGCGTGGTTCCGGCCAAGGTCGAGATGGACATCCCGGGTTACCGCGTGCCGGACCCCGAGGATTTCGATCACGAGATCATCCCCCTGATGGCCGAGGCCCTCTCCAAGGCGAAGCGCCCTCTCCTGTACGTCGGTCACGGCGCCGTCATCGCGAACGCGGGGCCCGAGGTCAAGAAGCTGGCCGAGACCCTCAAGGCGCCCGTCGTCAACACGCTGCTGGGAAAGGGCGCGTTCCCGGAGACGCACGAGTACTCGCTCGGGATGATGGGCATGCACGGTACCGCCTACGCCAACAAGGCCATGGTCGACTGCGACCTCATCTTCTCGATCGGCGGCCGCTGGGACGAGCGGATCACCGGCAAGCTCTCCGAGTTCTGCCCGGGCGCCGTGAAGCTCCACGTGGATGTCGACCCCGCCGAGATCAACAAGATCATCCGCCCCGACTTCCACTGCATCGGCGATGCCAAGGCCGTGCTGCGCGAGCTCAACAAGTTCGTTTCCGCCGCGGACACGAAGGAGTGGTGGCAGAGGATCAACGCCTGGCGCAAGAAATTCCCGCTGAAGTACAACAAGCAGGGCGGGCTCAAGGCCCAGTACGTGCTCGACAGCCTCTACACGATCACCAAGGGCGAAGCCATCATCGCGACCGACGTCGGCCAGCACCAGATGTGGGCGGCCCAGTTCTGCCGCGTGAAGCACAACAACTCCTGGCTCTCCTCCGGGGGCGCCGGCACGATGGGCTACGGCTTTCCCGCCGCCCTCGGCGCCCAGTTCGGGTTTCCCGACAAGCTCGTCGTGGCCGTCGTGGGCGATGGCGGCTTCCAGATGACCATGGCCGAGATGGCCACCATGATGCTCCACAAGCTGCCGGTGAAGATCCTCATCATCGACAACAAGTATCTTGGCATGGTGCGCCAGTGGCAGGAGCTCTTCTTCGAGAACCGGCTCTCGGGCGTCGACCTCGAGGGGAATCCGAACTTCGTCACCCTGGCCAAGGCCTACGGGTGCCCCTGTTTCCGGATCCGCCGCAACGCCGAGGTCGTCAAGACCTTGAAGAAGGCCCTCGCCCACCCGGGACCCGCCGTCATCTGGGCCGAGGTCGTGAAAGAGGACAACGTCTTCCCGATGATCCCGGCCGGAGCGCCGATCTCGCACATGATCATCGAGCGGCCCAAAGTTAAGATGGACAAGCCGGAAGGGAGCACCTGACATGGCTGGAGAAACCGAGAACACCCTGCCGCCCAAGCACACGCTCAGCATCTACGTGGCCAACAAGCCCGGCGTGCTCGTGCGCGTCGCCCAGGTCTTCGCCAGGCGCGCCTTCAACATCGAGTCCCTCGTCGTCAGCGCGTCCCAGGATCCGCGGTTTTCCCGGATGACCATCGTCTGCCGCGGCGACGTCGACACCCTGGAGCAGATCATCAAGCAGGTCTCCAAGCTCGTCGACGTCCTGCACGCGCGCGACCACAGCGACGAGAACGTGATCGAGCGCGAGCTCGCGCTCATCAAGGTCGACGCCCCCGCCGCGCGACGCACCGAGATCCTCCAGACCGTGGCTCATTTCAAGGGCATGACCGTCGATCTCTCCGCGGACGCCATGACGATCCAGCTCGCCGGCAACACCGAGAAACTCGACGCCGCCGTCGAGCTCCTCCGTCCGCACGGTATCATCGAGGAAGTGCGCTCCGGCAAGATGCTGATGGCGCGCGGCCGCTCCGAGACCTGATCGCTCCCCGCGCGCGTATCGCGGCGCAGGCCGGCGTGTCGCGACGTGAGACCTTGATGCCGTGACGGCTCCCTCGCCCCGGACTCCCGCATTTCGCGAGGTCCTGGCGACCTGGTTCAAGATCGGGCTCACCGGCTTCGGCGGGCCGGCCGGGCAGATTGCGCTCCTGCAACGTACCCTCGTCGAGGAGAAGCGCTGGCTGGGCCAGGACCGGTTCCTTCATGCGCTCAGCTTCTGCACCTTCCTGCCCGGCCCCGAAGCCATGCAACTGGCCACCTACTGCGGCTGGCTCCTGCACGGCTATGCCGGCGGCATCGCCGCGGGTGTCCTCTTCGTCCTGCCCGGGAGTCTTGCGCTGGTGGCCCTCAGCCTCCTCTACGTCTACGGCCTGCAGAGCGCGATCGTCGCCGGACTCTTCTTCGGCCTGAAGTCGGCCGTATTGGCCGTCGTCATCGAGGCCGCCCTCAGGCTCTGGCGACGACTCGCCCATGACAGCTTCTTCTTCCTCCTCTCGGGAGGAACGTTCCTGGCTCTCTTCGCCTGGTCCGCACCCTTTCCGCTGGTCATCGCCGTCGCCGGTCTCGCGGGGTGGATCCGGGCGCGTTTCTCGCCGGACGCCGCCGGGCCTGTCCGCATCGAGGCGGACTCATCCGCGGCAAGGAATGGAAGCCGGCATCTCCTGGCCGTGCTCTCGACCGCGGTCTTCTGGGCGCTTCCCGTCCTCGCGCTCCTGGCCACACTCGGTCCCGATCACGTGCTCTCCCAGGTTGCCGTCTTCTTCAGCAAGGCGGCGGTGGTCACCTTCGGCGGAGCCTATGCCGTCCTCGCGTACGTAGGTCAGCAGGCCGTAGAGCACTACGGCTGGCTGGCGCCGGGACAGATGCTCGATGGCCTGGGGCTCGCGGAGACCACGCCGGGCCCCCTCATCCTGGTCCTCCAGTTCGTGGGCTTTCTCGCGGCCTGGAACGCGCCGGCGCCGTTCTCCCCGCTCGTGGCCGCGCTCCTCGGCGCCGCCATCACCAGCTGGGTCACGTTCGTCCCCTCCCTTCTCTTCATCTTCCTCGGCGCGCCGTGGATGGAGACGCTACGGAACAACCGCGCGCTCTCCGGATCGCTCGGCGCGATCTCGGCCGCCGTCGTCGGCGTCATCCTGAACCTGGCCACGTGGTTCGCCATCCACGCCCTCTTCACGCGCGTCACCGTCCTCCCCGGCCCCCTGGGTTCCCGCCTGCTCCTTCCCGATCCGCGCTCGCTCGATCCCGCCGCGGCCGCCATCGCGGCTCTCAGCCTCGTCCTTCTCCTCCGTGTGAAACTCGGGATGCTCCCCACGCTCGGCGTCGCCGCGCTCCTGGGCATCGCCGCGCGCGCGCTCCTTTAGTCGCCCCTCTTCGGCCACGCGCCGCGGACCCGCCTACTCTGGCAGGAGACCCCCGAGAAATCGCCGCGCCGCGCCCTGCGCCGTCGCGAGGTCCTCCATGTCCCCGAACGGCACCGCGCAGAAGCGTCGCCACCACGGGTCCTCCGGCGCGAGATCCAGGAGCCGCCTGAGCTCGCTGGAGAGCGCCGACGGCAGGGGACCTCGCCGCGCGCGGACCTGGAGCGCGTCGGGAACGGTCTCTCGCCATCCCGACAATTCATTGAGCGTTCCCACGAAGACGGCCCACGCGAGACCCAGCACCGTCTCCTGCGCCACGCTCTCGGGCAACTCTTGCCACGGCGTCGCCGCGCGCTCGAATTCACCGGCGCCGTCCCTGCCCGTTCCCGCGCTCTCGAAGCCCGCGGGCAAGGCCGGCATCGGGACTCGCCCCAACACGAACGCGGCGAGATCCACGACCAGCTCCGGGGGCAGGAGGCCGCACCACGGCGGGTCCGCCGGCCCATGCACCACCAGGCTCCGCGCGCTGACTGCCCCCGACCATCCCGAGAGCACGCGCCCCGTGATCGTCAGCGCGGGGACCCCGACCGCCGACGCGAGGTGAACCGTGGAGGTCTCGGGTCCCACGAGCATCGCGGCGCCGGAGAGCAGGGCGGCCGTGAACTTCAGGTCGCCGCGCGCCGTCGCATCGGTGACTTGATCCAGGATCGCCGGCGACAACCGCTCCCGGATCCATTCGTGGCGCTCCACGTCCGCGGGACCGCCCACGAGAACCACATCGTGATCGAGCCCGACAAGACCCTCGATCACCCGCGGCCATAACGCTCTCCTGTAGCGACGTTCCGCGGCGCGCGATCCGGTATGCACGGCGATGAACAGGCGCTCCGGCGATCGGGACGAGGCCCGAAAGACGGCGGCGGCTGTCAGGGCCCCATGGCCCGGATCGAGCCGCGGTGCCACGGATTCAAGACTGACGCCGCTTCGGCGCGCGAGCTCGGCGGCAACCAGCCAGGGCGGCCGCGCGCCCGGGGGGGGCAGGACCGGGGAAGGTATGGGTGCGAGCGTCAGGGCCGAACCCATCTCGGTCAACCACCGGGCGTGGTGCAGGGTTCCTCTCAGGACCGGGGCGCCCTCGGAACGAAACGCTATCCCGATGACGGGCGCCGGTTCTTCTCTTCTCCCGCGCTTCGCGGCCACGGTCGCGTACCAGGCGGCGCGCGCCGTTGCATGCGGGTTGATGACGAGATCGGGCGCCCACGAGGCCAATACCGCGAGAAATCGCTTCACGCCGGCGGAAGCCAGCGCATCGCCACTGCACCACGACGATCGCCGCGCAACGAAGAGCAGGTCGACGTCGCCACCGAGAACGGCCGAGACCGCATCATCGTCCACGACGAGCCCCAGGGAGGCCTCCGGGTAGCGCGCTCTCAGCGCCGCCAGCGCCGGAGTGAAGTAGAGCACATCGCCGATCGAGGAAGGTTGCACGCAGAGGATGCGCCGCGGCGGGTTCTTCGCGTCCGGTGGAGACGCGGGCTCGAACACGAACGGCGGATGCGCGTGAAAATTGTGCCGCCACTGGCTCTCCAGGACGGCCGCGACCGTGGCGCTGTCGAGCCGGCGTCCTGCCGCCTCGATCCGTTCCTCGTCGCACCCCGGCACTCGCTCCGCCAGGCCAACCCCCGTCGCCGGACGAGCCCCAGGACCGCCCACGCCGGATCGAGACGCCGATCCATCGCGCAGCGCCACGCCGCCATACGGCGCCGCCCCCCAGCGCGCCGAGGCCTCGATCTCGCGCACTCGCGCCACGACATCGGGGCTCACCGCCCAGGAAGGATCCAGTACCAGGGTCTCGCCGCGCAGCACCGCGTCGCGTATCGCGCGTGCCAATTCGTCCCAGTTTTCAATCACCAGGTCGGAGAAGGATGCGGCGTACTCTGGATGGTCCCTGTCATGAGCGCTCGCCAGGCGCTCCTGCTCTCCCGAGGCCCGGACCAGCGTCGCAAGCCTCGACCCCAGCGCGGCGGCGAGATATCCGAGCCCGAGTCCCACGAGCACCACGCGCTCCGCGGCAACGCCCGCCGCCTGACGCTCGGATTCCTTCAGGGGATCGTGCCCGCTCAGGAGTCGCGAGCTCTCACCCGCCAGCGTCGGTCTGCCGGTTCGCGAGGCCACGACACGCGCGCCCAGGAGCCCGAGCTCCTCGGCAAACGAAGAAAAACGCCCCCCGGGGGTGGCCCGGGAGGCGTCGGACATGCGGGAAGAAACTACTTCTTGGCGGCCTTGAGCCAGCTCATGAGCGAGCGGAGCTTCTGGCCCGTCTTCTCGATCTGGTGCGTGGCGCCCTTCTTGCGCATCGCGAGGAACTTCTTCTTCTTGTTGTCGCGCGCTTCCTTGACCCATTCCTTCGCGAACTTTCCGCTCTGGATCTCGCCAAGGATCTTCTTCATCTCGGCCTTGGTCGCCTTCGTGATGACGCGGCCGCCGCGCGAGTAATCGCCGTACTCGGCCGTGTCCGAGATCGAGTAGCGCATCCACGCCAGCCCGCCCTCGTTGACCATGTCGACGATGAGCTTCATCTCGTGGCAGCACTCGAAGTACGCGGCCTCCGGCTGGTAGCCGGCCTCCACGAGCGTCTCGAAGCCGGCGATGATGAGCGCGGAGAGGCCGCCGCACAAAACGGCCTGCTCGCCGAAGAGGTCGGTCTCGGTCTCCTCGGTGAACGTCGTCTTGATGATACCGGCCTTGCCGCCGCCGATCGCGGCCGCGTAGGAGAGCCCGAGCTTCCAGGCCTTCTTCGAGGCATCCTGGTGGACGGCCAGCAGGTTCGGCACGCCGCGACCCGCGACGAACTGGCTCCGGACGGTGTGGCCCGGCGCCTTGGGGGCGACGAGGATGACGTCGACGCCCTTGGGGGGCTTGATGAGCCCGAACCGGATGTTGAAGCCGTGTGAGAAGAAGAGAGCCTTGCCGGGCTTGAGGTTCGGGAGGATGTCCTTCTGGTAGACATCCGCCTGGAACTCGTCCGGGAGGAGGACCTGGATCACGTCCGCCCACTTGCAGGCCTCGGCGGGCGTGAGGGGCTTGAAGCCATCCTTCACGGCCTTCTTCCAGTTGTCGGAACCCTTCCGCGTCGTGACGCGGACGTCAACCTTGGAATCCCTGAGGTTCAACGCCTGCGCGTGACCCTGCGATCCGTAACCGAGCACCGCGACCTTGCGGGCCCGGATGAGCTTGAGGTCCGCGTCCTTGTCATACCAAACCTTGGCCATCTTATTCTCCTTGAGCCGGGACGAACTCTCGAACCCTCACGCGCCGCAAGCGACGCGGGCCGAGCCCCGGCAACGCGTTCAGTCTAGCGGGAGCCCACTCCCGGGACAAGGCGACGCTGGTCTCCTCCCCGCAGAACGTCGCTTCAGCCCTCGTGGTGGTCCCTGCGGGTGATGAAGCGACGGAGGTCAGGATCGTCGACGTTACTCAGGCGGTCGGGCGTGGTCTCCATCGCGATCTGGCCGTCGTGGAAGAATCCGATCCGCGTTCCGAAATACTTCGCCGCCACGAGATCGTGCGTGACGGTCAGGGAGGTATTCTTCAGGCGCTGACCGAGCGTCCAGATGAGGTCGTCGACGGTATCGGCCAGGGGCGGATCGAGCCCCGTGGTAGGCTCGTCGTAGAAGATCACCTCGGGATCCGTCGCGATCCCGCGGGCGATGGCGACCCGCTTCTTCATCCCGCCGGAAAGCTCGCCGATCCGCAGTCCCTCCGCGCCGACCAGGTTCACCCACGAGAGGCGCTCGGTCACGATCTCGTGGATGCGATCGTCGGGCATCTGGCCGAAGTGCGTGGTCAGGGTCAGCGCGATGTTCTGCTCCACGGTCATCGAGTTGAGGAGCGCTCCCTCCTGGAAGACGATGGCCATGCGCCGTCGGAACGGAAAGAGCTCGGTCTCGGAGAGCCCGACGATGTCCTGGCCCCAGAGAAAGATCCGCCCCTGCTGGGGTTCCATCAGGCCCATGATGTGCCTCAGAAGCACCGACTTGCCGCATCCGGAGGGGCCGATCAGCACGTAGCTGTCGCCGCGGCGGATCGAGAGGTTGAGACCCTTGAGGACCTGCTTCTCGCCGAAGCGGACGTGCAGATCCTCGACGCGGATGATCTCCTCGCCGGCGGGGCCTCCCACTGGATCTCCGTCGAATCCGTCCGCCGCGCCGCCGACGCGGCGGGGCACGTCTGCCGCCGCCGTCACGCGCCCGCTGTCTGCTTCGAGGCGCCGAGGTAGTCGAAGACGCGGGAGGTGGCGACGCGGCCGCGGGGCGTGCGCTTGAGCATGCCGATCTGGATGAGGTAGGGCTCGTAGACCTCCTCGATCGTGCCCGCCTCCTCGCCGACGGCGACCGCGAGCGAATCGACGCCCACCGGCCCGCCCTCGAACTTCTCGACGACGGCCCGCAGGATGCGCCGATCCATGGCGTCGAGGCCGAGCGGATCAACCTCCAGGAGTTCGAGCGCGGCGTGCGCGATCGGGGCCGTCAGCGTGCCGTTGCCCTTCACCTGGGCGTAGTCGCGGGCGCGGCGGAGCAGGCGATTCGCGATGCGGGGCGTGCCGCGACTGCGACCCGCCAGCTCGCGAACGCCCGCGGGCTCCGCCTCGAGCTTCAACAACCGGGTGGCGCGCCCGACGATGATCTCCATCTCGGGGAGCTCGTAGTGATCGAGCCGGAACGTCAGCCCGAACCGCGCGCGAAGAGGTGCCGCGATGAGCCCCGCGCGCGTCGTGGCCGCGATCAACGTGAAGGGCTTTAGCGAGAGCTTCACGCTCCGCGCCGTCGGCCCCTGCCCGAGGACGATGTCGATCGCGTAGTCCTCCATGGCCGTGTAGAGCACTTCCTCGACGGGCTTGGGGAGCCGGTGGACCTCGTCGATGAAGAGCACGTCGCCGGGTTCGAGCTGGGTAAGGATGCCGGCGATATCCCCGGCCTTCTCGAGAACGGGCCCCGAGGTGGAATGCATCTGGACGCCCAGCTCGGAGGCGATGATCGCGGCGAGCGTGGTCTTGCCGAGCCCCGGCGGCCCGGACAGGAGGACGTGATCGAGCGCGCCGCCGTCAGCGCGCTTCTTCACCGCCGCGATCGCCAATTGAAGGTTCTCGACGACGCGGTGCTGGCCGGTGAAGTCGTCGAACCGGCGCGGGCGGAGCGCCTGGTCGAGGCGCTCCTCCTCGGGCGAGGTCTCGGGCGAGACCGTCCGCCCGGAGATCCCGTCCTGCTCGGGGGTCATGCCCGCGCGCCGTCCGCCAGCCAGTTGACGAGCGTAGCCACGCCGAAGCCCGTGGCGCCCGAAGGGCGACCCGCGGACCCGCTCTCGCGGAACGCGGGCCCGGCCAGATCGATATGCGCCCAGGTGGAGTCTCCCACGAACTCGGAGAGGAACGCGGCCGCCGAGGAGGCGCCGCCGTAGCGTCCGCCGATGTTCTTGAGATCGCTGATCTCGCCCTTCATCTTCTCGCGGAAATCGCGATTCAGGGGCATGGGCCAGAGCAGTTCTCCGGCCGTGCCGCCGGCGTGAACGAGGGCCGAGACGAGGGGTGAGCTCGAACCGAAGACGCCGGCGATCTCCTCGCCGAGCGCGACAACGCAGGCGCCCGTGAGCGTGGCGCAGTCGACGATCGCATCGGCCTTCAGGCCCGAGGCGATATCCAGGAGGTCGGCCAGGAGGAGTCGGCCCTCCGCGTCGGTGTTGAGCACCTCCACGGTCTTGCCGGATCGGATTGTCAGGACGTCGCCGGGCTTGTAGGCGTTCGCGCCCAGCATGTTCTCCGCGAAGCCGCAGAGCGCGGTGAGCCTGACGGGAATCCTGAGGCGCGCCGCGGCCTGGAAGGCGCCGACGACGGCGGCGGCGCCGGCCATGTCGCATTTCATCGTCTTCATCCCTTCGAACGGCTTGATGTTGAGTCCTCCGGAATCGAAGGTCACGCCCTTGCCAACGAGGACGATGTGCCGCTTCGCGCCCCGCGGCGACCAGTCGAGGCGGAGGAGACGCGGCGGATTGGAGGATCCGACGCCGACGGACGTGATCCCGCCGCACCGCTCGCGCGCCAGCTTCTTCTCGTCCCAGGTCTGAACCTTGAGCCCTGGGATCCGATCCTTCTTGAGTTCCGCCACGATGCGACGGACCAGCCGATCCGGATACTTCTCGCCGGGAGGAAGATTGACGAAGGTCCGGGCGAGCGCCGCGGAGGCGGCGACGACCTGGGCGCGCGCCACGGTCGTCGGCGATGCGCCAAGAACGCGCGTCTCCGGCGGCAAAGCGGGTTCACCGCCGATCCGAAACTGGTAGCGGCCCGCCGCCAGACCCCGGACCGCGGCATCGTGGTGCGCGGGCCTCACGCCGCCGAGAACGACGGAGGCGAGCTTCTGTCGGCGCGCCGTCTCGACCGCGCGAATGGCAGCCTCGAAGACGGCCCGCTCCGCGTCCGACGCATCGACGCCGAGGAGTAATGACGGGCTCGGCCCGTCCAGAACAAGCGCCGTCTCACCCGCACGACCGCCGAACTTGAATTGCTTCAGCGCCGTTCGCCAGGACGCGGCGAAACCCGCCGGCGCCGTGGGCGCGCTCTTTCCGTATACGACCCAGGCCGTGAGTTCCTGCTTTTTCATGGTCATCCTCTCTGGAGCGCCAGCTTCACGAGCGACGCGATATCGGTCAATTCCGGCTGTTCGCGGCGAGCGCGATCGACGCGCGCCCGCGCGTCGCGGGCATTATAGCCCAGTTGCACGAGCGCCTGGACGGCGTCGTCCGACTCGGCGGCATCCGGCGCCACGTCCGGGAGCGCGTCGATCGCGATCTGTCCGCGCATATCCAGCAGCATCTGCTGGGCCGTCTTCTTGCCCACGCCCGGGATCTGCGTGAGCGCGGTGAGATCGCCGGCGGCAATGACCTGGCGAAGCCCGCCGACGCCGAGCTTGGCGATGACGACAAGCGCTGTCCGCGCGGGAAATCGCGAGATCTTCTGGAGCGCGTCGAAGACGGCGAGCTCCTCGCGCGTGGCGAATCCGAAGAGGTCGATGCTGTCCTCGCGGACGCGCTGGCGGATCCAGAGCGTGACCTCGGCGCCAACCGAGGCTGTCACGGCGCGTTCGGGAACCTGGACCGCGTAGCCCACCCCGCCGCAGACGACGACGACTTCCTCGGCGTCCCGGTGGGCTACGGTGCCCCTCAGGAGCCGAATCATGCGCCCGGCGCCGCCGGAGCCGTTTCCGCCACCTGCCGCTCGACGGCCGCCACCAGGTCCGCCTCGGCCGCCGCCTTCTTTTCAGCGAGTTCGTCCACGACCATCACGAGCCCGCGAAGCACGGACGGGAAACGAGTCCCCAGCCAGACGACGGCCGCATTCAGTCCGCCCACGACAACCTCCGCGCGCGGGCGCTGGATCCTGCGCTCGATGACGGACGCCACCGCGTCCGGGCCATGGAAAAACCAGAACTTCTTCACGGCGTCGATGGCGCGCCGCTCGCGCCTGAGCTGGGCGTCGAAGAATTCGGTGTCGGTGTAGCCCGGCATCACGTGGATGACCCGGACGCGCGCGCGCCGGAGCTCGAGCCGGAGGGAATCGCAGAACCCGGCAAGGGCATGCTTGGTCGCGCAGTAGACCGCGTTGTGAGGGGTCGCGATCCGTGAGAGCACGGAGCCGACGACAACGAGGCGTGCCTCTTCCTCGAGACGCGGGATCGCATGGCGCACGATGCGCAGGACGCCCATCAGGTTGACGTCGACAAGCTGACGCATCTGGTCATCGGTCATCTCCGCAAAGGGCCCCGTGTAACCGACTCCCGCGTTCGCGACCACGACCTCGAGTCTCCCCCAAGCCGCGGCGCGATCGATGATCGCGTGGCAGACGCCGTCCTCGCGAATATCGCCGACCAGGCGATCCGCCTCGTGACCGGCGCCGCGAAGCTCCTCGACCAGGGCGTCCAGTCGCTCCGCGCGTCGTGCCGTCAGGAAGACGGCATATCCGGCCGCGGCCAGCCGGCGCGCGGTCGCGGCGCCGATCCCGGCCGAGGCTCCGGTCACCACAGCGACCCTGCGATTCGATTCCGTCATGGGATTACGCCTCCGTCACGAGCGAGCGCCAGGAGTCCACGAGCGCCAGGACATCCGCCAGCGATGTTACCACCGCGTCCGCGTCCCGCAATTCGATTCGAGCTTCCTCGCCGACATGACCGAAGTCACAACCGATCCAACGGATGCCCGCGGCATGCGCCGCTTCGCCGTCCGAGGCCCGGTCGCCGACCATCACGCCGGGCCGGCCCGCGACCGCGCGCGCGAGGAGTCCCGACTTGCCCAGAGCCGGATCGTCCTCGTTGCAATGCATCTGGTCGAAGAGCGGCGCGAGCTCGAAGGTCTCGGTCACCGCCTCCAGGTAGGCGCGGCGGCAATTGGAGACGAGGATGGTCGCGCAGGCTCGATCGCGTAACGCTCCGAGCGCTTCGCGGGCGCCGGGAAACAGGTATCCGCCGCCTGCGCGGATGCGGCCCACCATGTCCTCCAGCACGCGATCAGAGATGGCGAGGCGTGTCTTCTCCGGCATCTCGGGAAAGAGTCGCCCGAAGATCTCCCGGACAGGCCGGCCGACATGAGCCAGGATCTCAGCCGTCGTCGGAACCCTCCAGGCGGATCCCGTCTCGGCGTTGGCGGCGCGAATACCCGCCTCGTAGGCGAGCCCGAGCACCGGTTCGGAGGAATAGAGCGTGCCGTCGAGATCGAAGGCGGTGACGAAGGCGGTGGGCTGATCGTGAGGGTCGGACATGAGGGGAGTTTATCAGGGGAGTGGCGGAGAGGGTGGGATTCGAACCCACGGTACCCTTTCGAGTACACAACCTTTCCAGGGTTGCCAGTTAAACCGCTCCTGCACCTCTCCGGTTTGCCGAATTCGAATCTAGGAATGCGACGGAAGGCCGGCGACGCGGAGCCAGCGACCCCGGCGATGCCTGAAACCCCGCCCCGCACCATAAAATTCTTGGAGATGAGGGGGATCGAACCCCTGACCTCGTCATTGCGAACGACGCGCTCTTCCAGCTGAGCTACATCCCCAGAACGGGCGAAGTATAAAGGATGCGGAGTCCAGGATGAAGGGTGATTTTAGTCATCAGCGCGGCAAGGGAGGGATTCGCCCGTCCTCGGTCGGCTTCCTGCCGCCCTTGTCGGGCAGGGGCGCACTCGTCGTCCCGTATCGCGGGACTCCCGCATCCGGCGGGCGCGCCCGTTCGCATCCCTCGGCTCGACTGGCGGATTTACGGCGCGGAGAGGGAGGGATTCGAACCCTCGATGCCCTTGCGGGCACTCCGGTTTTCGAGACCGGCCGATTCAACCACTCTCGCACCTCTCCGGAAACGAGGATTGTATGCGGCGAGAGCGGGGCCGCGCAATCTCCTCGCTATCCATGCGCGGAAGATTTTCGGTTTGCCATACGCGGAAATCAGCCTTTCCCTTGCGGCGCGAGGTATTTGCGTTTAACATCGCCCGGTTGCCATGCGTAAAACAGAATTTCTCAAGGGCTCCGTCGAGCTGGCCGTCCTGGGCCTTCTCTCCACGGGAGACAAATACGGATACCAGATCACCCAGGCTCTGAAGGAGACCCAGGATGAGATCCTCGCCATCAGCGAGGGCACGCTCTATCCCATGCTCCACCGGATGGAACACGCGGGCCTGGTGAGAGGGCGATGGGAGAAGGCGACGGGGCGGCGCAGGATCCGCTTCTATGCCCTGACCTCGAAAGGTCGCCAGGAGCTCCGCGATCGCACCCTCTACTGGAAGAGCGTCGTCCGCGCCATCACCCGTCTCCTGACCTGACCTTCGCCGGGACGGGCGAGAACGGTGCCCGGCGCGCTACTCCAGGTCCCCTTCTGAAAGCAGTTCCAGTTCCTCCAGGTCGCGCGTCGCGCGTCGACCGGCCCATGCCTCGCGATCCGCTGCGGAAAGACCTCGAGGCAAAGGACGCGGCCGCAAGGGGATGAGGTCCTCCAGCAGGACCGGTTCTCCCTGGCGCCGGCGACGACCGACAGCGAGCCCACGGCGCGTAGCGTCGATGAGCGGCGCCTCCTCGTCGCAGGGCGACTTCCGGCCGGAACCCAGCGCGGCCTCGACGGCGCGCACGCGCTCCACCATGGCGGCAAAAGACGCGGGATCCAGCGAGTTCGCGTGATCGGCTCCCGGTAACGAGCAGTCCAGCGTGAAGTGCTTCTCGATCACGTTCGCGCCGGCCGCCACGGCCAGCGCCGTGATCTCATCGCCGAGCGTGTGATCGGAGAAGCCGACCGGGCAATCGAGAGCGGCACGGAGCGTCTGCATGGCGCGGAGGTTGGCACGATCAAAGGGTGTGGGATAGAGCGAGACGCAATGCAGGACGGCCAGGGGACCGGAACCGCGACGCTGGAGCCGCTCCACCGAGCCCCGGGTCTCTTCCAGGGTGGCAAGTCCCGTCGAGAGTAGAACGGGGCGGCCGGTGGCGGCGACGGCGTCGAGCAATTGCGGGTTCGTGAGGTCCATCGACGCGATCTTGAGGTAGTCGGCGTCGAGGCGATCGAGCACGGAGACCCAGTGGGGGTCGAAGGGCGTGGACCCGAACGCGATCCCGCGCGCCGCCGCGCATTCCGCCAGGTGGCGATGAGCCTCCTCGTCGAGGACGGCGTCACGGAAGAGATGGAAGTACGAGACGGACGGATGGACCAATCGATCGGGCGTGAAGGACTGGAACTTGATCGCGTCGGCGCCGGCGTCGGCGGCGGCGGCGACAAGCTTCTCTGCCAGGTCGAGCGAGCCGTTATGGTTGAACCCGGCCTCCGCGACGAGAAAGGCCGGGGCCCCGTCGCCAACGGCACGGCCTCCGATGGAAATAACGCTCATAGGTGAAAGACCTCCGAACCGGGATCAAGCGCGTCGCGCAGGGCGTCGCCAAGGATGTTGAAGAGCACGATGGCCAGGCAGATGAAGGCGCCGGGCAGGAGGAGCCAGGGCGCCAGGACAATAGCGGAGCCGGATTTGGCGTCGATGAGCAGGTTGCCCCACGAGGCCGAGGGTTCCTGGATGCCGAGGCCCAGGAGCGAGATCGCGGATTCGCCCAGGATGTAGCCGGGGATCTGCAGGGTTCCGGCGACGATGAGATAGGAGACGGTGTTGGGAAGAATGTAGCGACCGAGGAGCCGAAGACGCCCGGCGCCGACGGCGACCGCGGCCTGCACGAACTCGCGTTCCCGCAGGGAAAGGACCAGTCCCCGGATGACCCGGGCCAGGCCCGCCCAGCGGACGGTCGAGAGCACGATGATGATCAGGAAGTAGCGCTGCACGGAGTCGAGATCCTTCGGCAGGATCGCGGCCAGGGTAAGAAGTAGATAGAGACCCGGCACCATCATGACCATCTCGGAGAGCCGCATGATCAGGAGATCGGTTCGTCCTCCCACCAGCCCCGCGACTCCGCCGAGCAGGCATCCGATCAGCATCGAGATGCTGACGCCGAGAAAACCGACCGAGAGCGAGACGCGACTGCCGTAGACGATCCGGGCCCAGAGGTCGCGGCCGAGGCGATCGGTGCCGAGAGGGGCCCAGTTCGCCCCGGAGAGGACTCGACCGCCCTCGAACCAAGCGAGCGGAGCGACACCCGTCGGCGCGTACACGACCGCGTAGGTCGCGGTGTCCTGGGTGCGCCTGGTGGTCGTGAACGAGAATCCTTCATCCGACCAGGTCGGGAGCATGGGTGGATGCGAACCCAGGGCGGTCCCGTCGGCGGCGCGAAGGATGGTGGTCGGGTCGTTGGTCGCCAGGAACGGCGCCGCGAAGGCCGCCAGGTAGAGAAGGACGAGGAGCGCGAGCGCGAGCGCGGAGAGACGGGAACGTAGTAGTGTCGCCAGGACGGCGCGCGGACCTCCGACGACAACGTCCACCATGGCGGGATCTTGCGGCACTGACGGGGGAGCGACCATCAGCCCGCGTTCCGTATCCGCGGATCGACGACCGCAAGCGTGACATCGGCAAGAAGGTTACCGGCCACGAGGAGCAGGGTGCCGAAGAGCAGGCTCGCCATCACGACGTACACATCCTGCGCCAGCATGGCCTCCAGGAGGAGCTTGCCCAGTCCGGGCCAGGCCATCACGTTCTCGACGAGGGCGGCGCCGGACGCGACCGCCGAGAGCTCCAGGCCAAAGAGCGTGATCATGGGATTGAGCGCGTTGGGAACGGCATGGCGCCACAACACGCGCGCGCGCCCGAGGCCTTTGGCGCGCGCCGTGCGCACGTAATCCTTGCCCAGTTCCTCGATCACGTTCGAGCGCATCAGCCGCTGGAGATACGCGACCGAACCGACGGCCAGGACAACGGCCGGAGCGGCGAGATGGAACATGTAGTCGCCGATGGCGGCCAGGCCGATGTCATCGAGGCCCCCGATGCCGCCGACGGGAAAGGCCCCGGTGCGCGCGGCCAGGTAGATGGCCAGGAAGGCCAGGAGGAAATCGGGAACGGACATCCCGAGGAAGGCCACGACCCCGAGAAGTCGATCCGGCCAGCGTCCGGATTCCCGGGCCGCGAAGATGCCCGCCGGGATCGCGATGAGCCAAGCCAGGGCGAGCGCGGAGAAGGAGAGTGCCAGGGTATTCAGGAGTCGCGGTACCAGGAGATCGGCGACGGGAATTCGGTAGGCGATGCTCTGGCCGAGATTGCCGGTCAGGAGGTTTCGAAGCCAGTAGAAGTACTGGACGACGACGGGTTGATCGAGCGCGAACTCAGCGCGGAGTCGCGAGAGAGTATCGCGGCTGATCGTCGGATCCTGCTGGAGCTGGGTGAAGTAGTCGCCGGGCGCCATCTCCAGGAGCACGAACGAGAAGAGGGTCACTCCCAGCAGGAGGGGAACGGTTGTCGCGATTCGGCGCGCGAGAAAGGCGAGCACGATGACGCGGGTTCAGCGAGTCCTGAGCGTCTCCGGCGTATGCAGGAGAGCGGCCATCGCCGTCGAACCGATGGGGCTCGGCTCCAGGCCCTCGATCCGATCGCGCGTGGCATAGAGAGCGGCCGGAGCGACCGTGTAGATCATCGGCAGGTGGGTGGAAACCACCGTCTGCATCCGGCTGTAGATCCGCCGACGTTCCACCGGGTCCATCGTCACCGATCCGCGAGCCATCAACTGCTCGATCTCGCGTTCCCAGGGCTGAACTCCCCGCCGCCACGCGGCCAGCCGCCGGGCATAGTCGGCCTTCACGGACGCCGCGGCGTCGGGAGCCGGTTCGTGCGGCTTCTGGTTGAACATGTGGAGGTCTCCCTCGACGCGCCAGATGTTCGAACCATTATGCGGATCCAGGGATTCGGTCAGCCCCATGATGCAGGCTTCCCACTGCAGGTCGTTGTCGAGGTGATCCACGAGCGCGTTGAAATCCACCGGGTTGACGTGAACCTCCATTCCCAGCTTCTTGAGGGACTCGGCGATGACCGTGGCCATGCGCACCCGCTCGTTGTTGTTGGCATTGGTGGTCAACTCGAAGGCAACCTTGGCCCCCTGGGGATCCCGCAACAGGCCGTCCGCGCCACTGCGGGAATAGCCGGCCGCGGCCAGGATCTCCTCGGCCTTCTCGAGGTTGAAACCATAGTGCGTCACCGCCGCGGAATCGTGGAAGACCCGGTTGGCCTCCGAGACGCAGGACTGCTGGGCGAACGCCAGGCCGTTATAGACGCTCTGGACGATCGTCTGGCGGTCTACGGCCCACGCCACGGCCTCGCGGAACGCTCGGTCGCGGAACCAGCGCTGCTTCTCCGGCGCCAGCGGCGAGGCGAGGTTCTGGTTGAAGAAGAGAAAAGTCGTGGAGAAGCGGGGTCCCATGTTCCAGAGCTTGAAGCCAGAGGGATTCTGGGCAAAGACGGGCCAGTCATGGCCGCGCAGGAAGACGTAATCGGATTTTCCCGCGCGAAACCACTCCACCTCGGCGTCCATGTCGGTAACCGAGTTGACGACGATGCGCTGGAGGCGGGGAAGCGTACCGCCCTCCGTGTCCTTCTGCCAGTAGTTCGGGTTCGCCCCCAGGACCACGCGGACGCCGGGCTCGAAGCTGGAGAGGCGGAAGGGGCCGGAGCCCAGGACGTTCTCCACGGGGGTATTGATGCCGAGCGCCTGGTTGAAGTCCGCGACATCGGCGAGCTTGTGCCGGGGCATGATGGGCGCCCCCAGGACGCGCAGAAGCGGGGCAAAGGGCTTGTGCGTGTGAACCGTGATCGTCCAGGTATCGACCAGGGCGACCTCGAACGGACGCCCCTCCACCTGCCAGAGATCGCGCAGTCCGCACTGGACCGCGGGATTCAAGACCAGGCCATTGAACGTGAAGTCCACGTCAAAGGCGGTCAAGGGCGCCCCATCCGCCCAGGTGACGTCCTTGCGGAGGCGAAACGTCCAGGTCGTGCCGTCCGGGGAGACCGACCAGGTGTCGGCGATGTAGGGCTCGACCTCGTAAGTGCGCGGATTCGTCTTCAAGAGCCCTTCGTAGACCAAGCCCAGCACATCGGTGGTCGAAACTTCGCGCGCGGTCAGGACGTTGAAGGACTTGGGATCCGAGATCGCGGAGGCCAAGAGCGTTCCTGCCTCGCCAGAATCACCACCGCGCCCACACGACGCGGCAAGAACGGCAAAAGCGACAAATGCGGCGGAAACCAGCGCGTTTCGGGAGAATGTTCGGGGGGTCATGGGCGTGGGGTCATTATCGCGCCCCGGGAGAGTCGAGCAAGGGAAGAAAGTCATCGCCAAACCTCGGCTCGCGAGGCATGAAGGGATTGTGGATAAGATCAGGGTCACTCTCTTGCATCGACTCCTGGAGGCAATTGTAAGCGGTTCAAAGGCTGTTAATTTTTTTCAACAATTGTTGGAAGACTTTCCACGCGCCGCGAAATTCCGCTCCGGAAAAATCCCTTGATGAGCCCCCCCCCGGAACTATACTCGCCACAGTTCGAAGACGGACCGCGCAGCGACCTCGGAAACGTGGGGTTCTGTCCGCGGGACTCGATGGGACAGTCATGTGGAAAGACCTGTGGAGACCGGCGGCAAGCGCCCGGCATCCAGCGGTTTTCCACGGGACGGCTCACCGGGAGTACCGTTGCATGGAATCAGGCGGGGGGCCTGCTTTTTCTCCCGCTCTACGCGGCAACCAACGTTGCAACTGACGCAATAGCAGGTGCCGGCGCACTGTTCCTTCGTGACAGACGCCGTCGTTGCCTGACCGGACCATATCGAGTAGAACTATGGTCCGAAGCTCGACGCCCTCCTCCGCAGCACGCTTCCTCACATACTGAATAAGCTGTGGAGTACTCATACATGAGCCTGACGACAACCTGGGACCAGATACAGGAAGAGATCCGTGGGAAATTCGACGCGGAGTCCTTCAGGCACTGGTTCGGCCCGATCGACATGGAAGAGCGCAAGGACCAGATCATCCTCTGGGTGCCGACGCTCTTTCACAAGGACTGGCTGGATAACCATTTTCGCGACGATATAGCCGGCCAGGCATCCCAACTGACGGGCCGGTCCATCGCCGTCAAGGTGAGCCTGCGCACGGAAGCGGGAAAAGCCGCCGCCGGTCGCGAGGCCGCCCGCGGCCTCAATCGCACGGCCAAGCGGTCGCCCTCCTCGCCGTCGCCGGCCGCCGACTTCCTCAATGCGCTCTACACGTTCGAGTCCTTCGTCGTCGGCCCCACCAACCAGTACGCGCACGCCACCTGTCTCGCGGTGGCGGAAGCTCCGGCACGCACCTACAACCCGCTCTTCATCTACGGCGACTCGGGTCTCGGCAAGACCCACCTCATGCACGCCATCGGTCACCGCGCCCTTCAGCTCCGTCCCGAGACCAAGATCATCTACTGCTCGGCGGAGAACTTCACGAACGAGTTCATCCACGCGATCAAGGACCAGCGCATGGATGCGTTCCAGAAGAAGTATCGCCGTTGCGACATCCTCCTCGTGGACGACGTCCACTTCCTCGCGAACAAGGACCGCTCGCAGGAGGAGTTCTTCCACACGTTCAACGAGCTCTACGAGTCGAGCCGCCAGCTGGTCATCTCCTCGGACAAGCCTCCCAAGGAGATCCCGATGCTCGAGGATCGCCTCCGGTCGCGCCTGGGATGGGGCATCACGACGGATCTGCAGCCGCCCGACCCCGAGACGCGCCTGGCCATCCTGCGAAAGAAGGCCGAGGAGTCGGACATCGATATTCCCCAGGACTGCCTGGAGTTCATTGCCCAGCACTTCCGGTCCAATATCCGCGACCTGGAAGGCGCCCTGCGGCGCGTTCACGCCATGGCCACGTTCTCGAACCGGAGAATCGACAAGAAGCAGACCGAGGAAGCCCTGCGCGATCTCATCCAGACGCGGCGCGCGACGCCGCTCTCGGTGGAACAGATCCAGAAGACGGTGGCCGACTACTTCAAGGTCACGCCGCAGGAACTCAAGGGCAAGCGCCGCACGGTGGATGTCACCCTGCCCCGCCAGGTCGCCATGTTCATCTGCCGCGAGCTCACGTCACTGTCGCTGCCGGTCATCGGCACCGAGTTTGGCGGGCGCGATCACACGACGGTCCTGCACTCGTGCAAGAAGATCGGTCATCTCGTGGAACGTGACCGGCATATCCAGTCCATGATCAACGAGATCAAGTCGAGCCTGCGCTGAAGTGCACAGCATGTCGATAGAAGCCGGCAAAGCCGTGGATAACGCGTGGAATGAAATGGCGTCTGGGGAGAAGAGGGAAAACTCTTCCCGCCAATTCACAGGAATGCTCCACACCGCGTCCACGCTCGCGCATCACGCGTTAGCCCGTTTTTCCACGCTCTCCACAACTCCTACTATGACTACTACGGTTAATCCAACCCCTTGCGTGATCTACGGATCTCGCTCCGTCCCGGAGAACCTTTCATGAAAGCCGTCGTTGCCCGCGAGGATCTCCTGCGGGGCATCTCGCGCGTTGCCGCCGCCGTCCCCGCTCGGTCGCCCCAGCCGCTCCTCGGGAACATCGTCCTGGAGTTCATTCCCGACCAGGGCGGATCGGTGCGCGCCCTGGCCACCGACCTCGAGATCGCCATCGTCGTGGAGACGCCCGCGTCGATCAAGGAAGCGGGCGCGATGACCGTTCCCGGCAAGACGCTTCTCGAGAGCGTGCGCGAGCTTCCCGAGGGCGACATCGAGCTCATGAGCGGCGAGCGACACACGCTGACCTTGAAGTCCGGAAAGGCCCGCCTCACGCTCCGTGGAACTCCCCGCGAGGATTACCCGAAGATTCCTCTCGCTGCCGTCGAGAACCCGTTCCAGGTCGCTTCTGGAGTACTCCGGGACGCGATCCGGCGGACCATCGTCGCCGCCTCCACCGACAACACCCGCACGTTTCTCACGGGCGGCAATCTCGTCATCGCCGGCAGCCAGACGCGGCTCGTCGCCACCGACGGGCACCGCCTCGCCATCTGCGATTTTCCCCTCGCTGAGGGTCCCCGCGGTGGCAAGGCGCTCAACGTCAACGTGCTCGTCCCCGCCCGCATTCTGGGGCTGGTCGCCGCCGATCTGCCCGACGATGCGCGCGTGCAGATCGCCGTGACGGACACGCATATCGTCTTCGTGACTCCCGGAGGCACGTTCCATTCCCGCCTCATCGCCGAGAAGTTTCCCGACTACGAGAAGATCATTCCCAAGGCGAGCGAGCGGCAGGTCGAGGTTGAGGCTTCCGCGTTCGCCTCGGCACTGCGGCGCGCCAACCCGTTCGTGAATCCCCGGACGCAAGGCGTCAACCTCGCCATCCGCGCCGACCGCATCGTGATCAGCGCCGAATCGCCCGAGGTCGGCGAGGCCCAGGACGAGGTTCCCGCGGAGTGCCAGGGCGGGAACATCGAGATCAACTTCCGCGCTCCATACCTCAGCGACGCCTGCAAGGTCCTGGGCGGTTCGAAGCTGCACATCGAGCTCGGCGCCAAGATCGCGCCTGCGGTCTTCACCGTGGCTGGCGACAAGAGCTACAAGTACATCCTGATGCCGCTACGCGGCTGACGCCGTCCCGCCGGGTTCAAGCATGCACCTGGCGGAGCTGAAGCTGGCGCGTTTCCGTTGTCATCACGAGACGACCCTCGAGCCGTCCTCGGCGCCGCGCGTGCTGGTCGTGGGGCCCAACGGCGCGGGCAAGACGAGCATCCTCGAGGCCATTCACCTTCTCGCGAGCGGCGCCGGCATCCGGACCCGCCGGGATGCCGAATTCGCTCGGTTCGGCGAGAAGGGCTGGCGCGTGGCGGCGGTGGTTTCCGGCGGTCCCCGGCTCTCCTTGAAGTGGACGGCCGAGAAGGGGCGCGCGGCCCGGATCGATGACACGCCCCTGGCCGGAAGTGGGCTTCTCATCGGTCGCCTTCGGATGACGCTCTTGAAGCCGGAGGATATCCAGCTCGTCGAGGGAGCGCCCCTGGAACGACGCAGGTTCCTTGATGTGATGCTCTGCCAGGAAAGTGGCGCCTACCTGGCGGCGCTGAGGCGGTGGCGACGCGCGCACAAGCAGGCATTGGCTGGGATCGCTCAACGGGGCGGCGCGGTGCGCCTGTTCCTCGAGGAACAGGCCGCGGTCTTCCCGCAGATCGTCGCGTCGCGAAGGCGCGTCGCGTGGTCGCTCGAGACCGCCGTGAACGAGCGCCGGGCGGCGCTGGGAATCCCGGGTCACCTCGGCGTCGAGTACAGGCCCGCCTTGCCGCGCTCCGCGGCGGATGCCGCGGCTTCCGGCGACTGGGCCAGCGTCGCCACCATGGTGAAGGGCGAAGCGGAGCGATTGGCGGCGATGGGGCAGCTGTCGCCGTTCGGTCCCGGCCGCGACGACCTCGCACTCACCCTCGACGGCGTCCCGCTCCGGACCTACGGCTCCCAGGGCCAGAAGCGCCTTGCCGCTCTCCTTCTCCGGTTAGCCGAGGCCTCCGTCCTGTCCCAGTCCGGCGACCCCGCGCTCGTCCTCGTCGACGACGTCACGGGGGAACTGGACGAAGAGCGATTAACGGCGTTCCTGGGCCTCCTGGACGCCCTTCCGGGCCAGGTCTGGGTGGCCTCCACGCACTCAAAAATCTACGAAGATCGCTGGCAAAAATGGGCCCGTTTTGATATAAAGGGCGGCGCTTTACAAGGAGTCACAACCCGTTGACGAAAACTGAAGACAAGCCCCAATCCGGCGTCGCCGAGGCGTACGACGCCGGCGCCATCACGGTCCTCGAAGGGCTCGAGGCCGTGCGCAAGCGACCCGCGATGTACATCGGATCGACCGGTCCTCGCGGGCTCCACCACCTGGTCTACGAAGTCGTCGACAACGCCGTCGACGAGGCCATGGCGGGGCATTGCGACACCATCCGCGTGATCCTCCATGCCGATCACTCCATATCGGTCGAGGACAACGGGCGCGGCATTCCCATCGATATCCACCCCCAGTACAAGGTCCCCGCCCTCGAGATCGTCATGACCAAGCTCCACGCGGGCGGCAAGTTCGATCACGAGGCCTACAAGGTCTCGGGCGGCCTGCACGGCGTCGGCGTCTCCTGCGTCAACGCGCTCTCGGAACGGCTCGACGTGGAGGTCTACCGCGGCGGCAAGCTGTACAAGCAGAGCTACAAGCGCGGCGTTCCGACGACGAAGGTCACGGAAGCCGGTACCACGAAGAAGCGCGGCACCAAGGTCACCTTCTTTGCCGATCACGAGATCTTCAAGACGATCCAGTACGACGCCGAGACGCTCTCGGTGCGGCTGCGCGAGCTGGCCTTCCTCAACAAGGGCCTGCGCATCTTCTTCACGGACGAGGCCCTCGGAACCGAGGTCGAGTTCTTCCAGAAGGGCGGCATCGACGACTTCGTCAAGTACCTGAACGAGACCGAGCAGACGCTGTATGCGAAGCCCATCCACCTCGAGGGCATCACCGAGAACGTCGTCGTCGAGGTCTCCTTCCAGTACAACCTCGCTTACAGCGAGAACGTCTTCTCCTTCTGCAACAACATCAACACGCACGAGGGCGGAACGCACCTGGTGGGCTTTCGCAAGGCGCTCTCGGGCACCATCAACCGCTACGGCCGCAAGAACAACCTCTTCAAGAAGGAAGGGTTCTCGCTCCAGGGCGAGGACATCCGCGAGGGCCTGACCGCGGTCATCTCCGTGAAGGTCCCGGATCCCCAGTTCGAGGGACAGACCAAGACCAAGCTCGGCAACGGCGAGGTTGCCGGCATCGTGGAGTCCATCGTCAACGAGCAGCTCAACACCTACCTCGAGGAAAACCCGCCGATCGCGAAGCGGATCATCGAGAAGAGCCTGGCGGCGTCGCAGGCCCGCGAGGCCGCGAAGAAGGCGAAGGAGCTGGTGCGGCGCAAGTCGGCGCTCGATTCCGGCGGCCTCCCCGGCAAGCTCGCGGACTGCTCGACGCGCGATCCCCAGCACAGCGAGATGTACATCGTTGAGGGCGACTCGGCCGGCGGCTCGGCCAAGCAGGGCCGCGACCGCCGGTTCCAGGCGATCCTCCCGTTGAAGGGCAAGATCCTCAACGTCGAGAAGGCCCGCCTCGACAAGATGCTCTCCAACGAGGAGATCCGCACGCTCATCAGCGCGCTCAAGTGCGGCATCGGCGAGGACTTCGACGCCGCCCGCCTCCGCTACGGCAAGATCATCATCATGTGCGACGCCGACGTGGACGGCTCGCACATCCGGACGCTGCTGCTCACTTTCTTCTTCCGCCAGATGCCCGACCTCATCCGGCGCGGGAAGGTGTACATCGCGC
>CAZJQD010000040.1:0-29639 GCA_964548165.1 uncultured bacterium
CGTGGTATTTCGGCTGAGCGGTCGCGGCGAGCGTATGCATGGTGCGGCCGTGGAAGGAATTGACGAACGAGAGCACGTCCTTCTGCTCGGGCTTTCCGGCGATCTTCTCCTGCCATCGCCTGGCCAGCTTGAGCGAACCCTCGTTGGCCTCCGCCCCGGAATTGCAGAAGAAGACCTTCCCGGGAAACGACAGATCGACGAGGTAACGGGCGAGCTTGGCCTGGTTCGCGTTCAGGTAGAGGTTGGAGGTGTGCAGGATCTCGCCGGCCTGCTGGCGGATAGCCTCCACGATGTTCGGGTGCGAGTGACCGAGGCAGCAGACGGCAAGCCCGGCCAGAAAGTCCTGGTACTCGCGCCCGTCGGCATCCCAGACCGAGACGCCCCTCCCGCGCACGAAGGCCACCGGCAATCGCGCGTAGGTGGCCATCACGTACTTGTCCGACTCCTCTTTGATCTCCGCGTTCGTCATGCGGCGATTATAGGGCGTCAGGCTGTCTCATGGCCAGATTCGCACGCGGGTGGCGAACGCGAGTGATTTCAGAGCGGGAGCCGATGACCGGTGATTACAACGCGTGTGCCGGGAGCCCAATGCGCCTCAACGCACTGCGCGAAGGTTCGGTCGCTGCCCAATAATCTCCGGGTGGCAGACCTCGGGCGTGACGCGCGGCGATGAGCAGCCGGGATTCGTGGTTGAGCCTGCACGCTCGATCGAACCAGCGCGCGGCTTCACCGTGTCGGCCTTCGGCATTGGCAAGAAAAGCGGCAACCGGAAGGAGAATGGCAAGGAACGACTTTTCATCCCGTTCTCCCATTCTTAACGTCAGCAGGGACTCTGCATCAGAGTCTCCCAGGGCTACGGCGAGCACGATACGGTGGTGCTCGTCCTTGAACTCGCCGCGGTGAGCGCGGAGAAAGGCACGTCCGTCTTCCGGTCCCTTAGCTGCCAGGGTGAGGATGAATTGGAACCACGTGTTGACATCGTTGAGTTTGCCCTCCCGTTCCGCCTCGCCAAGGACAGCCATGGAAAGCTGGGGCTTGTTCATGAGGACATGTGCCAGAGCCAAAGCCCCGTAGTCGCGCGACCGTTGGAGCTTGAGGAGCTCTTGATCGAACGCCCAGACGATACGCTCGGGGCGGACTCGATAGAGATACTCGAGAAGCTTTTCGATGCTACGCGAGTTCGGTAGCGCCGCGATGCGTTTTCGGTAGATCGCGTCCGCTTCCTCGTTCCGTCCCAGCCGACGCAGACATTCCGCATGGTCCACCCAGATGAGATCCTGTGGGTAGCGTTGCGCGCAATCCTCGAACAGCTTCAGCGCATCGTCCTTTCGTCCCGCGTGTTCCAGCAGGTACGCATAGGGCAACAGAGCCCACTCGGCGTGGGACCTGGCCGCTTTTTCCACGCGATCCAGACCTTCGGCGGTTTGGCCCAGCTGCAAGAGACCAATTCCGGAACGTGACAGCACCCAGGTACGTCGCAAACCCTGGTCCTGACTCACGCTCAGCCACGAATCGAAGAGGTGCACCGCGGTGTCCATCCGACCGATCCTTGACCAGTAGCGAGCGGCGCTCAGCAAAAGTCCGGGCTCATCCGCCATGGAGACGCGTCCCGATTCCAGCACGGCGATGGCGGAGGTGGTCCCGGTTTCCGAGTAGAACACGCCGTCCGCGAGTCTCTGCGCCTCGATGTTCAGCAGGCGATAGGATCCCGGAAGGCGAGCGATGCCGGACTCCAGCAGGAGTTGATCGCCGCGGGCGTAGAGCCACGCGTTGCCGGGATCGAGGGCGAGCAGGTGCGCCAGGGTGAGGTCGGCCTCGGACGTCAGCTTGAGCGCTCTCTGCATGCGCCACTGTTCAGTCAGCCGATAGGCGTTCGAGTCATCGGCAGGAATGTCCATGCCGGCGTACGACTGCCGCGCTTTAACCTCGTTGATGTCCTCGAGAACGTCCAACGCCCATCGGCGCGCCGAGAGAGTCGGCAACTGCGGGATGAGCTGTGCGAACTTCTCGACGTCGTCCTCTTTGAGCTCCGGCGCGGCCAATTGCCGTGCGAGGAGATACGGGTCGGCCGGCCGATAGGCGAGTTCATTTTCCAGGAATTTTGCCGCATCGTCCGGCGACGCATAGGCATCGTTCAGGAAGCGGTAGCGGGCGAGAAATCCCTGTCGTCTCCATGCTGTCTTTATCCCTGCAACGAAAGCGTCCTTATCCGGGGGCACAGCGGGTTGCTCGGAGGCCCGTTGCCAGATGATCCGCGTAGCGATATGCCCGGCGGCCACACCCATCTCGGGCGCGAGACAGGCAAGGACCAAGTCCGCGTTTCCTGCGCTCTTGAACCATGGTTCCAGGTCCGTTTCGTCGAACGGCCGGTTATCCCTCGCGCGTGTGAGCATGTTCAAGACGTTCGGTCCCGTCAGTGCCGTGTCATTCCTGCTCGATACCCTTGTCCATACGAAGTTAAGCAGGGCGACGTCCAGCGGCGACGAGGACGTGGATGAGGCCAGTTCGCGATCGGCTTCATCGGGTCGACCGAGCGCGAGAGCGAGGACCGCCGTCAGCGCGGGGGAAGGCCTGATGGTTGCGTCGCTGGCCTGGGCACAGGCTTCGAGCGCCATTGCGCGCGCCGCGAGTTTCTCTGCGATCTCGATCTCATCGAGTTGGCCGAAGAGAAATCCCAGGACGGCGAAGCGCGCCGCCGTCTGGCGAAGCCGTGGCATCGGAATTTCGGGGAACCTCGGCATATCGGTGAAGTCCAGGGCCTGGATGAGAACGAGGTTGATGAGTTCCTCGGCCGGTTTCGGGTCTTCGCCGGAAGCCAACCCGAGATCGTGCTCGGTCGCTCGTTGCCTGGCCCAGGAGGCCATGGCCGCGAGTAACGAGCGAGGCGAGTTGCGTTCGTAGGATTCTCCGCTCTCCCCGAGGGTGACTCGCGCTCCCTCGGGATGTAACACCAGGGGATTCTCGATGCCGTTGTTCCTGAGAAGCATGTCGAGGTCGGTCCATGCCTGCTGTTCGACGTGCGACAGCGATCCCGGCGCCGTAAAGGTTCCGGGCAGGGAGCCTGACGGAGCGGTGCCCTGCTTCCAGGCGTAATAGCTACCCGCCAGGGCCAGTGCCGCAAGTAAGCCTGCTATGACCAGCAAGGCTCGGCGCTTCGTGGTCCTCATTGGTCGTGATGACATGAGCGCCGAGTGCGGCTCTCGCGGGAGAAGCGAACCGGCGCCAAGACGATCAGTGCCTCGTGATCATCGTGCCGATGCCGGCGGAGGTGAAGAGCTCGAGGATGAGGCAGTGCTTGACCCGGCCGTCGATGATGTGGACGCCCGGGACGTCGGACTCCAGGGCGATCCGGCAGGCCTCGAGCTTGGGGAGCATGCCGCCGGAGATGATGCCGTCCCGTCGCAGGTCCTCGATCTCACCGGACCGCAGGGAAGAGATGATGCTGTTCGGGTCCTTCACGTCCCGGAGGATGCCCTTCTGGTCGGTGAGGAAGATGAGCTTCTCGGCGGCGAGGCTGCCGGCGATCCAGGCGGCGGTGGTGTCGCCGTTGATGTTGAGCATCTTGCCGTCGGGGGCCATGCCGGTCGGGGCGACGACCGGGAGGTAGCCGGCGGCCAGGAGATCCTTGAGGATCGTGGCGTCCACGGACTCGGGCGTGCCGACCATCCCGAGGTCGACCTCGTTGCCGTCGACCATCACGGGCGCGGCCTTGTTGGCCCGGACGAGGTTGCCGTCCCTGCCGGAGAGGCCGACGGCGCGCCCGCCCGCGAGGTTGATCTCCGCGGCAAGGGCCTTGTTGATCTTGCCCGCGAGCACCATCTCCACGATCTCGGCGGTCGCTTCGTCCGTGACCCTGAGGCCCCCGACGAACTGGGCCTGCGTCCCCATCCTCTTGAGCATGCCCGAGATCTCGGGACCGCCGCCGTGGATGAGGACGGTCCGGATGCCAAGGGTCTGCATGAGGACGAGGTCCTTGCAGAGTTCCTTCCGGAGGTTGTCGTCGAGCTGGGCGCTGCCGCCGTACTTGATGACGATGGTCTGGCCGTTGAACTTCCGGAAGAAGGGAAGGGCCTCGATGATGGCCTCGCAGGGATCGCTCATGGGCCGGAGGATAGCCCAAAGTTCGCGGCGCGTGTAGGGCAGAGCGTCCAAATACGGTTGCTCATGAGAACTGGCGTCCTAAGGTCGTCCTCCGTCCTAAGACCTCGGGGAACGGGCCTTCGGTCGACCTTATGAAACCAGCGGCAGTCACCGAATTTTCCTGAACCATGGAGAGTGCGCGGCGTCTAACGCTTGGGAGACAAGGACATTGCGTGAGGGGATCGAGCTCAGGAAGTGGAGGGGACCGGACGGGGCCTCCGCTTTGCGTAGGGTTGCCGATCCGCGCGGTCCCTTCCCCATCTGCGATGGGTCCGCTGTTCAGAAATCTGCGCCGGGACTACAATCGGCCCGTGCGCCGATCGCTTGCGCTGTGCCTCATCCTCTTCGCCGGGTGCGCGAGCACGCGGCCGCAGACGCCCGACGTGGGGTTTGTTGCTCTCACCCTCAGGAACATGCCCGGCCTGACGGTCGCGGTCCTGCCCTTCGACAACAAGACCAGCGTCCTGGGCGTCGACTACCTGGTGGCCGACGAGTTCAACCTGAGGCTCGGCATGACCAACCGGTTCCGGCTCGTGGAACGCCTGCGCGTGCGCGAACTCTACCGCGAGCAGGAATTCGATCCGCGCCGGATCGAGGATACGACGGCGGTCCGCATTGGCCGGATGCTCGGCGCGCGCGCGGTCCTTCTCGGAACGGTCTTCCACTACAACTATGCCGACCGTCCCCCCGACGTTCCCTTCGACGCGTTCCCCATCCTGACACCGATGGAGTCGGACGAGGAGGTCGTGATCGCGGTGGTGGGCAACACGATCGCCGCCCTGGCCGCATTTCTCTCGATGAAACAGCCGATGGCCGAGGTGGGGGTATCGGTTAGAATGGTCTCCACGGAGACGGGCGAGATCCTCTGGCAGGCGCGCAATCGCTACAACGGGAACGACGAGTTCCTGACGAAGCGCCGCCCGAGGACGGAGTGGGATCGGTTGCGCCAGGATGTCGTCTTTCTGACGTCCATCCTGGCCTCGGACATGGTCGAGACCCTCAGTGGGTCTCCGGATGCGCCGCCGTCGCTGACAAGCGTCGGGGGCGCCGACGCTTCGAACCTCGAGAGCGTCCCCAAGAAGGAGTAGTACTCATGAATCGCTTCCTCACCCAGGCGCGCCTGGCCGGAAGTCTCGCGCTGGCCGCGGTGCTCCTGGCCTCCTGCGCGGCCCAGATCGCGCCCTATCGCGTCTCCGGCTACTTCGTCTCGACCCAGCTGCCCGCTCACGATCAGAAGACCGTCGCGGTCCTCCCGTTTCGCGGCAACGCCAGCGACATCATCACGGACCTGGCGAACCTCGAGCTGGGCCGCCTGCAACGCTGGAGGCTCGTGGAGCGCCTGCGCGTCCAGGAACTCTACGCGGAGCAGGACTTCGATCCCGAGCGGATCGACGACGCCGAGGCCGTGCGCATCGGCAAGATGCTGGGCGCCCACGCCGTCATCCTGGGGCAGGTCACCGAGTACACGCGGCCGCGCTGCAGCGTCAGCATGAGGCTCGTGAAGACCGAGACCGGCGAGCATCTCTGGCAGGCGCGGGACGCCCTGGAGTCGAGCAATCCGGCCGTCATCGAGCTGGCCAAGGATCGCTACACGGCCCAGCGGCTTCGCAGCGATCCCGAGGCCCTCGCGTCGGTCACCGTCCGCGCGCTCGTCCAGACGCTCACGCACTGACCTTCGGCATAGACCTCATTCGCCTGGATATCGTGGTCGCCTCTGTCTGGGATAGGGCCATGCGCGCCCCTCGTGTCCTGAAGTTGTGGTCGCGAACTGCGTGCACCCCCATCGTCCTGGCCGTCCTGTTGGCGGGCAGCGCGCTTGCCGACACGCCCGTTGAGCGGGTGCGTCGACGAGGGCCCGATCTGCTCTCGCGCTACCATGCCGCCGTGAAACTATTGGGTGCCATCGAGGTCACCGGCGCCCTCAGCGGCGCCGACGGCGTGCCAGTTCGGCTGGAGGGGCGATTCGGCGCCGGGCGCTTGAGCGTAGCCCTGGCCGCGGACTCGGCCACGAGCGCGTGGTCGACGTTCGTCCGATTGGACGGCGATGAGGTGGAGGTTGAGGATCGGCGGCTCAACTGGGTGCTTCGGCGCGAGCTTCGGGAGGTGAACATCCCGGTGACCGAGGAGGGAGATCTCTTCGGGTTGATGCTTCCCGAGGATGGCCCGACCTTCCTCGGCGAGAATGCGGAGGGGCAGACCTGGGAGTATCCCGTGAAGGGGGGGATCGTCTACCGCGTCTGGCTCACGGATCACCCCTTGCGGATGACGCGTCGCGACGTGATCCGCCCGGGCGCGCCTCCCTTGACGTTTCTCTATCGCGAGTTCACCGGCGCGGCGCGTTCGCCGATTGTTCTGCCGCGCAGTATCCGCGCCGAGGCCGAGGGCGCGGTGCTCTTCGACCTGGTCGCGGAACGCCTGGCGCTGAGACCCGGGGTACCGCGCCTCAGGCCCCTCGATGATGCCCGCCGTGCGCTCTACCGCACCGGCGAGGCGCTCTTTGCCGACAGTCGCTACCTGGCGGCTTCGCGGCGCATCGCTAACCTTGCGGATCCGGATCCTCCGGAGGGACCCTTGAGTGTGCCGTCCCGTCGCGCGCGCGTTGCCGCGGCGCGCCGGGACAGCCCGGCGATCCTCGGTCTCCTCGACGAACTCGAGCTCGCCCGAGGCCGTCACCCCTTGCTGGAACTGCAGCGCGCTCAGATCGCGCGCAAGGCGGACGACCTCCTTCTCGCCGGGATCAGCATCCGCGGCGCACAGGAACTCGGCCGCGTGATCCTGCCCCTCGCGGCGCGCCTGGGCGTTCTCGAGCTGGACGCCACGGGGGATAGCGCGCTCCTTGACTGGGCTGTGCGGGCCGTGAGACCCAGCGAGCCCGGGGACCTGACGGAGGCCGAGCAGAGCGTTCACGTCGAAGTGATTGGTGCCGCTGCCGCGGCCTGGCGGAGCCGGGGCGAGACGACCGCCGCGTCCGAGCTCCTGCGCCAATCGTGGCTCTATGATCCCACCAACCGCGCGCTCGCCTCCTTGCTGGCCGCCGATCACCTCGAGGCCGGCGACGAGACCGCGGCTGTCCGCGTGGCGCGCTCGCTGGTCACGGCGCGTCCCGACGACCTTCGCGCGCTCTTCCTCCTGGGTGACCTGCAGGAGGCGATTGGCATGCTGGATGATGCGGAGGCACTGTATCGGGCCGCGCGCGATACCTGGTCCCGCGAGGCCGCGCCGTGGCTCAGGCTAGGCCGCCTGCTCCTCGCGCGCCGGCAATTTCCCGAGGCCGAGGACGTCTTTGACGAGCTGATCGAGCGGTTCGAGACCTGGGATGACGCGGCGACGCGACGAGCCGACATTGCCAACGAGATCGCCTGGGAACTGGTCGAGGCGAACATGGCGCTTCCGAAGGCGCGCCGCATGGCCGACTACGCCCTCAGCGTCACGCCGGACGATCCCTACTACCTCGATACACTCGGGCTCATCCACTGGCGGCTCGGGCGGCGCACCTCGGCGATCATGATCTTCGAGCGCGCCCTGGCCAGGCTCGATCATCCGCTCATCCGCGAACACCTGGCCCAGGCTCGCCGGTGATGGGCGCACCGGGACAGGCGTGCCTGGAACAGGCGCGCCTGGGACAAGCACGCTTGGGAACGCGATGACGCCGGCATCCCAGGCGCGCTTGTCCGGATCCGCCGCCACGCTCTTTGTGATCGCTACGCCCCTGGGGAATCTTGGCGACATCACGGTGCGCATTCGCGAGTGCCTGACGACGGTGCCCGTCGTCGCCTGCGAGGACACGCGCGTGACCCACAAGCTCCTGGCGCATCTGGGAGCGTCTCCCAGGCTCCTCAGCGTGCGCGAGGCCAACGAGGAGAGTGGGGCGGAGGCCGTCCTGCGGTATTTGACCGACGGGCAGAGCGTTGCGTATTGCTCGGACGCCGGCACGCCGGGCGTCTCCGATCCCGGGTGCGTGCTCGTCGGCCGCGTCCGTGCCGCCGGCTATCGCGTCGAGGCCCTGCCCGGCCCCTCGGCCGTCGCCACCGCGCTCGCCCTCAGCGCGCTCCCGGCCGATCGTTTCTACTTTGCCGGCTTTCTGCCGGCGAAGAAGAAGGATCGCCTGCGCGAGCTCGATGAGGTCGCCGGGCTCGCTTGCACGCTCGTCTTCTACGAAGCCCCGCATCGCATGAACGCCTTCCTCGCCGATGCTCTCCAGGTGCTCGGTTCGCGCGACGTCGTCGTCTGCCGCGAACTGACGAAGAGGTTCGAGGAGGTGATCGCGGGGCGCCTTGGTGAGATTGCCGAACAGGCGCGCCTGGAGCGCGAGTGGAAGGGCGAGCTCACGATCGTGGTTGCCGGGTGCGGGACCGAGGGTCGGGGCGACGAGGGCCCGGGCGAATCGCTCGACCAGTGGCTGGCGCGGAGGCTGGGTGAGGACGCGACCATCCGCCCGCGCGAACTTGCTCGCGAAGCCGCTCGCGTCTTCGCCATCTCCGGCAGTGACGCTTACCGCGCCGTGATTGCGGCGCGCGGGACGGACGGCACGGCGGCCGAGCGTTGGGCCGGCGACGGTGGAGCGGAATGAATATCCTCTTCGTCTGCACGGGCAATACCTGCCGGAGCCCGATGGCCGAGGCGATCGCGGCACGCCTGCTCGGCCCGGAGCACGCGGTGCGGAGCGCGGGGACAGGCGCCGACGAGGGGGCGGAGCGCACCGAGCTCGCGGGCACGGCCCTCCGCGAGGCCGGCATCGTGCCGCGCCCTGGCCGCGCCGCGCTCCTGACGCAAGAGCTCGTCGCGTGGGCGGATCTCGTCCTGGGGATGGAGGGCAAGCACCGGGATCGCGCGCGTGCTCTCGCCGCCGCGCACGGCCTTCCCGTGGAACGCATCCTTTCCCTGGGAGAATGGGCCGGCGACCCCGAGCGCGGAGTCGGGGATCCCTACTTCGAGGGGACGCTGGACGCGTACCGGGAGGCACGCGACACGATCCGCGACCTCCTGGAGCGAGGGTTGAAACGCCACACGTTGGGCGAGTAATCGTCATTACTCACGACCTTCCCGGCAAAGCCGGGCCAGTCGCCGCAACGATCGCCGCTCGCGGAGGCGAGCAAGGCGTTGGGGGCGCGCGAAAAGCTCCCCCCTCGGACTCCCCCCATCGCTTTCACTCGAAAACACACTACTTCTGACCGACTGGAGTAGTTTCGCGTAATCAACAGCCCTTCATCGCGAGGAACTCGGTCGAGTTGTTGCCGGGCTTCCTGAGGGCTATGCTGGTTCTCCTATGACGCTGCTCGCCACACCCCTGACCGCCGACCATCGCGCCCGCGGCGCCAAGATGGCCGCGTTTGCCGGCTATGACATGCCGATCCAGTTTGCGGGCATCCTCGCCGAGCATGCCGCGGTCCGGCGCGAGTGCGGCGTCTTCGACGTCTCGCACATGGGGCACTGCCGCACCGCGAATCCCGCAGTCTCGCGCGTGCTCTCTCGCCCGCTGTCCCGGATGCCAGTGGGAAAGGGGACCTACGGGCTTATCCTCAATGACCGCGGCGGTATCATCGACGACTGCATCTCCTATCGACTCTCCGAGACCGAGTGGCACATCATCCTCAACGCCTCCCGCAAGGAGGTCGACGTCGCGACCCTGAACGGCGCCGGCGGCGGGCCCGTGACTCCGCTTCCCGATCTTGCGATGATTGCCCTGCAGGGCCCTAAGGCCCTGGCCCTCGCGGGCGAGCTCTGTCCGCGTCGCGGATTCGCGCGTGATGGCCAGGTCCTGGGCGTTCCGGTGACGCTCGCTTGCCGCACCGGGTACACGGGCGAGGACGGTTTCGAGTTCGTCCTGCCCTCCGCGCATGCGCTCGAACTCTGGACGAAGCTCATCGCGGCCGGCGCCGCTCCCTGCGGCCTCGGCGCCCGCGACCTGCTCCGCATCGAGGCCGGGCTCCCGCTCTACGG
Source organism: uncultured bacterium (assembly GCA_964548165.1). Classification (GTDB taxonomy): domain Bacteria; phylum UBA8481; class UBA8481; order UBA8481; family UBA8481; genus CAZJQD01. The sequence goes on from CAZJQD010000040.1 coordinate 10,081, forward strand.
CATGGACATCGGCGAAGAGACCGATCCCTGGGAGTCGGGGCTCGCGTTTGCCGTCGACCTGGAGGATCGCCCCGAGCTGGCGGCGCGCGAGGTCCTGGCGGCGCGACGCGACCAGGGCACGCACCGTCGCGCGGGCTTGAGGGCGCCCAAGGGCGCGGTGCCGCGACATGGCTACCCCGTGCTCGATGCCGCGGGACGCGTCATCGGCGAGGTGACCTCCGGAACCTTCAGCCCGCTCCTGGACGCCGGGATCGCCCTGGCGCGGGTGGAGAAGAATGCGACGCCCACGGCCGTGCGCATCCGCTCATCGGATTGCGCCGTCACCGAAGTTCCCTTACCTTTCTACAGGAGATCGAAGACCAGCCATGGCTCATGACAACCTGAATATCCCCGCGGACCGCAGCTACACGAAGGATCACGAGTGGGTTCGCGTGGACGGCGAGACCGTGCGCGTCGGCATCACCGACTTTGCCCAGCACGAGCTCGGCGACATCGTCCACGTCGAGCTTCCCGAGGTGGGGCGCAAGGTCCGTGCCGGTGATCCCGTCGCCGTCGTCGAGTCCGTCAAGTCGGTCTCCGACGTCTACGCGCCGGCGACCGGAACCATCACCGCCGTGAATACGACGCTCGATGGCGCCCGCGTGAACGCGGACCCCTACGGGGACGGGTGGTTCTTCGAGATGGCGATGGCCGAGCCCGGCACCCTGCTCTCGGCCGACGCCTACCGCGCCCAGATCGGTTCCTGACGGGCGCATCGCGGTGAACTTTCTCCCTCATACCGACAAGGATCGTGCGGCCATGATGGCGGCCGCAGGTGTCACCGAGGAGTCGCTCTTTGCGGCGGTGCCGGCGGTGGCGCCTCCCGCGATCGAGGCGAAGACCGAGGCCGAGATCCTCGCCGCGCTTGAGATCCTCGCGTACCCCGTCCAGGAGAAGGTGGCGGGCCTGGGCCTGGGGGGGCACCACATCCCCGTCGCCGTCGATGCGATCACGTCCCGGGGCGAGTTCGTGACCGCCTACACGCCCTACCAGCCCGAATGTTCGCAGGGCACGCTCCAGGCCATCTTCGAATTCCAGACGCGCGTGGCGTCTCTGACCGGCCTGCCCGTCGCCAATGCCGGGCTCTACGATGGATCAACCGCGCTCGTGGAGGCCGTGCGCATGGCCCTCGCCGAGACTCGCCGCACGGAGGTGGTGGTGGCGCGGAGCGTGGCGCCGGCGTGGCGCGAGGTTCTGCGAACGCATTTCGGCGGCAGGGCCGATGTCGTCTTCCACGAGGCTCCCTTCGATCCGGCGACCGGGAGGCTCGTGCCCATCGAACCCATGATGACCGATCGCATCGGCGCGTTCGTCGCGGCCTCGCCCAACGTCTTCGGGGTCGTCGAGCGCGATCTCGCCCAGGCCTTTGCCACGGTTCGCGCCGCCGGGGCCGTGCCGATCGAGATCTTCCATCCGCTGGCCGTCGCCGTGCTGCCGATACCGGTCGCCAGCGGTGCCGAGATCGCCGTTGCCGAGGGACAGCCGCTCGGGATCCCGCTCTGGGCCGGAGGCCCCTACCTCGGGCTCATTGCCGCCTCGAAGCGATTCCTGCGCCGGATGCCGGGGCGCATGGTCGGCCGGACTCTGGACGCGGACGGCCGCGAGGCCTACGTCCTGACCCTGCAGACGCGCGAACAGCACATCCGCCGCGAGAAGGCGACGTCGAACATCTGCACCAACCAGGCGCTCATTGCGCTCCGCGCCACGGTCTACCTGGCGATGATGGGCGACGACGGGCTCAGAAACGCGGCGCTGCGGCTGCGAAGCAAGGCCATGGTCCAGTCGGACGGCAAGCGCGTCTTCAGCGGGGACATCTTCAACGAGTACACGGTTCGCGGCGATCGCGGCCTGCCGCTCGATTACCCGGAGCTCACGGCCGTGCACGGCCCGGTCAGCGTCGTCGGGGTGACCGAATGAGCCGCCTGCCCGTCTATCGTACCGAGGGCGACGTCGTAAGGCGCTTCACGCGTCTCTCGCGGCTGAACTTCTCGGTCGATGCCGAGTTCTACCCGCTCGGGTCCTGCACGATGAAGTACAACCCGAAGATCTGCGACGCCGCCGCGGCGCTCCCCGGGCTCCGCGGGCTCCATCCCGCCCAGCTCGACGGCAAGCTCCCGCAGGCCGTGAAGCTGAGGGAGATCCTCTCCGAGCTTTCCGCGCAGTTGAGCGGACTGTGCGGGCTGGAGGCTTTCAGCCTCGTGCCGGCCGCTGGCGCTCATGGCGAGTTCGCTGGCTGTCTCATCATGCGCCGTTACCACGTGGACCGCGGCGACGAGGGGCGCATCCAGATGCTCATTCCCGATGCCGCTCATGGGACGAACCCCGCTTCCGCGGCCATGGTTGGCTTCGAAGCGGTCACGGTGAAGACGGGGCCGGACGGCGCCGTCGACCTCGATGATCTCCGCGCCAAGATCGGCCCCAGGACGGCTGGGATGATGATGACGAATCCGTCCACGCTGGGCGTCTTCGAGCCGCGCATCCGCGAGATCACTGATCTCGTCCACGATGCTGGCGGCCTGATGTATTACGACGGCGCGAACCTCAACGCGATCGTGGGCGTCTCGAGCCCCGGGGCGATGGGATTCGACGTCTGCCACGTCAACCTCCACAAGACGTTCGCCGTTCCGCACGGCGGCGGCGGCCCGGGCGCGGGGCCGGTCGGCGTGACGGCCGCCCTCGCCGATTACCTCCCGGGGCCCATCTACCGCGACGGGAGCTCCCTGATGCCCTCCAAGAGCATTGGGCGGATGCTGGCCTGGGGCGGAAACATCGCCGCGCTCGTGCGGGCGCACACGTATATCCGGGCCATGGGCCTCAAGGGACTCCGCCGCGCCGCGAAGGATGCCGTGATCGCGGCCAACTACATCCGCGCCGCTTTGAAGGACCTCTATCCGAGCCCCTACTCGGAGCTCCCGTGCGCGCACGAGTGCCTGCTCAGCGCGGAGAAGCTCAAGAAGGAGAAGGGCATCACGGCGCTGACCGTGGCCAAGGCGCTCATCGAGTACCGCATCCATCCCCCGACGATCTACTTCCCCCTCTTGGTGCCGGAGGCGCTTCTGATCGAACCGACGGAAACCGAGAGCAAGGAGACCCTCGATCACTTCATCGGGGTGATGCGCGAGATTGCCGGGCGAAGCGCCGAAGACCTGGCGAAGCTCCCGACCTGGACGCCGGTTCGTCGTTGCGACGAGGCCCTGGCCGCCCGCCAGCCCATCCTGACCTTCGACGAGGAATAAAGCTGTAAGGTCTACTTGCGGATATCGAGGAGAAACTCGGCCTCTTCGAGGTCCAGGGGGCGATCGCCCACGAAGGTGCCGGCGCGCGCGATGAGAAAGAGGTTCTTGCCGTGGTAATCGGCGACCACGGCCTCGCCCCCGATGAAATCCTCGCCGCTGTCAACGAGGCCATTGCTATTCGCGTCGCGGAAGGCCACGACGGCGTAAGGAATATCCCAGCGGTAGTGATCGAAAGAAAAGCTGAACCTCCCGTCCGGGCCGGGTTTGGTGGAGGCCACGACGACGACCTCCGGCTCGGTGGGGCGAAACTCGAGGATGCCGGCAGACCAGGCGGTGGCGGCTGTATCGAGGCCAAGGATTCGCCCACGGACCTCGCGCGGCGGATTGCTCTCGGTCAGAGGCGCCGTATCGGGTACCGCCGATGGCGTCGGCGTGGGCGGCGCGCTATGAGCAGCGGGATCCGGCTGAGATCGTCCGCACGCGGCGGTGGTTAGGCCGGCGATGAGTGCGACGAGCAGGAAGCCCGGAGTGGGGGACATAAACCGAGAGCGAGGCATGGGGCGGAGAATACACAATAGGGTCGGCGAGAGACATCGAAACGGGTGGACCTGGGTTCGAGCGATTTCCCTGTCGGGCCAGCTGCGGGCTCCTGGGCTTCGCGCGCACGCTGGCAAATCCAACGCACGGGGGCCTGCATCAAGCCTTCATCCTCCTTGAGTTATTCTATGCAAAGCGTGGCAAATAAACGACTTACGGCTAAAAAAATACATTACGGGAACCTTGACATTCTCAAAACTGTCATGCAAGAATCCACTGTGGAAGTCGGGCGCGCACGCGGTCGTTGCCGCGAGATGAGCGGCCAGGGGTTAGTCGAATACGGACTGATTCTCGGCTTGATTGCCATCCTCGTTGTGACGATATTTGTGACGTTCGAGGGTGTCGTCGACATTGGCGGCGACAGCAGTGGTTCACTCTCCAATGAGGGCATCGGGAGGGCTCAGGGGTCGCTATCCAGCGGCATTTACTGAGCCGATCCGGTTGCTTTTGAATGTGTTACGGTAGCACTGAAGTCAAAACTTGGAAGGGAGGTGAGAACACAAGTGATCGATATCCGTGAACTGAAGAGCGAGGAGTCTGGCCAGGGCATGGTGGAGTACGGCCTTATCATCGGCCTTATCGCCATCATCGTCATCGCCGTCTTCGTGGCCCTCGGAGGCCCGCTGCGGAACATGTTTGCGAACGCCGTCGGCACCGGAACCATGGGCCAGAACCAGGCGTCGCTTTCCGCAGGCATTTACTAAGGACACAGGGGCGTTTTTGGCCCCGCCAAAAGAGATTTTCGTGTAGTTGCCTCGCCCCGTTCTTGGGGCGAGGCTTTTCACTTCCCGGATTTTCGGGGGGTTGTCCGGACGCTTCGGCGCATCCGGCAGGAAGGAAGTTTTTGTGATCGATATTCGTGAACTGAAGAGCGAAGAGTCCGGCCAGGGCATGGTGGAGTACGGCTTGATCATCGGCCTCATCGCCATCATCGTCATCGCCGTCTTCGTGGCCCTCGGTGGCCCGCTCCGCAACATGTTCTCCAACGCTGTCGGCACCGGCACGATGGGCCAGAACCAGGCCTCGCTGTCCGCCGGTATTTACTAGACCCCACGGGGCGTTTGAAGCCCCGAACCGCTTCAGCATTTGAACCCCGTCGGCTTCGGCCGACGGGGTTTTTCAATTGGAGTGACATCATGACATCTCCCATACACTCCCCGTCGTGAACGTGGTGAGCTCATCGCGAGGATCCGCGGCGTCCGCCGAAGGTGGCTCGGGCGGGGTACCGAGCCCGGGGCGCCGCATCGCGCCCGTGGCCGCGGGTCTCGTCGTCGTGGGCGCTGTCATCTCGGTGTTTTCCTGCTGGCCCTCCATCACGAACCTGGCGTCCCCGGTCGCGGTTGTTCTCCTCATGGGATTTGGCGCGCGGATCCTGGGAAAGTGGATCCACCGGGGTGATCTCGAGGAGGACATCCTTGCCGGCCTCTTGATGTTGTCCCTGGTGCCCATCATCAACCAGCTTTCCGGACTCCGACTGGCGCCTGGTGCGTGGTGGATTGTTCTTCTGGGACTGGCCGCCATGGGGCTCCTGGAGAGCATGAAGGGCGGGGATGGTCGCCGGGTCTTTCAGCGCCTGGAAAAGGACGCGGAGGATTCCGGGCTCTTCGGCGTCGTCTTTTTTCTCCCCGCCGTCCTTGCCCTGACGTGGGCGCTTCTTCCAACGCTGGCCCCGCCCGCAGGCATGGACACGTTGACCTACCATCTCGGGCTCCCTTCCCAATACCTGGCCCGAGGCACCCTGGCTCCGCCGGATGGCCTCGTGTACTACCAATACACGCAGGCCGGCGAGATGCTGGCGCTGTTGGGACTGGCCGCCGACGAGACCGGGCGCGCCTCGACGCTGCTCCTCGGCCTGACCATGGTCCTGGCCGCGATCTCGGGCGGGCGGTTCGCGGCCGAATTGGCCATGGGGTCCGAGCGGCGATCGCGATCCACGACGGCCCTGGCCCGCGTTCTCGGTTTCGCGGCCGTGGCCACGATGCCCGTGGCGCTCTTCACCGTCGCGCACGGAAAGACGGATGCGCTGACGATCGCCCTGGCCCTGGCCGGCGCGCGACGCGCGGTGACACGGTCATCGTGCCCGTACCGTGCCGCCTTTCTCCTGGGCGGCGCCGTGGCCGCGAAACTGACGGCCGTCTACATCGTGATTCCCGCTCTCGTCCTCGTGCTCTTCTCGGTGCGCCGGCGGCCGATCGTCATCCTGTCCGTCCTCGTTCTCGTGGCGCTCGCGCCTTCCTACTGGCTGATTCGCAACTGGTTGCACTTCGGGAGCCTGGTACCGCAGGCGCACCACATGGTCGAGGCCGCGCGAGGATCCATCGGTCCGGGCATCGCCGAACGATTCATGAGGCTCTTCGGATCGACCTTTCTTCTCGTGGGGCAGGGGATCGACGGACCCGTCGGCGCTCCCGCGGCCGCACTGCTGGCCTTCCTCGCGCTCGGGTTTCGCACGCGACGCCGCGACCTGCGCCATGGCGCTCTCATCGCGTGCGCGTCCCTCGTCGCGTGGCTCGTCTCGGGCGGGGGCAGTCACGCCTATGCGCAGGGTGGGCTCCTGCGGTTTCTCCTCCCCGGCATTGCCGTCGGCCTGGCGGTTGGCGCGGCGGGAGCCGCCGAGGTGATTCTGCCCCGCGGTGGTCGGACCGCGTCCGGGGCTCTCCTGGGTTCCCTGGTCGCCTTCGGCCTCTTCCTGAACGCGATCGCGGTCTTCGGGGTGCTGGGACGAGCCTTTCCGGCCGTCGATGTCCTGACGGGGAGAATGTCCGAGCAGGAGTACCGGCGCGTCTGGCTCTCCTCGTCCGGCATTCAAGGTGTGGCTTCGCGCGTCCTGCCGGCCGATGCCCGCGTCTATTCGCTGGGCGAGCCCCGGCTCTTCACGATGCGCCGCGCCGCGTTCTTCGACGTGGAGGCGGACCGGCCGCGCGTCTACCGGGCGCTGGCGGGTTCGGGGGGGGACACGGGCGTTCTTGACGACCTGGCGCGACGCGAGGCGTGGACGCACGTCTTTCACTATCCGGACGGCTACGCGATCTCCATCATGAACGGCCAGGCTCCGACTCCGGCCGATCCCGGTGATCGCGCCCGCTTCGAAGGGTGGCTCGCCGCGCGAAGCCGGTTGCTGATCGTGGACGAACGAGAGAATGCATTCCTCTTCGAGCTGATCCCGGACAGTTTTCCCGCGCGACCCTGATCGCGCCGCGACCCTGATCGCGCCGCGAATGAACCACAGAGACATAGGGACACGGAGAAAGTCCAAACAGCATCAGGAAGAGCACCAGAACCAAGGAGAGTATCCGAATCGCGATCGGGTTGGCGGATGGATGAGACGCCGGCGGGTTTGAGTTTCCACCTCGCCTTGGGTTCGCTTCTCCTCCGCGTCTCTGTGTCTTCGCGGTTTGAACTTGTGGTTCATTCTTGCGGGTGAGTCGTTGGTATACCCGTCGTCATCGAATCGCGAACCCAGACCTGGACCTCGGGAACCCAGGCTCCTTCAAAGCCAAAGCCCTGCGTCGAGGCATGAGCGCGTCGCCAGCCCAGCGTGGTATCGCCCCGGAAGTAGAGCCGCCCGTAGAGGGAGTCGACGGGCGCGGGCTGGCCGGGGAGGCGGTGCTGCTGGAGATAGCCGGAAGCCAGGTTGGTCAGGACGAGGACGGGTGCCGGAATGCGATCGGCGATGGCTGTAGCTTCCGCCGGCGTGTCCCCGAGGACGTGCGCGGCGAGCTCGCGGCCGGCTGCGCCCGTGTGAAAGGCGTCCGCGACAGCGGGTCGCCGGGCCAGGTGGACGATGTGATCGCCGAGGTCCCAGGCGGCGACGATGCCCCATGCCGGGCGCCGCGTGGCATGGCTCGGATCGCCCGCGGGCGGAGTCTCCCTTGCGATCCAGAGCAGGGCATCCTCCATGGCCGGCGCCGGGTCGCGTTCCCAGGAGAGAATATCGACGACGCCACGAGCTGGTGGGAGCAGGCAGAGGACGGCGAGGGCGACGACGAGCGTAGGCCTTAGCTTTCGCATCCCCAGGAACGCGGTCAGGGCGACGACAGCGGGGAAGGCCAGGTAGGGGATGAAGCGCGCCTGCAGGAGCGTCACGGGTCCGGCGATGACGGCTGCCGCGAGGACGGTTGCCATCCCGGAATCGCGCCGCCTGCGCCACCAACCGCGCGCCATGAAGGGCAGGATCAGAAGACCTGGCGAGCTCATGACGACCGCGCGCAGGACGCCGGTCGGATCGGTGATGAGCGGCTTGGCCTCCTCGATCCCGCGAATCCACGGGTCGGTGAAGTAGGCATACCCTGCGACCGGGAGTGCCAGGCTCAGGGCGGTGGTCAGGAGGAGACCGAGCGGCCCGTTCGGCGCGCGGGCGATCAAGGGCGGTGATGCCGCGAACAGCGCAATGACGGGCCAGGCAGGAACGGAGACCCACGCAAAGACGACCGCCAACGCCGCCACGAAGCCGCCACGCCGTCCGCCGAGGACGCCCCCATGGAGAGCCATCGCGGCCCAGAGCGCTTCGAGGTGGTGATGATCGAGCGCGCCGTAGACGGACGGATAGACGAGGGCGGGAAGCAGGGCAAAGGCGGCGCCGGGGAGCCAGGGGACGGCGAACGAGGTCGCCGAGGCATCGAGCACGCGCCGCGCGGAGGAGGCCAGGAGGATGACTGTGCCGACACCGATCAGGACGGGGAGGAGAGCGAGCGCCGTCTCGCCGCCGATGGCTTGCGCGGCCCCCATCACCCGTGCCCAGCTCGTTGGCCAGTGCACGCTCTCACCGGCAGGGAAATTGATCCAGAGGTCAGGTGAAAGCCGATGACCCTCGGCGGCGAGCGCGGCCCGGCGTGCCTGATACCAGGCATCGGGGCCACCCGCCCAGCGATGAACTCCCTCGCCAGCCCGCACCGATGCGACGGAGAAGAGGCGGACGGCGACAGACGCGACGAGGAGTGCGAGGATGGCGAGCGTCCGGCGCGGCATGCGACCAGCGTATCCAGTGAATGGTGTCAGGCTAGCAGTTTCGCAGTTTCAGGATTCCCGCTGTCCCACGACCGTGTAGGCCTCATCGGGCGCCACCGAGATACCACATCCACGAAATTGCGAAACGGCGAGCCTGACACCTAGGCCGCGCACCGCGGCCGGTGACACCGCGGCTCGTCTTGCCTACAATCGGTCATTGTGAATCGCATTGCCGAGAAGCTGAAGTTACGTCGTGGGCAGGCCTTGTCGCGCCCGGTCTATTCCTTCGAGTTCTTTCCGCCGAAGACGCCCAAGGGCGAGGAAGCGCTCTACCGCACCGTGGACGACCTGAAGCGCCTGGAGCCCGACTTTGTCTCTGTGACCTATGGCGCCGGCGGGTCGACCCGTGAGAAGACGGTGGAATGGGTGGACCGGATTCAGAACGAGCATGGGGTCACGGCGATGGCGCACCTGACCTGCGTCGGGGCTTCGCGCGCGGAGGTCGGCAGGGTGCTCGATGACCTGGCCGCGCGCGGTATCCACAATGTCCTGGCGCTCCGCGGGGATCCGCCCCGGGGCGAGGAGAAGTTCGTGCCTCCGGCGGACGGCTTCGCCCATGCCCATGAGCTCGTGAAGTGGTTGCGTTCGCGCGCAGGGGGAAGCGCGTTCTCGGTGGGCGTCGCCGGTTATCCCGAGAAGCACCCCGAGGCGCCGGACCTGGGCACGGACCTCCAGCGCCTGGCCGACAAGATCGACGCCGGCGCTGACTTCGTCGTGACCCAGCTCTTCTTCGACAACGATAGCTACTTCTCGTTCGTGGATCGCCTCCGCGCGCTCCGCGCGAACAAGCCGGAATGCCTGGTGATCCCGGGGATCATGCCTATCACGGCCCGCGAGCAGTTGGATCGATTCGTGGCGATGTGCGGCGCCGGCATCCCGGATCGCCTGCGCGCCGAGGTCCTGTCCGCGCCGGACGAGGCGGCCGTCATCGAGGTGGGAGTGCGATACGCGATCGAGCAATGCCGCGACCTCCTGGCACGGGGCGCTCCCGGCATCCACTTCTACACCCTCAACAAGTCCTCGGCGACGCGAAGAATCCTCGAAGCGCTCCGCTGACCCCGGGGCGAATGTGGCATCGATCCCGCGACGTTCTTGCCTTGGGAGGGTTCATCCCTTAGCGTTACGGCACTTATGAGCCGCCTTTCCGCCGTTCTGTTCCTGCTTCTCGCCATCCTCTTCGTCCTGCCGGCCGGAGCTTGGGCCCAGGAGGACGCGCGATCGACGGCGTCGCTCTTCGAGGACGCGGCCAAGGCGCGCGAGGAAGCGGCCCGGATCTGGGATGGACTGGGCGAGCGGGTTCGCGCGGCCGAGGCCTGGGGCGAGGCGGCCGCGGCCTGGGAACGCGCGGCCAAGGCGTGGGAGACCGCGGGCGACGCGGCGAAGGCGGCGAGTTCCTGGAGCCGATTTCGCGATTCACTGACGCGCCGCGACGCGGCCGAGGTGAAGATCGAGATCGTCAGCGGGAACGCTCAGAAGATGCGGGTCACGCGCGTATCCGAGCCGTTGATCGTGCGCGTCTCGGACCGATCGGGGCGCCCGCTGGCCGGCGTGCGCGTGCTCTATGACATCGGCACGCGCCCCTCCTCGACCGATGGATCGCGCATCGAGAACGCCTCGGAGCGCACGGACAGCGACGGCCTCGCCACGGCCAGGCTCCGCGCGGGATCCACGGCCGGCCCCATCGTGGTTATCGTGACGGTCCCGGAGCTGTCGCGGGAGCCGGCGGTCTTCGAGCTGATGGCCCAGGCCGGCGCCGCCGCGCGCCTGGAGCTGGCCGGCGGGAACAACCAGGTCGTCAAGGTCAACCAGCGCGCGCTCTCGCCGCTCGTCGCGCGCGTCACCGATCTCCATGGCAACCCCGTTGAGGGCGTGACGGTCTCCTACCGCATCGTCTCCGGCCCTGAGGGCGCCGTCGGCCAGGGGCTCTCCGCCGACGAGGTCACGACGGACGCCTCCGGCATGTGCGGCGTCCGCTTCCAGGCCGGACAGCTGGGCGGCAACTACCTGGTGCTCGTCGAGTGCGGCGACCTCGATGGATCGCCCTCCAAGTTCGAGATGATCGTCCGCCAGACGATCCCGACCTTCCGCGTCACGGGCTTCGAGATCGTCGGCTCGACCGATACCGCCGCCCTCAAGGGCGGGACGCGCATCAGGATCGGCGAGACCTATCTCCTCCCGGACCTCGGCAATGTCCTGCGCGAGGACCTGCGCCGCATCTACGGCACGGGGCGGTTCGAGGATGTCTCGGCCGGCATCGAGATGAACGAGGCGCAGGACGAGGGCGCGGTGATCATCCGCGTCGTGGAGCGGCCGCGCATCGGCAACGTCCGGCTCCTGGGAATGCGCCGGTTGAAGGAGGCCGATCTCCGCGGTGCGCTGGGCGCCGCCGAGGGCGCTCCGTACTCGCCGTCCGCCGTGGAGCGGAACCGCCAGGCGCTCTTGACCCACTACGAGAACGAGGGCTACTTGCGGGCCTCGGTGACGACCGAGACCCTCGTGCGGGCGGCGTCGAAGGAGACGGAGGCGACCTGGGGTTCGGACGTCGTCGACGTGACCTACCGCATCATCGAGCAGGACAAGGTCAAGATCGCGCGCATGAACCTCCTGGGCAACCGCTACTACGGCGACTGGAGCCTGAACTGGCACATGAAGACGGGCTCGGGCCGCGTCTACAAGGAAGCCGAGTTCGAGGAAGATCGCCGCAAGATCATCGGGCGGTACGTGGAGCGCGGATTCCTCTCGGCGACGATGGAGGACCCGGTCATCACGTACGACAACCGCGGCCGCATGGTGCTCGACGTCGTCATCAAGGAAGGGCCCCAGTACAAGATCGGCGAGGTTTCCTTCACCGGCAACACCGCCGTCCAGACCGACCAGCTCCGCGAGATGCTGCGCCCGGTTTCCGGCCAGACCTTCCGCGCGCGCAAGTTCTTCGAATCGATCGAGAAGATGCGCCTGGCGACGTCACGCTTCGGCTTCGCGGAGGCCCGCGTCGTCCCGCAGGAGCGGTTGGATCCGCAGAGGGGCATCGTCGACTTCGTCATCAAGGTCGAGGAGGGCCAGGTGCTCTACCTCGAGGGCGTCGTCGTCGAGGGGAACAACAAGACGCAGGATCGCGTGATCACGCGCGAGGTGCGCCTGCGCCCGGGTGATCGCCTGGACGGCCAGGAGCTCGAGCACGCGCGTAAGCAACTCGAGGGCCTCGGCTTCTTCGAGCAGGGATCGGTTCGCCTGGACCTGCGGCCGGGAACGCGTCCCGACCAGCGCATCATCGCGGTCAAGGTTGCGGAGGGAAAGACGGGCCAGCTCCAGTTCGGCGCCGGCTACTCGAGCGTGGACCGGCTGGTCGGCTTCGCCTCGGTCACCAAGAAGAACTTCGATCCCTTCGACTTCTGGACCTTCACGGGCGCGGGGCAGGAAGTGTCGCTCTCCGTCGAGTACGGCGGCAGCAAGAACTCGTTCACGCTCTCGTGGACCGAGCCCTGGTGGCGCAACCGGCCGATCTCCCTGGGCTTTGACGTCTTCAACACCTACCAGGAGCGCGAGGGCTTCGACTGGCGCCGCCGCGGCGGCGCGCTCAGGCTCTCGCACGAGTGGGGCAAGTTCAGCCGCCTTTCGTACGCCTACCGCGCCGAGCAGACCGAGATCCTCAAGGTCACGAGCCTGGCGCCTTTGGACGTTCAGACCGAGGTCGGGTTCCCTCGGGCCAACCGCTTCACCCGGACGACGACGTCCGTCTTCACGGGCTACACGTACGACAACCGCGACGACAAGCAGTTCCCCGGGTCGGGCCGCGTCTTCGAACTGAACAACACCCTCGCCGGCCGGTTCTTCGGCGGCAACGTCTCATTCGATCGGCCCGCGACCTCGCTCAGCTATTTCCGCCGCGGCCTGGCGCAGACCCACGTGCTCGCCGTGCGTGGCCAGTACGGCACGATCTCGAACTTCTTCGAGCGCGACAATCCGATCCCGACCGCCGAGAAATACTACCTCGGCGGCGCCAACACGATCCGCGGCTACCGCGAGCGCAGCATCCAGGTCTACAACGCGGGCGGCACGCTCGTGGGCCCGGGACGGTCGTATGCGCTGGCCAACGTCGAATACCGCATCCCGTTCACGGACGACAAGTCGATCTCGGCCGCGCTCTTCTACGACATCGGCGGCGTCTTCGACGGCGAGTTCGAGTTCAAGACGGACCAGCTCGTCAGCGGGTTGGGGATGGGGGTTCGCTTCGTGACGCCGCTGGGCCCCATCCGGCTCGACTACGGCTACGGGCTCGACTTCCCCAACAAGAACCGCGGCCAGCTCCATTTCTCCATCGGCCAGACATTCTAGCTCTGTCTATTCGCAAGTTTTCAACACGGAGACCACGGGGACCACGGAGAAAATCGATGCAAGGCGATGCATCCTAGATGTTGGCTCTGCAGAACCACCTAATCATCGCAAGCAGCTAGAGACAGGCAGATCGAAGTAACGAAACAGCACACATTCTTCGTCCGAAGTTTTCTCTTTTGTCCTACTCCGCGGTCCCCGTGGTCTCCGTGTTTCCTATGGCTACCGGAACTGCGGGATGACTTGCTCGGCGAATTTCTTCAGGCCGTCGAGGTCGTAGGGGGCCGAGGCGGATAAGAGAAAGTGCCGGACGCCGACCGCGGCGTAGGCGCGGACGCGCTCCGCGATCTCCTCGGGGGATCCGATCAGGCAGTTGGCCGCGACATCCTCCGGTGACTGGTTGCGCTTCCGCGAGAGTTGTTCCAGGGCAGCCTGCGTCGAGGCCGCGCCGTCGGTGACCCGGAAATCGCCGCCCCAGCTCGGCTCGATGGCGTTCCTGTCGCGGCCGACCGCGCGGCAGTGCTCGGCGAGGATGCCCAGCTTATGCTGGAACGACTCGGTCGTGCCGAACCAGTTCCACTGGTCGGCGTGCCGGGCCACGACGCGGAGCGTCTTCTTCTCGCCGCCGCCGCCGATCATGATCGGTGGGCGCGGCTTTCGAACCGGCTTGGGTTCGCAGCGCGCGTCGCGGAGAGTGTAGTAGCGACCCTCGAACGTCGTCTCGGTCCTGGTCAGCAGGGAGTCGATGATCGTGCAGGCTTCGTCGAGACGGGCTATGCGTTCGCCGACCGGCGGAAAGGGGATGCCGTACGCGGCGTGCTCCATCTCGAACCAGGCCGCGCCGAGGCCGACGATGAGGCGGCCGTTGGACGTATGGTCCAGGGTGGCGGCCATGTTGGCGACGACGGCGGGATGGCGATAGGTGTTTCCCGTGACGAGCGTGCCAAGCTCGATGCGCTTCGTCTCGGCCGCCAGGGCTGTCAAAGCGATCCAACCTTCCAGGCAGGGACCCGTCGGGTCGCTCATGATCGGATAGAAGTGATCGAAGGTCCAGGCGCTGTCGAAGCCGGCGGAATCGCAGAGCCTCCAGGCCTCGCGGATCGCGCTCCACGTCGTGTGCTGAGGCACGGTCTGCACGCCGAAGCGGATTCGGGAAGAAGTCGCGTCGCTCATGCCTGCACGGTATCACAATTGAGCTTTCCGTGAAGCCTAGTAACTGCTCACGACCGCCCCGGGAACCCTCGCGACTGCCCCGGCAAAGCCGGGACAGCCGCATGGCCGGGTCAGCGCCGCAACGATCGCCGCTCGCGGAGGCGAGCAAGGCGTTGGGGCCGCGCGAACAGCTCCCCCCTCGGACTCCCCCCATCGCCTTTACTCCAAAACACACTGCTGGTGACCGACTAGAGTAGTCACAAAGCCTACCCTTTGCGGGGGATGCGAATTCGCCGTATTATCGCCCGGATGGACCTCAAGGGTAAAAAGGTCGTCGTGACCGGCGGCGGCGGGTTTCTCGGCAGTTTCGTCGTGGAGGAACTTCAGAAGCGCGCTCCCGCCGAGCTCATGATCCCGCGCTCGAAGACGCATGACCTCCGCCGAGAGGACGTCTGCCGCAAGCTGATGCAGGATGTGAAACCGGACGTGGTCCTGCACCTCGCCGCCGTGGTCGGCGGCATCGGCGCCAACCGCGTGAACCCGGGCAAGTTCTTCTACGACAACATCGCCATGGGCATCCACGTCATCGAGGAGGCGCGCCTCGCGGGCGTCGAGAAGATCGTCGTGACCGGCACCATCTGCGCCTACCCCAACATGACGCCGGTGCCGTTCCGCGAGGAAGAGCTCTGGAACGGCTACCCCGAGGTGACCAACGCCCCGTATGGCATTGCGAAGAAGGCCATGCTCGTGCAGTGCCAGGGCTACCGCCAGCAGTACGGCATGAACGCGATCTTCCTCCTGCCCGTGAACCTCTACGGCCCCCGCGACAACTTCGACCCCGAGTCCTCGCACGTGATCCCCGCCCTGATCCGGAAGTACGTCGAGGCCCGGGATCGGGGCGAGAACCGGATCACGGCCTGGGGCACGGGCTCGGCGACGCGCGAGTTCCTGCACGTGCGCGATTGCGCGCGGGGCATCGTCGCGGCCACCGAGCGCTACGACGGCGCGGAACCCGTCAACCTCGGGTCCGGCGAGGAGATCTCGATCCGCAACCTCACGACGCTCATCAAGAAGCTCGTCGGGTTTCCCGGCGAGATCGCCTGGGATCCCACCAAGCCCGACGGCCAGCCCCGCCGTTGCCTCGACACGACGCGCGCCCGCGAGTTCATCGGGTGGCAGGCGGAGGTTCCATTCTCCGAGGGGCTGAAGGAAACCATCCAGTGGTACGAGGAGCACCGGCATGAAATCCGCTGAGCTAGCGCTCACCAAGACCGACGGGGTGCGCGATTTCTACGACGCCAACGTCGCCAACCTGGAGACGTTCCGCGCGCGCAACTCGTACTACTACGAGCAACTCGCCGCGCTCGCCCGCGACCTCGTATCCCCCGGCAAGACCATCCTCGATGTCGGGTGCGGCCTGGGATTCCTTCTCAACGATCTCCAGCCGTCGCGCGGCGTGGGCATCGATATCTCCCCGAAGACGGTGGAGGCGGCGCGCAAGAAATTTCCCCACCTCGAGTTCCACGCAAAGGACATCCAGACGGCGACCGTGGAGGGGACGTTCGATGTCATCCTCTTCACGAACGTCCTGGGGGACGTGGAGGACATCTGGCGTGCGTTTCGGACGATCCGCAAGAACTGCACGCCCGAGACCCGCGTCGTCATCCTCAACTACAACTACCTCTGGGCCCCCATCCTCAAGCTGGGGGAGGCGATCGGCAAGCGGATGCCGCAGCCGAGCCTCAACTGGCTCAACCTCGATGACCTGACGAACCTCCTGTACCTGAACGGCTTCAAGAGCATCCGCGCCGGTTACTCGACGGCGCTCCCGGTCTGGATTCCCCTGGTGTCGGAGCTGGTGAACCGCTACCTGACCCCGTGGCCGGTCGTCCACCGCCTGGGGCTCATCAGCTACATGGTGGCGCGTCCCGAGGCGAACCTCCGGCCCGAGAAGGAGTACACGGTCACGGTGATGTGCCCGTGCCGGAACGAGGCCGGAAACATCGAGGACGCGGTAAGGCGCCTGCCGCGGATGGGCAAGCACACCGAGCTCATCTTCGTCGACGGGAACTCGAATGACGGCACCCGCGAGAAGATCCTCGAGATGATCGACAAGTACGCGGGCCAGGTCGACATCAAGCTCATCGACCAGGGTTCCGGCAAGGGCAAGGGTGACGCAACCCGCAAGGGCTTCGCGGCGGCGTCGGGAGAGATCCTCATGATCCTCGACGGCGACCTCACGGTGCCGCCCGAGGACCTGCCGAAGTTCTACGCGGCCATCGAGGAGGGGCGCGGCGAGTTCATCAACGGTTCCCGGCTCGTCTACCCGATGGAAGCCAAGGCGATGCGGCCCTTGAACCTCATGGGCAACAAGTTCTTCGCCATGGCCTTCTCGTTCCTCCTCTCCCAGCGGCTCCGCGACACGCTCTGCGGCACCAAGGTGCTTCGCAAGAGCGACTACGCCAAGATCGAGGCGAACCGCAGTTTCTTCGGGGACTTCGATCCCTTCGGCGACTTCGACCTGCTCTTCGGGTCCGCGCGGCAGAATCTCCACATCGTCGAGATGCCGATCCGCTACCGCGATCGCACCTACGGCGACACCAAGATCTCGCGCTTCCGCCACGGGTTCCTGCTCTTGCAGATGTGCGCCGTCGCGTTACTGAGGCTCCGGTTCCGGTTGCGTTCCGATGCGTGACGAGAAGGCGCCGGATGCGGTGCGGAGCGCGGCGCAGGATGCCGGGGCTGATCCGGAGGGCGCCGACGCGGGAGGCGAGATCACGGTTCGCCTGAAAGCGGAGCGCGCTCACGGCGCGGCGATCATGGCCAACGCCTCCGAGGTCTGGGGCTGGTCCTCGACGAGCGGACGCCGGCGATTCTCGCGTCGCGCCCGGATGCTCGCGGACGCGATGAAGCGGTCGAGGACGGTTCTCGAGTACGGCGTGGGAACCGGCGACTTCTCCCGCGTCCTCGCGCCGCTGGCCCCGCGCTACGTCGTCATCGACGTCTCGCACGACCTCCTCCTGAAGGGGCGAGAGGACGGGGCCTTTCTCCACGCGCATATCGTCGAGGGCGACCTGCATCGCCTGCCGTTTCGCCCGGGCGTCTTTGACCACGTGCACGGTTCCTCCGTCCTGCACCACCTGGAGGCCGACAAGGCCCTGGGAGAGGCCTGGCGCGTCCTCCGCAACAGCGGCTCCATCGCGTTCTCCGAGCCCAACTTTTCGAATCCCCAGATCGCGGTGGTGAAGAGGAGCAAGTGGCTGAAGGAGCGGGTGGGGGATACGCCGCACGAGACCGCCTTCTATCGCGGGCAGATGTATCGCCTCCTGAGGGCGGCCGGATTCGCCGGCATCTCCGTCACGTTCTATGACTTCCTGTATCCGCTCATTCCCGACAGCCTCTTGAATCTCGCCGAGAAGCTGGGGCGCGCCGTCGAGCGCACCCCCGGGCTGCGCTCCATCGCCGGTTCTCTCTGGATCACGGCGATCAAGTAGGCGGCGGCAACGCCATGACGCGCCGAACGGGCACGATCGCCGTCCTTGCCCTGGTGGCGGTGTACGCGGGCGTCCTGGTCTCCGGGGTACGGTTCGGGTTGCCGTCGCGGGAGCGCCTGGCCGCCGTACACGGTGAACCGGCGTTCTCCGATACGACCATCGTGCGGATGAACCAGGCCTGGGCCACGATCGCGGGATCGGACTCCGCCCTGCGCCAGGTGCTCAACCAGGACAGCCTCTACGCGGCGCCCCGGGTGGACCGCGAGCTCGAGACCATGCGCGCGCTCCGGCGCATGGCGCTCTACACCACGGAGCCGGATGAGATGCACGTGCCGCTGGCGCTCGGGAGAATGAAGCCGCGCCAGCTCGACTTCAACCCGCGGTTCTTCCAGTACGGGGGCATGCTCTTCTACGGCGCGGCCCTTCCGATCGCGGCCGGCGGCCTGATGGGATTCTTTCCGCTCAAAGGCGGACTCGACGCCGTGCTTCGGGATCCCGAGTCCATGGCCAACCTCTACACGTGCGGCCGGCTCTGGATCGTCTTCTGGACCGCACTGATGCCCTGGTTCGCCTATCGCCTGGCGCGGCTCTTTCTCCCGCGCGGTCCCTCCCTGGCCGTCGCCGTCCTCGCCGCCGCGACCCCGGGCTTCCTGGCGTGGGGACCGGTGCTCAAGCAGGTCGCGCTGACCTCCTCGCTAGGCGTTCTCGGCGTCTTCGCGTCTGCGCGCGCCGCCCGGAGTTCGAGGACGTGGGCCTGGTTCCTCGCGGGTGCGGCGCTGGGACTCGCCGGCGCCGCGTTCGTCACGCACCTCATCCTCGGTTCCGGTCTCGCCGCGGCGTGGCTCCTGAGGGCCCGGGAGGGCGCCAGGCCCTTGTTCGTGCGCGCGGTCGCGGCCGTCATGGGCGCGATCGTGGTCTTCGTGGTCTTGAATCCCTACTGGATACTCGATTGGCGCTCGGTCACCGCCGACGCCGTGGCCGCCATGGATTGGTACAAGCCGCACGTGACCGTAGAGACCACGATGAAGGTCTCGGGCATCCTGCCGTACGCCGTCGGGCTCCTCCTCGCCGGATTCGGCCCCGTCGCCGCGCTCGCCGCGCTCCTCAGAGGGAAGGATCCGGCGCGGTGGGTGGTCGCCGTGGCCTCGCTCGCGCTCCCTCTCTACTACGGCTGGAGAATGACCGGTGTTCCCGACCTGGGGCCGATCTGGTGTCGCCAGTTCATCGTCCTGGGCCCTCTCTGGGCCGTTCTCGTCGCGGACCTGGTCTGGCCGGTCGCCGGGCGCCTCGGGATCGCGGGAGTTCTCGTCGCAGGCCTTGTCGCGACGATCCCGGCGGACATCGCGATCGTGCGCAACTTCCGCATCGACGCGGACACCGCGAGCACGAGGTATGAGGCGGGACGATGGATCGAGGATCACATCCCGGAGGGAAGCGTCATCCACGTGAACCAGGTCGTCGGGCCGTTCTCCACGCCGTTCTTCCGGCTCGAGCGCTACGTCGTGAAGACGACAGGGCGAGCCGAGGATATCGGCCCCGGCGAGTGGCTGGTCGCGGCGGGAACGGCCAATCTCCACGGCAGCGAGGGGCTCTACTCCGCGTTGCGGCTCATCCGCGAGTTCCCCTCGGCCGCGGTCCCCGGTGCTCCGACGGAGACCTTCGGATTCGCCAACGGCCCCGTGAAGGTCTGGCGCAGGGAAGG
>CAZJQD010000040.1:29739-31284 GCA_964548165.1 uncultured bacterium
AGCGCATGAACTCGGGGGAGCAGAGGGCGGCGATGGTGGCGGCCTCGAAACTGCCTCCGGCGATGAACGGGCGCGCGAGGTGGTCGGGGGGAGGCGCGTTGCGCGGCAACCCGAGGAAGGGATTGATCACGCGGCGTGCGAGGGGGGTTCGGACCTGGGGGTCCGAGAGGATCTCGCGAACGAGGATGGCGCGCTCTTCGCCGGCGCGCGCGCGTGAGCTGAGCGCCCGCGCGATCTCGGGCGGCGGGGGAGCGCCTGCCAGTTCGAGGTAGACGCGGGTGATCCACGCGGACGCGGGGTCGGCGGGGTTGGAGGTTGCCGTCCGGGTCCAGAAGGCCGAGTCGGAGAGTATCCGGGCTAAAACGCCGCCCATGCCGTCCTGCCGGTAGACGTTCGCGAGGTCTGTCCGCTTCGCGGAGGAGAGCGGGGTCCCGGTAAGCCCTCTCCAGGCCCCGGCCGTGGAGAGCGCGATCAGGCGCTCGTCCCCGAGCCACGCGGCGACGAAGGTCTCGCGCGCCACGCCGTTGTTCACGCCCGCGAGGAAATCGTGGTACTCGGCCCGGGTCGGCGCGGTGCCGAAGAGGAGCTCGAAGACGCGTCCGAACCAGGCCAACCGCCGGATCTGCGGCAGGCGTCGCCCCTGCGTGTCCTCGGAGAGGATCTCGACCTGGGCCAGGGAGACCCGTCCCGCGGCGTCCTCGGCGAGAACCCAGTCCACGGTGTCGTCCCTGAGGCCGGAGTGATA
The DNA here is from genome assembly GCA_964548165.1 of uncultured bacterium. Taxonomy (GTDB): domain Bacteria; phylum UBA8481; class UBA8481; order UBA8481; family UBA8481; genus CAZJQD01. Next base: position 30,485 of record CAZJQD010000040.1, read on the forward strand.
GACGCCGGTCTCGGAGATGCGGCCACCCGATCCCGAGGAAGGGTCCAGCCGGAACCGGACTCGGGCGTCCGGAGGAAGAACGCGGAACGTATGGCTCATCGCTGTCCGCGTCGAGATCACGTAGGGCTCGATGCTGAATCCGGGACTGACGAGGATGCGCATCCTTGCCGAATCGCCGCGGGCGTCGGTGGCCTCGAGGACGTCGGTGACGAAGTCGAGGAGCCCGGCGACGTAGGTGCCCTCGACGATGCGGGCGCCCGAGCGATTATCGACGAGCCGCCAGGCGAGCGGGGCGGCGACGCCCCGAGCGGGGAGCGCGAGAGGCCGCCCAGGAGCGACGACGGCGGAGTCGGGGACGGTCAAGGCCGCGGCAGGGAGCGCGCTCGCGAGAAGGATCATCAGGAAGGGGACAGTGGCGCCACGCATCATGGGCTTATTGTACCGGGGCCGGTGACGAACCTGTTAACTTGTTAAATGTGGTCCCGGAACCCTGGCCTGGAATATTCATGAATCGCACCGCCGAGACGCGGAGAACGCAGAGATAAGACCGGTCAAGGCTCGAAATTCCGTGCTGAAAAGACATCCGTTTCGAATTGCGCTTTGACATCCGACTCGCGATTCTCAGAAGTTCGAGAAGGTCACCCGTTTCTTGTTCGTCTCGGCGTTCTCGGCGTCTCCGCGGTGAATCTTAGCGAAGGAATCGGTCTACCGCGGGCGGAGGACGAATCTGACGACGACGCGGCGCTCTTCGGACTGCCCGGGACGGGGCTCGTAGATCCAGCGGCGGACCTGGGCCTCGG
>CAZJQD010000041.1:0-27104 GCA_964548165.1 uncultured bacterium
GCTCGGTGGCCAGCGCGCGGGCGATCTCGAGCCGACGCTGGTCGCCGTACGGCAGAGACGCGGCGATGCGATCGGCGGACGAGTCGAGCCCGAGGAGCCCCAGGAGCTCGAACGCCTTGTGCTCGCCGGCCTCCTCCTCGTCGCGATGCAGGCGCGTGCGCAGAAGCGTCGAGAGGATGTGGGCGCGGGTGCGGCAGTAGGCGCCGATCAGGACATTCTCGAGAACGGTCATGGCGCCGAAGAGGCGGATGTTCTGGAACGTGCGGGCGATCCCGGTCTCCGCCACGAGGTGCGGCAGGCGGCCCGTGATCTCGCGATCGTCGAAGACGATGCGGCCGGCCGTGGGCGCGTAGATGCCGGTCACGCAGTTGAAGAGCGTGGTCTTGCCGGCGCCGTTGGGACCGATGACGGCCGTGATGGAATTCCTCTGCACCACGAGATCCAGGTCGGCGACGGCGACGACGCCCCCGAACCTCTGCGTCAGGGCCTCGACGGAGAGGATCAGGTCGTTGCCGCCGGTCACAGCGACACCTTCGGCGTATCCTGGCCGAGCCTGCGCGCGCGCGCGCGCCGACGCTCGCTGGAAAGAAGGCCCTGCGGCGCGAGGATCATCACGAGCACCATCGCGGCCCCGAAGATGAGCAGGCGATACTCCATCAGGGGGCGAAAGACCTCCAGGAGCACGACGAAGGCGATCGCGCCCGACGCGGCGCCGAAGAGCGAGCCGACGCCGCCCAACACGACCATGGCTACCACGCGCGCCGACTCGTAGAAGTCATAGTTCGACGGATGCGCGGTCCCGACCTCGATCGCGAGGATCCCGCCGGCGATCCCGGCGATGACGCCCCCGAGCGCATACGCGAGCAGCTTCACGCGGAAGACCGGGATGCCCATGGCCTCCGCCGCGATCTCATCCTCGCGCACGGCCTCGAACGCGCGCCCCAGACGCGAGAACTTGATCCGGTAGACGCAATAGATGGACAGCGCCGCGGCCGCGAACGCGATCGCGTAGCGCGTCAGCTCGGTCATCTCGAGGCGGATGAGCGAGAGGTTCATGCCGTCGGGGCCGCCGGTCAGCCCCCAGGGATCATTTTTCACGATCGTGACGAAGATCTCGCCGAATCCCAGGGTGACGACGGCGAGGTAATCGCCGCGCAGGCGCAGGCAGGTGGCGCCCAGGGCGGCGCGGACCAGGCCGGCCGCGAGGCCGCAGGCCGGGAGCCACACCCACCACGGGGCCCCGGGCACGGCATCGACGAGGATGGCCAAGGTGTAGGCGCCCACGCCGAGGAAGGCGGCAAAGCCAAGGTCGAGGAGGCCGAGGAATCCGATGGCCAGGGAGAGCCCCATGGCGATGGAGACGTAGAGCAGGGCGAGCGTGTAGACCCCGAGATGAAGATCGACGCGGCTGGCAGGCACGATGAAGGTTCCCAGGGCGAACTCGGGTATCGTCCACGTGATATGCGGTGTCCAGGCATGGAGCGCGGGCAGAGCGAGAAACAGGGCGGCGAGGACGAACCAGCGGCGAGCGACGCGGCGGCGCCAGCGGGGATCGTGAAGCTCGGTCACAGAGGCGCGCCTGTCCGCCATCAGACCTTGACCTGGGCTTTGCGGCCCATGAGCCCGGTGGGACGAAAGAGCAGGACGAGAATCAGGATCGTGAACGCGATGGCGTCCTTGTAGCCGGCCTCCGGCAGCGCGGCGGCGCCGAGGGACTCGATGAGCCCCAGGAGGAAGCCGCCGAACATGGCGCCGGGAACGGAGCCGATCCCCCCGAGCACGGCGGCTGTGAAGGCCTTGATGCCGGCCATGAATCCCATGTAGGACCAGACGGTCTTCTGGTGGATGGAGAAGAGGAGCCCGCCGATGGCGGCGAGCGACGAGCCGATGGCGAAGGTGAGACCGATGGTCATGTTGATGTTGATGCCCATGAGCGCCGCGGCCTTGCGATCCTGCTCCGTCGCGCGAAGCGCCGTGCCCAGGCGGGTTCGCGTGATGAAGAGATGGAGGAGGACCATCACGGTGACGGCGGAAGCGATGATCAGCGCGTAGGTCAGGGGCACGTCGGTCCCGGGCAGCGTACGGCCCGAGAGCGCGTCGGCCATCGCGAGCGGTTGGCGGTGGGTTCCGAAGATGAGCTGGGCCAGGTTCTGAAAGAAGAGCGAGGCGCCGATGGCGCTGATGAGCGGTGCGAGGCGGGGGGCGTTCCTCAAGGGGCGATAGGCGAGGCGCTCGAGCGCCACCCCGAGGACAGCGGCGTAGACCAGGGCGAGCGCGATGGCCGGAGCGGGATGCAGGGACGCGATGGCCGCCGCGCGCGCCGCCCAGCCTCCGGCCACGCCACAGAGGACGGCGATGCCGAGGGACGCTGCCCGGGGACGATGAGCCATGCGGACGCGCAAGGGGGCCTCCGAGGCCGCCACGACGGTACAGCCCGCGAAGACGCCCAGCGCGCTGGCGACGGCCGGATCGACCCCGGTCGAGAACGCGTAGACGTAGAAGGTGCCCAGCATCATCACCTCGCCGTGCGCGAAGTTGATGAGGCCGATGATACCGTAGACCATGGTATAGCCGAGCGCGATGAGGGCGTAGACGCCGCCCAGGGCAAGGCCGCCGATCAACTGCTCCAGCATCGACCCCGGGCTCCCCCGGCGCCGCTGGGCGCCCTAGCGGCTTCTCGCCGCCGCCGCCGGCGCCGCCGAGGCAGTCGGCGCCGCCGAGGCAGTCGGCGCCGCCGAGGCAGTCGGCGCCGCCTCCACGAGCTCGAAGGCGCCGTTTCGCACGACGGTCACGAGCACCTTCTTGCCGACGACATCGCCGACATCGTTGAAGGTGTGAGCACCGGTGACCCCGGACCAGCCCGAGACCGCATGGAGAGCCGCGGCAACCTTGTCCGGATTGGTGGATCCGGCATTGCGAATGGCCTCCGCCAGGACGCGCATCGCGTCGTAGGATTGCGCGGCCCAGACATCGGGCTCCTGCCCATACTTCGTCTTGAAGGCCTCGATGAACGCCTGGACCTCGGGCCGGCGATCGCTCGAATGGAAGTAGGACGTCACGTAAGTCCCCTCGGCCGCGGCGCCGCCGATCTTCCAGAGCTCGTTGGAGGCGATGCCGTCGCCGCCGCAGAACGGCTTGTTGATGCCGACCTCGCGGGCCTGCGAGATGATGATCGCGCCCTTCGGATTTTCTCCGGCGAGGACCACGGCATCGAAGCCCAGGCCCTTCCAACGGGTGAGCACGGGGCGGAAATCCTCGTCGCGGTCCGGGTCGTAGGCCTGGCGATCGAGGATCTCGACGCCCAGCTCCTTTGCGCGCGCCTCCACGACGTCGGCGAACCCCTTGCCATAGGCGTTGTTCGCGAAGTAGATGACGATCTTCTTCCAGCCCTGGCTGCCGATGAAATCGCCGAGCTGGCGGCCGTTCTCGTCGTCGTTCGGGATGTTGCGGAAACAGCGAGCGAAACCCTGCTGGGTGTACTTGGGATTCGTCGACGCCGGGGTGATCTGGACGAGCCCGAACTTGTCGTAGATGGCCGACGTCGGGATGGAGATGCCGGAATTGAAGTGTCCGATCACGGCGACGATGTCCATGTTTCCCGCGAAGCGCTGGGCGACCAGGGTTCCCTCGGAAGACTTGGCCTGGTCATCGCCGACCTCGACGCGGAACCGACGGCCGTTGATGCCCCCGGCCTCGTTGAGCTCGTCAACCGCCAGGTTGATCCCGTTCAGGAGGGACTGGCCGAACTGCGCGAGGTCGCCCGTCATGGGGCCGGCGGCGCCGATGAGGATGTCCCCCGTGGCCACATCCGCCCGCGTTGCCCGCTCGGCGGCGGCGCCTCCGCTCGTCGGTCCGCCGCACGCCGCGACCGCGGTCACGACGAGAAGAACGGCCGCCATCCACCACATCCGCTTAACCTGATTCATCGACAACAATCCTCCCAAACCCCAAGTCGGCGGATGATAGACGCATGCGCCCCCGGAGGCAACCCAAGGAGGCGCCCCGGAGACCACCCCGGAGGACGCGCTTGGACTCCGCGCGAGAGGGGCGTAGTCTATGCTCGAGAAGCACGTGCCGGCCGCCCAGGAGCAGATCGAGGTCCGTATCGCCAAGGACCGCATGATGGCCGAGCTCAGGCTCGATCCCGAGGCCGCCACGCCACCGATCACCATGCTCCGCGCCGCGCTGGCCAACCGCGGCGTTCTCTACGGGATCCTTGAAGATCGCCTCGCCGAGGCCGCCCAGCAGAAGGGCACGTGGGTCGTCATCGCGCAGGGCTCCGCGCCCAAGCCGCCCGTTCACGGCCGCGTCGAACAGCTCGTCTCCACGGACATCAAGCTCCACGCCAAGGTCAGCGAGGACGGTTCGGCCGACCTCAAGGAGCTCGGCATCCTCGAGAACGTCACCGCGGGCATGCTCCTGGCGACCGTCGTGGACCCGGTGCCGGGCGCCGCCGGCCGTGATGTCGGCGGCAACCTGCTCGTGCCGGAGCCCGCGCAAGCCGCCCAATTGAAGCCCGGCCGTCACACGACGGTGACCCCGGACGGCCGTGAGCTCGTCGCCGCCATCGACGGCCGGGTCGTCCTCGAAAGGGACGGCAGTCTCAGCGTCGATAACGTCTTCACGGTTCCAGGCGACGTCGGCCCCGCGACCGGCAACATCAACTTTCTCGGCTCCGTCGTGGTGCTCGGCAATGTCTGCGCCGAGCATCGCGTGCGCGCGGCGGAGCGCGTCATCATCAAGGGCGCGGTCGAGAACGCCGTGGTCGAGGCCGGGCACGACATCACCGTCCACGGCGGCGTCTTCGGGGGTGGCAAGGCCGTCCTGCAGACACCCGCATCGATCCACCTCGCGCGAGCCCAGGAATGCCGTCTCCTCGCGGGCGGCTTCATCCGCGTCAAGGACTCGCTCATCCGCGTCGACGCCGTCGCCGGGCACACCATCCACGTGGAGCGCGGCGCCATCATCGGGGGATCGGCCACGGCCCCGCGCATCAATGCCGCGGCGCTGGGCGCCGAATCGGAGACCCGCACGCTCATCGAGGTCGGCATCGCGCCGCGCGCCAAGCTGAACGGCGAACGCCTGCAGGCCGCCTTCGTCGCCGCCCGACAGCAGTACATCCAGGCTCGTGGCCGCCTGACGCCGCTGGTCGCCGCTCACGAGGCCGGTAAGGTCCTCGACAACGAGGATCGTGCCATGATGCAGAGGCTCGAGAGCGAGGTGACCGAGCTGGAGTCGCGGATGCTGGGGTTGTCCGCCGAGGTCCATAATCTCCTGGCCGACCCGAACTCGGCCGTCGATGGCGCCCTGGTGGCCGCGCGGTGCCGGATCGGCGTCGTGCTGGCGTCCCTGAACATGGAGCGCGCCGTCCACGCGGAGGCTCATAAGCTCGTCGTGCGCGCCCAGGCCGGCAAGCTGGCCGGGGGCAAGGACGGCGGCGGCCCCCAGGGCGCAGGCCAGGAGGCGGGCGGGGTTGAATCGACCGGCGGCGAGGAGACGGCGAAATGAAGGACGACGAGCTCGCCGTCGCGCTCGGCCGCTTCTTCGAGGTCACCCGCAAGGAGACCAAGGGCCTGGCGACGCGCGTCGTGCTCTGGATCTACGGCCGGGAATGGGACTACGCGCATGGGCTCGATGAGGGCGGCGAACAGCTCGAACACGGCATCCGCCGGCTCCCGAAGGAGCGCGCCGACTTCGAGGCATACGTGGCGCTCTACGGCGCAGGGGCGATCCAGGGCCACATCACGGGCGCCCCGGAGCGCAAGCCGGGAGGCGGTTGGACGGGACGCCTCGAGGAGAAGCGCGAGATCGCCTACATCCACCTGTTGCTCGCCCAGAACTTCAGCTCGCTGAAGGTGCAATGCGGGCTCGACTACCCGATGCTCAACGCGCGCTGTCAATTGATGAACGCGGAGCCTCACCGGTCCGCAGCCATCCTGCTCTTCCAGGAGTATCTCCGCAGCGTCTATCGATCCGTGGCGGGCGCGGACGCCGAGACCCTGGTCGGCCACCTCGAGGAACTCCCGGGGCACCGTGACGCCGCGGACCTCTTCGCCGCCTGGCAGGAGATCGAGACCAAGCTCAAGGCCGAGAAACGGCCGGCCCTGTACGAGGTCAAGGACGGCAAGTTCTTCGTCTACGAGAAGATCGGCAAGCGTAAGCGCCTCGTGAACGGATGGCAGTTCGGCCTGGCCCCCGAGGTCGAACCCGGCGAGGCCGAGGCGATGGAACTGCAGTCCGACTATGACAAGCGCATCGTCGAGGCCACGTTCCAGTCGCGGATGCGGCTCCTTGAGGCCGAGGCCGCGCGCCTGCTGGGTCCGGACGGCCCCGAGCTCATCGCGTTGGCCGCCGACCAGTCCTCGGGCGCCCTCGGCCGATTCCTGGCATCGGTCGATCACATCGTCGAGCTGGCCGAATCCAACCGCATGCAGGACGCCCACCGCCCCGTCGCCCGCCAGCTCATGGCCCGCATGGAGCAGATCGCATCCGCCGTCGCCAGGCACCCGCGCCTCCTCGCGTCCCGGGGCCTGGACCCCGACGTCATCCGCGAGAAGCTCGTCCTCGCGCAGAAGCTCAAGCGGAAGCTTTAAGTGACCGAGGACGGCACGAACCCGGAACCGGACCCTGCGTCTCGTCCCGTGCCAGTGAACCCGGAATGCGATGCGGGACTTGCGCCGAGGTCATGTGTCGGCCAGCAATCGCTCCCTGGAGTCCCGTCGCCCCCCGATAACGCCGAGCCGCGGATCAACGGCCCGGCGAATTCTGAAACGATCGCCGTGCTCCTCAGCATCGCGCTCTTCGACTTCTTCCTCTACAGGCGCCTCGGGGCCACCGGGTTTGGCTTGCTGATGTTTCTCTGGAGCCCCCTTCTCTTCCTGTCGGTGCCTCATCGTCGCCAGGGCGCCGCGCTTCCACTCACCATCGCCATGGTCCTGGGCCTGCGCGGCACCTGGCAACCGGGCCTGCTCACGACGATCCTGCCACCACTCTTCCTGGCCATCGCGCTCGCCATTGCAAGAACCAAGGCGGACCACTGGCTGGATGCCCTGGCCGCTACGGGGCATGCCCGAGTCCATCTGAAACGACTGACGGAACACGTGGGCAACGTGCAAAGCTGGACCAGGAATGCCCGCGGCGGTCCGTGGCGGGATTGGCTGATCCCGGTCACCCTGACCTGCCTGGCAATTGGCATATTCGGTTCCATCTTCGTGGCCGCCAATCCGGTCATTGAACGCGCCTGGGAGGAGATCACCGTTCTATTCCGCCTCAGCGCGCTCCTGGATTGGCTGGTTGAATTCATGATCCCGAGCCCCACGAGAGTGCTGTTCTGGCTGATCGCCGCGGCCGTCACCACCGTTCTCATCGCGCCGGCGGCGTCCGCGATCCTTCCTCGGATCGAGGACCAGGTGGTGCGAGAGGGTGGAAAATGGAGCGACACGATCGCGCGCAGTGCGCTGATGATCCTGGCGGCCGCCTGCCTTCTCTTCGCGGTCTACATTGCCGTGGACATCAACTACCTCTTCATCCGCTCCGCGTTGCCGGACGGGATTACCGACTCGACGTATGCACGTCGAGGCACGTTCTGGCTCACCCTGGCACTGGCCCTGAGCACGCTATGCATCGGGGCGGCCACCGCCGAGTCGCAACTGTCATCACGGTGGACACGCGTCATCTCGCGGCTGGCGCAATTCTGGGTGGGCCTGGACATTCTCATGGCCGCCTGTGTATTGGGAAGAATTCATTACTACATCGACATCAGCGGCCTGACGCCCCTCAGGATGGCCGGGGTCTTCGGGACTCTGATCGTCATCGCGGGCCTGGCGCTCATCGGGATGAAGGTGTCCCGGCGCAAGAACCTGCTCTGGCTCTTGCGCCGCTACACCGTCGCCTTTCTCGCTGGGCTGGCTCTATTCACGCTCCTCCCCCGCGACACGTTATGTTCCCTCTACAATGTCGCTCGCGTCCGCGGCGGAGACATCCGGCCGCTCGTCCTCTTGTTTCGCGCCTCCATGCCCGTGGAAAGCCTTCCGGAGTACCTGGCGCTTCTCGACCATCCCGATCCCGTGATTGCACGCGGCCTATCCGCGTACCTGGCGGAACGATGGAAAGCCGTGCGGGGCTCGCGCCAGGAGGTGCAGGACTGGCGGCAATGGCGCCTGGCTCGCGAGAGAGCCATCTCCCGCATGGAGGCCGCCGCCCCCAGATTCGTCCTCGACCAGCAAGCGCTCGACGAATTGGCGACAGCCTGTGGCGGCTTCAATGAAGCCACGCGACGCCCGATGGCCGCCTGGTCCACCGGTGAACGGTCCGACCTGGAATGGCTCGACGATTGACGTTGCTGTCGCGAGTTGTCGCCGCACTCCTGAGCGGCTTGCTCCTGCACCTCTCGCTTCCACCGCACCACGTCTCCGGCCTCGTCTGGATCGCGCTGATACCGCTCTTGTGGGCGGCCGAGCGAGCCTTGTCCACACGCGGCGCCCTGTACCTGGGCCTGGCAACGGGTCTCGTGCTCTATTCCCTCAGCCTCTCCTGGTTCGCCCAGCCCTTCGGGGTGGCGGCCCTCGCCTTCTGGCTCCTCCTCGCCCTCTGGATAGGGCTCTTCGCCGAGTGGTTCCACGTGGCCGCCGGCGGCCGACGATGGCGTGTTCTCCTCTTCACTCCGACAATCTGGGTGGGCCTTGAATTCTTTCGCGCGGAGGTCTGGTGGTTCGAGTGCGCCTGGTTGACCCCCGGTTCGGCCCTGCACGCAGACCTCGCGGCCTTGCAATGGGCGAGCATCATCGGCGTGTATGGCCTCTCCTTTGTCATTGTTCTCGTCAACCTGCTCGTGCTGTGGGGGCTCAGGGGTTCCAAGGCGAGCTGGGCCGGCGTGGTCGCCGTGCTTGGCACGATCTACATCGGCGGCCTTGCCATGGTTCCCTCGTTTCAACCAGGAACCATTCCCGTGGCCGCCATCCAATATGAGAACTACGCCTCGGGCCGCGTGACCAAGCTGGTCGCGGAGGCCGCGGCCACCGAGCCCCGATTCATCGTGTGGCCGGAGGGCGCCCACTACATGACGGAGCTTGATACGCGGCAAGGCGAAGTGCTGGCTCGACTCGCTCGCGAGAACAACGTGTGCCTCGTGGCGGGAGTCCTCGTCGCCTCGTCGCCCATCGACTCGGCACGCCTTGAAAATTGCGCGCTCGTCTTCGACGCCGACGGCCGATACCTGGGGCGTCACACCAAGCAGCACCTCATCCCCTCGATGGAAAAATCGCTGACGGGTTTCGGCTACGCGCGACGGGAAGACCTGGAGGTCTTCCGGACGAGCTCGGGAACGGCGGGTGTCCAGATCTGCTTCGACGAGAATTTCACGGACTTGTCCCGAAAGCTGACCGCGCTCGGCGCGGAGTTTTTTCTCGTTCCCTCGTATGACCCGGCGGCTTGGGGCGACATCCAGCGAAGCCAACACGCCGCGCTCCTTCCTCTCAGGGCCGTGGAATCGAGGCGATGGTTTGTTCGGGCGGCGTCCTCGGGGCCGTCGCAGATCATCGATCCCGGGGGACGATGGATTGCGTCGACGCCGCTGGATGTCGAAGGCATCCTCACGGGACGGATCGCCGCTATCCGCGAGCGAACCCTCTATCACCGCTTCGGGTGGCTTCTGCCCTGGCTCTGCCTGGGGGTGACGGTCACCACGGGACTTGCCGCCTTGTTCCGGACATTAAGCCGCCGGCGAACGATGCGGTCGGCTTCCGGCGGGTCGGTCGGATCGCGCTCCATGCCGTAAAGGAGTCTCCAATCCCCGACGGCTTCACCACCGATGAGGAGTTCCACCGCCAGGACGACGCTGTCGCCGGGTGACAGGCGCGCGATGGTCCACCCGCGCACGATCATGCCGGTATCGAGGGCATCGGTGAGCGTCAGCGTCACGCGGGGCGGGGCATACAGGCTGACGGCGCCGAGACCATAGGCGGACGCGGCAATCGGCGTATCGCCTCGGACCAGGAAGGACGCGAAGACGCGATCGCCGCGCGACGTGTCGTGGCACGTGAATCCGAAAGTGAACGTGACGGTCTCCCCCACCGCGTGGACCTCCCCATCCGGCATCATGCTCACCCGGCGCTCTCCCTCGGCCGAATAACCTTCCCTCGCCGGCAGGGGCGAGCCGGCAGGCGGCATGGCTCTCCAGAAAAGAAGAAACGCCGCCTGCAGGAAGAGGACGCCAACAAGCCCCAGGATGATCCGCGCCACGGGGTTCGAGAGGCGCACGCGGCCTCGCGGGTTCCCCTCCTCCGCGCTCACCCCAGGACGCCGGTTCGGCCCCGGAACGCGTCGCGGATCGGGGTTCGGGCCGCGGGGCAGAGAAAGGCCCACGGCACTTCATTTCGCGCCACCCAGCGCAGTTCCAGGCTCTCGTGGCTCCTTCTCAGGCGCCCTCCCGTCACGCGCGCGATCACGGCGATGTCGATGAGCTGTCGCTGGTCGCCGTTGTCGGGGTAGCAGACGATCCGGTCCTTCGCCTCGGCATAGACGCCCTGCAGGCCGGTGACGCGGATCGTGAGCCCTGTCTCCTCGCGCACCTCGCGTACAGCCGCGTCCACGATCGACTCGCCGGGCTCGATCCGGCCGCCGGGGAGTCCCCAGAGCCCGCAGTCGGAACGACGCTCGATGAGCAACCGGCCGCGCCGGTCGCGGATGATGAGCCCGACGCCGGCCTTGGTGCGCGTGCGGGTCGTCGGGGCCGTCAGGCGGAACATGCGGCGAGCGGCCGCCGACCACGCGGAACGCAATTTCGTCTCGGCCGCGGAGAACGCGGGGGCCTTCTGCTTCACGCGGCGCGTCACCGTCTCCTACTCCGCCGTCGCGTCATCGTCGACGCGCTCACGAGCGACACGCTCACGAGCGACGCGCTCACGAGCGACGCGCTCGCGACCGGCGCCCGCGACGGGCCTGCTCAAGGTCTCATCCACGTCGCGTTCCCCGCCCGTCTCCCAGACGCGGACGTGCATGGCCTTGAAGCCGGCGACGACGATCCGGCCTTCCTCCAGCTCCAGGTCCTCGGCGGAACGGCGCGTCACGAGCGCGTGCAGTTCGGTGTGCGTGTCCTCCCTGCCGACCAGCACGCGAAGCCTCAGGCCCATCAGCGACCAGCGCGGCTCGACGGCCTCGATGCGCCCCACGAGATGGTTGCGCCGCGAGACGCCGTCGTCGCCGCTCACCTTGATGACGACATCCTCCGATTTCACCCCCACGATCACCTCGCGGCCGTGCGGCACGTCGCCGACCGCCTGGAGCATCGCGCCGGGGCCGACTTGAACCGTCACGACGCCGCCCGCCGAATCCGTCACGACGCCGCGCCAGAGATTCTCGAACCCGAGGAAGTCGGCGGCATCGGGATCGACGGGATGCGCCAGGACGGCCTCGGTGCGGTCCACCTGCACGAGCCGGCCGTCGCGCATCACGCCGATGCGATCCCCGAGAGCGACGGCCTCGAGCCGCCTGTGGGTGACGAGGACGATCGTCAGCCCGAGCCGCCGCTTCAGGCGGCCGAGATCGGCAAGGAGCGCGGTGCGGGCTGACTCGTCCAGGCCGTCGGTGGGCTCGTCGAGGAAGAGGATCTCCGGGGCGCGCGCCAGGACCTGCGCCAGGGCGACGCGACGCGCCTGGCCTCCCGAGAGCGTACGGACGTCGCGCTCCGCCAGGTCCGCCACGCCCAGGAGCTCGAGGGCGACGTCGATGTCCTCGGGATCCTCGACGCCGTAGCCGACGTTGTAACGCACACTCCCCCGAAAGAGCGCGTGATCCTGCAGGAGCGACGCGATGCGACGGCGTAGACCATGGCGCGTCGAGGGTGCCGCTTCCTCCCCGAGGAGCCAGAGCCGGCCCTCGTCGGGCGGACGAAGGAGGCCGAGGCACTTGAGGAGCGTCGTCTTTCCCGCGCCGTTGGGACCGAGGATGGCCAGGCACTCGCCCTTGGCCACCGTCAGCTCGTCGATCGCGATCCGCGCCGCGCCGAGATCGACGACCAGGCCCTCGGCCCGAAGGATCCCGCTCACGCCGCGCCGCTCCCGTCCCAGCCGCATCCAGAAGGAAGCGCGCTCATGACCGCTTCTCCTCCTCGTGGAGCACCGTCAGCGCGTAGTGCACGAGAAAGCTGATGCCCACGAGGACGACGGCCAGCGCCAGCGCGATGCCGAACCGGCCGAGCCGCGCCTCCTGGATGATGGCCGTCGTGAGGACGCGCGTCTCGCCGGCGATATTTCCGCCGACCATCATCACCGCGCCGACCTCCGAGATCACCGAGCCGAACGCGGCCATGCCCGCGACCCAGAGCCCGATGCGGGCCTCGCGCAGGACCGCCAGGTCCGCGGCGAGCGGGGAAGCGCCGAGAGCAAGCGCGGTCGTGCGGAACCGCGACGGCACGGCGGCGACGGCCGAGTAGGTGAGGCCGGCGGCGACGGGGGCCGCGATGATCCACTGCGCGAGGATCATCGCGTTCACGGTGTAGAGCCAGCCGAGACCGCCCAGCGGCCCGTCGCGCCAGACCAGGAGGAGTACGCCCAACCCGACGGCGACGGGCGGAAAACCCATGCCCGTGTAGAGGAGCGCGACGACGGCGCGACGGCCGGGAAACGATCGCAAGGCCACCCAGGCCCCGATCGGTACACCCACCACGAGCGCCAGGAGCGTAGCCAGCCCCGAGACCTGGAGCGATCGCAGGGTGATCGCGAGAACGGCCGGGTCCGAGATGACCGTCACGACGGCGTCGAGCCCGTTCATGAGGCGGAGGCCTTCTTCAGGAGCCACGCCGCGAGCTGGTTGGCCGCGGACTGGCGCTTCAAGGACGACGCATCGGTGCCGGGTTGGCGGACGATGAGGAGCGTGTAGCGGGCGTCGAGCATCGTGTCGGAATCGACGAGCACCTTCAGCCGCACGCTCGGCGCGAACGCGGCAAACGTGATCGCATCGGTCAACGTGTAGGCATTCCGCTCGTCGGCGATCCGCAGCGTGGCACCGGCTCCCGCCCCCGCGGCAACGCTGGAGCGCGGGCGCACACCCGCCGCCTGCCAGAGCATCAGCTCGCGCTTGTGCGTCCCGGATCCATCATCGCGCGAGACGAACGGATGACGAACGAGCTGGCGCATCGCATGAAGGGCGCCGAGGCCGCGGATGCCCGCGGGATCGTTCTCGGGCCCCGCGAGGACGTAGTGATTGGGCAGGAAGGGATAGTCGGCCAACGAACTCCCGGACGCCACGAACGCGCGCTCCCCCTCCGGGTCGAAGGTCACGAGCACGTCCGCCGATCCGGACGATCCCAGCCGGAACCCCTCGGCGCTCGTGACGCCCACGAGCCGCACCCCGATGCCGGTCTCGTCGGTAAACGCCCGCACCCACCCGTCGAGCGTGCCTGCGTCGACGAGCGTTGTGCCGGCCGCCAGGACAAGCGAGACCGGCGCCCGGCCACAGCCGAGAGCGGCGAGGGCGACGCAGGCCACGAGACCGAACCGCGACATCATCCGCGCCATTAATCCGCCGTGAACGTGTAGTCGAAGCCGAGACCTTCCTGCTCGGCCAATCCCGTGGGCGCGGGCTTTGCGGACGGGGATCGGTAGGCGCCCTGCCACGCCGTCGGGACGGGCCGCGCATCGGACGCCAGGCGCGTCCGCCACGCTTCATCGGTCAGGCGATCCTCGATCGGCTGGAGAAACTCGAAGTACTCGTAGACGGCGCCGCGCGTCAGCCGCGGCCCTCGGCGCGAAGGCACCGCCACGTAGAGCTCCTGCGCAAGACCCGTCGCTACGGTCAAGGCCTGGCCGCGGGCGGTGCCCACGTCGGCGACCATGGCCATGCTCTTTTGAGACTCGGGCAACGTATCCCAGATGCCGCGCGCGTCATCGATGTCGTTGAGCAGGCACCCGGTCGTGATCTTTGCGAGGTCGCTCCCGATGAAGTGGATGAACTTGTACTCCTCCTCCGTGATCGACCGCCACTCCAGTTCCTTCCCCGCAATCGTCGCCGCCTGGCGCGCCATCTCCGTGAAGAGTACGAGCTTCTCGTCCATGCGCTCCGTCAGGCATCCGCGCGAGGAGAGGTCGGCGCGGAGCTTCTCCGACAACCACCGGACGCGATGGAAGAAGACGGGGTTCGGCTCGACGTAGCCCTTGGGGAGCTCGGTCTGGTAGACGTCACCGCCGCCCTCGGCGCCGTAGGACTCGGAGTAGAGGATCGTGTGGTGTCGCAGCTCGGCCCAGCTCCCGGCCGCCGCGGTCAGGCAGCGATCCATCCAGGCCGTCGACCGCGTGAACCACGGCGTTCCGGTCCCCGTCACCGGCGCCACGGCGTTGTAGAGCCAGAGGAACCCGGAATAGATCCCCGCCGCCCATTGCTCGGGAACAAACCCCGCCACCCGTTGCCGCAGTTCCTCGATCCGCTCCGGATACCAGTCCGGGAGCCCGGCGCGGCCGGAGGCCTCCACGAGGTCGCGGGCGCGGGGATTTCCGAGAACGGTCATGACGTCGATGGCGCGGGAGTGGGGGCGGTCGAGGCCAACGAGCTTCTGCATGATCTCTGCATCCAGGACCGCGCGCCGCGGGAGGAACCTCATGTGCCAGGGCGAGAGCGTCTCGGCCGTGATGCGCCGCATCGGGGGCTGGGGGACCGCGCGCACCGTGGTCAGGAAGCGCCGCTGGAGCCCCGGATCAAGGAGCCTGGCCGCGGTCGCCGAGTCGCCGTAGACGGACACCATCGCGCCCCGCCATTCCTGCGGCGAGAGCGTGGACGGCTGGGCGGTGAAGAGCCCGACGAGGTCGTCGATGCGCCGACGCATGGCCTCGGCCGTGACCGCGCGCAGAGCGCCCGATCCCTTGCCATCGCGGAGCGCCAGGATCGCGAGCTGAGCGCGGAGCACGTCCTTCGAGAAGGACTCGTCGCGGGGCAGGTCGAAGGGAACCTGGCCCAGCCATTGCACGGCGCGGAAATAATTCTTTGCGTCGGCGGAGAGCGTGTAGTGCCCGCGCGGCCGGAACTCGCCGTAGTCCACCTCGTGGCCCGTGAACGAGATGGCCATGCCCGCGGCCGCGCGGATGCGCGCCAGCTCGGAGCGCACGATCGCGGCGGCGATAGGCGGCAAGGTGACGCGCCGGCCGGAGAGCAGTTCCTCGGCCACGGCAAAGTACGCGGCATTCTCCAGGGCCGCCGTCCGGAGCGCCGTGTCGGCGGATGCTCGCGCCTGGCGCAGGGACTCCGCGCGGAGGGCGCGCGCCAGGTGGAGGGTCCAGCCGAAGAGCACCCGCCGCTCGACGGTCTTCAGGGTGTAGGCGTAGAGATCGCCAAGCGTGTGGAGGAAGACGTCGGTCGTCACGAAGTTCGGCAGGTTGGCATACACGTTCTGCTCGTAGATGTAGAACATCTGCGGCTGATCGGCCGTCGTGACCACGAAGCCCAGTTGCTCGAGGCGACGGCGCTGGTCGGGGGCGAACGTGCCGAAGTCGCGGGCGTTGATGACGTTGGAGAGTCCCGGATCGACGCGATAGTCCGGGACGGACGCGCGAATCGTCAGCGACGCGGGAGCCGGTGCCGCCAGCGGCCGGGTCGGCAGGAACGGCGCGGAATCGGGGAGTGACCGCCGCACCCAGCTCGCGTCGCCCGTCTCCCAGTTCATGCGCTGGTAGCGCACCGTCTGCCGGATACGGGGAAAGTCGTCGCGGCCCTGGGCGGCATCCATGACAGCGAAGGCGCTTGCCGCCGGTGTCGGCGAGGACGGCATGAGCGCGCTTCGTGGCCCGTGTGTAACCGCGGCGAGAGCCAGCGAGGGCAACAGCGCGAGGAGCGCGAGAGCGGCGACAACCGAATGATGATGCCGGACAAGAGTGCGCACGAGATTCCTCTCTTCAGTGCGGAACGAACCGCAACTCATTCTTAACGTCATCCCATCCCACCTCCACGCGGCGCCCATCGGCGCGCTCCAGGAGGACGGTGTTCCCGTCCCGGACCAACCTCACGGGCCCGGGGCCGAGGTCGACCGCGCTGTCGCGCCACCAACCGAAGCCCTGCCAGTGAAAGACCTGGAGCTGAAAGACGCTACGAGCATGCGCGAGTTCGAGCAAACGGATTCGCCCACCAAGAGAGGCAAGCTCGAAATCCGCGTACCGCCGCCCGCAGAACCAGAGCGGCGTCAGCCGACCCCGGCGCCACCGGAAGAGATGGAGCTGTTGCCGCAGTTTGCCTCGAGGGGCGGTGGCGGTCGCGGCGCCCCGATCGAAGACGCCGGCGACGATCTCGGTCTCGCCGTCTCCGTCGATATCGGCGAAGCGGACCATGAAGGGCGCATACTCCGCGTGTCGAAATCCGCTCCATGCCCCCGCTCCAGGACGCGCTCCGCCCAGCGCGCGAACCAACAGCCCTCCCGCGCCCAGGACGGCGGTCTCGGGCGGCCACGCCCGTCCGAGCGTGTCCGGTGTCACACCGCCGGCCCCGCGGAGAGCGACGACTTCCTCAACCAGCCCATCACCGTCCAGGTCCACGAGCTGTGAACTCGTGATGGCCGCGGCGGATAGAGCGTCAACGGGAGTTGGTTCCGGTCCCGGCTCACTCCCCGCGCGATGCGCGGCGAAGAAGAGAAGCGCTGTGAACACCAGGACGGTCTTCATCGACCAGGCGGTCAAGGCGCGGCGACAGCCAGGTCGAAGGTATCGCGGAGGTCACGCATGGTTTCCCACTCGTAGTCGGGCGCCTGCTCCTCGATCCGACCGTAGCCCGTCTTCACGAACGCAATGCCGACGCCGGCCGCCCTCGCCGTCTCGATGTCGACGGCGGAATCGCCGACGTAAAGTGCGGTGGAGGGGGAAGCCGCGCGCCCGGACGCGCGGGCTGTCGCCTCGACCGCATGCAGGAGCCCCCTGGGATCGGGCTTCTTCCAGGCGACGGCATCGGCGCCGAATACGGCGTGAAAGAACGGGGTCAGCGCGAGGGCATCAAGGAGGCGGACGCAGAAGCGGTGCGGCTTGTTGGAGAGGAGCCCGACGCCGATGCCGGCGGCGCGGATCGCGGAGAGCGATTCCACGACGCCGTCATAGATCCGGGCGTGATCGGCGCAGTGCTCGTCATGATGCGCCGCATATTGAGCGCGCGCGGTCTCGATCGCTGAGGCCGAATCGATCCCGAGGGCCTTGGAGAGCAGGTGCTCCACGCCCCACCCGAGGAGCGGCGGCACGTCTTCAAGGGCGAGAGGGCCGAGGCCGTGCAGGGCGCGTACATGCGCCAGCGATGCCGCGATGTCGCGGTGGGTCTCGACGAGGGTCCCGTCGAGGTCGAAGACGATGACGGATGGCGCGGCCGCTTTCACGGTCCCAGTTTATCCGACGTCGAGGTCCCATCCCATCGCCGTCCCCACGACCAGTTGTTACCGTGCCAGGGCGGCGGCCAGGGCGGTGAGCGTAAGCGAGGGACGGCCGTCGATGGAGACGACGCCGGCCAAGGCTCCCGCGCGCTCGATGCGACCGACGAGCCGGGTCGAGGCCAAGGCCCGGCCGGATTCCGCGCCGGAGGTTGTCCGTGCGGTGGCCAGGGCCAGAGTCGCCAGCGATTCAGCATCGTCGGTCGCGCCGAGGCGCGAGAGTTCGGCATCCGGAGGCAGGGCGAAGGCGCCTGAAATCTTCGAGGCCGCCTGCGCCCATGAGCTCTCCCCCGTCTCCCTAGCCGCACGCTCCAGCGCCGCCTTGACGAGAGCGAGCGTCAGCGCGTCCTCGCCGCGGAGCGAAGACGACGAGAGCGCCGTTGCCGCTCGATCGATCGCGGCCTGGTGTGATGCGGGCTCCGCGAGGAGTCCCAGCAGGGCGAGCGCGGTGACGCGGACGTTGTTCGAACCCGAGACCTGCCAGAAGCCGTCCGCGCGCTGATGACGCACCAGGTACCGGCGCGCCTGGACCTCGGCGGTGACCGACGGACTGTTTCCCGCCGCCTCGACCTCGTCGGCCTTCCACGAGCCGTCGGCGGCGACACCGTAGCCGGAAATCCCGGGCGACGGAGGCGCGCTCGCCGTGGGCATGACGGTGGAGAAGAGCCTGCCGGCGACTCGGGCCAGGGACGGAGCTCCTCCACGTCCACCGCGTGGTCCGAAGACGGCGTTCCAATTCCACCCTTGAGGAAAGGCGACGGGAACCTCGATCTCGTGGACGAGACCCGTATCCGCTCGCACCGTGCGGCGTTCGATGACGACGAACGCGGTCCACGGTGACGAGAGATTGTTGGCCAGGGCGATCGGCACCACGCGGCGCCGCGTGGCGGACTCGTCCGCGCGTTCCGCACCGTCAAGAATGGCCTGGATCTCGGCCTTGGCCGCAAGCGCGCCCAGGTCGACGCCGCCCGCCGCGACGCGATGCGGTGTCAGCTCCGCCCTCCACGGGTCGCGCCCTTCCTTGCCCACGAGATTCACGTGAGCGGGAGCGGCGCCGCGAAAGCGCCCGCTCACGACGAGCGGTTCACCGGCGAAGAGGTCGGGCAGGTCCGCGGGGAAGTGCTCGATCGCGGGTGCCGTTCCATCGATCTTGAGCCCGGTGAGGATCGGGGACGAGAAGCGACGCGTCAGGGTGAGGATGGCGCCCTCGACATCCTCGTCGGGAGTCAGGAGCAGGCAGGAGCCCTGCGTGCGGCGCGCGATGCCCTTGAGCATGGCGTCGTTGACAGCGTAGTCGATCCCGAGCGTGAAGATGCGCGTGCCGCCGGCGTGTCGCCGAACCGCCTCGAGCACCTCGGCCTCGTTCCCCACCTGTCCGTCGGTCAAGAGAACGACTATGCGCTCGCGCTCGGGATCGCGTCCGCGGCGGAGCATGGCCTCCAGCGGGCGCAGGATCTCGGTGCCGCCGTCGGCGCTGAGGCCGTCGATCCAGGCGTCGGCGCGATCGAGCGTCGTCTGGTTGAAGGGCAAGGCGGCGTTGTCGAGCTCGGTCCAGTTGTCGTCGAACTCGACCAGCCGGATCGTGTCGCGGCTCCCGAGCCCGCGCAGGAATCCCTTCACGGCGCGGGTGGCCGTCGTCCACTTCGACCCGGACATCGAGCCGGACGAGTCGAGGATGAAGACGACCTCGCGTCCCGATATCTCGGCCGCGGACCGCCGCGCGGGCCACGCCACGAGGAGAAAGGGCGTGCCGGCATCGGTGCGATCACCGATCCAGAGCTCGGCCTCGGGCCGGGACTCGCCGTCGGCGGAGGATCCCGCGGGCTTCCAGGCGAGGATGAAGTCGCGGTTCGGCGTCTCCGTGGCGCGGCCCAGGGCCACTTCCGTGAGCCCCGCGCTCGTCGTGACGCTGATCGGATGACTCGGCGACGCGATCGCGGCAGGCGATCCGTTGATGCTCACGCGAATGTCGATCGCATGACCGGGAAGGCCGCTGGGAACGTAGGGCAGGTCAAAGAGGGTCGGATCCTCGAGGCTGGCCGGGCAGTAGCGCGGAGCGACGACCGTGGGGAAGGTGAAGCGCAGGCCGCTCGACGCGAAGGTTAGCGTCTGGACGTAGCGCAGGCGGACGGCGATCTCCTGGCCGGGAAGGACGTTGGCAAGCCGGGCACGAAAGACATTGGAGCGGCGTTCCTCGACGAGCACGGCGCCGTGGCCGGCCTGCTGCGCGTCCTCGAACATCCGGCGCGCCTCGTCCAGCTCGCGGACCTCGCCGCGCAGGCGGCGATCGTCGATGACGACCTCGAGCCCGCGCAGAGCGGCATCGCCGGGAAGCGGAAACGTGTAGCCGACGGTGATGGGGAAGGTGGCGGGATTATGGTAGTACTGGATCACCTCGACCTCGGCCACGGGGCCGAGAACGTTTGCTCGGACCTCCGTGCGCCGTAGTGCCAGGATCCCGGTCTCCTTGCCGGGGCGGGGAACCGGGATCGGCGGTACAGGACAGGGACGGCACCACTCGTCGTACTCCGGGATCCGCACCTCGCCACCCGAGGCATGGGCGGGGCCCGATGACGAAGACGCCGACGACCCGGCAGCGCTGGTGTCGGACCGGGACGCGCCCGGTGCGGTCTTCTCGATCGAGAGGGCCGGTGCTCCAGCCATCAAGGCCAGCGCGAGCGAGAGAAGTGCGAACCGCGTGAATCTCGACATGAGGGTGTTTCCTCCCGGAGCGCGCGTCCTGCGCGTCGCTTCCGATGCATGAGACGAAGAGCCCGCGAATCGGTTCCCGGAGGATGACAAAATTCCGGACGCGCTCCATCGGGAGAATTTCGCTACCGGCGCGGCGCCGCGTGCGATGCCCGCGCGGCGGGATCAGCGCTTCAGGTAGGGGTTGGTGAGCGACGCGGCCGTGGTATCACGGAAGGCGTCACGGGAGAGGGAACGCAGTTGCTGGGACTGCGTGAAGCTCGTCACGCCCACCGCGTCATCGCCCGCAAGGGACCGCAGGAAGAGCTTGGCGCCGGTCGTGCGCGAAGCAGGTTCTCGCGAGGGCATGGAGGCCAATGACGAGAAGCCCGACGCGGTACCTGCCGTTCTTCTCGTGACGGTGGTTGTAGCGATGGGCGACCCGGCCTCTTCCACGACGAAAGTTTTCGCGCTCTCGTCGCTCGTGGGCATAGTGGAGCGCGCGGGAGCTGGGAACGTCGATACAGGCAGGGCCGTCGCAGGAGGTTGGGGGGCGACGGGAGAAACGGCGGCGGGGGCGACGTCAGGCGCTACGGTATAGGGCTGAGGCCCCGGTGCGCCAGCAGGCGCCGCGCCACCTGGAGCCGCTGTCAAAACGGCGCTCCCCTCGCGCGTCACCGCCGAAGAACGGACGGCGGGGGACGACCGGAGAACTCGCCCTGGAGGCGATGCCGGCGCGAGCACTTCCGCTGCCGGTATTCTTATCCCGTCCTCGGACGCGTACGCATCCTCGGTCGCGCCCGCTGAAGACACTGAGGAGGTGGCTTCTTCAGCCGCTGGCGCCACCGGTGCCCGCTCACTCGTCGTCGCGTTAAGCTCGATCATCGGTTGAGGCGCAGAGACGACGCTGGGATTCATCGGTTGCAGCAGGTCGCCTCGCTCGCGGCTGAAGACCACGACGACGCCGACCAGAAGTAAGGCGGCCAGGGCCCTCAGCGGGGTGAACCAGGTGCCGCGGCGCGCGGCGACGCCGACGGGCGCGGACTGCCGGATGCGATCGATGAGCGCGGCGGGCGCGGGGGACTTGAGCGCGCGAAGGCCGTTGACGACGTGGCGCGCGAGATCGGCCTCGGCGCGGCAGGCCGCGCAGGCCGCGACATGGGCGGCGACGGCGCCGCCGGTCGCGCCGTCCAGCTCGCCACGGACCCAGCTATCGAGATGATGTTGAACCTGCGGGCAGTTCATGGCCATCCTCCCAACTGCTTCTTCACGCTCTCGCGCATCAATTCCCGGGACCGGAAGAGCTTCGACTTCACGGTGCCGACCGGAAGGTCCAGCACCACCGCGATCTCATCCATGCCCATGCCTTCGATCTCCGCGAGGACGACGATCTCCCGCCGGTCCTCGCTCAGTTCCGCCAGGGCGGCCTCCAGGACCGCCGCCTCTTCCGCCCGAAGCACCTTGTGCGTCGGGTCATCGGGAGCGCGGTGCCGGCCAGGGTCGACCTCCCCGCCGTCGCGCTTCCGTGCCACCTGGCGCTTGGCAATCTCGTCGCGACCCACGTTGATCGCGATCCGATACAGCCACGTCTCTGGCCGGGCCTCGCCGCGATACGCGGGTAGAGCCCGCCAGGCCCGCAGGTAAACTTCCTGCGTCAGATCCTCGACATCCTCGCGATGCCCGAGCATGCGCCAGAGGAGCCCGTGGACGCGGTCGACCGTGGAGCGCACGAATTGATCGAGCGCAACCGGGTCGAGCCGCACGAGGGCGTCCCGATCGATAGGACTCGGCTCAAGGGGGGTGGGTTCCGAGATTTTGGGCGGCGCGGTCACGTTCTTGGCCACCATACCAGAATCCGCGCGGAGGCGGAACGAGCTCGCGGGAGGGCTAAGCCTCTACCAGTTGAAGACCTTCTTAGCCACAAAGGCCAGGGCGTCGATGTCGGGGGTCTTCCGGAAGCTGTGCCGCTTCCAGCGGGCGCGGTAGAGGGTGGAGAGCGCGGAGATGCCGGCGCTGACGAACGGGTTCGCGCCGAAGGTGCGCTTGAGCCGCGTGCCGTCGATGAACTTGGAGGTGAAGAGGAGCATCTCCAGCGTATCCCGCCGCTCCGCGATCCAGGGAGACGCCAGGTGCTGACGGTTGAAGACCGACCAGCCCTCCAGCGTCTGGGGCTCGATGAATCCGTCCTTCACCGCCAGGTTGAAGAGCTCGGCGCCGGGATAGGGAACGTAGACGTAGAAACCCGAGACGCTCGCATTCGGGTTCTCCGCGAGCATCGTCAGCGCGAGGTCGACCGTGGCCGTCAGGTCCTCCAGGGTCTCGCCGGGATAGCCCATCATGAAGTTGTACGTGCAGCGGATCGGCGTCTGCGCGAGCTTGCGGTTGGCGTCGTGGAACTCCTCGAGCGTCTCTTCCTTCTTGATGAGCTCGAGAATGCGCGCCGAGCCGGTCTCGAGCCCGGGCTGGACGACGCGCAAACCCTTGTCGTAGAGGCGCTGGACATCCATGCCGAGGATGTCGTCCATGCGGGTCTGGACGTACCATTCGTACTGGTTGTCGATGAGCTCCGCGACCTGGGCGCCGCGCTTGCGATCGACGAAGAACTCCTCGTCATGGAACTCGATCGCGTCCAGGCGATACTTGCTCTTGAGCTCGAGCGTCCTCTCCATGAGAACCTCGGGCGACTGGCGACGCCAGCGGCGCTGGGAAAGAACGGGCTGGCAGCAGAAGGTGCAGGAGAAGGGACAGCCCATGGAGCTGATGTAGGGAAGCGACCGGACCTCCTTGCCGAAAATGAGCGGCCCGGAGATATAGCGCTCGACGTCGACGAGGTGATACGGGAGCCCGGGGATATCGTCCTGGTTGACGAAGCGCTTCGGGTCCGTGCCCGTGCCGTTCTTGATGAACTTCTCGCCCTCAACGTAGGCGATGTCCGGGAGATCACGCCAGTCCTGCTTCTTGTCGAGCCGTTCCACCAGGTCCCGGAACGTGACCTCGCCTTCTCCCATCACGACGATGTCTACGAGCTCGTGGCGGGCCGTGGACTCGGGGACGAGCGTGGGGTGATTGCCGCCCCAGACGATGGGGAGGTTCGCCCGCGCGTCGCGGACCACCCGGGCGGCCGCAAGACCGCCCTTGATCTGGGTCCCGGTCATCGAGGAGATGCCGACGCAGAGCGTTTGGTCGTCGATGGCGGCCCGGAGGTGATCGGCCCACTCGGGATCGATCCGCTGGTCGATGATGAGGACCTCGTAATCGGGGTCCACCGTGGCGGCGACCGAGAGCACGGCCAGGGGAAGCCAGATGGAGACGCCCTTCACATCGAGCCCGGTCTGGGGGTAAACGAGGATGACGGCGGCCACGAGAGGAGCATACCACGCGAAACGACACGTCGGTCAACGAAAGAGGACCGAATTAGTATGACATCAAACCTCTTGACCCTCCCCTCGCGCTCTTCTATTCCTACCTCTCACCCATGCGTGTCCCCACGGCAGAGAATCCCGAGGTCCACGAGACCGAGACGCTCGTTCTCGACGACGCCCCCGAGTTCGGAGCGATAGCCGCCGATCTCCGGCTCTCGGTCCTCACGCTCGAACCCGGCGGAGCGCGTGCCTCGCGGCTCCGGCTCAAGGGCACGCTCGCTTACACGCTGACCACGGAGTGCGCGCGCTGCCTGGCCCCGGCCCAGGCGGCCGTGGAGACGTCGTTCGAATCCCTCATCGACCTGGCCGCGGGGACCGTCGAGGCCGCCGACCTGGAGACCCCTCCCGAGGAGGGTGGCTTCGAATCGCTGGGCGCGAGCGACATCGACCTCTCGCCCGAACTGCGGCAACGCGCCTTTCTGGCCGCTCCGGAGGTTGTCACTTGCCGCCCTGACTGCAAGGGGCTATGCTCGCGGTGCGGTCAGAACTTGAACATTCGAGACTGCGACTGTCATCGAGGAGCGACCCGCGGGCCCATGTCCGCCCTTGCCGCCCTCCTGCAGAAGAAATCTGATCACGCTCCTGGAGGACGTTAGAAATGGCTCTCCCCAAACGGCGCCACTCGCGCACCCGAGGTCGTCTGCGCCGCACCGGCGATGCCCTGGACAAGCCCACGATCACCCGTTGCCCCGAATGCGGCGCGGCCATCCAGCCGCATTGCGCCTGCGCGGCCTGCGGTGCCTTCAAGGGCAAGCGCAGCGTCATCAAGGCCCGCACCCAGTCCAAGTAAGGTCTGACCCCGGGTAACGGCACGCACGTGTCCGTAACCGCGTCGACGCCGGGCTCCCCCGGGATCGATCTGCCCGTTGCCGTCGACGCGATGGGCGGCGACAAGGGACCCGGCGTCGTCGTCGAGGGCGTCGTTGCCGCCCGCCGCGAGTTCGGCGGCCGCTACCTCATCGCCGGACGGCCCGCGGACCTGGAGCCCGAGCTCAGGCGGCTCGGCGCGGCCTCGGATCCCGACATCGAGCTCCTGCCCGCCCCGGACGTCATCACGATGGAGGATTCGCCCACCGACGCCGTCCGCGAGAAGAAGCAGTCCTCGATGGTGCTGGCGGCGAAGGCCGTTCACGAGGGGCGGGCCTCCGCGTTCATTTCCCCGGGCAACACCGGGGCGATGCTGGCCGCCGGGACGTTCGTCCTGGGACGCATACCCGGCGTCTCGCGCCCCGGGATCGCCACGGTCATCCCCACGGTCACGGGCCACTCCGTGCTCATCGACGTCGGCGCCAACGTCGATTCCCGCCCCGTGCACCTCTTTCATTTCGGCGTCATGGGCGCGATCTACGCCTCCGCGATCCTGGGCATTCCCGAGCCCCGCGTCGGGCTCCTCTCGATCGGAGAGGAACGTTCCAAGGGCAACGAGTTGACGCGCGAGACGCTGGAGATGTTCGAGAGCTTCTTCACGTCGTCGCGACACGTGGGCCGATTCCTCGGCAACGTCGAGGGCCGCGACATCGTCAACGGGCGGGCCGATGTCGTCGTCTGCGACGGCTTCGTGGGCAACGTCGTCCTCAAGTTCGGCGAGGGACTTGCCTCCACGATCATGAAGCTCCTGAAGGAGCAACTGACCGCCACGCCTCTTCGCAAGCTCGCCGCCTCCGCGCTCAAGGGGGCATTCCGCGAGTTCGGCCGCAAGATCGACTACGCGGAATACGGCGGCGCCCCGCTCCTGGGCGTCCGCCAGCCCACCATCATCTGCCACGGTTCCTCTGGTCCCAAGGCCATCAAGAACGCCGTCCGCGTCGCCCGCCAGGCCCTCGACCTCGGCATCTGCGATCGCATCGCCGACCACGTGAAGATGGCTCAG
Organism: uncultured bacterium; assembly: GCA_964548165.1. Taxonomy (GTDB): domain Bacteria; phylum UBA8481; class UBA8481; order UBA8481; family UBA8481; genus CAZJQD01. The sequence continues at coordinate 25,364 of CAZJQD010000041.1, forward strand.
TCCCGCGCGGCATCCGCTCAACACGCCGCATCCTCCACGGAGAGTGCCCCATGACCACCGCCTTTCTCTGCCCCGGGCAGGGTTCCCAATTCGTCGGCATGGGCAAGGCCCTCGCCGATGCCGTTCCCGCCGCCGCCGCCCTGGCCGCCGAGGCCGATGAGGTCATGGGCTGGAAGCTCTCGGACGTGATGGGGAACGGCCCCGTGGAGGAGCTGACCAAGACCAGCGCCACCCAGCCCGCTCTCTATGTCACCAGCGCGATGGCGATCGTGGCCCTCGCGGAGAAGGGCATCCGCCCCGACCTCGCGGCCGGGCACAGCGTGGGCGAGTACGCGGCACTCTACGCGGCCGGTGTCTTCGACTTCGCCACCGGCCTCCGGCTCGTGAAACTCCGCAGCGAGGCCATGAGCCGGGCCAGCCAGGCGCATCCCGGCGGCATGGTCGCCTTCCTCGGGACCGAGGAACCCGCGGCGCGCGAGGTCTGCGCCGCTGTTCTGGAGGAACACAAGGGCGTCGTCGAGGTCGCCAATCTCAACTCGCCCGGGCAGGTCGTCATCTCGGGCGACGCCGTCGCGCTCGACCTGGCCGTGAGGCTCGGGCGCATGAAGGGCGTCCTCAAGGCCATCCCCCTGAAGGTCGCCGGCGCCTGGCACTGCAGTCTCATGAAGGCGGCCGAGGAGGAACTGGCCCCCGCGATCCGCGCGGCCGCCTTCAGCGCCCCGAGGATACCCGTCGTCGCGAACGTGACCGGCAAGGCAGTCTCGACGCCCGACGAGATCAAGGACCTCCTCGTTCGGCAGGTCTGCGGTTCGGTGAGATGGTCGGATTGCGTGCATGAGCTCGTCGCGCTCGGCGCCGATCGCTTCCTCGAGACGGGCGCCGGCGAGGTCCTCACGGGGCTCATGAAGCGCATCAAGAAGGACGCCCTCGCCCGGCGCGCCGGCACCCCCGAGGAGATCGCCGCGCTCTAGCGGTTGTTGAACGGCGACCGAGCGGGTATCTTCTTCGCATCTTCCTCGCGAGGTGACACCATGGCTTTCGGATCTCTTTCAGGACGCACCGCCGTCATCACGGGTGCCGCTCGTGGCATCGGGTTCGCCATCGCGGAGCAGCTCGCGACCAACGGCGCCGACTGCGTGCTCATCGACCTCTCCCAGGAATCCGCCGACGCGGCGGCCGCGAAGATCCGCGAGCTCGGGGTCAAGGCGTCGGGCGTCGCCGCCAACGTCGCGAAGTCCGAGGACGTGACGCGCGCCGTCGAGGAATCCCTCAAGCTCACCGGCCGCGTCGACATCCTCGTCAATAACGCCGGCATCACGCGCGACGGCCTGATGATCCGGATGAAGGACGAGGACTGGACCTCGGTCCTGGACATCAACCTCAAGTCCGTCTTCCTCTGCACGCGCGAGTTCGTCCGCGTGATGATGAAGGCCCGCTATGGCCGCATCGTCAACATCGCCTCCGTCATCGGGCTCATGGGCAACGCGGGACAGGCCAACTACGCGGCCTCCAAGGCCGGCATCATCGGCGTCACGAAGTCGGTGGCGAAGGAGTTCTCCTCCCGCGGCGTCACCTGCAACGCGGTCGCGCCCGGGTTCATCCAGTCCGAGATGACGGCCAAGCTCTCGCCCGAGGTCATCGACAAGATGAAGGCGCTCATCCCCCTCAACTCCCTCGGCGTCCCTGCCGACGTGGCCAAGGCCGTCCACTTCCTCGCCTCCGACGAGGCCTCCTACATCAC
>CAZJQD010000041.1:27204-31149 GCA_964548165.1 uncultured bacterium
TGCGTTTCCCACTTCTCCCTTGCATCCCCACCGAAAATCGGTAGGCTCGATGGCGTTTCAAAGCGTTACCAACCCTTAAGTGGGTCATTTTCAGGTCAGGAGCGAGTGTCCATGTCCGATACGTTTCAGCGCGTCAGAGAAGTCGTCGTCAAGGAGCTCTCCGTCGAGGAGAGCCAGGTTACCATGGAGGCCTCCTTCACCGGCGACCTCAACGCCGACTCCATCGGCATGGTCGAGCTCGTCATGAAGCTCGAGGACGCCTTCGGGATCAGCATCCCCGACGAGGACGCCGAGAAGATCAAGACGGTCGGCCAGGTCGTCGAGTACATCGAGTCCCACAAGAAGTAAGCCCGGAACACCCGGCGGATCCATCATGAGCGAAAATCGACGTGTCGTTGTCACGGGGCTCGGCCCAGTCACGCCCATCGGCATTGGTCGCGACGAGTTCTGGTCCGGCGTCACGTCGGGCCGTTCCGGCGTCGGGCCCGTCACGCGGTTCGACGCGTCCGCCTACGCGACGAGGTTCGCCTGCGAGATCAAGGACTTCCCGGCCCTGCAGTTCGTCACGCCGCAGGACCAGAAGCGGATGGATCTCTACAGCATCTACGCCCTTGCCGCCGCCAAGCTCGCCCTGGAAGACGCTGGCCTCGTCGAGAGCCCTTATGCGCCCGATCAGTTCGGATGCATCATCGGTTCCGGCCAGGGAGGCATCGGCACGCTGGAGCAGCAATACCAGGTGATGCAGGCGCGCGGTCCGGGGCGCGTCTCGCCGTTTCTCATCCCGATGATCATCGTCAACATGGCGGCCGGGAACGTGGCGATCCGCTGGAACCTGCAGGGCCCTAACACCTGCGTCGCCACGGCCTGCGCCAGCGGCACGCACGCCATCGGCGACGCGTATCGCATCATCCAGCGCGGCGAGGCCACGGCCATGCTCGCGGGCGGAGCCGAGGCCTGCATCACGCCGCTCTGCATGGCCGGCTTCTGCTCCATCAAGGCCATGTCCACCCGCAACGACGACATCGCCCACGCCTCGCGTCCCTTCGATCGCGACCGTGACGGCTTCGTCATGGGCGAGGGCGCCGGGCTCGTCGTCCTCGAGGAATACGAGGCCGCGAAGAAGCGCGGGGCCACGATGTACGCCGAGGTCGTCGGGTACGGCATGACCTGCGATGCCCACCACATGACCGCGCCCAAGGACGACGGCTCCGGGGTTGCCCGGGCCATCGCGAGCGCCCTCGGCCAGTCGGGACTCCCCGCGGAGGCGATCGGCTACATCAACGCGCACGGGACCTCGACGCCCTTGAATGACAAGTTCGAGACGGCCGCCATCAAGGTCGCGTTCGGCGACCACGCCTACAAGCTCATGGTCAGCTCCACCAAGTCCATGACCGGCCACCTCATCGGCGCCGCCGGCGGCGTCGAGACCATCGTCGCCGCGCTCGCGGTGAACCGCGGCCAGGTGCCGCCGACCATCAACTACGAACATGCTGATCCCGACTGTGATCTCGATGTCGTGCCCAATACGGCGCGCGACGTGGAGCTCAAAGCCGCGCTCAACACGAGCCTGGGCTTCGGAGGACATAACGCCGTCCTCTGCCTGGCCAAGATCTGACCCCGGATGGCCACCCGCAAGTCCCTGCCTGATTTCGACTATCGCGACCGCGTGGGCGAGGGCCGCAAGGCCGAGCTCGACGAGTTCGCGGCGAAGATCGGCGTCAAGAAGATCAAGGACTACAACCTCTACAACCGCGCGCTCTCGCACAAGTCCTTCACGAACGAGCAGGGGTGGTCGCACAACGAGCAGTACGAGAAGCTGGAGTTCTTCGGAGACTCGGTGCTCGGGCTCGTCGTGAACGAGTATCTCTTCAAGAGCTTCCCCGACTACGAGGAGGGGGACCTCTCGAAGATCAAGTCCGCGGCCGTCTCCGAACCCACGCTCGCGGAGGCGGCCAAGAAGCTCGGCCTCGGCGCCCTCATCCTCATCGGGCGCGGCGAGACCCGCGGCGGTGGAACCGAGCGCCCCAGCCTCCTGGCGGACGTCTTGGAGGCCGTCATCGGCGCCGTCTACCTCGACCAGGGGCTCCCGACCGCGCGCAAGTTCGTCCTGGAATACCTGAAGGACAGCGTCCATTCGCTCTCGGACGAGGAGAGCACGGGAGACTACAAGTCGTACTTCCAGGAAGTGGTGCAGAAGGAACGCGGGCTCAGGCCGCAGTATTCGGTCATGAAGTCGTCGGGCCCCGATCACTCCCGCAAGTTCAAGATCTCGGTCTCCATCGGCGGCAAGCGCTGGGGCATCGGCGAGGGCAAGTCGAAGAAGGAAGCCGAGCAGGACGCGGCCGAGAACGCGTTCAAGGCCTGGGAGGAGGCGAAGAAAGCCGCTCCCAAGGGCCGTGGCCCTCGCAAGGGACGCGAGGATGGTCGGGGACCGGCCAGGGGCGAGCGCGGTGAGGGTCGCCCACGGGGGTCGGAGCAAGGCGCGCAAGGCGGGTTCGCCGAGACCGCTCGTGACGCCGATCGCGGCCCCCGCAAGCGAGGTCGCGGCGCGCGCGCGCGCCAGATGGCAAGGTCGCTGTCCATGGAGGAAGTCGTCGCCCAGGGTCTCGACCCCGTAGCCGCGGCCGCGGGCGCCCTGGATTACCCCTTCCGTAAGCGCGCGGAAGACACGACCGTCGATCGCCCGCGCGACCGTTTCCACGAGAACGAGCCCGGGGACGAAGCGCCGGATGAGGAAGCAGTGGCGAGCGGCGAACCGGGCGAGACCGAGGGGCGGGAAGCAGCGAGCGATGAGACGGGCAGGGGCCCCAAGCGCGGGCGGCGTGGACGGCGCGGCGGGCGCGGCCGTAGCCGTGAAGCCGATCCCTCGAAGAGCGGACGCAACGAATCCACCGGCCGATTCCAGTCCTCGCCAAGTCCCGATCAGGCATCGACATCGGCTCCCGACGAGGAGCCAGATGCCGGCGCCGACGTCGGTGCGACTCCTCGTATCGACCGGGAATCGGACGCCGACCCGGCCGGCAAGCGCCGCCGTGGGCGACGCCGCGGCGGCCGAGGTCGCAGTCGCGGGGGAGAAGGACGCGAGTCGGCGCCGACGCCAGAGTCCCGTCCCCAGGAACGCGCCCAGGGGAATGCCGGGTCGCCGGATCGGCCGGCGACCGACGCCGGCAGCGAGCGAGGCCGATCGCGCCGCGGCGGCCGCGGGCGAGGGCGAGGCGCCAAGCCCACCGTCGAGCGCGATCCGATCGCGCCGCGACAGGAGACGTCGCACAACGCGCGCACGAGCGTGAAGAGCGAGGACCTGCGTCCTGACCGCCCGGTCGACGATCCCATTTCCTGGGCCGCCGGCGAATCTTTCGTCCGCCGTCCACGCCGCCGATAAAGTCTCCATGAAGTTCTCCATCGAGGAGCTCAACGACGGGTTCGTGGCCGTCTTCGCGCACGACCTCGGCCCTGATGACGGCGCCGCCATCAAGGAGGAGGCCCGCAAGCGCCCGCACGTTCAGCGGATCATCATCGACCTGACCCCGATCACCCTCATCACCACCCCCGGGCTCGGCGCCCTCGTCGCCGTGCAGAAGTTCTGCCGCGAGCACAAGATCCGCCTGGTTCTCTGCGGTCTCTCGCCCTACGTGCGAGAAATCTTCGACCTGACCAGACTCTCCACCGTCTTCGACGTCACCCCCACCCGAGCCGAAGCCCTCGCCTAAACGCCGAGGGGTAAGCCCGCGCATGGCGACCCCAAGCGATGAGAACGCCCTGCTCCCGCTCGCCGGCCCATGGGGCCACAGGCCCTCACACTCGCCGCCCCGCTGGACGCGCTCCTGCCTGCCCCATACAATCCCCAATCGCAGTATCAACACCTTCACGGTGGATATAGCTCAATTGGTTAGAGCGCCGGTCTGTGGCACCGGAGGCTGCGGGTTCAAGTCCCGTTATCCACCC
>CAZJQD010000042.1:0-2570 GCA_964548165.1 uncultured bacterium
CACGGCCATCGGGTTGGAACCGGCAGCGACGGCCCGGAAGCCTTCATTGACGATTGCCTGGGCCAGAACGGTCGCGGTGGTGGTGCCGTCACCGGCGACGTCGTTGGTCTTGGAGGCGACTTCCTTGACCATCTGGGCGCCGAGGTTCTCGAACGGATCCTCGAGCTCGATCTCCTTGGCGACGGAGACGCCGTCCTTGGTGACCGTGGGGGAACCGAACTTCTTGTCGAGGACGACGAGTCGCCCCCGGGGTCCGAGCGTCGCGGCTACCGCGGTCGCCAGCTTGTCGAGCCCCGCCTTGAGCTTGGCGCGGCTATCTTCGTGAAAGAGCAGTTGCTTGGCCATATATGAGCCTCCTTATTCCAGCACCGCAAGGACGTCGTCCTCGCGCATGATGATGTATTCCTCGTCTGCGACTTTGACCTCGGTGCCGGAGTACTTCCCGAAGAGGATGCGGTCGTTCTTCTTGACGTCGAGTGCGACTCTCTTGCCGTCTTCGCCGATCTTGCCGGCGCCGACTTCGACGACCTTGCCCTCCTGGGGCTTTTCCTTGGCGCTATCGGGGATGATGATGCCACCCTTGCGCTTCTCCTCGGCCTCCAGGCGCTTAACCAGGATCCGATCATGGAGCGGACGTACTTTTGCCATACTTGTTGACTCCTCCCTGCCTTTTGGCTGGAAAATCTTGATTGCTGGATGCTTTGATATTCAATTCGCGTGCCGTTGAGGGGCTCGGGGATTGCTAGCTAACTCTTGAAATATGAGTGCAATCGATTGAAACGATTGCCGAAGTGGCACGCACAGGTGCGCGGAGCATGGACAGAATGGTCAGGCGAGGGCGGCGACAGGGCTCAGGCGCGGGTGAGGGCGGTGACCACGAGTTTGTAGGCGACGAAGAGGATGGGGAGCGAGGCGAGGATGGCTGCTCCGGCATAAAGACGGAGCCTCTCGGAGAGGACGAAGAGCAGGAGGTCGAGGACGACCACGAGGGTTCCTGACACGCCCGCGATCAGGTATCCGAACGCGATCCCGATCCCGCCCCAGCCTTCGGTGCGGGTGGATTCGAGGATCGTCCAGGCCAGCAGGATGGGCGGGATGGCGGAGACGAGAGCGGAGGTGATCCGGGTGATCGGCGACCGGGCCAGGGCCCTCAAGCGCTAGATCCCGGTGCCCTTCTCGAGGTGGATGCCGCACTCCTTGTCGCTCTCGAGGTGATTGAACCAGCGCCACCGGCCGGCGCGCTTGGGTTCGTGCTCCTGCACCGGCGTCGTGCAGATGATGCAGCCGATGGAGTCATAGCCGCGATCGAAGAGCGGGTGGGTGGGGACGTTGTTCGCGGCAATGTATTCGCGCACGCGAGCCTCGTCCCAGTCGGCGAGCGGCGCGAGGCGTAGAAGCTCGCGGCCGTTGCGCATCGTCAGGCTCACCTTCGGCGTCGTGGCGCGGGCCTCGGACTGGTCGCGGCGGAGTCCCGTGATCCAGGCGTCGAGCGTGGCGACGGCCTCCTCGTTGGGCTCGACCTTGCGGATCTGGCAGCAGTATTCCTGCTTCGCCTTGGTGTCGAAGAAGAGGTACTCGCCGTGCTGGCGGATCATCTTCGCCAGTCGCTCGGGGTTCGGTCGGAAACGCTCGATCGCGATCCCGTATTGCGCCTCGAACTTCTCGATGAGCTCGTAGCTCTCGGGGTGCAGGCGGAGCGTGTCGATCAGGAAGACGCGGTAGGGGATGCCGGCGCGGTGGGCGAGGTCGATGAGCACGGAGCCGGTCAGCTGGAGGCTCGTGCCGATGGCAGCGCGCTTGCCGTAGGTGGCAAACGTCCAACGGACGAGTTCCTCGGCCGGGAGCTGCTCGAGCTCGGCGAGGTTCAGGTGGGCCGGGTGGGGGCTCGCCCCATCGGGGCGCGGCTCGGCGGCGCGCCGCGTGGTGTCGTCAGTCATGCGGAGGCTCGAAGGTGGCCATGGGAGGCGAGGTAGTCTAGCACGAGCTGGACGGAATCGTTAACCGAGAGGTCGGCGGTCTTGAGGACGAGCTCCGGGCGCTCGGGCGCTTCGTAGGGAGAGCTGATGCCGGTGAAGTCCGGGATCTGGCCCGCCTTCGCCTTCGCGTAGAGCCCCTTCGGGTCCCGCTCGGCGCAGGCCTCCAGGGGACAGTCGACGAAGACCTCGATGAACTGGCCTGGAGCGTGAAGGACCCGGACCCGGTCGCGGTCGGCGCGGAAGGGCGAGATGAAGGCCGTGATCGCCAGGACGTTGGCGTCGACGAAGAGCTTCGCGACCTCGCCAATACGGCGGATGTTCTCCACGCGGTCCTTCTCGGCGAAGCCGAGGTCGGAGTTCAAGCCATGCCGGACGTTATCGCCGTCGAGGACATAGGCGGCATGGCCTTGTTTCACCAGCGCGGCCTCGACGCCATGCGCGATCGTGGATTTTCCGGAACCGGAGAGCCCGGTGAGCCAGATGGTCGCGCCGCGCTGACCGAGCGCGGCGACGCGATCGGCGGCGGTCACGAGGCTCTCGTGCCAGGTCAGGTTGGTGCCCTTCGCGGTCATGAAGGGGGAATTGTAGCAGGCT
>CAZJQD010000042.1:2670-30210 GCA_964548165.1 uncultured bacterium
CCCGGGCTACTTGCGCTCGATCAGCTCGATCTTGTGGCCGTCCGGATCATCGATGAACGCGAGGACGGTCGTGCCATGCTTCATCGGCCCGGGCTCGCGCGTGATCGTCACACCTTGGGCGCGGAGCGTGTCGCAGGTGGCGTAGATGTCCGAAACCGCGAAGGCCAGGTGTCCCCAGGCCTCGCCGACCGGGTAGGGTTCGGTCCGGTCCCAATTGTAGGTCAGCTCGACCTCGCCGAAGGCGTCGTCGGGACAGCGGAGGAACGCCAGGGTGAAGCGGCCGGTCGGATACTCGGTCTCGCGAACGAGTTCGAGGCCGAGGAGCTGGTAGAACGCCTTCGCCTTCGCCAGGTCCCGGACGCGGATCATCGTGTGGAGGAATCGCATGGGGGAATTCTATTCGGCGGGAGCGCCCTTGTCGTCTTCGGTGTTCGTCGATTCGGAGGCCGTGTCCTCCGGCGCGTCTGGCTCGACGCCGAAGACGCTGAGCGCGAGGGCGGGCGTGTCCCACCAGGGGCGGGGAACGGCGCCGATCACGACGATGACGAGGATGAGAATCACGGCGGCCAGGGCGATCTGAACCTGCCGGAGCGGTATCGCGTCGCCTTCGTCCGGCGCAGGCGCCGCGGGCTCCGTCTCGACGGGCGCACCGAGCTCGCGGATCTTCGCGGGGAGCGGCGAGGTCGGGAGCGGGGCAAGAGCAGGGGCGGGAGCGAACGGTCCGCCAGGCGGCCCGGACGGGAGGGGCGGCGCAGAGGGGACGGGGGGAGGGACGGGTGGGAGAGAAGGGGGCGGTGGGGGAGGCGGAGGCAGCAGTTCGGGGACGTCCTTCAGAGCCTGCCACTCGGGCCACCCTTCGCGCCAGACGTAGGTGTCGATGGTCACCACGCCCGTCCGGAAAAATTCGTTCATCTCGTCGCCGGTGTAGGGGCCGCAGGATCCCTCGGCCGAGTGCACGAGCCAGATGCGGTCGTCGGCGCTCATTCCCAGCCCGGTCCCTCGGAGAACGGGAGCACGAGTTCGCCGAACTCGCCCGGCTTATACTCGCGCTGGTTGGAGGAATCCTCGCTCCGCTGGATGCGGATCGCCGGGACGCCTGCGTCCTGGGCCTCCGTGATGTCGCCGTCGGAGTCCCCGAAGAAGGCCAGGTAGTAGGCTTCTTCGAGGACGCCGGCCTTCTCCTTGGTGAAATAGAACTCATCGGCGAACCAGGCCCAGCGGACCTTGAGCGGCCAGGATCCGTTCTCGGCGCGCGCCGTGATCACGACGATGTCGCAGCCGATGGTCTTTCCGGCAAGGCCGATCAGGATGGGCGTCCACTTGGCGCGATCGAGATCGACGTGGCTGTAGACGGTGGTCCAGAACTTGGTGAACTGCGGAGTATTCCGGCTCGGCCAGCGATCGCTGCCAAGCTGGTCCATGGCCTCCTTGAAGGAGGGCGAGGAGAAGGCGAGGGTGTCGTCGTAGTCGAAGCCGATCCGGAGATCGACGGCGAAGTCGAGGACGCAGTAGAGCACGAACCAGGCGACGATCACCCAGCGGCCGTATCTCCAGGCGAGCGTGCCGCCCCGGGTGGAGAGCATGCGTCCGCGGATTCGGGTAAGGATCGAGCTGAGGCGATTCATGGACCGCGGGAATCCTATGCGATTTCATCCGTCGGGGGCAGGAGGTAAACTCTCCGGGCATGAGCAACAAGGGGCCCAAGATTCCACCTTCGGAGATCACGCCAGAGAGCGTCTATCTGCGCCGCCGCGAATTCCTGCGTAATGCCGCCGCCTTCGGTGCGACGACGGCCGCGGTCGGCGGGGGTCTTCTCGGGCTCATGAGGTTGGCGCCGGACTCGATCGACGCCGGAACGACCGGCCTGTCGCTACCGCCGGAGTTGGCCGGCAGCGTCGTCGAAGAGGCCCCGGACTCGCCCCCCGACACGACCCCAGTCCGGTCCTCGGATCGTGCGCGCGCAGACTCCGCGGGCGCGGCGGCGGATCCGACCTCCCGGCGTGTGCGCGTGTCCCGCGACCGTTCGCCCTACAGCACCGACGAACCTCGCAACACCTTCGAGGAGATCGCCAGCTACAACAACTTCTACGAGTTCGGGCTCGATAAGAGTGACCCCGCGCGGAACGCTCACACCTTGCGGCCGCGCCCCTGGACGGTGGCCGTCGAGGGCGAGTGCGCGAAGCCGGGGACGATCGACATCGAGCGGATCCTCAGGCTCTTCACGCTGGAAGAGCGCATCTACCGGATGCGATGCGTGGAGGCCTGGTCGATGGTCATCCCGTGGATGGGATTTCCGCTGGGCGAATTTCTCCAGCGGTTCGAGCCGACCTCGGCGGCCCGTTACGTGGCGTTCGAGACACTGCATGATCCCGAGCAGATGCCGGGACAGCGGAGCGGAACACTCCCGTGGCCGTACGTGGAGGGTTTGAGAATGGACGAGGCCCTTCATCCGCTCGCGATCTTGGCCGTCGGGCTTTATGGACGCATGCTCCCGAACCAGAACGGCGCGCCAATCCGGCTCGTCGTGCCGTGGAAGTACGGGTTCAAGGGGATAAAGTCGATCGTGAGGATCCGGTTCACGAAGGAGATGCCGCGCGCCACCTGGAACGCGGTGGCGCCGCGGGAGTATGGATTCTTTGCGAACGTGAATCCGGCGGTGGCTCATCCGCGCTGGAGCCAGGCGACCGAGCGGCGTATCGGCGAGCTGGCGCGGCGCCCGACGCTCCCGTTCAACGGGTACGCGGAGCAGGTCGCACACCTGTACACGGGCATGGACCTCGCCGAGTGGTATTGACCCTGGCTCCTCTGGGCGCCTGTCGGGCATGAACCGCCCCTGGCTCAGGCCGGCGATCTTTGCCGGGTGCCTCGTGCCGCTCGCTTATCTCTGCATTGCCGCCGGCGCGAATCGCCTGGGCGCCAACCCGATCGCGACCGTACTCAACCAGCTCGGGCTGGTCGGTCTCGTGATGCTCATCGCGTCGCTCGCGTGCACGCCCGCGCGGATCGTCTTCGGGTGGAAGACGCCCCTGAAATTCCGCAAGATGCTCGGACTCTTCGGCTTCTATTACCTGCTCCTTCACTTCTTCGTCTATGCCGTCTTCGACAAGGCACTGAATGTCAAAGAGGTCATTGAGGACGTCGCGAAGCGCCCCTTCATCCTCGTGGGATTCGCCGCCTTCCTGATGCTCATCCCGCTGGCCGCCACCTCCACCCCGGCGATGGTGAAACGGCTGGGCCGATCGTGGAGAACCCTTCACCGGCTGGCGTATGTGATTGCTCCGCTCGGCGTCGTTCATTTCACGATGCGGATGAAGAGCGACATCACGCAGCCGGTTGTCTATGGAACTGTGGTCGCTCTGCTGTTGGTCATTCGGATCTTCGCATATCGTTTACGAGAACGGAGTTCTGACCGATGACGAATGCCAGGGTCAGCGGCCCTGCACGGATTCAAGTCCCCGAGGAGGATGTCTCATGGTTTTGAGAAAATTGTGCCGCGTGATCGTGGCGGTCACTGCTTGTCTCATGGTCCTGCAACCTCAGCGCGCCGACGCCGGTCCCGCGGGGAACCAGGCGGCTCAGCTGGAAGCCCTGGGGGCCACGGCGGCGATCGCCCTGTACAACTCGCACCTGCTGGTCGCCATCTCCGCCGACGCGCTCCTCAAGGGGTCCGTGACGGACTCGCAGGCGATGCTGATGATCACCGAACAGCGCAACATGATGAACATCCTGGCTCCCTACGTGGAGAATCTCCTGAACTCCGGGACGCTGACCACCGCCGATGCCGGCGCCCTGGAGCGGATACGGACCTGCTGCCAGAACATCGTGATCCTGGCGGACAGCCTGGACGCCTACGTCGGGGACAAGAGCCCGGAGAATGCCTACATCGTGGAGGAGCGGCGGAAGGAATCCTACGCCTCCATCGCGCAATTCCTGGGCCTCGATCAGGCGCCACCGGTCGACCGGGCGCCGTCGGGAGCCAAGCAGTAGCCCTGGCATTCCTTTGAGGGAGTTCGACTCCTCGGCGTCGCGCGTCCGGCCTTCGAGATTTCCCGTATGGTAGCGGTCTGCAAATGGGTGAATAAGTAGAATATATTGGCACGAAATAAAGGAGATACATAACTAGGTCTTGTAAAATCATTTATTTCGTTTATAGTCAATGCAGAGATGCTCTTGTGAAACCGCCGGTCCAGCCCTCCGTCGATAGCCTTCTCAGCTCCAAGGCTGCGGGGCGTGTTCTCGGGGTCGGACCCACGACCATTCAGCGGTGGATCGATCGAGGCTATCTTCCGGCGCATCGGACGCAAGGCGGGCATCGGCGTGTCCGGCTGGAGGACCTGGTCGTTTACGCCCGGGTGCACGGCTTGCCGTTGGCCTCGGAGTTCGACTTGCCGCCGGCGTCGCGTTGCATCCTCGTCATCGACGACGACCGGGACATCCTGGATGCCGTGGCGCTCCGACTTCGCGGCGCGATCGCGGACGCCGACGTCATCACGGTGGATAGCGCCTTCAAGGCCGGCTTCCTGATCCACCGGTTCCGGCCGCCCGTGGTCCTCCTCGATATCCGCATGCCCGCGCTCTCCGGGATCGAGGTCTGTCGCCTGATCAAGGCGGAGCCCTCGACGGCACAAACGCGGGTCATCGGCATCACGGCTTCGCGCAAGCCCGACGAGATCCATGCCCTGCTCGAGGCCGGCGCCGAGGAGGTTCTCGCGAAGCCGTTCAACTGGGATGCGCTCCTGGCCGCCGTCCGCCGCCACCTGCCCGCGAGGGACCGTCAACCCGGGTTCCCGCGGATCGAGGATCGGTATGGGCGCGCCACCGCTTGACCTGCTCCTGGTCGAGGACGACGAGGACATTGCGTCCAGCGTCCGCGTTCGCCTCGAACATTCGGGCTACCATGTCCGGATCGCCGATACCGTGCGTTCCGCGCGCGCGGCGCTGGAATCGAAGGCGCCCGACCTGGTGGTGCTGGATCTCCTGCTCCCTGACGGCTCTGGGTTCGACCTCCTGCGGGTCATTCGTCAAGACAACGACCTTGACGCAACGCCGGTCATCATTCTCACGTGCCTGGAGGGCGCTCGACAGGCCGAGGACGGCTTCATCTCGGGCGCCAATGCCTATCTCCCGAAGTTGAACATCGACCATCTCCCGGCCGCCATCGAGTATCTCATCGACGAGGCTTCCGCGGGCGTCCACGACATTCCAGGGAGAGAGGATCGGTGATGCGGTGGGCGCGCGGCTTCGAGACGCGTTCCCGCCACGGTCGCTCCGGCCTGCTCCCCGAACGCGCATGACCATCCGAGTCCTCCTCGTGGAGGACAATCCGGGAGACGCGTTCCTCGTGACCGGGATGCTGGGAAACCAGGAATGCGAGGCCGCCGGCGGGGGCGCGTTCAAGGTCGTCCACTTCGAGCGCCTGATCCCCGCCCTGGAGAGTCTCGAGAACTGTCCGGTCGACGTGGCGCTGCTCGACATGTCGCTCCCCGACTCCCACGGCATCGAGACGCTTCAGCGAACGAGAACTGCGGCGCCGCACGTTCCGATCGTCGTCCTGACCGGATCCATGAGCGGCCAGATGAACGGCATCGACGCGCTCCACGAGGGCGCCCAGGACTACCTCGTGAAGGACCACATCGACGCTGATCAACTGGGGCGAACCATACGGTACGCGTTGGCCCGTAAGGTGATCGAGGAGGAATTGATCGAGGCCAGGGAGACGATTCGCCGCGCCAACGAGGGACTGGAAAGGCGCGTCGAGGAACGCACCAGGGAACTCGTCGAAGCCAACCGGAGCCTCGAAAATTTACTCTACGTGATCTCTCACGATCTGCGGGAGCCCGTGCGCGGGGTCGAACTCCTGGCCGAGAAGCTTATCGAGCTTGAACCCATGCGCGGCAATGTGCGCGCGCAGGATCTCAAGCAACGCATCCTGCGCGCCACCGAGCGGATGCGACGCCATCTCGATGACGTCCTCGAACTGTCCCGGACCGTGACCATGGCGCCCGGCGATGATCGATGGAGCGCAGACGATATCGTTCAGGACGCCTTGCAGCGGCTCGAGACGCCGATACGCGAGACGGGCGCGCGGGTCCGCGTCGCGCCGGGATTGCCGATCCTTCGCGGTCACCGCGCCTGGGCCACGCAGGCGGTCACGAACCTATTGGCTAATGCGCTCAAGTTCACGAAGCCTGGCGAGGCTCCGGAGATCGAGGTTGTCGCCTATCGCGGCGAATCCGATGCGCCTGAACTCAGCGGGATCATCGTGCTCGACCGGGGGCCGGGGGTTCCCGGCGAGTGCGAGGAGTCCATCTTCGAGATCTTTCGCCGAGCGGTCGGCAGAGACGTGGATGGAACGGGTTCGGGGCTCGCGATCGTCAGCTCGGTGGCGAAGAGACATGGAGGTCGCGCGTGGGTGCGACCCCGCGAGGGGGGAGGTTCCGAATTCGTCATGGCGTTTCGCGCGATACCGGAAAGCGAGGTGCGGTCATGAACGCGATCCCGAAGAACGGTCCTCTCACCATCCTGCACGTCGAGGACGACGACGATTACGTGTTCATCTTCAAGGAATCGCTCGAGGGCGAGCTCGGAGACGTGGCCGTCCAGGCCGCTTCCGATGGATTCGAGGCCATGACGGCCTTGAACCAGGCCGTGGGCCAGTCCTCCGGAAGGCTTCCCGACCTCGTCCTCCTCGACATCAACATGCCCCGCATGAACGGTTTTGACTTTCTTCGAAAGAAGAACGAGCACCCGGGCCTGGCGGCCATCCCGGTCGTCATGCTCACCGCTTCGAAACGCGAGGAGGATCGGCGCCTGGCTGCCGACCTGGGCGCCGATGATTTCGTCTGCAAGGAGGCGGATCTCGAGGAGATCATCGGGACCATTCGAAAACACTTGAGGGATGCGCGCTGAAGACGGTCGTCTCATCTTCGCTTCGAGCGCGGGTAACACGCGGAGTGGGCGAGGACGAGCTCCGTTTCATGGGCCTGGCGGCTTCATGATGATGGCCAGGCGCCCTTTCCAGGCGGGCCTGGGCAGGATGGTGACCTTGGGAAACCAGTTCTCGATATTGGCAGCAAAGACCAGGAGGAGATCATGAGGCGAGATCGGTCGAGTGCGACGAGAGTCGTCGGGTTGCTCCTGGCGGTGGTCCTGGTGTCCCCGCCGGCGGCGGCGCGCGTGGTCTTCACCGGGTACGGCGACCTGCGCTTCACCCCGGGCACGCGTGCGGACATCCTGGGTGACCAGGGCGCGCTGACGAGTTTCGGCATCACGGATCGCAAGCTCGAATCCCGGCAATTCACCGTCGACGCCATCGGTCTCTTCGCCTCGACGACCTTCGCCGATCAATTCGCGTTCAACGCGGACATCACCTTCCGCCAGCTCCGCTTCAACGCCACCGACCTTCGCCTGCAGTACGCCTACCTGGAGTACAAGCCCCGCGAGCATCTCACCTTCCAGGGAGGCAAGATCATGCTCCCCTTCGGCCACTACAACGAGAACCGCTTCTATGCCTTCCAGAGGGAAGAGCTCTCGGCGCCGACCTTTCAATCGTCGATCCTCGGCCTCCCGATCTCCGACCTCGGCGCGATCGCCCGGACCACCTTCGACTGGGAGCCCTTCGACCTGAACCTCTCGCTCTACGCGGTCAATGGTTACAGCAACGTCTCCGGCAATCCCAACGCGCTCCGGGTTCCCGCCGGGCTCGGCCTGGCGATTGCCAATAGTCTCCTCGCCACGAACTCGAACGAGGAGATCTCATACGGCGGCCAGGTGGAACTAGCCGGCCTCCTGGGCCAGGACCTGCGCCTCGGCGTGTCGGGCTACAGCGGGCCCTGGGACCCCAAGAGCCGGAACAACCTCAACATGGGGAACGTTCACCTGGTCTGGAAATGGAAGAGGCTCGAGCTGGGCGCCGAGGGACTCCTGATTGACGCCAACGGCGACCAGGGGTTTTCTGCCGTCGTCGGCAATACCGACTGGACGACGAGTGGATTCTTCGTGCGCGGCGTCTACCACCTGGCGGACCCGCGCGAGATGCCGCTTTACCTCCATGGCCGCTACGAGCAGTACCGCACCGAGGGCGACGGGGCCGGCGTCGCGAGGGAGTACCTGCGCGCGGTGACCGCCGGCCTGACGCTTCGCGTCAACGATCACCTGATGGTGAAGTCGGAGTTGGCCAGCCTCTATTACGAGCTTCCCTTGGTCGCCAGTGGCTTCATCGGCCTGGATGTCCGCACCGCGACCCTGGGCGCGGCCGTCAGCTTCTAGGCCCCAGGTCGTGTTGGCGACGCCACGAGGCCCTTGCCGGCTTCGGGTCACCCCGCTCATCGCGGCCCAGCTCCTTTGCGCCCTGTTCCTCTGCGTCGTGTCGGTCTCCAGCATCCGGGCCGAGATCGCCGTCGTTGTCGACCAGGATCTCGCCGCGATCGAGACTCTTGTCGACGCCGTGCGCCGCGCCGCCGGATCGGAGCCCGTGAGGCTTCACGATCTGCGGCAGATGTCCCGCACCGACGCCATCCAGCGCGGACGCTTTCTCTCGCGGATCGCCGCCGCGGACCTTGTCGTCCCCCTGGGTGGAACGGCGTCCAGTCTTGTCGCCGACGAGCTGGAGGATGCCCGCACGTTCTTCGTGGGAGGAAGCCTCTTGCCCGGCTCGTACTTGCGCCTGCCGAACATCGCCGGCATCCTGCCCTACAATCCGGATGAAGTGGCGCGGGTCATCGCGGGCATCCGGCCGGGCCTTCGTACCCTGGGGGTTGCCTCCACGCCCGGATATGAGCCCGTCGTCGCCGAGGTTCGAGAGGCCGCGGATCGAGCGGGACTACGCGTCGTGGAGACTTCGATCGGGACGCGCCGGGACGCGGGTCCCGCCATTCGCCGGTTGGCGTCGACGTGCGACGTCATCTGGCTCCTCGGCGATCCGATCGTCGGCTCCGGCGCCGGTCTCCAGCTCGTCATCCAGTCGGCGCTCTCGGCGCGCAAGCCCGTTGTCGGAACAATACGCCGGCAGGTGGAGGCCGGGGCTCTCTACTGCATGGAACCGGATCCGGAGACGCTTTCGAAACAGGCCGATCGTCTCCTGCGCGAGATCGTATCCAGCGGGTACCGACTTCCCGCGCGTCGGATCACGACCTGCTCCGACGGCGGAACGGTCGTCTACCACGGGCCCTTGGCGGAGCGGCTAGGCGTGCGCTTTCGCGCCGGAACGCGCCTGGAGAGGATCCGGTAGCGGCCATGTTTGTCTCCTCGACGAGTCCAGCCGGGGAATCAGCGCCAGCGGATGCCGGGATCAAGTGGGTCCGCTTCGCGCAGCGGATCCTGGCCGTCCTGGTTGTCGCCGTCATGCTCCTGGGCGTGGTTCTGACCTACCTGGCCACGGCCCAGGCTCGTGATCTCCTGGAGGATTCGCTCGCGAAGCGGGGCCGGAGCACCGGTCGCGCGGCGGCGCGGGCCGCCTTCGTTCCCCTGATGCTGGAGGATTCCGAGGCGCTCGCGGTTGTGGTCGGCGACCTCTTCGCTTCGGAGGATCTCGTCTTCCTCCGGATCGAGGACGTCGATCGACGCCTGATGGCCGAGCGGGTCCGGAGGGGGAAGCCTGTTCCTGTCCTTGAGATGACCTTCCCCGTGGTGCCCATCAACGAGACTACGGCACCGCCTGAAGAGGATCCGACTCCTATAGGCCACGTCCGGATCGGAATTGATCGAGGCGAGGTCGATGCGCAGATCGCGCGCACGATCACGCGTAACCTCGCGGTCGGAGCCTTCCTGATGGCGCTCGCGATCGTTCCGGCGTTCTTCATCATCCGCGGCATGACCGCGCGCATGGAGGCCATGGTCGGCGAGGTTCGGTTGACCGAGGCATTGCGGCGATCCAACGAGGATCTCGAGAGCTTCGCGTACGTGGCCTCGCACGACCTTCAGGAACCCCTGCGCATGGTCTCGGCCTATACCACGCTCCTGGGGGAAACCTATCGCGGCAAGCTCGACGCGACGGCGGATGAGTACATCGCGTTCGCCGTCGACGGAGCGACCCGCATGCAGCAGCTCATCAAGGATCTGCTCGCCTATTCGCGCGTGCGCACCCAGGTTCGCCCGTTTGAACCGGTCGATTTGGCCGTCGTGGCAGCTGAGTCCCTCAAGGATCTCAAGGCCGCCATCGAGGAGTCTTCGGCCGAGCTCGACGTCGGGCCCTTGCCCCTCGTGCTGGGGGATCGCGTCCAGCTCCGACAGCTTTTTCAGAACCTCCTCGGCAACGCCCTGAAATACAAGGGGGCGGAGTGCCCTCGCGTGATGATCCGTGCCGTGCGGGACGGCAACCTGTGGGCCATCACCGTGGCCGACAATGGGATCGGCATTGATCCCCGGCACGCGGACCGCATCTTCCTGCCCTTCCAGCGCCTGCATACGCGGCGCGAGTATCCGGGGACCGGCATGGGCTTGGCCATCGTGCGACAGATCGTCGAGCGGCATGGTGGCCGTATCCGGGTGGAGTCGGATGGTCGGAGCGGCGCCGCGTTTCACTTCACGTTGCAGGCGCCGGGCGAGGAAGGAGCGAAGACATGATGAGTCCGCAGGCGGAGCCCGTGGAGATTCTCCTCGTGGAGGATAATCCCGGTGACATTCGGCTGACCCAGCTGGCGCTGTCGTCCGCGAAGGTGCTCAATACCATGACCGTCATCGAGGACGGGGAATCGGCGATCGAGTATCTCGAGCGCCGGGGGCGCTACACCGCCGCCCGTAGACCCGATCTCATCCTGCTCGATCTCAATCTTCCCCGCATGAGCGGGCGGGAGGTGCTGGCACGGATCAAGTCTCACGAGGTTCTCAAGACGATCCCCGTCGTGATCCTGACGACCAGCGAGAACGAGACCGACATCCTGGATAGCTACAGGCACTACGCCAACTGCTACGTCACCAAGCCGATCGATTTCGCGCAGTTCGGCAAGGTGGTCCGGACGATCGAGGATTTCTGGCTCGAGATCGTCCGGCTCCCTCGGAGGGCGTAGTCCCCGGCGGGGGTGCTACTCCTCGGAGGAGAAGATCCGCCCCAGGCCGCGGACGGGTGCCGAGACGACGCCGAATCCTCGGCGCAGGATCATGCCCATGCCGCGCATGACCACGACGGCCGTGGACGGCGGGATCGGTTCGAAGTGCGGCGACTCCGGAGATCCCGAGACCGCGAACGCCACCCGGATCCTGCCGCCCTCCCGGTCCAGGAGCGGCGTCTTGTCCCTGAGATCGGGAATCTGGGCGGCCAGTTCCTCCGTGAAGAGCGCGATCATATGGCCCGAGATCCGGCGGTCGGTGAGCGTTCCCCGGAAGCGGATCCCCAGTCCTTCGCCCTCGAAGACGAGGGAGGCAATGTCGTAGCGGCCCGGCGTGTAGGTTGCGGCCAGCTTGACCAGGCTGTACCGGGGATTTCGAAACCGCGCGAGGCCCGGGCGGGCGGCCAGGGCTCGAAACGCCTTCACACCCGAGATCCGGCCGTCGCGGCTCTGCACCGTGAAGCGCCCGCGGGACGTGGCCCACGCGGCGTCGAGATCGATTGCTCCGGTGATGCGTGTTCCGTTCAGGAGGGGATCGAGGGACGGACCTGGCAGGGTCCCCTTGACCGCCAGGCTGAGATCGTGGGAATCGGACGCGATCTCGCCGGCAAGGCCGGGCGCGCCTTCGTCGTAAGGACGGAAGGCAATCCGGATCCCCGACGATTCATGGGTGATGGTCCAGGACTCCGTGAATGAGCCGAGGACGAGCCGTCCCTGGGATCCGTCCCACGAGGCGGATACCGGCAGGGGAGTCGTGTCGCCCCAAAAGGCCGTGAGCGTGCCGCGGCGCGCGCGAGGCTCCACGATCCCAGAGCCTCCCGAGAGTTCGACCGAAGCCTCCATCGGCAGATCGGTGAAGTGGACGGAGGCGTTTGTGACGACGATGCGCTCGGGGCGATCGGACGTCTCCAGCTCGGGCCAGGGGAATCGGAGCATTCCCGCGGTGTCACGAAAGGCACGGATCTCGGGGCCGTCGACCGCAAAGTGCGCGGCCTCCCAGGGAAGTAGGTCCAGCACGCGGATCGTCGACGCCCGGAGTCGGGGCCCCAGGACGCTCGTCGTGTCGTCGGATCCGATCCGGACATTCCTGAGAACGACTCCACGGAATGCCGACCAATGAATGCTCTCGCAGGAGACGGGATGTCCCAGCCTCGAGGAGGCCTCGGCCAGCGCGCGCCTCTGAAAGGCGCCGGGAAGGGGCCAGTCGATCACGCCCGCGATCACGGCGATGACGACGGCAGCGAGGATGAGCACGAGAAATGGGAGAGGTCTGCGACGCATCGCGATTCACCGAGGATTCTATCAGGATTACCCGCGCCGATGCGCCAGGAGACTAGCCCAGTCTATGCGCAAGTATTGAACACGAAGACCACGGGGATCACGGAGAAGACCAAGGCAAGGCACGGATTCATGATATTGGCGCTACAGAACCATTGCTTCATCACAGACAAATCAAGGTAATGAAGTCGATATCGTTCTTCGTCTGGATTCTTCTCTTCCGCCTTACACCGTGGTCCCCGTGGTCTCCGTGGTGTCAATTCATGAACCGATCAGGCTAGAACACGACGTCGTCGTCCTCGGCGGCGGCGAAGACTTCCAGGCCGGCGGGCGCCCCACTGGCCAAAAGGCGCGCGTCCTGGACCATGTGATCGATGGCGACATCGTCGTGCATGGGATCGTGGTGGAAGAGCGCCAGGCGTTTCGCGTTGGCTTCGAGGGCGAGGCCGACGGCGTCAGCGGATGAGGTATGCCCCCAGCCGTGCTTCTTCTCGTATTCCCCCGGTGTGTACTGGGCGTCGGCGATGTAGAGATCGGCGCCCCGGGCCAGCCGGACGATCTCCTGGTCGCGATTCCTTCCGTACGTTTCGCCGACCCTGGCCGTGGAGCGGTGATCGGCGAGGACGCGCCGAAAAGGCTCGGTATCGGTGGCATAGGTCACCACCTTGCTCCCGCTCTCCAGGCGATAGCCGAGCGTGATCCCCGGGTGATTCATGTAGGTCCAGGAGATCGTGAACGTTCCGATCGCGAAGGGTTCGGAGGGCACCTCGTGAAAGACAAGCTGTGCGGCCAGCTCCCCCATCGCGACCGGGAAATACTCCGTCTCCATCTGCCACGAGAGAACCTGCTTCAACGGCTTCTCGGATGGGGGCATGCCGTAGATGTGAATGATGGTTCGGGGCTGAAAGGCTGGGACGAAGAATGGAAATCCCTGGATGTGATCCCAATGCGTGTGCGTGAGGAGCAGGTGCAGCTCGAGCGGATCGCCGGCCGCCTCGGCCTGGAGGCGAGCGCCCAGGCGCCGAATGCCCGTGCCGGCGTCGAGGATGAGCGACGTCCTACCGTCCGTGACGGTGACGCAGGGCGTGTTGCCCCCGTAGTGGGCGGTCTCGGGGCCGGGTGTGGCCACCGAGCCCCGGCAGCCCCAGAAATGCACTCTCACAGGGACCTCGCGCAGCATTTTTCGATGGCATTCGAGAGTTCCTCGAGGTTGAACGGTTTCTCGATGAAGACGTCCGCCCCGAGCGCCAGGGCCTTCTTGATGTCGGCAGGGTAGACCTTTGCCGAGAGAACGATGATCGGCACTGCCGCAGTACCCGGGAAGGCTCGGAGCCGACGGATGACCTCATATCCGTGGCATCTCGGCAACAGGAGATCGGTAATGACGAGCGAGGGGGGGGAGGCCTCGGCCCTGGCAATCCCGTCCTCACCGTCCCGGGCGTGCTCAATGACGTGTTGCGAATCGGCGTACAGCTCCTGGATCAGGGAGCGAATGACATCCTCGTCATCGATGATCAGAATCCGTTTCACCGCTGGCCTCCTGTCCAGACGCCGAACGTGGCGCCCTACCGACCCACAACAGGAGGAGATGCATATCGCGTGCCTGACGCGAAGACTTGGAGAATCAGGAGGTGGATTTCGAGACGTGGCGATTCTGTGCGGGAGCTAGAACCGAATCTGTGCGCTCAGCGCTGGGGCGTCGACCCCCGGGAGACATCCTCGAAGGCCGAGATGATGCTCTCGGCCTCCCGGGCCGCTTCCTGCGCGGAGACCAGGTTGGCGAGCGCGGCCTTCCAGAGGCGTGTCTCGCGCGCGACCTCGGAGCCGGCGGTCTGCTCATTCACGCGCCGGAAGCAGGCCAGGGCGCGCGCATAGGAACGGCGCGAGTTTGCGGGATCGATCCAGAGTCGGGCGGCCCGATACCAGTAGGTGGAGCTGGAAGCGCCGGTGGTGGAGCGTGCCGCCGCCTCATACTGGCGGGCGGCCTGGTCGAGCTTGCCCTCGCGTTCGGAGACGCGAGCGTTCTGTGCCGAGGCACTGCATGCGGCCAGGACAAGGACCATCAAGCCGGCGAGCAGGGCACCGAGGGATGATTTCTTCATGCGGATCATGTGAGCGACTCCTCGTTACCTTCCGTGGTCGGCGCCTTGTAGGGGATGCGCAGGCGGAACGTGGTGCCTGTCCCCAGTTCCGATTCTACTTCCACCTTTCCTCCATGCGCCTGGACAATTTCGCGAACGATGGCGAGCCCGAGCCCGACGCCGCCGGCGCGACCATCAGATTCCGGGCGTGTCTGGTAGAACCTCTCGAAAATGTGCTCGATCTGCGACGGAGGAATTCCGGCGCCCGTGTCGGAGACTTCCAGGAGGATCTCCTTTCCGTCCACTTGGCCCTGAACGCGGATGGATCCGCCGACGGGTGTGAACTTGATCGCGTTGGTCACGAGGTTGCGCAGGGCCTGGGCCAGGCGCCGGCCGTCCAGGAGCGCGGGAGGGAGCGCCTTCAGTTCGTGTTTCAGATCGATCTCCTTCTCTTCCGCCTGCCGCGAGAAGGTGTGCATCAGGGTGTCGAGCGTCAAGCCAAGGTCGCAGGGACCGATCTCCACCCGGAATGCGCCCGCCTCGGCGCGCGCGGCCTCCAGGAGGTCGTCGACGAGGTAGTGAAGGCGTTCCGTCTCCTGCCGGATGATGTCGAGTGAAGCCGCCTGCTTCTCGGTGATGGGGCCGTGCCGGCCGCGCCTGAGAAGCGCGGTGTAGCCGTTCATGGCCGTCAAGGGTGTGCGCATCTCGTGCGAGATCATCGAGAGGAACTCCATCTTCATCCGTTCCGCGTCACCGAGCTTCGAGGCCATGAGGTTGAAGTCGTGGGCGAGGTCCCCGAACTCATCGCCGCCCTTGTCCGCCACGCGATGCGCGAGGTTTCCGGCCGCGATGAGACGCGTGGCCGTCATCATCTGGTGGAGGGGCGAGAGGATCTGGAAGCGAATGAGAAGGTAGAGGATGACGCCGGCGACCGCGACCAGCGACGCCAGGAGCACCAGTTGGATCCGCGCATCGTCCGCCTGCCGCTGGATGCGCGCGACGCGCTCCTCGTACGCGCGGAACCTCAACGCGTGGAGGTCCTCGAGCTGCTGGCGAAACGGCTCCAGCCTGGGTTGAATCTGCGTGTTGAAGTAGCGGTCCGAGCGTCCTGTCTGGGCCGGCATCCGGTCGAAGGCGGCGGCGAGTTGCGCCCAGGAGGCGGCCAGCGCCGCGGCCTGTTGGTCCTCCTCCGGCCGTGCGCGATCCTGGATGTTGCGGAGCAGATGCGCCAGGTTCGTTCGCATCTGCGCGGCCGCCGGCGAGGGGTGCGCGGAGGCCGCGGCGAGCCGGCTCTCCTTCCAGGTCAGCTCGAAGTCGTGCCGCGCCTCGGCGAGGAGGCGCATCATCGCCTCGTCCTTCTGCAGGGCGCCCTGGGCCTCCGTCGAGATCGCCTCGAGGGCTTCGTGAGCGAGAAACGCGGCCTCGAGAAAGAGGCCGGCGACGATCAGGTAGACCAGCCCGATCTTGACGCCCAGTTTCATCGGCGCGAGCTCATGCGCGCGGGCGGGTCTTGCGCTGGATCAGGTTTCTCAGCCGCGCCACCAGTTCCTCTTCCGTGAACGGTTTCGCGAGATGCGCGTCCGCCCCGGCATCGCGGCTGGCCTGCTCGTCGCTGGCGCTGGCGCGTCCCGAGAGCATGAGGATGGGCAGGCGTTCCCGCCCGGGCGTCGCGCGGATGGTCTTGATGAGTTCCAGCCCGTCTCCGTCCGGGAGGCGGCCATCCAGCACCACGGCGTCGCACGCCGCCTTCAGGGCGTCCCGTGCCTCGGACAATCTCCCGGCCTGCGCGACCGCGAAGCCCGACCACTCCAGGAATTCCGCGATCAGCTCGCGGAGCGTCGGGTCGTCCTCGACGAGGAGGATGCGCGGTGGTTTCTCGGACGAGGATTCGGCGCCCGTCAGGGACAACGCCTCGGTGTCCACCGTCGGCGTGACGGCTGGAATGGCCGAACCCCTGCCCCCGCGGCCCAGGCCCTCATGCAGGCGCTGGATCAGCTCCTCGGGGCCGAAGGGCTTGGGGAGCCAGGAGCTACTCGGAATGTCACTGCCTGCGTGCAGGAGCCGATCGATGGCGGACATGAAGATCGTCGGCGGCAGAGTGCGTCTCGCGCGGCGATAGAAGCTCAGGCCGTCCTCGCCGGGCAGAGAGATGTCGAGGAGAAGGAGGTCAAAGGGATGCGCCGCGAGTTTCTGCTCCGCCGCGACCACGCTCGAGACCACCGTGTACTCCAGCTCTTCGCCCTCGAGGTAGGCGCGGAAGAGGCCCGAGAGCACGGGGTCGTCCTCCACGATGAGAACGCGCGGCCGCCTTTCGTCCGCGCGGGGAGCCGGGGGAGCCTTCACGGCGTTGGCCGCATCAAGAGCGAAAGACAGCATCGGGAATCCGGACGCTCAGCCGGCCGGGCGCGAAATCGCAGGAGCCCCCGAGACTTCGCGTCCAGGCCTCGATGAGTTCCAGTCCGCCTCCGAGTCCGGGACCCGTCGCGCCCGGAGCGGTGAGAACGATCTGGATGTCACCGTCCAGGTGCTCGGCCTTGAGCGCGATCTCGCTGTCCGCATCCGCGGTGTGAAGGGCCGCCAGGAGGAGATTGGCCACGACCCGCTCGATGACCTCCGCACCCCGGGCGAGGTCCGTCTCGCGGGCCTCGGTGACGATCCGAGCTCCTTTCGACTGGAAGGCGCGCTCCATGCCCTGGGAGACGCGTTCCAGGATCTCCGGCATGCGCCCGCCTTCCGCTCCGGGCTCCACGGAATCGCTCGCCATCCGCTCCGCCAGGCGCATGTTGTCCAGTAGGTGGGACTCGATGCGGCAGGCGGAGAGAATTCCCTCCACGTAGGAACGCTGGCGCGGGCTCAGCTCGCCGTCGGGGGAACGGAGCAACAGCCGCGCGTAGCCGACGATGGCCGCCAGGGGGCTCTTCAGGTCGTGGTAGAGGGCTCGCTTGGCATCCAATGTGGCGCTCATCGCTTTCTCATCGGTTCATCGATGCATAACGCGTGCCGAGATTGATGGATTGGATTTGCAGGGGCATGAGCACCGATATCGTGCACGGCGGTCACGCGCCCGACTCGTTTCTAGTCGCCAGGCCATACCGGGTGATCAGTCCGCGCAGGGTGTTGCGGTGAATGCCGAGGAGGCGCGCGGCTTCTTCACGCCGCCCGCCGCAGCGGCGGAGAGCCTCCTCGATGTGACGGCGCTTGGCATCCTCGAGCGAACCGAATGCGTCCTCCGCCGGCGGTGCCGCGGCCGGCGTCGCGCCGGACTTTCGGCCGCGTAGTTCCTCCGGAAGATGGTGAAGCTGGATGGCGCCCCCGCGCGAAAGGACCACGGCGTGCTCGATGGCGTTCTCCAGCTCGCGGATGTTCCCGGGCCAATCGTAGCTCGTGAAGCACGCCATGACCGATTCGTCGATGCGCGGGAGATTCTCGATGTTCTTCACGCGGCGCGAAAGAAAGTGAGCGGCCAGGGCCGGGATCTCTTCGCGTCGCTCTCGGAGCGGCGGGAGCTTGATGGAGATGACCTTGAGGCGGTAGTAGAGGTCGTCGCGGAAGGTTCCCGCCTCCACGGCCTTCGCGAGATCCCGGTTGGTAGCTGCGAGGAGGCGAAAGTCGACGGCGATGGGGCCGCTCCCGCCGACCCGCTCGATCTCCCGTTCCTGGATCGCCCTTAGGAGCCGCGTCTGCAGGTCCAGGGGGAGCGTGCCGATCTCGTCGAGGAAGAGCGTGCCGCGCTGGGCGCGCTCGAATTTGCCGATGCGGCGCGCCGTGGCGCCGGTGAACGCGCCCTTCTCGTGGCCGAAGAGGTCGGCCTCGAGGAGCGTGGCCGGGATGGCGCCGCAATTGACCGCGATGAACGGGCGGCCGGCTCGCGGCGAGAAGCGATGGAGGGCCTGGGCAAAGACCTCCTTGCCCGTGCCGGACTCGCCCTGGAAGAGCACGGTCGAGTCGGATTCCGCCGCGGCGCGAACCGTCTCGAGCACTTCGCGCATGCGGGGGGAGCGGACCAGGAGGTTGTCCGCGGCCTCCTCCCGACCATGCAGATCTCGTAAGCGCGTCAGCTCGCGATTCGTCTCGATCGCGTTATGAGCCCGGTCGAGAAGTACCTGGAGCTCGTCGGTGCGGACGGGCTTGGTGAGGTAGTGGAAGGCGCCGCGCGCCATCGCGGTGACGGCTTCCTCGACATCTCCGTAGGCCGTGGTGAAGATCACGGGGCGCGTGGAGGCTTGCAGGTCCAGGAGCGAGATCCCGGTTCCGTCGGGGAGGCGGATATCGGTGACGATGAGATCGATGGAGTTCGGCGCTTCCAGCCGCTTCTGGGCCTCCGAGAGCCGCTGGGCGACGACGACTTTATGGCCGAGCGAGATGATGCACTCGCGCAGGATCTCCAGGTCCTGCGGCGAATCCTCCACGATGAGTACCTCGAGCTTCACGGAGTGCGCCTCACCTCCCCGGCTGTCGGCATGCCCTTGTCCCATGACAGGGGGTATGCCGTCACACTCGCAATCATAGACAGCGGAGGTGCGATTTGACTACGGTCTGTGAACAAAAGATGTGCGCCGGCGGTCCGTGCCGCTTGAATCCGCGGCCCGGGAACCCGCCGGCGCCAGGCTCGTCGCTCAATTCACCGACAGGTTCTGGGCAAAGCGGAGCTGGGCAGTCTCACCGCTCTTGAGCTGAACATTCGCGCCGATGTTGGTCGCCGCTACCGCGCCCGTGACGCCGCCGACCACGGCGCCGATCTCGCTTCCTCGCCGATGGTCGATCTGGTGCCCGATCACGGCGCCGGCCACCGCGCCGCCGGCGACCAGGCCCACGTCCACGGCCGTGTTGGCGGTCCGCGCCCGCGCGGCCAGGTCCGGGGTTACCATGACAAGGTTGGTCGCGTAGCCCCCGATGCGATGGAAGGCCACCCTCAGGACAGCCGCCGTTCGCGTCTCCACCGCGGGCTTCACTTCGACGACGCGACCGGTCACCGTGGTGCCGGCGGGGAAGAGGATGCGTCCGTCCGCCGAGGAGATATTTTCAAGCGTGGTTGCCGTCACGGCATCGCCCACCTTCGCATCTCGGCTCGAGACGTGAGTCACGATCTTGACGTCGAAGGTCGTTCCCGCCGGGATGAGTGTACCCGTGGGGGCGGGCGCGGAGGTGACTTCTGGAGTCGCGGCCACCACGCGAACGCGCGTGCCCGACTGGACGCGTGTCGTGGTCGTCGTGGCGGCGGCATCCGCCTGCGTCGCCTGCGTGTCGCTCGGCGCCGTGGCCATCAGGTCGGTCGACGACGGCGCGGCGAATCCCAGCGGAGCGGCGAAGAGCGTATGCGCCGCGACGAAGGACGCGACCAGGCCGGCGGCCACTCCGGTGACAACGACGCGCCAGTTGAATCGTCCCAGGTCCTCGGTAAGCGTTTGTACAGTCATGGTCCTGACTCCTCCTTCGAGATGCGGCCGTGACGATCCGCGGCGCGCGTTCCGGCGGGCTCGTAACCAGGGCTCCGTCCGGACTGCACGATGAAAAAGCAGGAAGCGTGCCAGAATAAGTGCCGTGTTCTCAGGGGCGATTGCGATCGCGACTTTCCAAAAGTTGTGCGTTCGCCCCGTTCCTGTGCGAACAGGGGCCCCCGCTTCCTTCAGGATCTCGGATTTGCGCGCTGGCACCCTTTGTGCAGGAACAAGGGTGAGTGGCGAGGTTCGAAGTACCCAGGGAGGTGATTCTCATGAAGGACCAGATGAGAAGAGCAATGAGCGTGACGACCATCGCGCTCCTGGCAGGAACCATGGCCTGCTCGTCGCTGCAGCAGCGCAATACCGCGATTGGAGCCGGAGTCGGCACGGCGGCGGGAGCGCTGATCGGCGCGTCCTCGGGACATCCCGTGGAAGGAGCGGTGATCGGCGGCGCGGCCGGCGCCGCCATCGGGTACGGCCTGACGCCCCGGTAACGGTCGGCGTTGCGATCGGTGGGAAGGACGCCGGAGGCTTGCGAGGATGCGGGCCTCCGGTGAGGAGGAAGACGGACAAGGCGCCGGGCGCGAACGCGGTCGAGGCGCCGAGGCGAGGGAGGAACGAGAGATGAAGAAGCTTTTGCCAGCCGCGCTGGCGGCGATTCTTCTCCTGGCATTCCTGGCCGCTCCGGCGGTCGCGCTCGAACCCGAGACGCTCGCGGCGATCACGGGAGCCGTCGCCATCGGGAGCGTGATCAGCCAGGGCGAGCTGGATCCGCAGTTGGCGACCACGATCGTGAGAAGCCTGCGGCGCGATGGCGCGGGCAACGCGGAGATCGCGGAGCTGTTTCGGGCACTCCTGAACGAGCCGCGGGCGCGGCGAACCGCCGGCGCGGGCCGGGGCATGGGGGCGTTCGTCCAGCAGGCGCACGCCGATGGGTTGCGAGGACGCGCTCTCGCGGAGGCCATTCATCGCGAGCAGGCTCGGCGCGGTGTTCCTGGTCAGGTGCGGAAAGAGGAAACCTCGATGGTGCCGCCTGGGCGTTCACGGGCACGCGAGCATCCGGCGCGGGGGGCGCGGCCATGAAGGGGCTGGCGATCGTCTGGATTGCGGTGGTGGGGTGGCCGGTGATCGGATGCGTCGCGGAGCCGGCGCCCACGCACGACGCCGCGACGCTGGGTCGCGTCTCCGCGGACCTGGAGGCGGCTTCCGATGAGAACGAGGAACGACGGATTCTGATCCGCGAGGGATTCTCCAGCGAGCTTGCGTTTCGTGCCGCCGTGGAGGCGACGATGGAGAATCCCGACAGTGTCGCGCTATTCGCCGAATCGTACGCGAAACAAAGGGCGCACTGAGCGGTGACGCGTGCTCTACGCTTCCTGCGCCGGCTTTCTCAGCATGCTCATGGTGTGCGTCCGCGTGAGGGCGGGGAGCGAGTCCTGACTCGGGGACTCGCCGTACTCACGCTCAGACTCCTACCACAGTGCCAAAAAGTACCTGTTCCGTCGGTTGACAATCATTCAAACCATATACAACATTCATATACAGGCGCTGACGAAAGCCACGAAGACCTCAACACGGGTAGGAACGAATTTCAGCCGGAGGTGATGCCGTGAGTGATGGTTCTTCTCGGGGCCCGGCTCCCGACCGCGTGATCGGGCCTCACGAGGCCGCCCGCCTCCTCAACGTCGGCCCCTCCACCATCCAGAGGTGGTTGGACGCCGGCGCCCTGGTAGGGTTCAAGACCGAGGGCGGGCATCGCCGTCTCCTCCAGAGCCAGTTGGTCCGTTTCGCCCGGGAACGGGGTATGCCCCTGGCGCCGGGTCTCGCTCCGGCTATCACGCCTCCCTCGGTGCTTGTCGTCGACGACGACCGCGATTGCCTGATGACGATGCAGGTCCGCATCCAGGGTTCTCGCCCGGACCTCGAGGTCCACGTCGCCTCCGACGGATTCGAGGCCGGGTACTCCGTGCACAAGCTCAGCCCAAACCTCGTCTTCCTTGATATTCGCATGCCGGGGATCAGCGGCGTGGAGGTGTGCCGCACCATCCAGTCGCGTTCCCTGCCGCGTCGCGCGACCGTGATCGGGATGACGGCGTTTCGCGACGAACTCTCGGTTCGCGCCATGCTGGAGGCCGGGGCCAGCGAGGTCTTGTTCAAGCCCCTGGACATGGAGATCGTGGCCTCGATCCTGAGGCGCTATCTGCCCGAGGCGTCGTCTACGGGTCGACCGGTCAGGCGTCGTTCGATGGAAGCGAGTGACAACGCCCTCGAGGGAGCGCTCCCGTGATCGCGGCCGGCGAGGGCCCCATGGAGGCGGGCGCCCTGCAACGGAGCGTCCTCGATGAGTTTCCCGAGCCGTGCCTCATTCTCACCGAGAACGGCGTGGTGGCCGTGGCGAACAAGGCCGCTGAAAGTCTCATGGGCCAGTCCCTATCACCGGGCTCGCGCTGCCGCATCCATGAATTCATGGATGCGGACTCGATCCGCCGCCTGATCGCGCTTCGCCGGGACGCGAGTCTCGGCCGGGCGACGAGCGAGCCGGAGCGGTTCGAGGGCTCACTTGCCGTGCCCGGCGTCCAGGCCGAGGCCGCGCCCTCCCCGGAGACGCCCGCTATGCCATTGCCGGCAGCCACCGAGTCGTCCGGCATCCGCGTGCACTGCTCGGTGCGGGCCGCGCAGACCGCGGGCGGCGTCCTGCTCTTCCTGCAGCTTTACGATGCGCGCGCCGTCGCCCGCGAGCGCCAGGATCTGATGGTGAGGGTCGCGGAGCTGGAGAAGTTCCAGCGGTTCTTTCTCGAGCGGGAGACGCGCATTATCGAGCTCAAGGAGCGCGTCGCCGAGCTCGAGCGCCAGCTGGGACTGTCTCAGCCCCCGGTCAGCGACGACATCCAGAAGGAGCTCCGGGAGCGCCTGGAGCGCAGCACATGAGGCCCGGGCGATGAGCGGCCTGGTGGTGAGGGGAGAGGGAGCGGTGCGCGTCGTGGGTTTCCAGGATGGGAACTTGACGAGCTTCGATCCCGACACGCGGCGTCGGCTCGAGGAGCTGGTGCCTACCTCCAAGTTCGTCGTCGTCGACCTCAGTGCATTCGATGCCTTGTCGTGGGACGACCTGGGGAGCCTGATGGCGATCAAGAAGGCCCACAGGGCCCGCTGGGGCACGCACATGAACCACTTCAAGGTGGTTGTTCGGCCCGGGCGGATCCGCGACATGATCAAGGACCTCAGGATGGAGCACATCCTCACGACCTATCGGTCGCGCGAGGATGCCATGGCTACGTTTCCCACGCGCCGCGTGCTCCACGTCGAGAGCGAGGACGGAGCCGCCGGCCTCGTCGAGATCGTCCTGGAGACGAACGGATTCGAGGTCCTGAGGGCGCGGAGCCCGGAGGAGATTCCGTCCCGCGACGAGGTGGGGCGGCTGGATCTCATTCTCACGGCGATCGATTTCGGATCGGGAGATGACTTCGACCTGGTGCGGCGATTGCGCGTTTCCTTCGGGGCGCCCGTCGGCGTCCTCGCCAGCCGCCCCGTCAAGTCCGTGGAGGGGGCCGCCTTCGTGATACAGAAACCCGTCTCGCCGGAACTTCTCATCCGGCAGATCGGCAATCTCGACGAGACAACGCGCGAGGATCATTACCGGATTCTCTTTGAATTCGTCCCGATCCCCCTCTGCGTCGTGGCTGATGGCCGGCGTGTCCTCGTCTTGAACCGCGCCTGGAGAGATCTGCTCGGATTGCTTCCCGAAGAGACGCACGCGCGATCGCTCGAGGACGTCCTCCCGGCGGACTTCACGGACCGTGCGGCGTGCCTGGCGAGACTGACCGAGGTTCTAACCCGAGGAGGGGAACTCGAGTGGGAGTCCTCGCGGCCCGGCGGCCGGATCCGGGTCCGGATTCGGGCCGTGCCGGCGGTCGTGGAGCATGAACTCTCGCTGGTTCTCCTGACGGCGCAGGACCTGTCCGGGGAGGCTCGGACGCGTGCGGCCGGCGACCTGGAAGCGACCGTGACGGCCCTCGAGTCCGAGGGCCAGGTCGACATCAAGCCCGTCCTGGTCTCGCTCATCGAGGATCTCGACCAGTCGCGCAGTCGCCTCTCGACCGCGAACGAGAAGCTCGTGGAGCTGGATCGCCTCAAGAGCGAGTTCATCTCGACGGTCTCCCACGAGCTACGAACTCCTCTCAGCGCCATCAAGGGCTCGGTGGAGAACCTCCTGGACGGCTACCTGGGGGAGGTGAGCGCCTCCCATCGCCGCACCCTCGAGGTGATCCTCCGGAACAGTCGTCGCCTGGCGCGGCTCATCGACAACCTGCTCGACTTCTCCAAGATCGAGGCCGGGGCGCTGGAATACACCATGCGAAAGCTCGATCTCTCCGCGGTCGCGCGTAACGCCTGCGAGGAGATGCAGACCCTCGCCGTGAAGTCGGGCGTGGCGCTGGAGATCGATCTGCCCGCGGGTCCCGCCTGGGTCCTCGGTGATTCTGATCGCCTGGTCCAGGTAGTCGTCAACCTCCTCGACAACGCCATTCGATTCGCGGCTCGCCGCGTGCGGTTGCGGATCCAGGAACGGGAGGACGAGGCCGTCCTGGCCGTGGAGGACGACGGCCCGGGCATTCCGGAGAGCGACCTGGAGCGCGTCTTTGAGCGTTTCTCGCGGGTCCGGCAACACGATCACAAGTCGCAGACCGGGTTGGGGCTCTCGATCGTCCGCGGCATCGTGATCGCGCACCAGGGGCGCGTCCGGGCGGAGAACCGGGCCGACTCCGACGGCCCGGGATCGCGTTTCATCGTGACGCTCCCGCTGAGAAAGGGTCCTGGCGCCGGCCCGGGGAGCGTGTCATGACGAGGAGGGTGTCATGAAGACGGCGATGCTCGGTCGCGTTCTTCTCCTGGACAGTGATCCGAGCCAGCGCGAGGTGCTCCAGGCCAGGCTTCGCGCGGCCTGTTACGAGGTCGTGTGCGCGACTGGCGGACCGGAAGCCTGGGACATGATCGAGGCCGAGGACTTCGATGTCGTCGTGCTCGATCTCATCATGGAGGACATGAATGCCTACGAGGTCATGGATCGACTGCGGATGAGGCGGCGTCCTCCGGCCGTCATCGTCCTGGCCAGCGAGGTCAGCGGGGTCCTGAGGATGCAGGCCCTGTATGGCGGGGCCTCGGATTTCATGCAGAAGCCCGCGGATCCGGATGAATTCCTCGCAAGGGTGGCCGTGGCCATTCGGCAGAAGCGGCTCCTGATGGACGCCGACCGGGAGGCGGAGAGGGACGAACTGACCGGCGTCGGCAACCGGCGGGGATTCGATCATCAATTCGCCGAGGAGATGGCGCGTTCCGAGCGCTACCACCGGAACCTGACCCTCGTGCTCTTCGATGCCGACGGCCTGAAGCTGGTCAACGACCGGCACGGGCATGTCGCCGGCGACGAGCTCCTGCGGGCTCTGGCCGGCGTGCTGAAAAAGAGCAGTCGCGCCTCGGATACCGTGTATCGGATCGGCGGCGACGAATTCGCCCTGTTGCTCCCGGAGACTGATCGTCGGGCCGCCTTGCCCCTGATCGCGAGGATCCAGGAACTCCTGGGCGCCGTCCGACTGGATGAGGGCCTGGGGGGTTACCGTCTCCAGGCTCGTTCCGGCCTGGCCTCGTATCCGACGGATGCCGCGAATGGCCGCGATCTCTTCCAGGCCGCGGATGAGGCCCTGCGGGCCGCCAAGCGCGAGCGCCGATCGACTCCGCGGCGAACCGGCCTGGAGGACCACCGGCCGACCGTGCTCGTCGTGGAGGACGATCTCGACCTGGCCCGGATCATGTCCGTGCGCCTGGAAGGTGACGGCTACCAGTCCTATGTCGTCACGACGCGCGCGGACGCGCTGGCCGCGTTGCACGCGTCCAAGCCGCACTTGGTGGTCCTGGATCGGATGTTGCCGGATGGAGATGGCCTGGAACTGCTCTCGGAGATTCGGGAGGATACGAGCCTCAGTGATCTGCCCGTGCTCGTCTTGACGGGGTGGGGGGATTCATCCAGCGCGATGGAGGGATTCATCCAGGGAGCTAATGCGTACCTGGCCAAGCCATATGATCCGGCGCACATGAAGTCCGCGATCGATATCCTGCTGGGAGAGTCGGCGCGGTGAGGATGGACAGCAGGCGCGCTCCTTGCGCGCGAAGGGAGGGATAATCCATGGCGCCGTGTGGAGAAACGGACAAGCATGCCGGAGTCCTGGTCGTGGACGACGACGCGGACCTCAAGGAGTTGCTCGCGGAGATGCTTCGCGGCGAGGGTTTCGCCGTGACGGTGGCGTCCAATGGGCACGAGGCTCTCCATGTTTTGCAGAAGGGCCTGGAGCCCTGCGTGATCCTGTTGGACCTGATGATGCCGGTCATGGACGGATGGCAATTCCGTTCGCGGCAGATGGAGGATGAGCGCCTCAGGGCCATCCCCACGGTTGTCTTTACCGGTGCCTCCAGCCCTCGCGAGGAAGCCGGTCGCCTGGAGGCTCATGGGTATCTCTCGAAGACCGCGGATATCGACGAGATCCTCCGCGTCGTCCACCACTACTGCTGATGGGAGGGAATGAGCGGAACCGGGAGAGCGATGCGGCCAACGTTCTCTTCCGCGTCATCCTCGTCGTCGAGGACGATACATTTCTGCGCGAAGCGATCGTGACCCTGTTGCGCGATTTCAATTGGGAGGTGTACGAGGCCAGTGACGGCATCGAGGCCCTGGCGCGGATGAGACAGCACCCGGTCGAGATCGTGCTGACCGATCTCCAGATGCCGCGCATGGATGGCGTGCAACTGCTGGGGCACCTGCGCGAGATCGATCCCGAACTGCCGGTCGTGGTGCTCACGGGATTCGGGACCACGGAACGGTGCGCCCAGGCCCTGCGCGCCGGCGCCACGGATTTCCTGTTGAAGCCCTGCGAGGATGACGACCTGCTGGCTGCCCTGGACGAGGCGTGGGAGGCGGGGCGGGCGAATGGGCGAGCGGAGCCGTTCCAGATCCGCGCGTCCGGCCGCATCGAGATGACGATGCCGGCGGCTACGAAGATGGTGTCCGGTGTCGTGGCGCAGGTCGAGGCGTTTGCCAGGGCGGCCGGGTACTACACGCGTCGCTGGGGCATACGACGGGCGCTCAGGGAGGCACTCGACAACGCCGTGCGGCATGGCGCGCGCGGCAAGGACGATCGGGATGTCAGGATTATCGTGACCCTGACCGACGAGGGGCTCGCCCTGGAGATCGAGGACCCCGGGGCCGGATTCCCGCTTCCCGCTGCCTGGACCGACGCGCCGCTCACGTCGGCGAGCCACGGACTGGAGCTCATGCGCTGTTTCGCGGACCGCGTGACCTGGCACCCGCCAGGGAACCGCGTCGAGATGGTCTTCCTGCGGGTCGGATCCTCGAACACGGTCCGGGACCTGGTCAGGAGCTGAGCGGCGCATGGTGGCCGGGGGGAAGGCCGGAAGCGAGTCCTCACGTCAGAGAACGGTAGGGGAGGTCGTGGCCTGGGCTCTGCTCTATTTCGCCGCCGGGGTGGCCGGACTCTCGCTGGCGGGCGTGCATCCCAGTGCAACGCTCGTCTGGCCACCCTCCGGGATCGCGGTGGCCGCCCTGCTTCTGCGGGGAACGCGTCTCTGGCCGGCCGTCACGCTAGGAGCGTTCGCCGTCAATCTTTTCGTCTCTCGCGATGTGATGCC
>CAZJQD010000043.1:0-30107 GCA_964548165.1 uncultured bacterium
CCGACGGCGGCGGCAAGCAGGGCGCCGAGGTCATCGCCTGGTCGGATCTCGGGTAACCCCCGGATCGCGATGATCGAAACGCATCCTGTCGCGGCAGGACTGTCGTCGAGGTTGGGATCACGCACGGGGAGCGTCCCAGGATCGAAGCAGCGCGAAAGCGGGCACGGGTGGCGCGGCGGCACGGAACGCGGCGAGGTCCTCGGGAGTGTCGATGTCGAGGACGAGACTGGTGAGCCGCAGGACGCGGACATGCAGGCCCAGGGCCGCAGAACGCTCCAGGTACTCCGGGAACGACGCGGCGCCGAAACGGTAGGGAAGGCAGTCTGGGGGACTTGTCAGGATCGCGTTCGTGCCGTCCTCGCCGACGGCGGGCGCGAAGACGACCGACGGCGAGGGCAGGCATGTATCCAGGAGCGTACGGACGTCCGCGGGATCAAGCGCGGCCATGTCGGCGGGAACCACCAGCTGCCGCTCGTAGCCCTGAGTCACGCTCCAGCGCGTGGCTGCCGTGACCGCCGCCGTCTCGCCGTCGGCGCCGGCGTCGCTCACGACGAGAGCACCGGCCGCTTTCGCTCGCCGGGTGATGGCGTCGCTGTCGGTGATGACCGCGACGTCGACGGTGCTGACGGAGGTGAGGACGGCGAGGGTTTGATCAAAGAGAGCGAGGGCGAGCGCGCGTCTCTGCTCGGGGCTGAGGGCTCCGGCGAGCCGCTTCTTGGACTCGACGGGGTCCTTGAAGGGGACGAGGATGACGGTTTCGTTGGACGGCATGGAGCGAAGGAGTATAGGGGAGGAAGGTGGAAGGATGAAGGAGGATGGATGGACGATGGCGAAAAGGCTCGGTGGCTAACCGGCCCTGGATTCGAGAATCTCGGTGGCGAGGCGGCGGCGATCGGCGTCGGTGGTCATCACGGTCTCGGTGACGAGAACGCGGATTCCCAGCGCTTCGATCTCGGCCCGGAGCTCGACATCGGAGAGGTCGATGACGAGGGTGTCGATGAGGCCGTGGTAGGCCTGGGCCACGCCCACGGCATCGACGCGGAAGCCGGCCGCGGCGAGCATCCGATCCGACGGCCCCTTGAGGGAACGACCGCCGACGATGGGCGAGACGGCGACGCGCGGCACGCGCGCGGAGGCGAGGGCTTCGCGAATTGCTTTCACGGCGAGAATGGGTCCGATGCTGGCGACCGGGTTGGACGGGGCGATGATGATGCGTTCGGCGCCGAGGAGCGCTGCCAGGGCCTCGGGGGAGGCCTCCGCGTGAGCGCTCCCGGAATAGGCCACGGAGAGAATCTCGGGTCGACACGCTTCGCGGACAAAGAACTCCTCGAAGCTCATCCAACCCCGGGGCGTCTCGACGCGGGTCTCGACGCGGTGATTCGTGGGCGGGAGGATGGTGGCGTGCACGCCAAGACGCGTGGCAAGGTCCCGGGTAATCGTCGCGAGCGAGTCACCGGAGGCGAGTCGAGCGGATCGAACGATGTGGGTGGCGAGGTCGCGGTCGCCGAGTTGGAACCAGGTTTCCTCGCCGAGGGCGCGCAGGGCATCGAGGGCCTGCCAGGTCTCGTTCCGGATCCCCCAGCCCTTCTCGGCGTCGACGATCCCGGCGAGCGTGTAGGTGACGATATCGAGGTCGGGGCAGACATGGAGCCCGTGCCGGACGATGTCATCGCCCGTGTTGCCGATCACGGTCAGGGAGCGGGCGGGAAGCTCGCGGTAGAGACCGTCTGCGAGCTTGGCCCCGCCGACGCCGCCCGAGAGAAGCGTGACGCGTGAGCTGGTCATGGGGAGAGCGTACGCGTTGCTTCGCCACGCCTCCACCGGAAATCTTCTACCAGCAGGGAGGCCCGAGCCGTATGCTTTCCGCATGTCGATGAAGTGGGTTTCTGCTGTCTCCGACAAGCCGCGCCTCGCGGAGGCCATGCACGAGGCGGCGGCCGTTCTCTCGGCAAGCCTGGGGAAGGCGTCGCCCGATCTCCTCCTGGCCTTCGTCTCTCATCATCATGCCGACCACTTCGCCGAAGTGCCGGGTCTTGCCGCCCTCGCGCTCTGCCCGCGCGTCTTCCTCGGGTGCTCGGCCGGAGGCGTCATCGGTGCCGGGCACGAGGTCGAGCACCGCCCGGGCGTGGCCTTGACGGCCGCGGTCCTGCCGGGAGTGGACCTCCGTCCCTTCCACCTCGGGCCGGACGAACTGCCCGGGCTCGACGAGAGCCCGCGCGCGTGGCACGACACCCTCAAGGTGCCGCCAGCGGAGAACCTGCATTTCATCGTCCTGCCGGAGCCCTTCAGTTGCGACGCCGAGCGACTTCTCCAGGGTCTCGACTACGCCTACCCCGAGAGCGTGAAGATCGGCGGGATAGCCAGCGGGGGGACGTCGCCCGGCGTTAACGCGCTCTTCCTGAACTCGAGCGTGCACCCTCAAGGCGTGGTCGGCCTGGCTCTCCAGGGCGATATCAGCGTGGAGACGGTTGTCGCCCAGGGGTGCCGGCCGATCGGCGCTCCGTTCACGGTGACGCGCAGCGAGCGGCAATTTCTCCTTGAGCTGGACGGGCGGCCGCCGCTCGAGGTTCTGCGGGAAGTGTTTCGCTCGCTCTCGGCGAGAGACAAGGAACTCTTCAACCATTCGCTCTTCCTCGGCATCGTGATGGACGAGTCCCGTGATACGTACCGCCAGGGCGACTTCCTGATCCGCAATATCGTTGGGGCGGACCAGGAGAGCGGCGCTTTGGCCGTGGGCGCCAACCTGGAGGATCACCAGGTCGTGCAGTTTCACCTTCGCGATGCCGTCACCAGCGCCGACGACCTGCAGGCGCTATTGGATCGGTATACCGCGGAGTCCCCGGTGCCCGCAGCCGGTGCCCTGCTGTTCTCCTGCCTCGGCCGCGGTTCTTACCTCTATGGTCGCAGTGACCACGACACCGGGATGTTCCGCGAAATTGTCGGCCCCATCCCGCTTGGCGGCTTCTTCTGCAACGGGGAGATCGGCCCGATCGCCGGCACAACCCACATCCACGGCTACACCAGCGCCTTCGGCATCTTCCGCCCCCTGAAGGGAAGCTGAGCGGCGCCCAGGGGCCGTACGCGGAAAGGGCGGGCGCCTTGCGACGCCCGCCCTGGTCAACGCTTCGCGATCAGTTCACGGCAAACGTGTCGATCATGAGCTTCACGTCGGGGGACATCGGGTAGAGGATCGGGCAGGTGCAACCGCGCTTGATGTACTCCTGGACCTTGCGCTTGGCCTGCTCGGGGGTTCCCGAGGCCGAGATGCGATCAACGAGGTCGTCGGGCACGTACTGCATGGCCTTGGAGACCTGCTCCTTCGTGCACGGCCAGCCGAGGATCGACTGGACCTTCTCCAGGACGTCCTTGGGGCAATTGGAGGCCTTGGCGATGTGCGGCTGCTGGGCCAGGTACTGGGTCAAGAGCCACTTGGCCTCGTGGCGGGCCTTGTTCTCGTCGTGGTCGACGGAGCAGACGATGAGCTGGGGACGGTCGATGTCGTTGATCGATCGGCCGGCCTTCTTCGCGCCCTTCTCCAAGAGCTCCATGGCCTTGTCGTTGTACTCGGCGGGAACGCAGTAATTCATGACGCAGCCGTCGGCGATCTCGCCGGTCAGCTCCATCATCTTGTCGCCGGTCGCGCCGATCATGATGGGGACGTTGCGCTTCTCGCGCCGGCCGTGGACGACGTCCAGCTCGACGCCGTTGAGCTTGTGCCAACGGCCCTCGTAGGTCACGCGCTCGAGGTTGAGGAGGCGCCTGAGGAGGATGCAGGTCTCGCGCATGGCCTCCACGGGATGCGAGCGGTCGACGCCGACGTTCTTGGCGAGGGGATCCCACCAGGCGCCGATGCCGCAGATGGCGCGGTTGGGGGCAAGGTCATCCAGGGTGAGGAAGGTGGAGGCGAGGAGCCCGATGTTGCGGGTCCAGTTGTTGAGGACGCCGGAACCCACCTTGAGCTTCTTGGTGACGGCGGCGAAGGCGGCCATCGGGACGATGGCGTCGCGTACGAGCCTCGACTCCGCCTGCCAGACCGCCTCGAAGCCCTTCGACTCCGCGTACTGGACATACTGCAAACCGTCCTGCAGGGAGTGCTTGTCCTGCAGGTAAAGGGCCATTCTCTTCTGTTCGCTCATGCGAACCTCCTGACTAAAAGACCGGCGACGCCGGTAAGACCAGCCGTTCGGATCAACCCACGGTCGGGTGGAGCCGGTGCGGCATGAAACGAATGTTGACGTAGTTGATGCTGGTGGTGCGCAGGATGCCGTCCATGAGGATGCGCATCGTGTGGTAGGGCTCGAGGTCGATCTCGTCGCCGGCCGAGGCCTTGCGGGGGATGACGGCGTAGATGGCGGCGTCCGCCGTGCCGCCGGGCCCCGGCAGGAACTCCACCTCGGCCATCTCGCAGCTGAACGTGTCGCGGCCGAGGATGGGATCGACGACGAGGTAGTACTCCTTCTTCCTGATCCGGCCGTAGATGCGGCGCTGGCTCTCCTGGAGCTCCACGAAGAATCCGTCCGTCTCGCGGTGCGCGATCCAGGTCGCGAGCGATCCGAACCAGGAGGGTTTCTCGATGAAGGGGCCGCCGTACTCGGGGCAGAAGGTGTCGCAATTCCCGCACTCGTTGCAGAAGTCGACGTAGTTCGCGATCTGGTGATCCTTCTTCACCTCGAGCGTGCGGACGTTTCCGGCGAGCCGCCATCCGCCGCGTTCGTCGGTGACGACGACGTTGCGGTAATCGATGCGCTGGGGCGTGAGCGGGTAGGTGAAGTTGGCGTCGTTGGGGCAGACCGGCACGCACTTGTCGCAGTTGATGCAGTCGAAGAACGCCAGGTGGCTCTCGATGCGATTCGGCGACTTGGAGTTCTTCTCGTTGGCGTAGTACGGGTCGGCCTCGGCGGCTGCGACCAGGGCAGGAGTATTGAGCACTCCGGCCCAGGCCGCCAATCGTCCCGGCAGGTTCCTGAGGAAGCGCGCGAGGTCCTCCGGTTGCCCCTCGGCCAGGCCGTCGGCGCGCGTTCGCAGGGGCTCGCCGGGGCTCGCCGCGCTCCCCAGGAACTCCTCGACCACCTCGCGGTGCTCGCCGTAGACGCGATCGCCGGCGATCTGGTCGCGCAGCTTTACCACGGCGGCGTCGGCGTGGCCGCCGGCGTGCAGGACGTAGTCGGGAATCTCGCGAACGCCCAGCGCCGTCATTCGCTTCCCTAGCTCGGTGAAGTAGCTCTTCATCCGCGCGTAGCCCTGGGGCCGCAGGAGGTCGGTGCAGACGGTGACGGGGGAGAAGTCCATGGCCACGGCGTCGGCATAGTTGCGCTTGTCGATGCCGGCGGAGAAGGACATGGGGAAGTCGGTGCCGACGCGGCTACGGAGCCTGTCGGCGAGCTTGATGGCGATGACGTAGAGCGGTTGGCCGGACATGTAGATGGTCTCGCCCTTGATCCGTCCCTTCGCGTTCAGGGTCTCCAGGGTGTTGGTGAGCTTGACGCCGACCTCCAAACCTTTCGCGGCCGCCGACTTCTGCAGGCGATAGACGATCTCGATCGCGTGGTCGAAAGCGAGACCCGAGGTGAACGCCGACGGGTTGATCTTGAGGTCGTAGCCCATGCGCCGGTTGAAGAGGTCCTCAAGCTCGTCCTTGGGGAGCTGGGTGGGGTTGAGCTTGATGATCGTGTTGATGCCGACGTCCCCGATGAGGTGAGCGACGATCTTCTCGACCTCCTCGGGCGGGCAGCCGTG
This sequence comes from uncultured bacterium, assembly GCA_964548165.1. Classification (GTDB taxonomy): domain Bacteria; phylum UBA8481; class UBA8481; order UBA8481; family UBA8481; genus CAZJQD01. The sequence goes on from CAZJQD010000043.1 coordinate 5,737, forward strand.
GAACGTCGAGAGCGTGATGGAGTTGGCGATGCGGGCGGGGAAGGGGTAGTCGCGGTACTTGGCGAACTCGTCAGGGATGTCCTTGCGGAGCGTGTCGATGGTGGCCGTGGCGTCCATGAGCGCGCGGACGAAGGCCGTGATCGGAGCCTGGCGGATGCCGGCGAGGTTATAGCCGAGCGAGAGGTCGAAGATCGTGCGGGTGAAGGTGTCCGGGACGTCGCCGAGGATGCGCTCGGCCTTGAGGATCTCGATGATCATCCAGGCCTTGACGTATTCCCGGAGCGAGTGCTCGATCCGGAGCTCCTGGCTGAACTCCACGTTGAACCCGAGGTTCTCGGCGTCGATGCAGGGGCGGGGGATCTTGAGCCGGTCGTCGATCTGGACGGTCTTGAGCTCCATGATGCGCGCTCCGACGAGCCAGGAGAGGACGAGGTTCTGGGTGAGCTGGGTGTGGGGGCCGGCGGCGGGACCGCACTGCGTGCCGGCGGTTCGGCCGTGGAAGCGGACCGAGAGGTCGATGCCGGGGAGGCCCTTGAAGAAGTGCTTCTCGGGGAGATCGAAGAGGGACCGGCTGGTCATCCACTCGTAGTGAATGCGACGGAGGAGATGCGTCAGGGACAGCGGATAAAGCTCTGCCATATCGCCCTAGAAATACCATGAAGCGAGGGCGCGGGCAATGAGCATCATCTTCCGAACGTTGCGAGATGGAGGCCCTGCGCTTAGACTCGCCGGCATGTCCTCTGACGCCATGAATCTCCTGTTGCGGGGCGCCGACGGCGTCATCGGTGATCTCGAGGCGCGCCTCAAGGCTGGTAAGCCCCTCCGGGTGAAGGCCGGGTTCGATCCGACGGCGCCCGATCTGCACCTAGGCCATACCGTTCTCCTCAGAAAGCTTCGTCACTTCCAGCAGCTCGGACACCACGTCCTCTTTCTCATCGGCGATTTCACGGCCATGATCGGCGACCCGAGCGGGCGCAACGAGACGCGCCCGGCCCTGACGGCCGACCAGGTAAAGGCGAACGCGCGGACGTACACGGACCAGGTCTTCCGGATCCTCGATCGCGAGAAGACCGAGATCGTCTTCAATTCCTCCTGGCTCGAACCGCTCGGCGCCGCGGGCATGTTTCGACTGGCGGCTCGACAGACCGTGGCGCGGATGCTGGAGCGCGACGACTTCAAGAAGCGGTTCGCGGAGCAGAAGCCGATCTCGATCGTGGAGTTTCTCTATCCCCTGATGCAGGGGTGGGACTCGGTGGCCCTGAAGTCCGATGTCGAGCTCGGGGGCACGGACCAGCGTTTCAACCTCCTCATGGGCCGCACGCTCCAGGAAGAGGAGGGTCAACCGCCGCAGGTGGTCCTGATGATGCCGCTCATCGAGGGCCTGGACGGGGTCAGGAAGATGTCGAAGTCCTACGGCAACTCCATCGGGATCCTGGAGCCGCCCAAGGAGATCTTCGGGAAGCTGATGTCGATTCCCGATTCGCTGATCGCGCGGTACTTGCTTCTGCTTACGGATACGCCGGAGCCGGAGATCGCGGCCTTGACCGCGCCCGGGCTGAATCCTCGCGACGCGAAGGCGCGGCTCGCGACCGAGGTCGTGGCGATGCTCTACGGCAGGGAGTCGGGCGACGCGGCGAAAGCCGAGTTCGAGGCGCTCTTCACGCGCAAGGAAGCGCCGACGGAGATGCCCGAGGTGACGCGCGTGGACGGCGAGGACCTGCCGGCGCTCCTCGTGCGCGCGGGCATGGCGGCTTCGAAGGGCGAGGCCCGCAGGCTCATCGAGGGCGGCGGGCTGAAGCGACAGCAGGGAGAGACCTGGGTCAAGGTCGCCGCCATCGGGGAACTTCCTGCTGGACCGATCGTCTTGAAGGTCGGCAAGCAAGGGCGCTACCTGCGCCTCGTGTAGACCGGGTTCCCCAAGGTCGCCCTCCGGCCTGGAACCGCCGGGAAAGGGCCTTCGGGCGACCTCTGAATCCCGTTGTGGCTACTTCAAGACGGTCTTGAGCAGCCGGAGAGGTTCGGCCACGGACCAGGCCTGCCAGGGACAACCGCGGGGCTCGTGAGGGGCATTCCCGTCGGCAACCTCGGAGACGTGGCCCAGGCCGGCGTCAGCCAGGTGACGATCGAGGGGTTCAAGGAACTTGCGGGCCTCCTTGCGCGCTTTTGCCTTGTCCGGTCGCGTCTTGACCCACGCCTCGATGAAGGGGCCGAAGAGCCACGGCCAGACGGTGCCGTTGTGGTAGGCAGCGTCCCGTTCTCGTCGGCCATCCGTATAGGTGCCGATGTAGCCCGGCCCCTCGGCCAGCGTCTTCAAGCCGAGCGGGGTCAAGAGATCGCGGGCGCAGGCGTCCACGACCTGCTTCGCCCGCTTTGCCGGGAGAAGGATTTCCGGCAGCGAGACGGCGAGGAGCTGGTTGGGTCTCCTGGAGGCATCATTGCCACCGGGCCCGTCGATGACGTCGTAGAGGCACTTGGCGTCCGGGTTCCAGAAACGTTCCTGGAAGCTGGAGACGGCGGTCTTGTACAGCAGGGCCCAATCCGGTGTTTCCTCCGTCACGACCGCCTTCTTTGCGGGAGCCTTGGCCCGAGCGGTGGGCGTGGTCGTCTTCCTTCTCGGTTGGAGCGCCTTCATCGTCGCGAGCGCATTGATCCAGAGGGCCTGGATCTCCACCGGCTTGCCGATCCTCGGCGAATAGCAGGTGTCTTCGTATTTCGCGTCCATCCAGGTCAACTGCGATCCGGCTTCGCCGGCCATGATGAGACCGTCTGCGTCCATGCGGATCCCGAAGCGGGTGCCCTCGCGGTATCCCTTCATGATGGCGCATAGCGCGGGCCAGAGGATCTTGAAGTCGCGGCCCTTCGTGGCCTTGAGGTATTCGCCGGCCACGACGACGTACCAGAGCGAGGCGTCGACGCTGTTGAACTCGGGCTGATCGCCCTCGTCGGGGAAGCGGTTGGGGAGCATGCCTTGGTCGACGGTCTTAGACCATTCCACGAGGATATGCCGCGCCTCGTCGAGCCGGCCCGTGGCCAGGCAGAGGCCGCGCAGGGAGAGGAACGTGTCGCGGCCCCAGTCGGTGAACCAGGGGTAGCCGGCGCAGATCGTGGAACCCTCGCCGCGGCGGACCAGGTAATGCGTGGCGTTGTGAGCCAGCTCGTCCTCCAGGCTGCGAGGCGGGAGGTTCTCCCCGCCACGCCGCACCTTTTCGCGACGCTTCCAGCCCGGGACGCTGACGGAGTCCAGGGCGCTCGTGGTCAGGACGAGGTGATGCGAGGCGCCGGGGCGAAGAGAGAATGCCAGGACGCCCGGCGACCAGAGGTCCTCGACGTGGTCGAGCCCTCGTTCCTTCTCCACGGCGTAGTGAAACTGGTTGTACCACTCCGGCGCATGCTGGTAGTCGCCGCTATGATGCGCGAAGATCCGCGGGAGATCGGGGTAAGGCTGCCAGGAGATATGGCCCTTCTCCGGGCGGCAGGTGGGATCGAGCGTGGCGTTCTGGTGGTGGAGCACGTGTATGTCCCTGCCCGAGAGCAGGGGGCGGACTTCGAGGGTCAACGGGCGTCCCGAGATCAAGCGCCAGGTGATGACCGTGACGGGCTTGCCGCGCGGGACGAATAACTCCTTCTCGAGAGTGACGGTGGAGCCGTCGGCGAGGGTGAGGGTGTAGATCCAGGTCGGCCATGGATAGAGATGAAATTCCACGAGGTGGGAGAAGCCGCGCGGGGCCAGGATGTCGGGGACATAATGCTGGGTCGAGATGCCGACGCGCTCGCGCTCGGTCACCAGGTGCTCTTCGAGCCCGTTGACCATGAGCCGACGCTCGGTGGGCGGCTTTGTGGCGACGAGCAGAAGCCCATGGTAACGGCGGGTCCGGGCGCCGCCGACGGTGCCGGAGGCATAGCCCCCAAGCCCGTCCGTCTCGAGCCATTCACGCCGCGAGGCGGCGATGGGATCCTGGCAGATATCGGCGTCGAGCTGTCCGCGGGGCGTGGAGCGGATCATGAGCGCTTGCGAGCGTTCCTCATCGGAAGGCCTCCTGGGAGAATGTGCGGCGTCACTGCGGGGGGCATTATAGCGGCGGATATTCCGGGCTGAAAGGCGCGCCTTGAGCGCGCAGGCGTCCTCAAGGAGCGATGATAGCGGTCCAATTTTTCTCCGGGGTTGCGAGGATTCAGGCGTTACCCGGCGGCGCCGCCTTTGCTATACTCGCGATCCCATGGCCGATGTGAATACACGCCGGCAACCGCGCTACCAGGCCGCCGCCCTGTCCACCCTGGAGATCGCCCCGGTCGGGTCGCGCTCGCTCCAGACGGTAAGTCTTCTCGACATCAACCAGGCCGGCGGGATGGGGCTCTTCATCCCGTCCCGCGGCCTGTTCGACCAGCTGGCGCTGGCGACGTTCCTGGGACCGTGGACGGTCCTGAGGCACACGCGCGCCGGGACGGTCTCGTTCGAGGTCCGGCTCTTCAATGCCATCCCTCGCTATTACGACGGCAAGCAGGGTGTTCGGGTCTCGGCCCTGCCCTCGGCTCATGCTTCGGGCGACGCGGGGACACGGTTCTTCTTCGGGATGCGGCGCAAGTCCAAGCGGAACACGCAGAAGCAGATCAAGGTCCGCCTCCAGAAGGGGGCCATCAACCTCGCCTCCCAGGTGCTCAATATCGGCGACGATGACGGGGTCGGTCTCGAGCTGGAGGCCTCGACCATGGTGAAGGTGACCTGGGGCGAGATCTTTTCCGAGGGATGGCAGGTCACCGCGATGGGACGATCCCTACCGTGCTTCCTCCAGCGATTGGCGCACCATGATGCGGGCGTCGTTGTCGGCGCCGTCGCCCCGGGAATTACGCGGGGCGGGTGGCACGCGGAGAGCGAGAGCGCACCTGTGGGCGGCGCCGGGGATGAGCAGTTGCTCGACCTCCTGAATTCGGTCCTCAAGCAGAAACCCTCGAAGCGGAAATAGAACGGATCGCCGCGGCTTGCCTCCTGGCGGCCGCTTCATGACCCCGGACAACGCGCTTGCCTAAAGAGTACCGGAAGAGTACTGTATAGACATGCAGACAGAGGAGATCCAGCAGAGGATCGAGAAGCAGCTTCCCGGCGCGAAGGTTGCGGTCATCGACATGACGGGCACGGGGGACCATTTCGAGGCCATCGTGGAGTCGGACCTGTTTCGCGGGAAGCCTCTCGTAGCCCGGCACCAGATGATCTATGCCCTGTTTCCCGAAGAATTGAAGACCGAGCGCATTCATGCGTTCAAGCTGACGACCCGGGCCCCGGGCGAGGCCTGAGGGCCGAAGGAGAAAGTCATGAGCGAGGATATCCAGGCGAGGATCAAGGCAGAGATCGAGACACACCCCGTGGTCGTCTACATGAAGGGGACCCCGACGTTTCCGCAGTGCGGCTTTTCAGCGGCCGTCTGCGACGTGTTTCGCTCGCTGGGCGTTCCCTTTCACGCCGTCGACGTGATCGGCACGGAGGGCTATCGCGACGGGATCAAGGCCTTCTCGAACTGGCCGACCATCCCCCAGGTCTTCGTGGGCGGCCAATTCATCGGCGGGTGCGACATCACCCGCGAGCTCTTCGCCAGCGGCGAGCTCCAGAAGCTCGTCGAGGCCGCGGTCGCGTCGCATAGCTGAAGGTCATCCGCAAGCCGAGCCGCTGGGGTCGGCCGCGGTTGCGCGAAGTCGTCGTCCTCAGTCCTTTTCCATGATGGTGGCCGCCGCGGCGATGGCCGTGACGGTGACTACGGCCGCCAGGGAAGACCGGCGGCCACGTTCGGCGATCCGCGAGCTGAAGCGGAACTCCACGCGCGAGGACCCGGCGGGAACGGGAACCGCCATGAAGAGATACTGGGCGGATAAGACCGGAACGCGCTCGCCGTTGACGGTTGCCGACCAGCCTTCGTGGCCCGCATCGCCGAAGAAGAGCATCGAGGGAGAAGCGGCCCAGACATCCGCCTGGAGATAGTCCGAGTCGACGCTCGTCGCTGCGACGGGCGTCGCGATGACGGGCGTCGAGGGCGTCTCCGCTGCCCGGACATCACGCGGAGGATGCGGGGGCGCTCCGCTTACCGACCCCGTGACCATGAGCATCCGCGACGGATCAAATCCCGGCTCCTGCAGGCGCAAAAGAACGGCGTCCTCGTTGGGAGCGCATTCCCAGTCGGCGTAGACACGAAGGCGCGGTAGCGCGCCGGGTCTGATCCGCACGGTGCCGCCAGCTCCCGGTTCGTAGCGTGCGCCCACCAGGTCGAGGAACCGCGCGTTGTCGCTCTCGTTCATCAGCATGCCGAGAAACTCCGTCACGACCTGCCGCTCGGGGTGGAAGGTCGCGTAGAAGCGCGAGACGCGATCGGAAAAGACCGAGTTGACGCCGCCGAACATCCGGACGCCGTGCATGGCAGGGATGTTGCTCGCGAGCTCGAACGGCTCGATCTCGAGGACGAGGTTGGGTCGGTTGACGCGGTAGAGCGCGAGGTTGAGGCGTCCCTCGCTCTCCCCGGGAGCGGTCGCGGCATCGGCGTTCTCGAATGCGAACCGGTCGCGCGGCCGCCTGTAAAGCCGGTCCGGATCGATGAAAGGCTCGTTCACGACGACGCGCGAGAAGATCCGGGAGACGGGAACGAGATCGGCGAGCGTAGCCGCGAGGACGAGGCTGGGCGAGAGGGTGCCTGTCCGCCGGCGCGCGCCCAGGAGGATCATGGCCAGGCCGAATCGGGCAGTGCCGAGCGCGGCGACGATCGCGCTTTCCGGCACGGTGATATTCGGCGTGCGCTCGAGATTCACCAGGCGGAGCGATTCCGCGGCCAGGAGCGCGCCTGCCGCCAGCGTTCGTAATCGGGTGGCCGGGACCGGGGCGAGGACGAGGACCAGGGCACCGGAAGCCAGGACCAGCTGTCGCGATTCGAACCGGGCGAGCTCCCCGAGCGGCGGGGACGGAGTCTCTGCGCCCGGGACGAGCTGGCTCGGGACCTTGCGCCAGGAATTGGCCGCCGCGGCCAGGATGGCGGCCCCTGCGGCCAGGACGAGGGTGGTCTCCGAACGAGTCGCCGGCCGACCATCGACCTCCATCACCTCCGCCTGGCGAAACGCCGTCATCACGCTGAGTGGGTGCAGGACGAAGAGGGCGCTGGGATGAGCGAAGAGGGGAAGGGCGCGGTTCAAGAGGCGAACGACGGGCAGGTTCATGCGCCAGGCGGCGAGCAGAAAGAGCATCGCGGCCGGGAGCAGATTGCGGCGGGAGGGCGCGACCAACGAGAGGATCGTGAAGAACGATGCGGCGGCTCCCGCGTAAAGAGGCGGGTATCCCTGGACATGAATGCCCATGCCGTTCGCCAGGACGATGGGCATGGACGGCGCGGCCTGGGTGCCGAAGAGCTCGGGGATGAACGTCGAGAGGTGACGCACGGCGGAGTTGCAGTTGGCCGCGAGCGTGCGCGCATCGCGAACACGGCGCGACGCCCGAAGCTCGCTCACCATGGGGATCAGCCGGCCGGAGGCGAGGGCGGCGCCGGCGAGGAGCGCGAAGGCGGCGTGCAGGAAAAGCGGCGTCCTGTGACGGGGCGATTCGAGGGCCTTGATGAGGATGAGCGCGGTGACGCCGGTGAGCGTGTAGATCGCATACGTGATGTGACTCGCGAGATAGACGAGAGCGACGGCGCCTGCCGCAAGGAGCATGGTGAGACCGGCGGCGCGGCGTGCGTGCCCGAGAACCAGGTCGGCGTACAGCAGCGAGAGTGCCTGGGTTGTCGGGGCCGGGTACAGCGACGGCGCGACGACGCTTGGAACGCTCAGCTGGTAGGCATAGGACGCCGTGCGCGCCCATCGGCTGCCCAGAAGGTGCGAGAAGACACGCTCGGCGAGCCATCCCGAGAGAGCCATCTCGAACAGCGTCCGCGCCGTCAGGGCAAGCAGAAGGCGCTGGGGCTTGGTCGAGGGGAGAAGGCGGTTGAAAGGGGAGGCGTCGTGATTGTGCGCGCTCCCCGTGAAGTCCATGCCGCAACCGATGGCGGGATTCCAGGCCCCCTGGTTCGCGGAAGAGCGTCGCATGAGGATGTTCGGGATGAAGTGGTAGCGGTTGTCCGTGCTGGCGCGAAGCCCACGCTTCTTGAGCAGGAAGGGCAGGAAGATCGGGACCAGGAGGACGGCATGGCCGACGAACGAAAGGAGCGGCCGCGAGGCGGACGAGCGCGTCTTGGCGCGGCCCGTCCTCGCGAGGGTTCCGCGGCGGCTCAAGGCTTTCGCGGCTCCGCTTGGGCTTGCAGGAAGCGTTCCACCGCCGCCAGGGCCCGATCCGCCGCGCCTCCGGTGCCGGTGAAATCCGGATTGATGTTCTTGTCCCTGAGAAACGAGTCGTCCGGGTGCGCGATGGGCTCGAAGCGTCCTTCGGTGAGCCGCCGGTCGAGCGTGTCGAGGAACGCGTCGAGATCGAGATGAAGATCCGCACGGCGCTGGACGAGTTGCAGATCGTAGTCGCTCCCTTCGAGCGCGGGGTTGCGGCAGAGGAGGAGAATGGGGGCGCGGGTCAGGGCGGCCTCGGCAAACGGCGATGAGATCGAGTCGAGGACGACGAGATCGGACGCCCACATCAGGTCCTTGGCGGGCGTTTCCGTCACGAGACGAATATGGTCGGGGAGCGGATCGCGGAAGAGGTGAGGGTGGAAGCCCCAGGGGAGCAGTGGCTTCCAGAGAACATCGATCTCGGGGTGCCGCTCGAAGATCTCGAAGACGCGCCTCTGCATCCGGTATTGCCAGACAGGTTCCTCGGGGCAGTTGACCCAGCGCCGCGTGTGCTCGACCCAGTTCGGTACGAAGAGACAGACCGGGCGATCACCTCGCCGCCACTCAGCGCGGATCGCGGCGGCGGCCTCCGGTCGACGGCGCTTGGCGAGAGCCTCGATACGCGAAGACCCCACGGCGACGGCGTTACTGCGGACCGTGGAAGACCCACAGCACCCGCGTTCGGGATCTTCCCAGGTCAGGTAGAGGTCAGCTTCGGGGAGCTGGTTCCAGGCGAAGGGATACGGTGTCTGGGACCAGCCGTGGCAGTACTGGACGCGCGGGATGCCGAGAGCGCGCGCGGCCGGCAGGAAGGCCATCTCCCAGGAGTACCCGGTCGAGCCGCCGATGACGACGCGCGGCCGGACACGCTCCAGGATCTTCAAGGCGACCTGGTGGTTCTCCCAGAAGGCGGGGATGAGCCCGAGGAAGATGTATTCCATGCGGCCGTCGAGGACAGATCGGAGGGCGCGACCGGAGGAGCCAAAGACATCCCAGTGATCGAGGTCGTCGCGAAAGAGCTCGTCGTAGGCGCGCTCGAGGCGTCGGCGGAGTCCGAACGGGGGATAGAAGCCCGGTCGCTCCGCCGCCAGGTCGGGACCGAAGAGCGAGGTGATTCCGCGCTCCCGAGAACGCTCGCGCATGGACGCCAGCTCGTATGCGGGCGAGAGGAAGAGCCAGCCGTCGCGCGGCGCGCGTCCGAGATCGAGCGCCGCGAGGCGGGGCGGCAGGTCGGCTGAGAGCGCGGGTGGAGCTTCGGGACCGCGATGGAGCGGGATGCGTGCATGCTCGCAGAGGGGTGGCAGGACGAGGCCATAGAGCGACTCGCGAAAGTAGAGCTCGGGGCGCGGCATGGGGGGCTGGCCGGGACCGTGGAGGCGCTGCGCCACGGCGCGCGTGACGGCGGGGATGCGCGGGACGGGGAATGGCGGCCAGGAGACGCGGGAACAGGGGGGCGTGGGTGCGATCCAGGCGGCGCCCGGTTGCAGGATGCGGAATGACTCTTCAATGAGGTGTGTCGCGAAGAGGACGGATTCGTGAAGGCACGTGAACGCGTGTGCGAAGGCGCGGAACGGTTGGAATCCGGCTTCGCGAAACTCGGGGAAGCGCGCGGCTAATTCGCCGTCAATCCGATGGATGAATGCCGTGCGGAGCTCGTGGGCCTCCTGACCGAACTTCTTGAAGAGCGACGGGTCGCGCAGGTCCGAGGGGATGACATGGTCGCGGCCATCGGCCTCGAGGACGGCGGCCGCCTCGGGCAGGAGAGCCACGAGGATGTCGGCCTTGAGCGCGTCCGGGTGGCGGGCGTCAGCGGCCGTACGCATGTAAGCGACTCGTCGTGAACCGGTCATCGGTTGAGCTCGCCTTCGGTAGCCCTGTCGCGCGTGCCTGCCATTGCGGTCAGGGCGTGCTTCGCGAGGTGGCCGCGAGCCCGATCGACGAGGCTAGCCAGCAGGGGGCGATGGCGGTAGCGATGAGCGCATCGCTGAGAAAGCGTCGCGCTTCGCGTCGCAGGGCCGCCGAGGCGTCGACGTCGACTTCTCCCTCGGGAGCGATGAGGAGGACGCGATGAGCGGTCACAAGCGCCGCCGCCGTGACGTTCTCCATCCCCTGGGTGTTCAAGGAGGGGGACAGGCAATAGACGGTTGGCCAGCGGGAACCGAGGGCGTGGAGGATCCGAATGCCGGCAATGAGCGAGAATCGTCTTTCCGGAAAACGGAGGGCCTGTGCTGTGACCGGCGAAGGTATCTCCAGGTGCGTGGGAGCAACGAGGAGGACGCGGCCGTGGGTGCGCCGCAAGCGATCGACCGCGCCGGGCAGAAGCTCGCGGCGCGCGGAGACGAAGAGGAGGGCGGGATTCACGAGAGCCCGACCTTCTCCCAGATACATTCGTCGGAGACCGTGCGTTGAGACGACGTCGACCGTCGAAGAGCGAGGGCCTGTGGCAGCCTCCGGTGCGCGTCGAGATAGCTACGCGCGATCGTGCGGTCACCACCTCGTATTCCGGAGAGAGAGCAAGCGATGCCCGCGCGGATGAGCCGCCGGGTAAACGCTGGCGACGTCAGCGAGGACCAGGCGAAGAGCCACTGGTTACGGTTCATGACCCGCGCCAGGTCCTCGCGCGAGATCACGCGGTTGACGGTGGCGCGATGGTTGTGCACCACGCGGCTCTCCTTCGCGTAGCGAATCTCGTGGCCGCGTGTCCAGGCCTGGTAGCTGACGTGAACGTCCTCCCAGTAGAAGGGCGCATACAGGCTCGAGAATCCCCCGAGTTCCAGGAAGAGGCGGCGCCGGAAACAGCCCCCGCCCGTCGCGTAGAAGGCGTAGGGCGACGCGGTGTCGCGATGCGTGAGAATGGCCAGTTGGTCGTCCTGCCAGGTCATGGCGTTGCGTCCGCAACAGACAACGCCACTCTCCGCCTCCACGATGTGCGCGGTCGTCGCGAAGACGCGCGGTTCCTCCAGCTCGGCGAGCGCCGCGTTGATAAACCCCGGTTCCACGAACATGTCGTCGTTGAGGAGCGCCGCAACGTCGCCCGCGGCCGCCTCGAAGCCATGATTGTAGGCGGTGGCCACGCCGAGCGATTGCTCGTGGCGCACGAGGCGGATGCCCGGGGCGATCGCGTGGATGCCTGAAAGGTCTTCATCGGAGGCGCCGTCGGCCACGAGCACGATCTCGCAGGGGAGACGGCTCCGTTCGATCTCCGCGACGGTCGCCCGGAGGCATTGCCGGAGCGTCTCGCCGCCGAAACGGGTGGCAATGACGAAGGAGACCTGGATCATCCGTGAAGGCGGCGTCGGCCCGCAGGCGCGAGGGGAGTGTACATCGGGAGATCACTCATGGTATGGAAGGCGGCCCGACAGGTAAATGACTTCACGCGACGGATGTCTCTGATCCGATTGGTCGGCCGAAACCTTGACAAACTTGAGCAAAATGATCAGATTGCGATCGGATAATCCTTCCCGCATGTCGATAAATTCCCTGATGAGTGACGGTTACGAGATCCGCCACACCTGCCCCCTTTGCGGGTGTTCCGATCTCGCGCTGCGGTACATCGAGTAGTCGGCGGTCGACTCATGGTGGATGTCCGGGAGGTCGGGGTGATTCGTGCGTTCCTCGCTACGTGGTCGCGGGGCTCGGGCGCCGGCTCTGCTGGAGCTGGATCGGCGGGGCCTGGGGCGAAGAGTGCCGGCGTCCCGGACGTCTCCGTCATCGTTCCCACCTACCGTCGACCCGATCTCCTGAGGCAGGCCCTGGACTCCGTGCGAGAGCAGACCTGGGGCGGCTGGGAGTGTCTGGTCATCGATTCTGGTTTTGCCGACTCCGCCCGCGACGTCGTCACCGGGATGGGCGATCCCCGGTTTCGCTACGTGGCGCACCATCCACCAGGGGTCGCGGCGACCGCGCGCAACCACGGCGTCGCGGAGAGCGTCGGCCGGGTCCTGGCGTTTCTCGACCAGGATGATCTCTGGCATCCGCGCCGGATCGAGCGGGGCCTGGAGCTGATGGCCGGGACCGGCGCGGAGTTCGTCTACGCCCCGCTCTGGATCCGACACATGGCGGCGGACGGTATCGGATCGCGACCGATGGGGTGGAGAGCGGCGTGGCGAGAGGGGCTCCTGCAACCGCGCCTCATGGTCACCGGCCAGGATGCCGGCCTGCACCTGGAGCACGTCCTCGTGCCAGCCAGCGGGGTCATGATGACGCGATCGCTCTTTGACCGCGCAGGAGGATTTCCCGAGGCGACAGAGAACTTCGGCACGGACGATTACGAACTTTGGCTCATCGCCTCATCTCTCTCAGCAGTCGCCGCGGACGATCGACCGGCCGGGTGGTTGCGCCGTCACGAGGGGCAGGCGACCTGGGGCATCGACCTGGTGCCGCGTCGAGCCGCGGTCGCGGATCGCATCGCGAACCGGATGGAGCCCATCGCGGCGCGGACGGTGCGCGCGTGAAGGAATCGGCCGCGGCCAGGCTCTACCTGGACCTCCTGAAGCGCACGCTCTGCGACCTCGATGCCGGGGTCGAGTACACGCCGGCGCGGCTCCCGAGAGATTTCCTCCGCCATCGGATCTCGCGGGCGGTCGTCCTGTGGCTCAGGCGACGCGGCATCCGCGTGATGAAGGAGCACATCGTCGATCCGGCGGCACGCGCCGAGGGCATGGACTGGCCGGTGCGGGCGTACACGATGATCGGGATGAAACGACTCTCTCACCTGCAGGAGTGCGTCGAGACGGTGCTCCGCGAGAAGGTGCCGGGCGATCTCGTCGAGACCGGGGTCTGGCGGGGCGGAACGGTCATCTTCATGCGCGCGATCCTATCGGCTTACGAGGACGCGGAGAGGACCGTCTGGGTGGCCGACAGTTTCCGGGGATTGCCCGCTCCGGATGCGGTGAAGTATCCGGCCGACGAAGGGGATCGCCATCATACGCAGGCCGAGTACCTGGGCGTGTCGCTGGAGCAGGTGAAGCGGAACTTCGAGGCCTTCGGCATGCTCGATGATCGCGTACGGTTCCTCGAGGGGTGGTTCCGGGACACCCTGCCGACGGCGCCGATCCGGTCGCTATCCATCCTGCGCATGGACGGGGACATGTACGAGTCCACGATGGACGCGCTCGTGAACCTCTATCCCAAGCTCTCGCCGGGCGGCTTCGCGATCGTGGACGACTACTTCCTACGGGGATGCCGCCAGGCCGTCACCGATTACCGGGAGAAGAACGGGATCACGGAAGAGATCCACTGGATCGACAAGCTGGGCGCCTTCTGGCGGAAGCGGTGATGGTGTCAGACTGCGGAAATGCGGAGCTGTAAACAGGCGAGTTCCAAGCCATTACCACCAGTCTCGATAAGGTCGACCGTAGGCCTTTTCCGTGATGGTTCAGGCCGGAAGGCGATCTTTTGAAACCACTTCTGGCCATCCCGTGTGTAAGCGGGCCCTAAATGCAATGTTCTCAGATCCGCAATTCCGCAGTCTGACACCAATCAGGTGAAGGGGTAGTACCACTCTCCACAGGACGAGCAGAAGTGATCCTTGGCCGCGCAGCCGCCGTCGTGAAAGCGATGGATCCGATCCAGGCGTTCGCCGCGCCAGGCGCTCATCAGTCCGTCGCGGACGTGACCGACGACCTGTTCCGCATCGACGTCCTCGCGGCAGGGGACGATGGATCCGTCCCAGAGGACGTAGGGGCCCTCGAGGAGCTGGCGGCAGGGGAAGCGGTGCAACGGCGTCCACGTGCTCTCGGCCGGCCGCGAGATGCGGCCCCGGTAGAGGTTGTCGTGGCGGTAGATGGCGTGCTCGATGGGGTCTCGGGTCTTGTAGAGCTCGGCGAGGATCTCGGCATCGGAGGCTTCGCGAACCAGTCGATTGCGGAGCTCGCGGCCGACCGCGGCCTTGAGGTCATAGCGCTCGAAGAAGGCGTCGACGTCATCCTTGGTCTCCGCCATCTCCGTCATCTCGACCGCCAGGATGGGCCTTCGGGAGCCGTCCTCGTTCGCGGGCAGGGCCTTCTTGGCGGCGATGAGGCGCGCGAGCCCGGCGGTCGCCTCGTGGTAGCGCGAGGCCGCGCCCGAGACGCGCCCGTAGGTCTCGGGTGTAGCGGCGTCGAGACGAACGAAGATGGCGTCGACGCCGGACTTCACGAGCCGGTCAGCGGTGGCGTCGTCGATCGCGAGGGCGTTCGTCCGGAGATCGACGCGGAAACCCGCCGCGGCGGCCTCGGCGATCCAATCGATGGCCTCGGGGTGGAGCAGGGGCTCGCCGAAGTCCCAGAGATCGATCGAGACCGGGAGCGGTCCTCGGGGAAGATCCGCGAGGATCTTGCGCCAGGTTGCGGCGTCCATGCGGCCCACCGGGCGCTTCGGCGCCAGCGTGCGCGGAGAACGGAGGCGAGTGGGAAGGTTGTCGTCGTTGGTGAGTTCGACTCCGACGTGCGAGATGTGTCGGCGGAAGAGCTCGGGCCTGGCCTTCCAGATCGCTTCGAGATCGGACCTCTGCCAGTTCCCGTCAGGACGCTCGGAGCCGACGCGCATCAGCTCGGCAAGCACCTCGTCGTAGGCGGCTATCGGTTCGAAGCGGATGGAGAAGGGGATGGGCGGGGCCTGGAGAGCAGATGAATCGATCGTGGCGCTGGCCACGGGCTTGCCGGCGGCGCGGACCTCGCGCTCGTAGCGGAAGCGGTAGGCGCAGGCCGTCTCCCACGGGAGAACGCCGCCGGTCGTGTAGAGCGTGGATTGGCCGGGGGGAACATGCGCGACGAGGCGCGAGAGTTCATCGGCGGTGAAGAAAAGCGCGCGGGTCTCGATCGAGAGGATGACGGTCTCGTCGTCGAGCTTGAGCGTCGAGACCCACTCGGCGGCCTGCTTCCTCTCGAACTCGTCGGTGACGCGGGCGTCGGGAAACTCGGAGACGGTGCCGGGAAGACCCGACGTCCGGATGAAGGCCTCGGCGGCGGCGACGGCCGCGCGGTAGGCGGCGTCGTCCATGAACGGCGTGCGGTGGACGTCGGCGTTCAGGAAGAAGCGCTCGTAGCCGAAGGAGCGAAGGCGGCGGAGGAAGGCGGAATGGATGTCGACGGAGGGAGCCGCCACCTGGCACCCCAGAGCACGGCTCCAGGTGCCCCCGAACGAGGCGTTAAGGACAACGAAGCAATCGGACACGGACGGAATCTAGAGCGGGGACCGAGGCAAGGCAAGCCGCGCGTGCGAGCCACGCAGGCAAGCGCGAGGACTACGGCGCAGGCGGGGCCGAGCGAGCATCAGTCGAGCACGAGGTAGGAGGTCCGCGAGTTGTGCGGGTAGCGCTTGAGCGAGTAGCGGTTCAGCCCGAAGACTTCCTTCAGAGCCAGCGTCTCGCCCGGGCACTCGTGGTCGTTGGCCTCGTCGAAACCGATGACGCTGCCGCGGGTCATCCGGTCCTTGATGGCCATCAGGCACGCCTTCGTCGGCTTGTAGAGATCGAAGTCGAAGTAGGCGAGCGCGATGACGCTCTCCGGGTTCTCCTTGAGGTAGGGGCCGATCGTCCTGGTGGCGTCTCCCTTCACGAGCCCGTGCTTCTTGATGTGCGGGAGGGGGCTCTCCTTCTCCTGGAGGTCGAGGAGCTTTCCGAGGTAATCCTCGTAGTTCTTCGTCACCGCGTAGGAGCCCTTCTTCATCATCCGTCCCTTGCCGTCCTGGGGCGAGATCTCGGGGAAGCCGGCGAACGTGTCGAAGCCGACGATCTTGCGCAGGCGATTGTAGGGCTCGTAGACACCGCGGAGGGAGGAGAAGAGGGAGAGGTTCTGGCCCCAGCGGCAGCCGAACTCGAGGACGACGCCCTGGATATCGAGGATCTGGCGGTAGAGAAAGTCCATGAAGAGGATGCGCGACATCATCTGGGGCACGACGAAGAGCCCGATGTTGGTGAGCAGTTCGTCGTCGGGGATCGGGCACTCGCGGAAGTGCTCGACGAGGAGATTGCGTCGCTCCGTCTGCGCCGCGTCTCCGAAGCTGACGAAGTTATACGGTGATTGGCTCTTGGTCATGGGGCCCTTTCCCTGGCGGTGCAGCTTCGTAACTCTCTTTTTATCGGCAGTTCATGTCCCTTCACCCACGATTATTTCACGCCCCGCCGTCCGCCCCGCCCCTATAATCCCGCCACGACCATGTATAACCGCTTCGTCGTCGACGACACCTACCGCTTCGAGCCCCATGACACGGTGAAGATGGGGCGCCTGATGGCGCTTCCCGACGAGCCCGTCCTCTCGATCATCGTGCCGGTCTTCAACCAGGAGAAGCATGTCGGCGAGACGATCGAGAGCGTCCTGACGCAGGACTACGACCGGATCGACCTCCTGCTGGTCGACGGCGGGAGCACGGACGGGACGCTCGACGTGGTCCGGAAGTTCGCGCACGACCGGCGGCTACGCTGGTTCTCCGAGCCGGATCGATGCCCCAACGACGCGACCTTGAAGGGGCTCAAGATGGCGAACGGCCACTGCTTCGGCGTGCAGTGCTCGTCGGACACTTACAAGCCCGGGGTCTTTCGCCGCGCGATGGAGGAGTTCGTCCGCGACCCTTCGCTCTTCTGCGTCGGTGGTCTCTGTCTCGACATCAAGGCCGATGGGACAGTCACCGTCTGGGACGAACTGGGGGCGAAGGAGCGCGAATACGTGACCGTGGACCAGGCCCTGGCGTTCATCATCCCGCCGGTCCAGTCCTCGTTCTATCGGCGCGAGGTGCTCTTCTGCCTCGGCGGATTCGACGAGCGGTTCGGGACCTGCCACACGGTCTACTACCTGCACTTCCTGCTCGAGGGGATGCGGATGGGAGGGCGCGCGCTGGCGGTGCCCGAGGTCTGGGGCGTCTTCACGCGCGGCGAGTCCTCGGTCACGACCCGGATCCTGCGCAACATCGACGACGTCTACCGCCAGAGGATCCTGACCGCCAACCATGCGGCCGCCATCTACCGGGAGACGCTCTCGGAGGCGCAGAGGGAATACCTCCGCAAGAGGCTCTACCTGCCGGAGGAGGTTCGCGAGCGGCTGGCTGCGTTCCAGCCTGCCTTGACGGCCTCAGCCACGGCCTCCGCGCCGTAGCCAAGACGTCGGCGCAGGTCGCCCGTGTGCGGGCTCCCGAACGCCAGGGCATCCGGCGGTCCCAGGCGCTGGATGACAAGACCCGTGCCGGTGCGCGCGGCCCAATCCGTGATGCCGCTGTAGAGCCCCCCGCACGGAAGATGCTCTTCCACGACGATGAGCCTGTTCACGCGCGCGGCGAGGTGATCGAGGGTCTCGATGTCGAGGGGCTTCACGGTGTGGAACTGGTAAGCGATCGGCCGGAGACCGTCGTGAGCGAGGGCGCGGAGCGCGGTCCAGACGTCGAAGGCCGAGTCGGCGGTCGTGACGACGGCGACGCGTTCGCCGTCCTGCAGAAGGCGCGCGCGTCCGAGAACCGCGGGTGTTTCGCAGGGAATCGTGGGCTCGCCGCCACGGCCGATCCTCATGTAGGACGGACCGGATAGAGCGAGGAGCTGGGGGACGAGTTCGATCACCTCGCGCGCGTCGGCGGGCGCGGTGACGGTCATGCCCGGGAGCGACCCTAGGAGCGCGAAATCCTCGACGGAGTGGTGGGTGACGCCGCTATGCGCGTAACCGTAGCCGCCGCCCGCGCCGACGGTGAGGACCGGGAGTCGGTGATAGTTGACGGCGATGCGGATCTGGTCGTAGGCGCGCGCCGTGACGAAGGACGCGATCGAGTAGATGATCGGCCGCCAGCCCTCGAGCGCGAGCCCGGCGGCAGCCAGGGCCATCTGGGCCTCGGCGACGCCGGCATTGATGTAGCGCGGGCCGAATTTCTCGCGGTAGTCGTCGAAGATCTGGAAGCCGAGGTCGGCGGTCAGGAAGATGACCCGCGGATCCTTCTCCGCCGCCTTCGTCAGAGCCTCGATGAACGCGGCCTTCACGGTTTCTTCTCGGCGTGGATGGGGCTCTCGCCGAGCTCGGCGAGGGCGCGGGAGAGATCATCGGGCCGGGGCACGCGGTAGTGCCAGAGCGCCTCGTCTTGCATGAAGCTGACGCCCGCACCCTTCACGGTCTTGAGGATGAGGGCTGTCGGCCGTCCCAAGGCAAAAGGCACGCGGTCGAGCGCGGCGATGACGGCGGCGACATCATTGCCGTCGACGGTGCAGGCCGACCACCCGAAGCCCCGGAACTTCTCCTCGATCGAGGTCGGGCCCATGATCGTGTCGGTGCGGCCGACAGCCTGGAGCCCGTTGTAATCGACGAGCGCGACGAGCTTGTCGAGACCGTGCGCGGCGGCGAAGATCGCCGACTCCCAGACAGCGCCCTCGTTGCACTCGCCGTCGCTCATGAGGACCGCGGCGCGGGCCGGGTTACCGTCGAGCAGGAGGCCGTAGAGCATGCCCGAGGCGACGCCGAGGCCGTTGCCAAGACTGCCCGAGGAAGTCTCCAGCAGGGGGAGCGCGTGCTGGCAGGGATGATCGGGAAGGGGGGAATCGGCGGTGGCGTAGCAGCCGAGGAACTCCTTCGGGATGAAGCCCCGGTCGGCCAGCGCGGCGTAGAGGGCCGTGCAGCCGTGCCCCTTGGAGAGGATGAACCGGTCGCGATCCGGCCGGCGGGGCTCGGTGGGCGAGACGTTCAGCCAGTGGTAATAGAGTGCGACGAGGGCCTCGACGCAGCTGTACGCCGAACCGACGTGACCCACCTTCGCGTCGTGGGCCACCTGGACGCACGTGGCCCGGATACGCCGGGCGGCGCGCTCGAGGGAGGCGATATCGGGAGCGTCAGGCATGAAGGCGGTCCATCCTCAGCGAACCGGGCGGGCGGCGCAAGTCCCTCACGAGGCAAACTCCTCGAGGAAGATCTTCGCGTTCACGAAGTTGAAGAGGAACTTGCTCTCGCTATTCGGGTAGCTGTCGCGGTCGAGGAGCGCGGCGACGGCCTCGCGGCGGACGAGGTCGAAGACGGGGCTCTCGGCCATGAGCGCGTCGCGCGTCGCGGGATCACGCGTGTCGAGGAGCGCCGTGATCGGGAGGTTGAAGCCGACCTTCCGGGGGTTATCCAGGATGAGATCGGGCGCCCAGCCGCGAGCGGCGTCGCGGAGCACGGACTTCGCATGCCCGTTCCGGACGAGATGCCGCGTCGGGATGGTGTAGCAGAAGTCGACGAGGGCGCGGTCCAGGTAGGGGGAGCGGTTCTCGACGGAGACGGACATCGCGTTGAGGTCGTCCTCGTGGAGGATGACGGGGACGTTCTCGTGGCGGAGTTCGTTGAGCATCCGGTTGCGGAGCAGGTCGCCGGTGAAGGACTCCTCGTGGAAGGGCTCGGTCCACGGCGTCTTCAACCAGGAGGAGAAGACGTCGGACTGGAGGTAGATGTGCCCGCGGAACGTGGGGTCGTGGACGAAGAGGTTCGGGTCGGAGAGGTAGGGATTCCGCACGACGGGCTTCACCAGGCGTTCCCAGTCCGCGAGGGCGCGGGCGTGAAGGCCCTCATCGGGACATGCTCCATGCAGGACCTCCCGGAGGTAGGCGAGGTGGTGGTCGTAGTAGCCGGAGAGGAGCTCGTCGGCGGCGGTGCCGCTGACGGAGACCTTGTAGCCGGCGGCGGCGACCGCCTGCTGGATCATCCAGTGGGCGTAGTACGTGATCGTGTAGACGGGGGCGTCGTGGATCCTGACGAGTTCCCTGAGGCGCGGGAGGAAGTTGGAGGTCTCGGCGTGGATGACCGTGTGGCGGATCCCGAGCTCGCGCGCGGACGCGACCGCGGTCTCGGCCTCGTCGTAGCGCGGATCGCCGCTCGCAATGGTGAAGCCGTGAACGTCGTAGCCGAGCTCGCGGGAGGCCATGCCGATGAGCGCGTTCGAGTCGACGCCGCCGCTCATGCAGAAGGCCAGGGGCACGTCGGCGCGAAGGCGTAGCCGCATCGAGTGGTGGAGTCGCGCGCGAACGCCGTCGACGGCCTCCTCGTACGTCATCTCGGCGGGGGAGAAGGCGGGCTTCCAGTAGGTGTGGGTCGCGGCCTGGACGTTCGGTCCGAGCCGCAGCCAGGTGGCCGCCGGCAGCTCGCGAACGCCCTCGAAGAAGGTCGCGTTCGTCTTGTAGAGGGCCTTGTAGCCGTTGACGAGGTGGCGGAGTACCTGCTCGCGGTTGACGGGCGATCGGCGGCCGCGGAGCGCGAAGAGCGCCTTCACCTCGGAGGCAAAATAGAACCCGGTCTCATCCTCGAGAATGTACAGCGGCTTCTCACCGAACCGGTCACGCGCGAGGTGGAGATTGCCCGTGGACTCGTTGTAGAGAGCGAAGGCCCACATGCCCTCACAGGTTTCGAGCGATTCGAGGCCGCCGCGACATAGCGTCTCCAGGAGAATCTCGGTGTCCCCGGTGGTGCGGGGCCACCATCCCTCCGCGCGAAGCTCCTGGCCCAGCTCGACGTAGTTGTAGAGCTCGCCGTTGAAGACTAGCCAGTCGCCGTCGATGCCGAAGGGTTGGGAGGAACGCGGGTCGAGGTCGATGATCGAGAGGCGGGTGTGGAGGAGGAGCGTGTGGACTCCGGTCGGGTGTCGGAATGACTTCTGGCCGGAGGCGTCGGGGCCGCGGTGGCGCATCAGGCGCAGGCATTCGCTGATCCGGGATTCGTCCGGGGGATGCGCTCCGTGGTAGCCCGCGATCCCGCACATCAGGACTGCTCCAGGTCCGCGTTCGTTATCGCGACGCCGCGGGACACGGCCTGGGCCAGTCGACTGCCGATGAGGGAGCGTTCCATTCCTGGCGCGAAGCCGCCCTCGGGTCGGAGCCACGTGAGGTCCGAGGCGGCGAGGACGGTGCCGGGGGCGAGGTCGCGATGCGCGCAGATTGATCGGCGGATGGCGCGTCGCGTCTCGGTCTCGCACGGCATCACGACCTTCTCGCCCGAACCCAGCATGGCGTCGACGTTCGGGATCCGGTCGAGGATGAGCCCGTCGATGGTCGGGAGTTCCTCGACGAGGGCGCGGAACTCGGGGGGGTCGGCCGAGAGCTGGTGGTCGCGGAAGTCGGAGAGGTTCTTGTCGAGCGTGAAGTGTTTCTCGATGATGCGAGCGCCGAGCGCGGCCGCCGCCAGGACAGCGTCCGAACCGAGCGCGTGATCGGAGTAGCCGATGGTGCAACGCGGGAAGCGGGCGCGGAGGGTGGGAATGGCCAGGAGGTTCAGCTGGTCCGGCGGCGCGGGGTAACTGCTGACGCAGTGGAGGAGAGCGAGGCGATCCCCGAAGGCGGTCTCTCGAGCCGAGAGCACGGTGACGGCTCGTTCGACCTCCAGGAGCGTGCTGGCGCCGGTGGAGACGATGACGGGAAGTCCCGAGTCGGCGACGGCCTCGAGGAGCGGGACGAAGGTGATGTCGCCGGACGCGATCTTGTAGGCGTCGACGAGGGGCCTGAGCATCGCGGCAGACTCGAGGTCGAGGGGCGTGGAGAGAAAGAGCATCCCGAGTTCGTGGGTGAGCGCCGAGAGGGCGCGATACTGGTCGGCGCTCAGTTCGAATCCCTTCAGGCGCGCGACGCGGGCGGGAACGCCGGGGCCGACCAGGGCGTCCGCGCGCAGGGTCTGGAACTTCACGGCGCGGGCGCCGGCCTCGTGGGCGGCGCGGACCATCTGCATGGCGCGCTCGAAGTTCCCCTCGTGGTTGTTCCCGATCTCGGCGACGAGGAGGCAGGATTCAGATGAATGCCAGGAGCCGATCTTCAGGACAGGGTCCTCCTGGTCCGGCGCTGGTTTGACGATGAGCGGAGGCGCGCCCTATGATGAGGCCATACTCCATGTCCGACGCGCCGAATTACCGTGATCAACTCGCCCGAACCGAACGCATGAAGACCTATGCCGGAACGCAGGAGCGCTACCTCGCGAAGCCCCGGGAGAGCGACCGGATCCTCATCGAGATGTTGGCCGAACATGGGATCAACGGAACCTCGACCGTCCTCGACGTGGCTTGTTCGACGGGCAACCTCCTGCGCCACGTGCTTCGTCGCTGGCCCGGCATCGCGTTGACCGGTCGCGACCTTTCGAAGGACGCCATCGAGGTGGCGCGCGCCGTTCGCGAGCTCGACGGGATCCGGTTCGAGGTGGCCGACCTGCTCCAGAACGACGACGGCGCCGTCTTTGACGTGGTCATAGCCAACGCCGTCCTCTACCAGTTCCATGACGCCGAATACGAGCAGGCCGTCCGAAGAATCGGCGCGATGACGAAGCCGGGCGGCCTCTGCCTCGTCTTCGACTGGTACCACGCCTGGGAGCAGGACCTCGAGATCCTCGAGCGGACCGCTCTCGATCCGGACGGCATGACCATCGTCTGCAAGAGCTACCGGACGGCCTCGCGGATCTTCCGGGACGCCGGATTCGCGGAGCTGGAATTCCGCCCGTTCTCGATTCCGGTCGATCTCCCGAGGCCCGAGTCCATGGCGGACAATTGCAGTTACACGGTCCGCGCCGAGTCCGGGGAGCGGCTCACGTTCCGCGGCGGACTCTTCCAGCCGTGGTGCCACGTGGTGGCGCGAAAACTCTAACGCGCTCACCGGAACCACCGCCGCCACCAGGCTTCCAGCGCCACCATCTGCCAGAAGAGCATCGAGTGATCGGCCCTGCCCGCGCGGTGCTCGGCGATCAGGGACCGACGAGCCGGCTGGTCATAGAGGGGGCGCGTCATCCAGTCGTTGTTCTCCTCGATGCCGTCGAGGGCGGGCCCCTGGAACCAGAGGTAGGCGGGCGACGTCCAGCCGGTCTTTGTCGTGCGGCCCGTCACGTCGTCGGGCAGAATGCCCTTCATGGCGCGGCGGAGGATGACCTTGTTCACGCCATCCCGGATCTTCCACTCGCCCGGGAGCGAGAACGCCAGCTCGACGAGACGGTGATCGAGGAAGGGGTAGCGGAGATCATTCCCGCAGGCCGCGGCGTTCATCCAGGCCGCACGCGCGCAGGGCAGGGTTGTCTCGCGCGAGAGGTCCTGCCAGAGCCGGTTGCGGAGGTAGTCGGGGAAGGGGTTCTCGGTTGCGAGCGGCCCTCCGGCGACGGCCCGAAGCTCGGGAGAGAGGGCGAGGAGATTGCGCCCGTATCGGTCCGCGTCGGGACGCGTTCCCCCGTTCTCGCCTCGCATCCTTCGCCACGTCTCCCGGACCAGGGCCTCGTCCTTGGGGTAGCGGGAGGAGGAATGGAGTCGTTGCCACGCGTCGATCTCGCGCATGAGTGTCGCGTTGTCGCCGGCGGCGTCGATATCGGCAAACCGGAAGAAGAAGTGCTCGTACTCGCCCGCGAAGAGTTCGTCGCCGCCGAGGCCGCCGAAGAAGCCGCGCGCACCGGCGCGGGCGGCCTGCGCCTGGACGAGATGATCCCAGTACCAGGTGACGGTGCAGACCGGCTCGTCGTGGACCCGATGCAGGTCCTGGGCCGCCGCGAGAAAATCCGGAATCGGTGCGATGGGCAGACCCTGCCACCGGCCATACGGGGCCGCCGCGGCCGCCGCGTCGTGCTCCTCGTTCTCGGCCCATCCGGGGAACGTGGTCGTGTAGACGGCGCATTCGGTTCCGAGAGAGCGCGAGGCCAGGGCCAGCACGCTCGAGGAGTCCATGCCCGAGGAGAGGGCGAAGGCTGCCGTCTTGGCGTCGAGGTCGGTGACGCGGCGTCGGACGGCATCTTCCAGCAGGAAAGCCACGGCCTCGGCCGCGGCCGCGGCATCGGGAGGCGCGGCGAGAGCGAAGGGCGCCGCCCAGTAGCGATGCTCCTTGATGCCAGCGTCGCCACAGAGAAGAGCGGTTCCCGGAGGCACACGCTCGATGCCTTCGAACGCGGTCGCGCGTCCGTCATGTTCATAGTGACGGTAGTGCGTGCCGAGGAAGCGCGCGGCTTGATCGAGGCGCGGACGGGGCGTCGTGCCCGTGGCGGCCATAAGGGTTGAGATCGCTGTCGCCGCGGCGAATCCGATCGATGCACTCTTGGTGTTGCGGGCGATGAAGAGAGGATGAACGCCGATCCGGTCGCGAACAAGCCAGAGGCTCCGGATGCGGGGATCGTAAGCGGCGAGGGCGAACTCGCCCCAGAGCTCGCGGATCCAGCGGTCCTCGCCGGGCG
>CAZJQD010000044.1:0-29536 GCA_964548165.1 uncultured bacterium
AAAAAAAGCGGCCGAGCTTGGGGGTCGCCGCTCGGCCGCTGGTTGCTCCGGAAGCTTTTGGCTCCCGGAAACCCTTATCTAATCAAGACCAACGCGATCGACGAGAATCGCGGAGTCGGCCCACGAATCGCCGGCGTCCATGACCTCGATCCGGACCGTGTAGTTTCCGGGAGCGAAGTAGAGCGGTCCGCTCGAACCGACGAGCCAGCCCGTCTGGTACCCATTCTGCGTGCGCCCATCGTTGATGTAGCTCGGCAATCCGGTTACCGGGACATGGGCTGACGTATTCACGGCTTCTCCCAGGGAGAACGTCGCCGTTCCGTCCGCGTTGGAGATGAGGACGATAGTCGACTGGTCGTTGAACTCCGGTCCTGAGCCGCTCCCCATCTGCTCGCTGGCCCACTCCGTCGAGACGAAGTTATACAGCACGTTGAACGTATTGGTGGTGGCCACGGCCACCGTGAAATTCTGCTCGATCATTCCGTAGGCGGAAGCGTCCCAGGGGCCGGTGTGAGCCACGGCGAAGGCGCCATCCACGGATCCGACGGCAGGAGTGATGCTTCCGAAGGAGGTAACTCCCCCGATGGCGTTGATGGCCGTCCAGCCGGTCAGGTCGGTGGTGAATTCACCGTTGGTAATGAGGGGAACTACCTGGCCGCCACCGCCCTGTCCGGGGGGAGTTCCGCCCTGGCCGGGGGGCGTGCCGCCCTGGCCGGGAGCCGTTCCACCCTGGCCGGGAGGAGTGAAGGGAGGGCCGCCGCCGTTGCCGTTGCCGTTGCCGTTCCCGGGGGCGCCTCCGATGACTCCGGAAGGCTCGGGAACCAGGTTCACCGCGACTCCCTCCATCGCCGCTTCGGAGAGAACGATGTCCGAGGAAGCCAGGAGCGCATCTACCGTGACATCGGCGGTAGCAGATGAGATGGCTGGCGTAACAGCCACAAGCGCGAAGAGCATAAGAACAGAAGTTGCTCCCCAGAAGATCCTCGTCATGTTCATCACCTTGCCTTTCATGCCTCGTGTATAAGCAAGGTTGGTGCCAAATAATACTGACGCTGAAAATGATGGAGTTAGCGGCGTAAATGTATCCGAGTGGAGACATCAAATGCCATCCGACTAGTCAAAATCATTGATAAAAGGAAAGTTACATCGTCTCCGCTCGGAGACTCTCGTTTTGATAAAGTGGGCGGTGGGGTCAGCGCAAGGAGTAGGTGAGCCCTAGAGCGATGACGGCGTCGGCGGCATTGTCCGTCATGCCAAACGACGAGCTCCAATCCATGCGCCAGCGGTCCGCTACGGCCCAGTTGACGCTCCCTCCCACGCGGATGACATCGCGATCGGTACCCGCGATCTGGACTCCCCGAAGGCGCGTATGGCCGATGACATCGCCGGCGGTATAGACGCTCGCGCGAAGCCGGGGATGAAACATCATGGAGAGTCCCATGCGGAATCGGAAGTCCTCTCCGGGTTCCACCTTTCCAAATCCCGTGAAGCTTCGCGGAATGGTCCACTGGTGTCCGGCGTAGAAGAAGAGCGCGGCCGGGTCGATCACCTTGACGTAGGTGAGCCCGGGCGCGACCTTGTAGAATCCGTCACCAAGCAGTCTCCGGTCTTCGTAGGTGTTCTTTCCGGTGGGATACACGCCGTCCACGGTGACCATCACCCGCCAGTCCTCGCGTCCCACGAGATCGTACGAAACCTGCGAGAAGATGTCGCCTATACCCTCCTGGTCCGTGCTGTGCAGGAGAAACGGGAAGACGGTGCGTTCCTGCTCGATGTAGGAATAGGGTCCTTCCACGTAGAATTCGAGCCGCCGGGTCGGAGCGAATCTCAGGTTGAGGATCCCGTCCACGCGGCGGTCCCAGTCGTTGCCGCTGCGATCAACCATGAACTGGAGCCTGGTGCCGACATCGATCTTTCCCGCTTCCAGAACGCTGCTCTGCTGCGGGATATACCATTCCTGCGCTCGCGCTCCGGTGATACCGGCCACCAGGACCGACGCGACGACAAGGGATCGCAGGAATGGGCCGACACAGGTCATATATCCCCTATTTCGGCAGAGCATTGGAAAACGTGACCGATTGAAGCGAGGAAGTGTAGAGCGAGATCGGCGCGATCTCGGCGATCCGGGCGACGGTCTCCGATTCATCCCGGCGCAGGAAGAGCTGCCCAGCATCATTCTTCCACGCCAGGAACGGCTTTCGGCTGACCGCCAGGATCACCCGGTCGCCCTCCTCCCACACCCGGTCGAAATGGGAGACGGGTACCCGAACGTGGCCATAGGCCGGATCGGACATGTACACCCAGCCGTTCTCAGCCCCCTGGATCACCACGAAATGGAGGAACTCCTTGTACAGCTGAACTCGGCAGATGATGGGCTGAAGCTTCGAGAGCGCCGCGAGCGCATCGCCAGCGGTCGCTGCCTGCATCGTCACCGCCCGAAAGCCCTCCTGGCGGGCCACCTTTTCCAGGTCGGCGGCGGAAAGCGGGTGAATCTCCATCTGCCCCGCCGCGTTCACGTGATAGCGCGTGGTGTCGGAGAAGATGACCTGGAGCACCTCGGACTCGGAGGTGGGCTTGCCGAGCGCGGTCAGCAGGGTGGCGAGCGCGGCGGCGCCGCAGGTAAACTCGTGAGCCTGGCGGGACATGCCGAGCGTGCGCAGTTCATGAATGCTCATTGGCTGACGCGGCGTCACGTACGTGCATCCGGCCAGGCAGAGACCGAGGGCGAGCCACAGCGACACGGCCATGATCGGCCGGGCGTCAGCCACGGATGCGGTATTTGCTGATAAGACGCAGGAGGGCGGTACGGCCCATGCCGAGCTTTCGCGCGGCCTCGGTGGTGCTCCCTCCGGTCTCGGCGAGCGCGGACGCGATGACGGACCGCGTCCATTCCTCGATGACCCGATCCTTGGCCTTTCGAAAGGGCAGCGCGTTCCCCGGGGCGGAATCCGGGTCAAGATGAACGGGCTCGATCCGAATCCCGTGAAGCGGGGACTCACCGCTCCCTCTCAGGACGGCAAGAGCGCGCGTCAGTCCGCGCTCGAGGTGATTCGCCAATTCGCGCACGTTGCCGCTCCAGGCGCGCGTCATCATGCCCGAGAGCGCCTCGGGCGAGATCTGTATGGACGCCTTCAGGTCATGACGGCGCTGCATCCGGTCGAGCAAGGCGCGCGCGATCACGGGGACGTCCTCCGGGCGGTCTCGCAGCGGAGGCATCTCGATCCGGAGCACGTTGAGACGGAAATAGAGATCCTTCCGGAACTTGTCCGCGGCGATGAGATCTTCCACCCTGGCGTTGGTGGCGGCGATGATCCGGGCATCCGTCTTCACCGACTTCTCCGCTCCCAGCGGCCAGATCTCCCTCGTCTCGATCGCTCGCAGGAGCTTCGGCTGGAGTTCGATCGGCATGGAATCGATCTCGTCGAGGAAGATCGTGCCCCGATTCGCCAGCTCGAATCGCCCCTTCTTCCTCGCGTGCGCCCCGGTGAACGCCCCCTTCTCATGCCCGAAGAGCTCGCTCTCGACTAGGTCCCGTGGCAAGGCCCCCAGGTTGACCGGAACGAAGGAACGCAAGTCGGCGAACGCTAGCTGGTGTATTGCCGCGGCGGCCATCTCCTTGCCGGTCCCGGTTTCGCCGGTGATGAGGACCGGCGTCGCACTCGCCGCGGCCGCATCGATGTCGGCATAGACCCGCTTCATCCCTGCGCTGATGCCGACGAGCTCGCCTCGCCCCGCGCTGGCCGCGGCGTCCCGGAGCTTCAGCTTGCGATCGACCTCCCTGAGATGCAGGACGAGCTCGTCCGGATCGAAGGGCTTGGCAAGATAGGCGCGGGCGCCGCGGCGCATGGCTTCCACGGCGGAGGGAACCGATCCGTACGCTGTCATGACGATCATCTCGAGCCCGGCGGAAATCGCCCGGGCTCGACCGAGGAGCTCGACGCCGTCCATGTCGGGGAGCCGGACATCGGTCACGAGGACATCGGCCGATGTCACGTGAACGAGCGAGGCCTCGGCGCGATCCACGGCGGTCACCGACCAGCCCTCTCCCTCCAGGACCGCCACGAGTCCCGAGCGCAACGCCGCGTCGTCCTCCACCATCAGGATCTTCATGCCCTCACCGGAATCCATACCCGAAATCTCGCTCCGCCGCCTTCTTCCGGAGGGCGGTTCTCGGCAGTGAGCCTGCCGCCGAGCGATTCGCAGGTACGCCTCGCGATCGTCAGGCCCAGGCCCGTGCCCGCGGCGCGCGTCGTGTAGAACGCCTCGAAGAGTCGCTCCGGATCCTCGCCGAGACCGGGGCCATTATCCTCGAACAGGAATTCGAGACGACCCTCGGTCTCCCGGGCCCGAAAGTCAAACCGGGCGCCGGCAGGCAGGATGTCCCGGGCGTTCTCGAGGAGGTTGACGACGATCTCCTGGATCTGATCCACGTCGGCCTGGAGGGTGGGAAGCATCTCGGGCAGATCAACATGGAACGATATGGTCTTCTCGTTGAATCCTTCCTCGAAGAGCGCCACCACGGTCCGGAGGATTTCCAGCGGTTCCACGGAACCCGTGGGCGCGGAGCGCTGTCTCGAGAAGCCCAGGAGGAGCCGGACCGTGCGGGCGATGCGGTCGACCTGGGCAGAAATGATATCCAGGCCGGTCGCGGCCGGCACGGCGTCCTCGGGAAGATGTTTCCGGATCACCTTGAGGTGCGCCTTGATGGCGCCCAGGGGATTGTTGATCTCGTGAGCCACGGTCGCGGCGAGCCGTCCGATGATCGCCTGGCGCTCGGCCTCCGCCAGCGCCTGTTCCATCCGACGGAGATCGGTGAGATCCCGGCACCCGACGATCGCGCCGCGGTTGGAGGTGGAGACGGAATGTGGGGAAGTGGTGATGCCCCAGAGTCTCCCTCCTTCCCCGAAGGTCTCCACGCGGTGTTGGGGTTCTCCCGATACGAGGCATTCCGTGATCGGATCGCGCCCGACGAAACGGAAGACGCCCCGGTAATCGCGCCCGGTCACATCCTCCCCGAACGACTCGCGCGCCGCCGCGTTCACTGCGAGAATGTGTCCGGCGGAATCCACGAGCATGAGGGGGGAAACGATCGAGGAAAAGAGGCTGGAGGCCCGCGCGCGCTCCGCTTCGAGTTCCGCGAGCTGCCCGATCCGCCCGAGCGCTCCGCCGACGAATCGGGAGAGCACGTTGAGGGCTTCGAGTTGCTCGGCGTCCGCGAGGGGCTTGTCGAGAATGAAGACCGCCCAGCTCTCCACCTGCCGCCCGAAGGACAACGGGGTCCAGAGCAGGCGGCCAGCGTTCTCCGCCGCGCTTGATCTCCCAGGAAGTCCGGCGGGTGAATCGAGGCCATAGCGCGAAGCCGCTACCTGCCGCAGGGCCGCCTCGTCCTCCGCACCAAGGTTTCGAAGCGCCAGGAGCTCTCCGTCCGGGGTCCAGGCGCCGGCGCGCTCGGCCCCGAGCATCCAGCATCCCTGCTCCAGGAATGTCCGGCCGACGTCCGCGGGCAGGTCCAACCCGTCGTAGCGTTCCAGCAAGCTCAGGATGTCGGAGAAGTCGGGAGTGGGACGGACATGGGGACGGGTTGTCACAGCCCGAGGCGAGGAGCCTGTGCAACCTGGAAAACCATCGTCATCATGAGACGAAAGAATACCCCCGGCCATACCCGGGGTGCCAAGGGTAAATCCAGGCGAACTTGACACGACCGTGACCTCTTGCGCCAGATCCACTTGCTCTGTAGCCTAGATGGGTAACGGGGATGGAGTCCCCCATAACCGCCGAAGGGCTGATGACTCCTACCAAGGCCATCGATTCGCCCGCGTAGGAGATCTGTCCCCTCAGTAGCGACGGCTCTCGCGAGACTGACTGGAGTGGGAGCATTTCTCATGCGCGTTCACGAGCCTGAACCGCACGGCGATTCCATGTCGTGCTCATGATGCGAGTCCAATCATGAAGCGCGCGCGCGCGGAACTTCTCGACCTGGTCCCACAGCTCCTCAAGTGGCTGATCCTGGCCACCGTCATCGGCGCTCTCTGTGGCACCGCGTCCGCGGCCTTCCTCGCCTCCCTGGATTGGGCAACGGATTGGCGGGAATCCCACACCTGGATCATCGCCTTCCTGCCTCTCGCGGGATTCGCCGTCGGCTGGATCTACCATCGCCTCGGACGCAGGGCGGAAGGGGGCCACAATCTCATCCTCGACGAGATCCATTCCCCCGAGAACAAGATCCCCCTCCGGATGACGCCGCTCGTCTTTTTCGGCAGCGTTGTCACCCACCTCTTCGGAGGCTCGGCCGGGCGAGAAGGCACCGCGATCCAGATGGGCGGATCGCTCGCCGATCAGCTTTCGCGCCCCCTCCGGCTTTCCCAGGGAGATCGCCGGATCGTCCTGATGGCCGGCATCAGCGGAGGATTCGCCTCGGTCTTCGGGACACCCCTGGCGGGAACGGTCTTCGGCCTCGAAGTCCTGGCGCTCGGTCGCATGCGCTATGAGGCCCTCTTCCCCTGCCTCATAGCGGCCATCACGGGCCACCTGGTCACCCTGGCCTGGGGCATCCACCACAACGCCTACCACGTCTCCCTGGCCCCGGCGATCTCCGAGGCGGGCATCCTCTATGCCTGCCTGGCCGGCGCCGCCTTCGGAACGGTGGGGATGCTCTTCGCCAAGGCCACGCACGCCGCGTCGAGTTACTTCCGTAACCTGGTGCGCTACCCACCGCTTCGTCCACTGCTCGGCGGATCGATCGTCGCCGTGCTGGTCTTCGCGTCAGGAACCACGAAGTACATCGGGCTCGGCATCCCGACGATCCAGGAATCGTTCCTGGTGCAACTGCCGCCCTGGGACTTCGCGGCCAAGTTCGCGATGACGGTCATCACGCTCGGCGCCGGCTTCAAGGGCGGCGAGGTAACGCCGCTCTTCTACATCGGCGCCACGCTCGGCAATGCGCTGTCGCACGTCCTCGCCCTGCCCGTTCCGCTCCTTTCGGGCATGGGCCTGGTGGGCGTTTTCGCCGGAGCCGCCAACACTCCCCTGGCCTGCACGCTCCTGGGGATCGAGCTTTTCGGCGCCGATGTCTCTCTCTACATGGCCATCGCCTGCGTCGTCAGCTACCTCTTCTCAGGCCACGCGGGGATCTATCCTTCGCAGAGAATTGGTGCGAGCAAGCACCAGAACCGCGGGCACGAGGAAGGGGCGACACTCCTCAGCCTGCATGAGCCGCCGCCTGGCGGACACGCTGGCGAGGACAAAGCCGGAGGGGTTGTCTAGCCCTTCGCGCGGAGGAGCCGGACGATGCGGTCCTCGACGTGCCGGTGGAATTTCTCCAGCTCCTCCTCCGTCATATCCTCGTTGGCGTTGATGACGAGGAGCGCGTCCTTGTAGCCGGGGATGAGAGCCGGGAGCTTGCGGCTGACGGTGTACTCGTAGTGCTCGTGCAGGTCCTTGAGGTACTGGAGCGGCAGTTGCTTCTCCGAGTCGCGGCCGCGCTTGAGCATCCGCTGGTGGGAGACCTCGGGATCCGTGTAGAGGTAGATGACGAAGTCGGGCGAGGGCAGGCCCTTGGTGAGCGATTCATAAAAGAGCCGGTAGGCCTTGAACTGGTGCTGGTGAAGCTTTCCCTCCTTCACGAGGTTCTCCGTGAAGATGAAGCGATCCTCGAAGAGACATCGCTCCGTCACGACGACACCGGGTTGCCTCAGGACGCGCTCCGCCTGCAGATACCGCTCCCAGAGGATGTCGATCTCGGCCGCGAAGAGGAGGTCGGTGTTGCCGGCCGCGAGCGCCGGGTAGAACTTCTCCACGACGAGCTTGAGGACGGGTTCGGCCTCGTACTCCACCTGGAGTCCCTTGGACATGGGGAGCAGTTCGAGGATGCGCGACTCCCCTCCATGCTTCTCCAGCGTCTTCAGAAACGTCGATTTCCCCGAGCCGATGTTCCCCAGCACGATCCCCTGTATCTCAGCCATGCCGGAAGCATATCAAGAAGGGTCCAGGCCAGACCCGCCCAATTTGCACCCGCTCGTCGATTCTCTCTTCCTTCGCCACGCGCTTTGGGAATCCCCTAGAATGCGGTTCGTGGCATGACGATCGGGATTCGCGAGAGATTCGTCCGCACGTTCCGGCGCGGATTCTACCCGACCCTCGCGGTGCTCTTCTCGTTCCTCGTGGTCGCGGATGCCCTCTACTGGCACTTCGCCTCCGACATGCGCCAGGCCGCGTTCGGCGCGCTCGTCCGGAACCGCATCCACGTCCCCTCCCCCGACTCCTCGATCGTGATCGTGGACATCGATGAGGCCAGCCTGTCGGCGATGGCGGTCGACCACGGGCGCTGGCCCTGGCCGCGGCAGGTCTTCGGGGAGTTCCTGGAGGGGCTCGAAGCGCAGAAGCCACGGGCCATCGTCTTCGACATGCTCTTCAGCGACGCAGACCTCTTCAACCTTGAGAGCGATTCCTACTTTGCGGAGGCGGTTGCGCGTACCGAGAACACCTACTTTCCCTTCCTGCGACTCGACCCATCCAGCGACTCCTTGAGCCACATCACGCCGGCCTCGATCCCGGGCGTGCGGGCACTCACCGAGCACCCCGACGAGACCGCGACCATCGCCGTCGTGCTCCCGGCGTTCGCCGCCATCACCACGAGCGGGCGCATGGGACTCAACAATATCTATCCTGACCCCGACGGCGTCGCCCGCGAGTATCTCGTCTACCGCAACGATCATGGCTGGCGCGTCCCCTCTCTGCCGGCCCGCGTCGCGGACGCGCTCGGTCACCCGGTTCCCGATCGCGAGAGGATCCTCCTGAACTGGCGGGGGCCTCCCTTCACCTACCGCACCGTCGGCTTCGCCGATGTCTTGGCGGACATGCAACGACGAGAGAAACGGCGGCCCAGTGACGAGTTCACGGGAAAGATCGTCCTCATCGGATCGACGGCGGCCAGCCTCTTCGACGCGAAGCCCACGCCGATGAGCCGCATCCATCCAGGCGTCGAGATCCTGGCAACCGCGATCGACAACCTCATCCACGACGATTACCTCATCCCGCTCACCGGCCAGCGCTTCCACATCGCCGCCTCGCTCCTCCTGGTCTGGGTAACCGCTCTCGCCTTTACTCTCAACGCGGGCAAGGATCGGATCGACGCCCTCTTCAGCGCCTCAGGACTCCTCCTCGTTGCCATCAGCTTCGCGAGCCTCAACTTCACTCGCCTCTACGTCGACCTCACGGGACCGATCACGATGGGCCTCGCGTATTTCACGCTGGCGCGACTCTACGCCGCCTCATCCGATCGGTTCCTCGAACGTACCGCCCTGCGTCGTTCCCGCGAAGAGTCCGCCGATCACCGCGCGATCCTCCTGCTCGTCGACCTTGGCGGCATCAGCCGGGCCGCCCGCGCCCGCATTCTCCGACAGGCTCGTCGGACCCTGGTCCGCGGCGGGGGCGATTTCAGCGGCGCCGGGATCCGGAGCGCGGAGATCCTGAGGGGGGACCAGGAGGGGATCTGGTCCCTCTTCGAAGATCACCTGGCCGTCTCCTGGATGGTTGCGACCGGGGACGAAGGCGGTCATGATCGTGCCATGAGAGAAGGCGAACAGCTTGCCGCGCGCCTGCGCGGGCTTCTTCCGGCCGCCGTCTCCGGCCGCATGAACCACGTCATCCGCGCGGGAGCGATCGCCGGAGGAGAAGGCGCATCCGCCAGCTGGCGATTGCTCTTCGCCGAGGGTGTCATCGACCTGAACGCGCGCGCACCGCGCGAATCTCCAGGCCCGTCATGACTCGCCCGTTGTTGCAGAGTCCTCGCGACGCGCGCACCCCGTCAGCGGCGCGCGGCCTTATCCCGGTCGTCATCCTCGCCGGCTTGTTCCTCTTAGCCTCGGTGCCGGTCGGTGGCGCGGCCGCGAGTCGCGGGACAGCGACATCGTCCTCGATCACCACGAGAGGAACGCTGACACGGGCCGAGACGCTGCGGCGCGAGCCCTACACCGACGCGCGGCGCGTGACCTCGCTGCGGACCGGAGTCGCGGTCGCGGTGCAGGAGCGACGTGGCGGGTGGTACCGCGTCACCTCGGGCCGAAACGCCGGCTGGGTGCGCATGCTTGCCGTGCGGTTGGCAGCGCCGACTCCGGCGAGGAGCGCGGGTGGCGTGGCGACGGGGAGACACGGGTCCGGGAGCGTGGTCTCCACGACGGGCATCCGCGCGCTCGACGCGGGCGACCTCAAGGCAGCCACCTTCAACGAGACCGAGGCGGCACGGCTTTCCCACCTCGCCGTCACCGAGACGGAGGCGCGACGCCATGCGGCGGCGCAAGGCCTGGTGGCGCGCCCTATCCCCTACCTCCCGGCGCCCCCTGCCGCTCGGACGGGCCGGCGATGAGGCAAATCGTCCGGACGCTCGCCCTGCCCGCGTTCCTCCTCCTGGCCGCTTCCGGTACCGTGCACGCCGACTTCTGGGGATCGCTCGGACGCATCTTCGGTCGCGCCTCCACGGATACCTCGGCCCCGTCGCCGGGCAGTCCCTTACCGGGTACCGACTCCGGCACGATCACCGCGCTCATGCGCGCGATGGCCGGGTTCAGCGAGGCGGAGGAGATCGCGATCGGGCACGAGGTCTCGGGCCGCCTCCTGGGCGCGGCTCCGCTCGTTGCCGACACCGTGCTGCAGCATTTCGTCAACCGGGTGGGAAGATGGGTCGCACTCCAGAGCGAACGACCGGACCTGCCGTGGCGATTCGGCGTCATCGAGTCGGAGGGCATCAACGCCTTCGCGGCGCCGGGCGGCGCCATCCTCCTGACGCGCGGCCTCTATCGAACCCTCCGCAGTGAGAGCGAGCTTGCGGGCGTGCTCGCCCACGAGATCGCTCACGTCGTCGCCCGGCATCACCTCAAGGTCCTCCAGCAGGGCACGCTCCTCGATGCCGGAGCGCGCGCGCTGGCGTCAAGGAGCGGAACCGGGGAGGAACTGCGACGCTGGATCGGAACAGGCGCCGAGCTCTTCGCGCGCGGGCTGGACCGGAACGTCGAGCACGAAGCGGACCGCATGGCCGTGGTGCTCGCGGGGCGCGCCGGCTACGAGCCCTTCGGCCTCCCGGCGGTCCTCGAGGCGATCGGCCACAGCGCGGCCGGTGACACGCGCGTGGCTCTTCTCTTCGAAACCCACCCCCGGCCCGCCGACCGGATCACGCATCTCCGTTCCGCGATCGGGGATCGCTTCGATCGCATCGAGGGTGCCATGGGCCACAGCCTGGTGGAGACAACCGCGGTAGCATCCGCGCCCT
This sequence comes from uncultured bacterium, assembly GCA_964548165.1. Lineage (GTDB taxonomy): Bacteria > UBA8481 > UBA8481 > UBA8481 > UBA8481 > CAZJQD01. The sequence continues at coordinate 11,264 of CAZJQD010000044.1, forward strand.
AGGGCGTAGCTACCGACCGCCGTAGGAGAAGTGCTGGAAATCCTTGATCCCGCGCGTCCATCGGCCGCCCCAGCTCCAGCCTTCCGCGCGGAACGCGGTCACGAGGATCCCTCCTTCATGAGCCATCCCGGGGCGGATTCGCGATCGATCCAGGAACGAGACGCTGGCCGGGTGCGACGTGCGACCGCGGCTGACGTAGGGGTTCTCGATCGGGTTCACATCGATGGCCATGCCGTACGCGTGCCTGGACCAGTTGCGGGATCCCGTCGCGCGGCGCCCGTTGAAGGCCGACGTGTTGTTGTCCTCGATGGAGGCGAAGTCATCGCCTCCATAATCATCGATCAGCCTCATCTTGTGGATGGGGAAGCGGGCCTCGAAGAGACGGCGCATGACGCGGACCACGGAGGCGGCGACGGAGTGGTGCACGACGAGTTCACCGGTGCGGACGCGCGCGCCGTGATCCCAGTGAGAGACGGTGACGAGGCGGAGATCGGAGAGCGGCACCGGGCATTCCGGCCGCCACGAGACCCCGGTCATCCGAGACCGGAGTTCCGGGGACAAGGGCACGATGGAAGAGAGGAACGCAGGGGCGGCGCTCGCCGTCGCGGCGGAGTCTGGAGCGGGCAGGGTCGATATCCCGGACGGCGGACGAGCGAGCGCGGGCATGGCCCCCAGGAGGGAAGCAAGGACGAGAACGGCGGCTTGCAACCGAGAGACCGGGCTCCCTCTCCACGCTCCGCCGCGGCGTGCCCGCGCGCTCGCGCGCCCGCACGCGGGATCGGCCGGAAGCATCAACGTCCCTTCGCCCGCGCCCGCTTGCGGAAGCAATCGTCCTGGTGATCGTCGACGATGCCCACGGCCTGGAGGTGAGCATAGATGACGGTCGTGCCGACGAACTGGAATCCCCGGCGCTTGAGGTCCTTCGCGATCGCGTCCGAGAGGGGCGTGGAGGCCGGGATGTCCTTCATGGTGCGGATCGCGTGAACGATCGGAACGTCGCCGGCAAACGAGCGCAGGTAGCGATCGAACGTGCCAAACTCCTGGCGCACGGCCAGCAGGGCCCGAGCATTCGCGACGGCGGCGCGGATCTTTCCCTCGTGCCGGATCACTCCCGGATCGGCGAGCATGGCCCGAACCTCGGACTCGCCGAACTTCGCCACCTTCCGGAAATCAAAATTGGCGAAATGCCTTCGATAGCCGGGCCTCTTGCGAAGCACGGTCAGCCAGGAAAGGCCGGCCTGGGCCGCCTCGAGGACGAGAAATTGGAAGTGCACGCGATCGCTACGGACAGGAACGCCCCACTCGCGATCATGGTACTTCGTCAGGAGAGGATCGGACTCCGCCCACGCGCATCGGCAGGGTCGTCCAGGGGCTTTCGACGTGCGTGACATAGGAGGCCTGACCGGGCTCAACTTACCACAACAGCAGGCTCACGCGCGAGCGTCTCCGCTTCAGCTATAACAGCACCGTCATCAACAGGCGCGAGCGCCAGGTCGGAGTAGGCTCGCGCGCCGCTCGAACGCGCAATGACCATGCCGAGAGCGACAAGCCGGACGCTCTCGACAAGGAGCACGCCCTGCTTCACCAGGGTCTCCCAGGCAAAGCGCGGCCAGAAGCGCCACGCGCTCTCCCGGGACATTCCGGGCCGCCGTTCAGCCGGGTGCTTCAACCGGAGAATGCCCCCCTGCAGGGGATGCACTCCTTCCATGCGCACCGTCGTCGCGAAGTTCACGAGCAACTTGACGAGGCTGAGCATGGGCACGCCGGTCGCGGCCGCGCGCCTCAAGAGCGTCGTCATGTGCTCACGCGTATAGTAGAGCGTCCACGCCTCCTGGTAGACCGACTCCCACTCCTCCTTTGTCATGCGGGCATGCGGCGCGCAGACATGCTCCACGTCGTAAATGTTCAGGTCCTCGTCGAGGACGACGCCCCGCTTCCAGAGCTCCCGGTGATCCTCCGATCCGGGAAGCGGCGTCAGGCAGAAGAACTCGATGATGTCGAGCGGGAGCTCGCGCTGGATGAGCGCGATATCGCGGCGGATCGACTCGGGCGTGTCCGCCGGGAACCCCAGGATGTAGCCGGCCAGCGTGATGATGCCCTGGGCCTTCCACTCCAGGAGCATGGCTCGATACTCCCCGATGCGGTTCTGGCGCTTGTTGGCCGCGGCGAGGTTCTCCGCGTTCACGCTCTCCAAACCGATGAAGACCCGCGTGACGCCGGCTCGCTTGGCCTTGACGATGAAGTTCCGGATCTTGTGGCAGAGCGTGTCGACCTGGATCATGAGGCCGAGCGGGATGCCGTGCTTCTCGCGAAGCTCGATCAGGCGGTCGAAGATCGCCTCCCAATCCTTGTTGCGCGCGAAGTTGTCGTCCGTGATGAAGAAGCGATGCACCCCCTGCGCCCAATTGAGGCGCACCAGTTGCTCCACGTCATCGGCCGAGCGCGACCGCGATTTCCTGCCTTGCACGTTGATGATGGTGCAGAACGAGCAGAGAAACGGGCACCCGCGGCCCGCGTCGAAGCTCGTCCCCATCCCGATCGTCCCCTCCAGGTAGCGCCTCGGCAGGAAGGGCGGCGGGGCGCCCTCGAGCCCGGGCAGGTCGCTCATGAAGTTGTAGACCGGCCGCAGGCGCCCGTCGACGGCATCGCGCAGGAGGTCCTCGAAGCGTCCCTCGGCTTCCCCCGCGAAGATCGTGATACCCAGCTCGCGGCAGGCGTCGAGGCCGACCGCGTGCCCATCGAGCATCGAGAGACAGCCCGAGACGTGAAAGCCGCCCAGCACGACCGGGATACCGACCGCGCGCAGGGGGCGCGCGATATCGAGCGCGCGGGGGTATTGATTCGACTGGACGCCCACGAGACCGACCATCGCGAATGTGCCCTCGGCTTGCAGGCGCTCGATCATCGCCGGGATGTCGACCCGCGCGTTCGTCTCGTCGATCGCATCGACGACGAGCTCGATGTCGGGTCCCAGCGCCTGCCTTTCGGCACACTCCTGGGCAATCCCGAAGAGAGCGGCGAGGGAATTCGAGGGGATCATCGCCCGCCACCAGCGAATCACGTAGCCGTCATCGTCGTAGTGGGAGGGCTTGATGAGGATGAGCTGAAACCGGCGCTTATGCGGCAGTGCGATCATGCTGGTCTCTCCCCCCGTAAGCCAAGCCACCAGAACGCGCCGGACGACGTCGCGCCCGATCCACGGCGAAGGTCCTCGGCTGACCTCAGGAAACCGCTTTCACCGTGATCCTATCAGCTCATGCGGTCGTCCGGGCTTCTTTCACTCCGTGAATCGGGTCCCCGTGCCCGCGCGACCATCCGGACGGCCCCCGGGATCCTCCCCCGCGGGGATCTCGACCATAAAGACGGCCCCTCCGTCCGCGGCATTGCGGGCCGTGATGGAGCCCCCGTGAAGGTCCACGATGCGACGGCAGACGAAGAGCCCGATGCCCAGTCCCCCGACATGCGATTCTCCCCCGCCGCGGTCATAGATCTCGAAGATGCGATCCTCGCCCCCCGGTGGTATGCCGGGACCATGATCGCGGATCGTGATTCGAGCGGAGCCACCGCTGCGGGCGGCGAGCGCCTCGATCGGTCGCTTCCCTGCGAACTTCATGGCGTTGGAGAGCAGGTTCTCGAAGACCTGCTCCATCCGGTCGGTGTCGACGAGGGCCGGTAGGTATTCCTCTCCCTCAATTTCCACCTTGCTTCCTGCGTTCTCGATCGCCGGCTCCATGCGCCTCAGGACGGATCGAAAGACCTCCACCAGGTCCGCCGGGATCCTGTGAAGGTCAAACCGGCCTGACTTGATGCGCGCAATGTCCATCAAGCCGTTGACCAGCCGGATCATCCGTTGCGTCTGCCGCGCGACCATCTCGATCCCGCGCGCGGTCGCCTCCGCCGTCAACTCCGGTCGCCCCTGCAGTCCCTCGACGGTGATGCGCAACGCGGCCAGCGGCGTCTTGAGGTCATGGGCGGCCACCAGGATGAACTCATCGCGAGCCTTCACCGCATTCTCCGCCTCGATCCGCGCCACCTCCTCCGCGGCCAGCCGCCGTTCACGTTCCTGGATGGCCTGGAGGCGCTCGGAGATGTCGCGGCCGACGGTAAGGATAAGGGGCTTGCCGTCGAGGCTCCGGACAACATTCACGGAATACTCGAACGGTATGCGCTCGCCCGTCTTCGCGATGAGCTCCATCTGCACGACGGCCTCGCCGCCCGCCAGCACCCGCGCCACGGCGTCCCTGGCCTTGGGCAGGTCCTCGGGGGGATGGAGCTGATGGAATCCAGCCATGCCCGCCAACTCTTCATCGCTGTATCCGCTCACCTCCGTCGATCGCTTGTTCCAGCGGAGGGGACGTCCCGTCGCCGGATCGAAGAGGCAGACCGTATCGCGAGGGACATCGAAGAGCCGATCCGCAAACGCCTTCTCCAGCCTCAGCGCCTCCTCGGCGCGCTTGCGATCGTCGATCTCGCGCTGGAGCCGCAGATTCCAGAGGAAGGCCGCAACCAGGAATGCCGCGAAAAATAGACCCAGAGCCAGGAACCACCGCCGCACCTGGCTCCACCGTACCCGCTCTTCGCCCAGCCGAGACGCCAGCCACCGCGCGCGGATCGTTTCGGCCTCGGAGGGCGTGATGGAGCCGATGGCCCTGTTCAGGATGGCGACGAGCTCGGGCCAATCCTTGCGGATCCCGGCACCCATGTGCAGTTTCTCATCCAGTATCCCCGAGATCTTGAGGTTCTCGATGCCGCCATGAGCGATGTAATACTCGGCGGCCACGATGTTGCTGAGTCCCACGTCCGCGTCCCCGGAAGAGACCCCTTGCCAAATTTCCTCGACGGTGCGAGCCCCGACCACGTGCACCGTGGAATCGCTTACCAGGCGATCATGATTCGGACTGCCGATGAGGACGGAGACGCGGCGGCTCCCCAGGTTGTCGAGCCGGAGGTTGAATGCGGGTTCGTCGGCGCGGGTCACCAGGACCCACGGTGCCACGTAGTACTCCCTGGTGAAGGTCATGATCCGATCGCGCGCCGAAGAGCGAGCGCCGATGAGCACGCCGTCGATAGCCCGGTCCTCGACGAGCTTCATGAGCGTGCCCCAGGGAGCGATCGTGTCGATCCGCATCTGGATGCCGGTCTTTGCGACAAAGAGTCGCAGGTAGTCGACGGCTATGCCCTGGAACTCTCCGCTGTCGGATCGAAAGTTGAACGGCGCAAATCCCTCCGAGACGCCGAAGCGAACGACGGGATGGGCCTTGAGCCAGGCCTGCTCGGTATCCGAGAGCGTGACCACAGGGGGTAGAGAGCCCGACGAGAGTGGGGCCTCGGCCGAAGAGAATACGGGGGCCAGTAAGCCCATGAAACAGGCGAAGAGGGCAGGAAGGTAGAGGGCGAGGTGTGAGGCGGTGGTCGACCTCGCGCGCCTCACCTAGCGCTCGAACTCCAGCGGGTGCGGCTCGTGGGCGACCGGATGCTGGTCGTCACAGAGTTCGGCAATCGCCGCGGAAGCCTCCTGGAACGCCTCGGCGAAGCCGGAAATCCGGGACTGGTACATCAGCGCGTCGAACAGGCACGCGAGGAAGACGGAGCCCCCCGTCCGCTCGGGCTCGCCAGCGACCCCGGCGTTGGACGTCTCATCGGCCCGCGACGAGACGTAGACCCAGCGATTCGGCGCGGCGAGGGACTCCACGAAGCTCCCGCTGTTGCACGCGTCGACGAGGACGATGACGCGCGCGGCGCGAATGGCGTCCAGGTCACGGCGCAGGAGGTCCTGGTCGTAGGAACGAACTTCAGGCTCCAGCGATGACCTCCCCAGCGTGGCGTCGCCGTGCCCGCTGTATGCGAAGAAGACCACGTCGTCGGGCCCCGCCTTCGCGGCCAGCTCGGCGATCGCCGCGCGTATTCGGGGGATAGTCACGTTGTCCTCGGTGACATCGAGATCGTCGACGATGACGGTGACATCCTCCGGCCGCGCGGAGAGGGATCCCGTGAGAAACCGGCGGAAGTTCCAGCCGTCGGTGATCGCGTCGGAGAGCGATCGGGGTGACGGAAAGTCCGCGGCGCAGACGGCGAGGCCGAGGACGCGAGACGCTCCCAGGTTCCGCGCGGTCGGCGCGGGCAGGCTTTCACCGACGCGCGTGATCATAAGCCGCCATGAACCCCGATCGACATCCCGAAGGGGACGTAGGCGCGCGCGAAGCCGTTCGCCGCCCTGGACCTCCACGACGAGCCGGGGATTATTGTCCTCGCCGCAATCATCGTCGGCGCGAAGCGGTCGCCCCTCGGCATCGTAGGTCACGAGGAGGGAATCGAGCGAGGACCTTACCTCGAGGCGATAGAGCCCGCGCTCGGCAAACATAAGGTCCACCACGTCGGCATCGTTCCACTGCTCCCAGGAACCCCTGATCGTGCGAGCCCCGCTCGAGACCTCGATCGCGTCCTCCACGGACTCGCTCGCCAAGTCAGGGAAATCGTCCTCGCTCACCCTCGCGAGAGCGGAAAGCTCCAGGAAGATGGTCCCGACGTCGTTCCTGCCAACACCACGGACGAGACATTCGTAGCGCCGCCCTGCCTCTACGGCCACGGCCAGCTCGGAGGAAAAATCGTCCGAGGTCCGATCGTCATTCACGGCCAGGATCTTTCCTGCTTCATCCCTGACCGAGAGCAGCGTGTCGAGGTCACCCTTGCTTGACGTCTCGAAGAGGATGAGCCCGTCGCCGGGAGCGGTGAAGGCGAAGCGAGCCGGCCGCCCGGCCTCCATCGCCCCTTCGAAGCTGCGGCCGACCGCGGCCGCGATGATGGGCAAGTCCACGGGCGCGAACGAGACGGCCGCCTGCGCCTTCTCTGGAAAGGACTCAACCGAGGGCGCGATCGCTATCTCCACCGCGATCGTCTCGCCGGCGGCGAGCGCGCAGACGACCGCGGCATCGAGGTCAAAGGCGTCGTCGCTCGATCCCAGGCATGTTCCTCGCGCGTCGAAGACATGAATGAGGACGTCGTCCTTGGCGAAGGTCCTGACAAGGTGATACCCGGATCGCTCGGCGCGAAAGACGACCGTGGTTGCTTCCCCCCTGCCCGCCAGGCCGACCTTGGCCGACCCACCCACCACAGGTGCTCCGATCGCGGAGCCCTCGCGCGACGCGGCCTCGACGGCATCGAGAACTTCAGCCAGGGATCGGCCGCATCCGGTCGCCAGGAACGCGGCCACCATCAGTGGCACCAGGGCCAGCGCCGGTCGGAGCGCAATCAGCAGTCCAGGCCTCACGGTTCTAGGCGCGACCCTCGCGGGCCCGTCGTTCGAGGCAGTCGACGACCTCGATCTCACAACGGCGGTTCATGGCCTTGTTGATCTGGATCATGCCGGAGGGGCAGGTGACGTTGACCTCGCTCAGGCGATCCCCGATCACGTCGATGCAGATGAGCGGAAGATCGGCGGCGGAATAGGCGCGCGCGACGTGTTCGCAGGCGGCGCGGTCGGCGTCGTTCAGGTCGAAGGGAACCGTGATGGCGCCCGCATGGATATTGGCGAGGTATTCTCCCTTCCGGGGCACGCGATTGACCCACCCGACGGGCTTTCCCTCCACGAGAAAGATCCGCTTGTCGCCCTCGGGGATACGCTCGTTGAACTGCTGGATCATCACCGGTTCGATGCGTGCGCCGCCGTCGGAACCGGCCGTATTCAGGCCGACACCCGCCTGCGCGATCGCGGCGCGCGCCGCGGCTTCGTCGCCGGCCGGGAACGCCGTGACGCCGAAGCCGCCGAACGCGTTCGTGGGCTTGGCGATCCAGCGCGGCACCTCGGGATGAGCCCTCACGAATGCCAGGCCCTCCTCGACCGACAAAACGACGGCCGTCGTGACGATACCGCCGTCATAGGAGAAGATCGCGATCTTCTCGTTCCACTGCCGGATGGCGGAGGGCTTGTTGAGAACGAGCGTGCCGGCATAGTCGAGCATGTACGTGACGGCCATGTAGGCGGCATCGACGGGCGGGTCGATGCGGAGCATGACGAGGTCGAACTCCTTGAGGTTGCGGGCACCGAGCGGTTTGAAGGCATCCTCGGGCCGACCTTCACCGGCGAACCGGTTCTCGAACCAGCGCGCCGAGCACCCGTCACCGGAGAGGCTCAGCGTTGCCTCGGGCGCGAACGCCACCCGGTGCCCCCGCCGCGCGAACTCGGCGGCGAACAGCAGCGAGTTGTCCCAGGAAGGTTCCAGTTGCGAAAAGTCCTCGGTTAGAAAAGCGATATCGAGTCGTCCACCGGCGTCCATGGCCGAATACTACACCGGAACCGGTGCTCGGGAATCCTCGTAATGACCCCGCTCATGGGTGATACGGTCGGATGGAAGCGGTCAATTCCACTGGAGCCGCATCTTCGCTCGCCGATACGCGAAGATGCGCTCCAGGTCACGGCGGACGAAGAGCGTATGCGCCCAGCGGCCCAGTTGGCCGCCGACCGGGAGGGCGTATGAGACGCGGTCGCGGCAGAGCGTGCCGCCTGGCACCTCGTCGAAGGTGTGCTCGTGAACCCAGCGGGCGTAGGGTCCCCGGAGCTGTTCGTCGACGAACCGATAGGGCGGTTCCCAGGTTGAGATCAGCGTCCGCCAGCGCATCGGGATCCCGCGTAGCGAGATCCGGTAGTCGATGATCGTGCCGGGGCGCATCAGGATGGGGCGCGGCGTCAGGATCCGAAATCCCAGCCAGGGCGGCGTGAGGGTCTCGAGGTTGCTCGCATCCGCGAAGAAGGGAAAGACCTCGTCCCTTATGCGCGGGACGACCTGCTCGGCCTCGAGGAGAAACCCGTTCGCCGTCTCGGAGATCCAGAGCCCTTCCACCAAGCGAGTTGCTTCTTCCCGATCCGAGCGGCCACGGTTCGCGGCTCCCGGCCGCGCGCTCTCTTCGCGCCCGATCATCGCGATTTCTCCGCCTTGTTCTTCTCTGTCTTTCTCCCGTTCCGTGTCTCGGGCGCTCGAGCCGGCAGGGGATCCTGAGATTCGACGCGCTGTGCGGCGGCGCCGATGCCGCGGAACATGCCCGCAAAGACGTACTCGTGGAGAGGCACGACCGTATACCAGTAGAGAACGCCTGAGAGCCCGCGGGGACGAAACTGCGCGGTCTGAGTGAGTCGGCACCCGCCCTCGGCAGGCTCGATCCGGAAGGCCAGCCGGGCCTCTCCCGGAAGCTTCATCTCCGCGGCCAGGATCAGCTCCTGTCCCGGAACGCACGCGACAACGCGCCAGAAGTCGAGCGCGTCGCCGACCCTGACGATCGCGGGATCGCGCCGTCCTCGGCGGAGTCCGACTCCGCCCACAAGGCGATCGAGGGCGCCTCGAATCCACCAGAGCCAGTCGGCATGATACCAGCCGGTCTCGCCCCCTAGCCGCGAAACGGCGCTCCACGCGGAGGCGGCCCGAACCGGAAGGAAGCCCGTCCGCTCGTCGCGGAAGAGGGCTCCACCCGACCACGAAGGATCGCCGGCTATCGGATGTTCCGGGGCGATCTCGGGCGTCAGGACCGGTCCGGCGTCCGTCCAGGAGGTCTCGCGGTCTCCGCTCCGCGTCCGATCGATCGCGCGACGGATCGCCTCGCGGGGCGTGGAGAGTTCACGAGGCAGGAAGGCGCGGATGCGTTCCTCGCGACAGACCACGGGGTTGGAGAGGCCCTGGGCAAGCGGGCGGGCGATGGCGGCGGGAACGGGGGTGACGAGGTGGATCCAGTAGGAGGAGAGCTTCGGCGTCAGGACGGGAACGGGCAGAACGAGGCGGCGCGGCAGACCTGCCTCCTCGGCGTAGATCGCCATCAGCTCCTGGTAGGTCAAGACGTCAGGGCCGCCGATCTCGAAGATGCGATCGGCGCGGTGATCGGGCAAGGGGATCTCGATCGCGCCCTCGAGGTATGCCAATACGTCCCGGATTGCGATCGGCTGGTTGCGGGTGCGAACCCACCGCGGCGTCACCATGATCGGGAGTCGCTCCACGAGGTAGCGAAGGATCTCGAAGGATGCGGAACCGGAGCCGAGGATCATGGCCGCCCTGAGCTCGATGACGGGCACGGTGCCGTCCGCCAGGATCACCCCGACCTCGTGGCGAGACCTGAGGTGAGGGCTGAGATCGTCCTCTCCCCTGCCGAGTCCGCCCAGGTAGACGATCCGCCCGACCCCGGCGGCGGCCGCGGCGTCCCGCACGTTCCGTGCCGCGGAGCGATCGGCCTGCTCGAAGTCCGGTTGCGTCGCGTCCATGGAGTGAACGAGGTAGTACACGGCGTCGATGCCCTTGAAGGCGTCGGCGAGCGCGGAGGTATCGAGTACATCGCAGGCGGCCAGCCGCAAGCCGTCCCGACCGCTCCAGGGCCGCGCGCGCAGTTTCTCGATCGACCGGCCGGCCGCGACGACCTCGTGCCCCAGGTCGAGAAGACGAGGCACGAGCCGGCCTCCGACATAGCCCGTGGCCCCGAGGACGAGGACTCGACGCGGTCTGGCTGACGCAGGCGTCCGGGCCGGAGTCTCCAGGACCGACCGCTCGGGAACCTGGGAATCGGATACCTGTGCACAGCCTGGCGGATCGCAAAAAATTGTCATGAGGAGATTATTGACTTATGTCTGACCTATGTCAATAATCTCCTCATGGTTACCGGTCACAACACGGCGAGGCGCGCCTTGCCCGAGGGCGCGCATGGGCTGATGGGCACGGGTCTCAAGCCCCCCAACGCGCTTTCCCGCGGGGCCCGGGTCGCCGTCGTTGGCTCCGGCATCGCCGGGCTTGCGGCCGCGCGCGAGCTCGTTGCCGATTTCGACGTCACTCTCCTCGAGCGCGAACCTCGGATCGGGGGCCACATCCATACCGTCACCGTCGACGAGGACGGGCGCGCCGTCCCCATCGATACCGGGTTCATGGTCTTCAACCGCGTCACCTACCCGCGCCTCGTCCGGCTCTTCGACGAGCTTGGCATCGCCTCCCAGCCCGCTCCCATGTCCTTCAGCGTCCAGCATCCCGCCTCCGGGCTCGAGTTCCGCGGCACCAACCTCAACACCCTCTTCGCCCAGCGTCGCAACCTCCTCAACCCCCGCTTCCTCCGCCTCCTCCGCTCCATCAATCGCTTCAACGCCGAGGCCGCCGAAGCCCTCGCCTCCGGTTCCGCCCGCAACCTCTCGCTCTCCGCGTACGCGTCCGCCCGCGGCTACGGCGCCGATTTCCTCGACCTCTACATCCTCCCGCTCGCCGGTGCCATCTGGTCGGCCGAGACCGAACGCATGCTCCTCTTCCCCGCCGAGACCCTCCTCCGCTTCTTCCACAACCACGGCTTCCTCGGCCTTCACACCCATCATCCCTGGTTCACTCCCTCCGGCGGCGCCAGCCTCTACGCCGAGCGCCTCGTCGCCCCCTTCCGCGACCGGATCCGGACCGGCGCCGCCGCCGTCTCGCTCCGACCCGACCCGGCCGGGATCCGCGTCGCCGCCGCCGACGGCCACGAAGGCGTCTTCGACCGCGTCGTCCTCGCCTGCCACGCCGACGAGGCCCACACGCTCCTCTCCCCCTGCTTCCCCGACGAGGCCGCGCTCGTCGCCCCCTTCCGTTACAGCCAGAACGACGTCCTCCTCCACACCGACGCCCGCGTCATGCCGCGCACGCGACTCGCCTGGGCCTCCTGGAACACCATCGCCGCCTCCGGATCCCTCGAACGCCCCTCCATCCACTACTGGATGAACAACCTCCAGGGCGTTTCCGATCGCCGGCCCTACTTCGTCACCCTCAACGGCCGCGCCCGCGTCGACGAGTCCCGGATCCTGCGTTCGCTCTCGTACACCCATCCCCTCTTCGACGCCGCCGCCGTCGCCGCCCAGCCCGCGATCCACGCCTGGAATGCGCGGTCCGAGCAGATCGCATTCGCCGGCAGTTACATGCGGTACGGATTCCACGAGGACGCCCTCCTCGGCGGACTCTCCGCCGCCGCTTCCGTCCGCGGCACCGCATTCCTCGAGGCGGCCGCGTGACCGGCCTTCGCTCCTGCCTCTACCCGGTCTCCGTCTCCCACTCCCGCGTCCGCCCTCGCCCCCACGCCTTTCGTCACCGCCTCTTCACCTTCGGGCTCGATCTCGACGAGATCCCCCAGCTCGCCCGAACGCTCCGGCTCTTCAGCCACAACCGTCGCGCCCTCTACGCGTTCCATGACGCCGACTACCTCCCGCTCGGCGCCCCGACGCTACGCGAGAACATCGTCCGCTTCGGATCCCGCCATGGCCTCGACCTCGCCGCCGCCCGCGTCCTGATCGTCGCCATGCCCCGGATCGCCGGGCACTGCTACAACCCAGTCTCCTTCTACTTCTGCTCCGACGACGAGGGACGTCCGCTCTGCGTCATCGTCGAGGTCACCAACACGTTCCGCGAACGCAAGGCCTACCTCGTCCGCCCCGACTCCGACGGGCGTGACTCGGACAGAGATAAAATCCCCAAGCTCTTCTACGTCTCCCCCTTCCTCGCGCTCGACTCGCACTTCGTCTTCGACCTCCCCGAGCCCGGCGACCGGCTCCGGCTCCGCGCCGACGCCCACGACGCCGACGGTCCCATCCTTTATGCCGCCATGGCCGGCGCGCGGCGCGAGCTGACGGACGCGAACCTGGCCGCGCTCACCCTCCGCTACCCCCTCGCGTCCCTCGGCGTGCTCGCGCTCATCCACGTGCACGCCCTCATGCTCTTTCTCAAGCGCATCCCCTGGCACCGAAAAGCCGACCGACGGGATCTCCAGGTGGACCTCCTCCCCGGCTCCCACCCTGCATCCCCTACCCCCATCTCCGCGGAGGTTCTTCCATGACCACATCGTTCCCGGCCACGGCGATCCCGTTGCCCCGCTCCACACCGGCGGGATCGCTCCTGGATCGCGTCGCGACGCGCGCCGTCACGGCGATGCTCGAGTCCTTCACCGAAGGCCGCCTCGACCTGACTCTCCCCGACGGCGCCACCCGTTCCTTCGGTGACCCGGCCGCGCCCTCCGTCGCGCTCCGCGTCCACTCCCCGGCCTTCTTCCGCCGCTGTCTCCTCTCCGGCGACATCGGGTTCGGCGAGAGCTACGTCGCGGGCGAATGGGAGACCAACGATCTGCCGGCCCTCCTCACCTGGTTCATCCGGAACGCCCAGGCCTGCCCCGAGGTGACGTCGGATCGGCCACCCGCGGTCCGCGTTCCCGCTCTCCTTCGCCTCGCCAACCGCATCGCGCACCTCCTGCGCGCCAACACGCGCACCGGGAGCCGCGAGAACATCGAGGCTCACTACGATCTCTCGAACGAGTTCTTCGCGCTCTGGCTCGACCCCGGGATGACCTACTCGGGCGCCCTCTGGTCCCGTGGCGCCACCACGCTGGAGGAGGCCCAGGAGCAGAAGTACGACCGCATCTGCCGCGCCGCCGGCCTGCGCCCGGGCGATCGCGTTCTCGAGATCGGAACCGGCTGGGGCGGGTTCTGCATCCACGCCGCGACCCACTTCGGCGTCACCGTGGACTCGGTGACGATCTCCCGGCGCCAGTACGAGCACGCGACCGCGCGGATCGCGAGCGCGGGGCTCGGTGACCGCGTCCGCGTCCACCTACGCGACTACCGCGACCTCGAGGGGCGCTACGACGCCATCGTCTCGATCGAGATGCTCGAGGCGGTCGGCGACGCCTACCTCCCCGCCTGGTTATCCAAGGTCGAGAGCCTCCTCGAACCTCACGGCGTCCTCGCCGTGCAGTACATCACCTTTCCGGACAGCCGCCATGCCGCGCTCCGCCGGGGCGTCGACTGGATCCAGAAGCATATCTTCCCCGGCTCCCTCCTCCTCTCCATCGGGCGGATCGAGGAGACGTTGCGCCGGACCGGAACGCTCCAGCTCCATGATCTCAAGGACTGCGGCGCCAGCTACGTCCGCACGCTTCGCGAATGGCGCCGCAACTTTCACGCGCGGATCGAGGAGGTCCGGGCGCTCGGCTTCGACGCCGCGTTCCTCCGAAAGTGGGACTACTACCTCGCCTACTGCGAGGCCGCGTTCGCGACCCGCAACATCTCCGTGGTGCAGGCCGTGTACACCCGGCCCAACAACGAGCGGCTCGCGGAGGTCGTAGGCCTGTGACCGATTGGCCCGTCGCCACCGCCCTTGCCGCGATCCTCGCCGTCGCCTCGGCCGTCATGGCGGCGACGTGGGCCGTCGCGGTGCGGATACGGAACGCCGGGATCGTGGACGCGGCCTGGGCTCTCCTCTTCACCCCGGCCGCACTCCTCGCCGCGACCCTCATCCCGGGCGAGACGGATCGCAAGCTCGCGGTCGTCGCGGTCGCGGCCGCCTGGAGCCTGAGGCTCGGGATCCACCTCGCCCGCCGCATCGCCCGCGAGCACCCTGCCGAGGACGGGCGCTACGCCGACCTGCGGGCCGCCTGGCGCGCCGAGGGGCGCTGTGAGAACGCCGCGCTCTTTCGCTTCTTCCAGCTCCAAGCCCTCTCGATCCCGATCCTCTCTCTTCCGTTCGTCCTCGCCGTCGGCAACCCGCATACGCCGTTCTCCCCTCTTGAGCTGGCCGGGATCGCCCTCGCCGTCGCCGGCTTCGTCGGCGAGGGAGCCGCCGACCGCCAGCTCCGCGCCTTCCGCGCCGACTCCACTCCGGGCTCGGTCTGCGACCGGGGTCTCTGGCGCTACTCGCGCCATCCCAACTACTTCTTCGAAGCCGTGACCTGGCTCGGGTTCGGACTGCTCGGCGCCGCTTCTCCCGGCGGCTGGCCCGCGCTCCTGGCCCCGCTCGTCATCACCTGGCTTCTCGTACGCGTTACCGGAATTCCCCCCGCCGAGGAGCGGGGGCTCAGACTGAAAGGAGATCGCTACCGTGACTACCAGCGCCGCACCAGCGCTTTCATCCCCTGGTTTCCCCGTGCCGTCTAGCGTCGAAGCCCGTATCACCGACTGGGCGCTCGGGAGCCTGCCTGTCTCCGACGCCTTCCTTAGGGCAAGCATCCGTTTCCTCCTCGCTCGACGCCTCCGCGGGGAACGCCAGAGATGGAGCGAGCCCGGATACGGCGAGGCCTTCCACGACCGTCTCGAATCCGGTGACCTCGCTGTGCGGACCGCGGATGCCAACCGCCAGCACTACGAGGTCGAGACCGCCTTCTACCAGGCCGTCCTGGGCCGCCACATGAAGTACAGCTCGGGCTACTGGCCCGACGGCGTCACCACGCTCGACGACGCCGAGGCCGCGATGCTCGACCTCACCATCGAGCGCGCCGAGATCGCCGATCACCAGCGGATCCTCGAGCTTGGCTGCGGCTGGGGCTCCCTCACGCTCCGCATGGCCGAGCGCTTTCCTTCGTCCTCGATCACGGCGCTGACGAATTCCGCGACGCAGAAGGCGCATGTCGAGGCGACGGCGGCGGCGCGCGGGATACGAAACGTCACGGTCGTCCGTTGCGACATCAACGCCTTCGAGCCCGCGGGGCGCTTCAACCGGGTCGTCTCGGTCGAGATGTTCGAGCACGTGCGCAACCACCGGCGGCTCTTCGAGCGGATCGCGCGCTGGCTGGAGGACGATGGCCGGCTCTTCGTTCACGTCTTTGCCCACCGCGAGTTCGCCTACCTCTTCGAGGACGAGGGCGGGGACGACTGGATGTCGCGCCACTTCTTCTCGGGCGGGATCATGCCCTCGCGCGAGTACCTCCTCCGGTTCCAGGAGTCTCTTGTGGCCGAGCGCACCTGGACCGTGGACGGCACTCACTACGCGCGAACCGCCGAGGAGTGGCTCCGCAACATGGACCGCAACCGGTCGGCCGTGGACGACGCGCTCGCACGGACCTACGGCGCCGACGAGGTTTCGCGCTGGCGCCGGTACTGGCGGATCTTCTTCTTGTCCTGCGCCGAGCTCTGGGGATACGGTGGTGGCATGGAGTGGACGGTCGAGCACTACCGCTTCCGGAAGCCGACACGGTGAAGGAATCGCCCCGGGGATTCGCCCGCGATCGCCGCGCCGTCGCCGCGCACTCCGTCAAGGTCGCGTCGCAGATGGCCGGGGTCAGCGAGAACCAGGTCCGGCTCTGGGAGCGGCGCTTCGGTCTCCTGGAGCCCGTGCGCGCCGAGAATGGCTATAGGCTCTACTCGCACGAGGACGTCCGCCTCCTCGCCCACCTCGGCCGCGAGACGGCCCGCGGGATCCCGATCCGCGTCCTGGCGCAGAAGGGTCGCCGGAGTCTCCTCGCCGAGGCTACGACAAGGCCCACGCCTTTCCTGGAACCGGACCGCGCGGACGCGCACCCGGCCCCGCGCAAGAAATCGGCCGTTCCCTCAATGAGAAGAGGCGCGGCTCGCTCCCCGCTCCCCCTCTCCCCCGAGATCATCGAGGTGGTGACGCGCGGCAGGGCCTCAACCTTCGAGGCCCACCTCGACGCGCTGGAGGCCGGCATGCCCTTCCCCGATGCCGTCCTCGCGATCGAACTCCCCATCCTCGCGCAAATCGGGGAACTGGCGATGAAGGGCAAGATCGCGATCGCGGCCGAGCATGTCGCGACGGATGTGATCCGGCGCCGCATCATCGCCTTCGCGCATGGGCTCAAGATGCTGAAGGCACCTCGCCCGCTCCTGCTGGCCGGCGTCGAGGGCGACCACCACGAGGTCGGTCTCCTTGCCGTGCTCCTCCACCTCACCTTGCGCCGGATCCCGTTCATCTACCTCGGGGCCAACCTCCCGCTCAAAGACCTGGAGAGGGCCGCGGCCCGGATGTCGGCGAGCGCGGTGTTACTCGCCGCCGCCGCCCCCATGGAGGACGCGACCGCTGACCGGCTGGCGGATTCGCTGGAACGCCTCGACCATAAGGGCGTCATCTCGGCCATCGGCGGCTACGAGGCCTCGCAGAGGGCGCGACGGTTCCGCGAACGAGGCGTCACGATTCTGGGTTCGATCGAGGAAGCGGCCCAGTGGGCGTCCGGGATCGTGCCTGACGCTCGGTAGAGGCAAGCCCGGCAGCCAGCTCCGTTCTCAGCCCTCCGCCGGCAGCTCGTGCAACTGGAGGCCCGGGTTCTTCTCCGCAAAATAGCGGATGGACCACTCGCTCGGGAAGAAGACGACGGGCCGCCCCTCGGCGTCGCGACCGACGCGGACGTCGGTGGGCGTGGAGGCCGCGCGCTCGATGTCCTGGGCCATCTCGCCGGTCACCCAGCGGATGAACTTCCACGCAGGGGTCTCGATCTTGGAGTCGACGCCGTACTCGGCCTTGAGCCGGTACTGCATCACCTCGAACTGCAGGGGACCAACGGCCGCGAGGAGGCTCGACGTGTGCGACATGCCCTCGACCGTGAACGGCTGGACGAGACCTTCCATGATGAGCTGTTCCAGGCCCTTGCGGAACGGCTTGAACTGGGCCGGGTTCTGGTTGTGCAGGACAGCAAAACATTCCGGCGGGAATCGCGGGATCTCGTCGAAGACGATCTCCGGATCCTCCGAGAGCGTGTCGCCGATCTGGAATCCCGAGTGCCCGACGAGCCCGACGATGTCGCCCGGCCAGGCCTCCTCGACGATCTCGCGATCCTGACCGAAAACGCGGTGCGAGTTGGTGAGCCGGACCTTCTTGGCGGACCCGGAGTGATGCACGTTCATATCGCGCGAGAAGCGGCCCGAGCAGATGCGGGCGAACGCGATCCGATCGCGATGCCGGGGATCCATGTTCGCCTGGATCTTGAAGATGAACGCCGAGAAGTCCGGGCGTCCCGGGTGAACGGGACCGCACCTCGCGATTCGGGGTCCCGGCGCCGAGGAATACTCGAGGAAGCTGTCGAGGAAGAGCTGGACGCCGAAGTTGTTCACGGCGCTCCCGAAGAAGACCGGCGTCGTCGCTCCCTCGAGCACCGAGTCCGGATCGAACTGGGTGCCCACGGCCTCCAGGAGCGCGATCTCCTCCGAGAATCGCTTGAAGTCCTCGGGGAGCAGGCGCTCCTCGATGGCCGGATCCGTGGGGTCGAGGACGTCCATGGGCGCCTTGAACGTGCCGCGTGGCGTGCGCTCGAAGAGGTGCACGCGCCGCGCAAGACGATCATACACGCCCCGGAACGACGGACCGGCGCCGAGAGGCCAATTCATCGGAAAGGTATGCAGGCCGAGGACCTTCTCGAGCTCGTCGAGGAGGTCGAGTCCCTCGCGGGCGGGGCGATCCATCTTGTTGATGAAGGTGAAGATCGGAACGCCGCGACGGCGGCAGACCTCGAAGAGCTTCCGGGTCTGGGCCTCGATGCCCTTGGCGGCGTCGATCACCATGACCGCCGAGTCGACGGCGGTCA
>CAZJQD010000045.1:0-5460 GCA_964548165.1 uncultured bacterium
CCGTCCTCGAAGATGACGTAGACGTACGAGAAGCCGAAGTCGGTGGTGCCGCGGACGGCCCGGACCTTCGGCGCCGCCGTGAGGGCCGTGACGATCGGGTAGGTGACCTGGTCCTCGATGACGTTGGGCGGCCGCCCCGGCCACTTCGTGTAGATGATGACCTGGGTATCGGAGATGTCGGGGATGGCGTCGAGGGGGATCGCCTTCATCGACTGCCAGGCCAGCATGCAGAGGAAGGCGATGAGGGCGATGGTGAAGAGGCGGTTCCGCGCCGAGAACGCGATCAGGCGCTCGATGGGCCCGTTCTCGATGTGACCGTCGCTATGCATGGGCTAGTGGCTGGAGTGGTCGTGAACGGGCGCCGCGGTGGGTGCCGCAGTGGGCGCCGAGGCAGGTTGCGAGGGCGGGCGAGTGATCGAATTGGTCGAGGCCGCGCCGGGCGAGGGCGTCGCGCCGGGCGAGGACGTCGCGCCGTGGCCGGCATGGGGCGAGGAGCCGGGGGTGCCGAGGCCGCGCAGCTGGGACTCGGAGTCGAGGTAGAAGGCGCCGCGCTCGACGATGGTGTCTCCCTCCTTCAGTCCCTCGAGGATCTCGTAGTAGCCGCCGGTCGTGGTGCCGAGCCGCACGTTCACGGCCTCGAAGATACCGGGGGCGTGTTCGCGGAAGACGATGTTGCGGGTGCCGGTCGCGAGGACCGCATCGGCGGGAACCATCAGCGCATCCGGGGAGCCTCCCGTGCCGGCGACCTGGATCGTCAGCTCCGAGAACATGCCGGGCTTGAGCGCATGATCGGGATTGGGGATCGAGATCCGGACGCGGTTCGTGCGCGTGGAGGCCTCGATCGTCGGGTAGATGTAGGTGATCGTTCCCGTGAAGGTCCGGTTGGCGATGCCGGCGAACGTGGCGCTGACCGGTTGGCCCACGCGCACGCTCGGGATGTCCTGCTCGTAGATGTCCGCGATCAGCCAGACTTCCTTGATGTCGGCGATCTGGTAGAGGATCGATGCGGGATCGATCTGGTCCCCGTGCACGGCCTGGATGCGCTGGACGTAGCCGGTGACGGGGGAACGCAGGGTGAAGGTCCGCGAGACCCGGCGATCGTGCTCCACGCCCGCGATGACCTCCTCGGGAACGTTCCACTGCCGGAGGCGGTGGCGGGCGGCGTCGCGCAGGTTCTCGGCGCCCTCTCGTGCGAACGGATCGGCGTCCTCGCCGAGCGCGTCCACCGAACGCAGCGCGAGCAGATACTCCTCCTGCGTGCTCACGATCTCGGGCGCGTAGATGTCGAGTAGCGCCTGTCCCGCGCTCACCATGACCTCCAGCGATCCGACGTGGACCTTCTCGACCCATCCCATCATGCGCGAGTGGACGTGGTGCACGCGCTCGGTGTTCACCTCGATGCGCCCCACGGTGCGGATCCGGTGATCGGCCGCGCGCCGCTCGACGCGAACGGTGCGCAGGCCCAAGAGCCTCGACTCCTCGGCCGAGACGTGGATGGTGCCGTCGTCGGCCGATCCCGTGCCGCCGTCGCGGTAGACGGGCTGGAGCTTCATGCCGCAGACGGGGCAGTTCCCGGGTTCCGGCTCGCGCAAGTAGGGGTGCATGGAGCAGGTGTAATACTCGACCGCGCGCTCGGCGGTGGCTCCTCCGACAGTTCCCCTCTGCATCCACCACCAGCTGGCCGCGCCGGCGACGGCGGCCAGCGCCAGGAGCGCGAGGAGCAGGAGGATGATGCCGCGGCGGGTCATGGGGTTCTCCATTCGAGCATTCGGCTGCTCGTCTCTTCATACATGGCGACGGCCCGGTAGAAATTTGCCGTGCTCTCGATCGCGCCCAGCTCGTAGTTGAGCACCGCGTTGAGGTTGGACATGACGTCCATGAAGTCGACGGTGCCGGAGCGGTACCCCGCGAGGGACGCCTCGAGAGCGAGCCGGGCCTGGGGAATGATGGTGTTCTCGTAGAGCGCATGCTGGGCGGCGGCGGTCCGGGCCATCGCTATCGCGCTCCGGGCGTCCCGCGACGCGGAGAGCCGCGCGGCTTCGCTGCGAGCCTCGGCCTCCTCCCGGCGAGCCTCAGCTTCCCTTAGGCCCGGCACCTGGCGCGCGGCGCTCCAGATGGGCAGTGTCAGGGCGGCGCCTACCTCCCAACCCGCGTCGCGCCCGTCGCTCAGGATGACCTCGCCCATCAGCTCGATGTCGGGCACGAACATGGAACGGGCCACGTCCACGCCGGCGCGGGCCGCCTCCAGCCCGGCAGCAGCCACCGCGACGGCCGGGCATTCCGCCTCGTCCACGCCGTGGATATCGAGCGTGTAGGGGATGAGTTCCCCGGGCGTATTGACGGGAACGGAGGCTTCGATGCCGATGAGCTGGTTGATGTCGGCGGCCACCACGGTGCGGCGGCCTTCGAGCATGAGGAGCCGATCGCGCAGCATGGAGTACTCGAGCTGGGCGCGGAGGATGTCGGACTGGCGGCCCTGTCCGGAGCGATACATCGCTTCCGCGCCGCGGGTCATCAGGTCGAGGATGCGCTGGATGCGGGTCAACGTGATGGCGGAGGCGTCGACGGAGTAGAGGTCGATGAAGGACTCCTTGAGCTGCTTGAGCGTCATGGAGACCTCGAGCCGGTACTCGGCGTTCATCCGGCCCGCCATCCGTTCCTCGAGCCGTGACATGGGCCCGAGTTTTCCGAGGGGAACCATCTGGCTCCAGGAGACAGCCGTCGCATTCATGCGATCGTCGCGCACGCTGACCATGCCGCCCGGGTCGACCATGACATCCTGCTCGACCTCGCTCATCAGGCGTGCGCCCAGGCGCGGATCCGGCAACGCGCCAGCCTGGGAAGGTCGCTGGGCGGCCGCGCGCGCGGCGGCCGAGTCGGCGCGCAGGCGGGGGTTGTTCTGGAGCATCCGGATCGCGAGATCGGTGAGGCGCACGCGCTCGACCGGCACGAAGGGCGGGTGGACCGGCGAGGAGGCAAAGAGGACGGCGGTATCGAGCGTTGTGTGGACGGCAGGGGAGGCGACCGGTTCCTGGGTGACCGGCGGGGTGGGACGCGAGGCGGGCCGCGGCGAGGAAGGGGGTGCCGAGGAACGGGCCGAGGTTCGGGTTGTTGCGCGGGTTGCCGGCCGCGGGATCGAGGCGCTTGGCGCCGCTGGACGCTGCTGCGTCGAGCGGCTCGCGGTGGCATGAGCGGCGTGGCGCTCGTCGGCGCCGGTCGTCTCGCCCTGGGCGGGCATGGGGGCGAGGAGCACCAGGCTCGCCGCGATGTAGACGCTCAGGTGAGCAACGGACATGAGCGCTAGACTAGCAGGATTCATTCCAACATGTGATTACTGGAGTTCGCGATTTTCACCTGGTGCGCGGTGTGGCATATGACACAGGCGTGGAGCGTATGCCGCGCATCGGGGCCGCGAGGGGCCCGCAAGTTCTGTATTCTGAAGAAGCTCACCGCGGCACGGAAACTGCTGATATCGTAAGGCGTGGTAAATAACAGGCCCAGCATGCGTTTTGCCGCCGCGCTCGTCGTGGCCTCGATCTTCGGTATCCCGATGGCCGCGTCCGCCGATACCGGACCGTCGACGCGCGCCGCGAACTCCCGGTTCGTGGATCGCACATCCGCCGTCGAGGGCCTGGTGGGAGGCTGGCGGGATTCGGTCGATCCCGACCTTGTCCTGGCCGTGATCCGCGCGGAGTCGAATTTCAACCCGCGTGCGGTCTCCCCGAAGGGGGCCATGGGGCTCATGCAGTTGATGCCGGCCACGGCCAGGTCCCTGGGCGTGGCCAGTCCGTTCGACCCCGCGGAGAACATTCGCGGGGGTGTGGAATACTTGAGGCGCCAGTTGATGCGATTTGGTCGCGTGGATCTGGCTCTTGCCGCATATAATGCCGGACCGGAGGCGGTGGCGCGGTACGGGGGGATTCCTCCATACCGCGAGACGCGGGAGTATGTGCGCCGGGTCATGGACGAATGGGCGCGTCGTCGAGGCGGCGCGGTCGAGGAGGGTATTCTTGCCGCCGCCCCGGCCGGCCGTGGGACTGGATATGGCGCCGTGCATTTTGCGCACGGTCGGAAGGAACCCGCGGTCGAGGCGTTCAGCGCCGCGACGGCGCTCCTCTGGAACGCGACGCGCTAGAGATCCGCGCGTTGCGCGGCCGCTTGCGGCCGACGATGGATCTCGATTGAAATGGTCTTCGGACCCAGGAGGAATGGAAGCATGAAGCGATTTGGATGGGCAGTTCTCGGACTTGTTGCGGTGGTGTCCCTGGCCGCGTGTGGTGGGGCCTCGTCGCCGCCCGCGCCCGCCGCTCCGGCTCCCGCCGCCGCGCCCGCCGCGCCTGCTCCGGCCGACGCCGCGACGGCCGCCTTCAAGTGCCCGATGCCCGAGGATAACTTCTACAGCAACGCGGCCGGTAAGTGCCCGAAGTGCGGCATGGATCTCGTGCCGAACACGCCCGCCGGTGACACCGCCGCGGCCGCTGGCGGGACGCAGGTCTCCTGCGCCTGTCCCGCCGACGCACATTGCGACGCCTGCAAGCGCGGTGAGGCCTGTGTCTGCCCGAAGCCGGCTCATGGCGGCGGCGCATCCACGGGTGGCGGAGCCTGCACGCGTGAAGGAGCGGCTTGCGATCATGCGGCCGGAGCAACCGCGGGGAGCGCGGCGGCAACCGGCGCCTGCAATCACGCGAGCGGCGGAGCCTGCGCGGCCAAGTCCTAGCACTTCGAAGCTTCAGCCGACGGTTCCACGGGAGGCGGCCCGGTCTCGGGCCGCCTCTTTTTTTTACGGGACGTCTCGGATAGGATGATGCGCAATCATCCCAGGAGGCGGTCATGGCCGACGTGAAGAAGAAGGCAAAGCCTCGCGAGGCGAAGCTCCGCAAGGAAGAGTTCCGGACGATCTCGGGTCTCCCGATCGACCCGGTCTACGGACCCGCCGACGGCGAGCAGCCCGGGTCGTATCCCTTCACGCGCGGCATCCGGCCCACCATGTATCGCGGCCAGTTCTGGACGATGCGCCAGTACGCGGGGATGGGCGACGCCGACGAGTCGAACGCCCGCTACAAGTACCTCCTCTCGCAGGGCCAGACCGGCCTATCCGTCGCCTTCGACCTCCCGACCCAGATTGGACTCGATTCCGACGATCCCCTCGCCGAGGGCGAGGTCGGCAAGGTCGGCGTCGCCATCGACAGCCTGGCGGACATGGAACGCCTCTTCACCGGGATCCCCCTGGAGACCGTCACGACCTCGATGACCATCAACGCCACGGCCGCGATCCTCCTGGCGCTCTACGTCGCCGTCGCCGAGAAGAACGGCGTCTCCCGCGACAAGCTCGGCGGGACCGTCCAGAACGACATCCTGAAGGAATACATCGCCCGCGGCACATATGCGTTCCCGCCGACGCCGTCGCTCCGGATCATCACCGATATCTTTGCGTTCTGCTCGGCCGAGATGCCGCGCTGG
>CAZJQD010000045.1:5470-28777 GCA_964548165.1 uncultured bacterium
GATCTCGGGCTACCACATCCGCGAGGCGGGATCGACCGCCGTCGAGGAGGTCGGTTTCACGCTCGCCGACGCCATCGCCTACATCGATGCCGCGCGCGCGAAGGGCCTGGACGTCGACGCCTTCGCCGGCCGGCTCTCGTTCTTCTTCAACTGTCACCTCGACTTCCTGGAGGAGGTCGCCAAGTTCCGCGCGGCCCGACGGCTCTATGCCACGCTCATGAAGGAACGGTTCGGCGCGAAGGATCCCAAGTCCTGGCAGCTTCGGTTTCACACGCAGACGGCCGGTTCGTCCCTGCAGGCCCAGCAGATCGAGGTCAACATCATCCGGACGACGATCGAGGCCCTCGCCGCGGTCTGCGGCGGGACGCAGTCCCTGCACACCAACTCGCGCGACGAGGCCCTGGCGTTGCCGACCGAGGCGTCGGCGCTCATCGCGCTCCGCACCCAGCAGTTGATCGCCAACGAGAGCGGCGTCGCTGACGTCGTCGATCCGCTGGGAGGCTCGTACTACGTCGAGGACCTGACGAACCGCATCGAGGCCGGCGCGCGCGAGCTGATCGCGAAGATCGACGGCATGGGCGGCATGGTCCGCGCCATCGAGGCCGGCTTCCCCCAGCAGTGCATCCAGGACTCGGCCTACCGGTATCAGAAGGCCGTGGAGACCGGGGAGCGCAAGGTCGTCGGCGTCAACTGCTACCAGGTCGAGGAGCCGCCCCCCACCCTCTTCAAGCACAATCCCGCCATCGAGGCCCGGCAGAAGGAACGCCTGTCCGAGACCCGCGCGAAGAGAGATGCCGCCGCCGTGAAGGCCGCGCTCGATCGGGTGGAGGCCGCCGCGCGCGGCTCCGAGAACCTCGTTCCGGTCCTCATCGACGCCGTGAAGACCTACGCCACGGTCGGCGAGATCTGCACCCGTCTCCGGAACGTCTTCGGCGCCTACGAGGGGTAACTCGTTTCGCAATCGCGAACCGCGCGCTGTTCCTGCTATAATCTCCAGCCTATGTCCGCTCCGGAAAGGGAACGCCTGATCGAAACCCTGCCCTCGGGATTGAGGGTTGCCGTCGAGCGCCTTCCTCACGTCCAGTCCGCGGCCTTCACCGTGCTGGTGCCGCTGGGGAGCGCGCATGATCCGGAGGCGCTGACAGGGCGAGCGGCCCTGCTCTGCGAGATGATGCCACGAGGCGCGGGCGGGCGTGATGCCCGGGCGTTGACGGAGGCCATGGACTCGCTCGGGATGGAGCGCGATGTCGACCATGGGACCGATCAACTGACGGTCAGCGGCTCGTTGCTGGCCCGCGATCTTGATGCCGGCTTGGAACTTGCCAGGGATATCGTCCTCGATCCCATGCTCGCCTCCGACGAGCTGGAGGCGGCGCGGGAAGGGTGCCTACTCGAACTGGCCGGCATCGAGGACAACCCGTCCGAGAAACTCTTCGTTGAACTTCGTCGACGCTACTTTCCGCATCCCTGGGGTCAGCCCCTGAAGGGGGACCCCGAGGGCCTGGCCGCGCTCACGCTCGATGACCTTAAATCGACCGCGGCGCGGTTTCCGGTGGACGGCGCGATCGTGGCGGTGGCGGGGAGAGTGGAGCCCGCGCAGGTCCGCGATCGCGTGGCCGCTCTCTTTGAACGCTGGCACCGCGTCGATCCCCTGGCCGAGCCGATCTCGACGACGGCCGAGCCGCTTCCCGCTCACGTCGCCAGGGACTCCGGCGCGCAGGTCCAGATCGGCCTCGCGTGGCCCGGCACACCGCTCGATCATCCCGACTACCCCAAGGCCGCGCTCGTCTCGACCATCCTCTCCGGCGGCATGAGCGGGAGGCTCTTCGTGGAGGTCCGGGAGAAGCGCGGACTCGTGTATTCCGTGCATGCGTGGCACGTGACCCGTCGGGGGCGCGGCGATTATTTTGTCTACGCGGGAACGACGCCCGATCGCGCGAGGGAGTGCCTGGACGTCCTGCGGGGCGAGCTCGAGGGGTTGAAGAACGGCGTGACGGCGGAGGAACTCGCGAAGGCCAAGACGCAGGCGCGGAGCAGTTTCGTGATGCGGTTCGAGTCGACGCATGCGCGCGCCGATGCGATGGCCGGTCAGCTCCACGAGATTGGCCGGGTGCGTTCTCCCGAGGAGGTCCTCGGGGCGCTGGCGGCGGTGGAGGCCGACGAGCTGAACGCGTGGCTGAAGACCTTCTCGCTCGAGGGACTCTGCACCCTGACGCTCGGCCCGTCCTGGCCGGGGCTTGAGGAGTCGGGCGCGACGGCGGAGGTAAAGTCATGACCACGATCTTTCGCGAGCATCGGACGCCGGCGGGCCTCAGGGTTCTCATCGAGTCCAACACGGATGCCTTGAGCGCGGCGGCGGGATTCTTCGTCGCGACGGGTTCGCGGCACGAGACGCCGGACGTGGAGGGCGTCTCGCATTTCCTGGAGCACATGTGTTTCAAGGCCACGAAGAAGCGCGATGCGCTCTCGGTCTCGCGTGTCCTCGATGAGCTGGGTTCGCGCGCCAACGCCTACACCTCCTGGGATCGCACCGTGTATTACGCGCAGGTCTTGCCCGAGCACCTGAAATCCGTGATCGAACTTCTCGCGGAGATGATCGATCCCGCGCTCTCGGACGAGGATTTCACGACGGAGAAGAACGTGATCCTCGAGGAGATCGAGATGTACAACGATCGCCCCGAGTTCCTGCTCTTCGAGGCGCTCATGGCGGAGCGGTTCCAGGGGCATGCGCTGGCCGGCCGCATCCTCGGGACGCGCGACTCCATCACGGCCCTGACGGCGCCGGCGATGCGCGCCTACCATGCGGCTCGATACCGGTCTGCCAACCTCGTCCTGGCGGTCGCGGGTCGCTGCGACGCCGACGAGGTCTGCAGGTGGGCGGACGCCTTGCCGGCGATCGGAGTGGCCGGCGACGTCGCCCCGGGCTCGGCGCCGGTTGTCCGTCGCGGCGACGCGCGCGTGCACCGCGCCCAGGATCAGCTCCGGCATGCCGTGCTCGCCTGGCCGGGACCCGCATGGAACGACCTGCGCGCCTGTTACGCCGCCAGCATCCTTGGCATCCTCTTCGGGGACAACGAGGGGTCGCGGCTCAGCTGGGCGCTGACGCACCCGGGGGTCGCGGAGTCGGCGGGCGCGGGCATCATGCCGTTCCAGGATACGGGCATGTTCTACGTCAACTGGTCGGCCGTGCCCGCGCAGGCGGCTCGCGTCGAGTCGATCCTGGCGACGGAGCTGGAGCTCCTGAAGTCGAATCCTCCGGGTGACAAGGAGGTCGAGCGGGCGCGCACCAAGTTCACGGCCCGCACGATCCTGGGCGCGGAGTCGGCGATGAGCCGCATGCGGGGGCTCGGGACCGAAGCGCTCCAGGGGCTCCCATACATGGCCCTCGACGAGGAACTGGCGCTCCTGCTCTCGATCACGCCCGACGAGGTGCGCGCGCAGGCCGCGCTCCTCGGTGAGCCGGACAATCGGGCCGTGATTGGCCCGCTGGAGGAAGAACTGGAGTGAGCATCGCGTGGGAGTCGCTCTCGCGGCTGGGCGTCGGAACCTACCTCGGCCGTGCGAACGAGACGGACGATGATGGTTATGTCGCGACGCTGACGGAGGCCGCCAGGCGCGGCATCAATGTTTTCGACACGGCGATCAATTATCGCGACCAGATGTCCGAGCGCATGATAGCGCGGGTTCTCCTGGCCTTGAAGACCCAAGGCATCGCCCGCGAAAGCTTGTTCATCTCTACGAAGGGCGGCTACATCCCCGGCGACGCACGGGCGAAGGCGACGATGCAGGACCTCTTGAAGGAGGGCCTCATCCGGCGCGGCGTGATGAAGGCCGACGAGATTGTCAGCGACTGCCACTGCATCTCGCCGGGCTACGTGAAGCACCAGGTGGATCAATCGCTCAGGAACATGGCGATCCCGAGGATCGATCTCTACTACATCCACAACCCCGAGGAGCAGGCAGGGGAGACGGACGCGGCCACGTTCGCGGCGCGGATGCGAGCGGCGTTTGTTGTGCTGGAGGAGTGCGTGGCCGCGGGCAAGATCGGCGCGTACGGCGTGGCGACCTGGGACGGGCTCCGGAATGCCGCCGATGATCCGCGCCACCTCGACCTGGAGGCGCTCCTCGGGTTGGCGCGTGACGTCGCCGGCGACGCCCACCACTTCCGCGCCATCCAGGCCCCGTTCAACGTGCGCATGCCGGAACTGCGCGATGGAACCGGACAGGGCGGCCGCAGCGCGCTGGCCGTCGCCGTGGAACGAGGCCTGAAGATCTTCGCCTCCGGCACACTCGCGCAGGGGAAGCTTGCTGTGGCGAGCGCGATGGACGTCGGCTCCGGCACACCGGCTCAGGCCGCGATCCGGTTCGTGCTGACCACCGAGGGCATCACGACCGCGCTGGTGGGGATGAAGTCGGTCGCGCACCTCGAAGAGAACCTGGCCGCGCTGGCCGGGTGACGTGAGTCGCGAGTCGAAGCGAGGCCCCGATAAGGAACTCTCGCGCCCGGTGGCGCCGGGAACGCGCATCGGTCACGTTCACCTCAAGGTTGCCGACCTGCAGCGAGCATTGGATTTCTACTGCGGCGTACTCGGCTTCGAGCTGACACAGCGCTACGGCACGCAGGCCGCGTTCATCTCCGCGGGTGGCTATCATCACCACATCGGTCTGAACACCTGGGAGAGCGCCGGCGGTTCGCCGCCGCCCGCGGGAACGACGGGTCTCTACCACGTGGCGATCCTCTATCCGACGCGCGCTGACCTGGCCGACGCCCTGCGCCGCTTGAATGCCGCCGGGATTCCCCTGGATGGCGCCAGCGATCACGGCGTGAGCGAAGCGCTGTATCTGCGTGATCCCGACGAGAACGGCGTGGAGTTGTATTGGGACCGTCCGCAGGAAGCGTGGCCGCGGACGCCCGATGGCGGCATCGCCATGTTTACGCGCCGTCTCGACCTTGAGAACCTCCTGGCGTAGTGAGGTTGATTCATGAAGCGGCATCTACCTGTTGCATTCATAGGTTCGACCGAAGGTCCTTTCCTGGCGATTTTAGGCCGGAGGTCGACTCTATGAAGCCAGTGCTCACTCGGGACTTCAAATTCTGAACAGCGGCTACCAATACCGGGAGACGCTTGGCGTCGAGGCTGACGGCAGGACTGTAGTCGAGTGGTTCACGAAGCGACACCGCCACTCGACCGAGTCCGCCTGGCGCGACCGGATCGTGGCGGGCGAAGTGCTCCTCGATGCGCAGACCGTGGCCGCAGACGAGCCAGTGCGAAAAGGACAGTGCCTGACTTGGCGACGTCCGCCCTGGGAGGAACCATCGGTTCCCCTCGGCTTCGCGATCCTCTTTCGCGACGAGCACCTATTGGCGGTCGCCAAGCCGCGCGGCCTGCCCAGCGTCCCGAACGGAGGCTTCCTCGAGAACACGTTGTTGAACCGCGTGCGTCGTCATTATCCGGAGGCCGTCCCGATGCACCGGCTTGGTCGCGGAACCTCCGGCCTGCTTCTCTTCGCCCGCACTCAGGCCGCGCGACGCGCGGTCGCGGCTCAGTGGCGGACGGGTGGAGTGCGTAAGGAATACCGCGCGCTCGTGACCGGCGTCCCGCGCGAAACGCGCTTCACGATCGACGTGCCGATCGGAATCGTATCGCACCCGCGACTCGGAACCGTTCACGCCGCTGCGCCCGACGGCCGACCCTCAATATCTCACGTAGAAGTGCTCGGTTCGGACGGTACCCAGTCCCTGGTGTCGGTCCGGATTCCCACCGGCCGCCCGCACCAGATCCGCATCCACCTGGCCGCCGCCGGACATCCGCTCGTTGGAGATCCGCTCTACGTCTTGGGCGGCGTTCCGGGACCAACTCCCGGCTTGCCCGGCGAAGGCGGCTACCGCTTGCACTCGTTTCGCCTAGGTTTGACGCACCCAGCGACGGGCGCAGCTCTTACCCTTGAGTGTCCTCCGCCACGATGGGGTCAGCCACCACAATAGGGTCAGCTTAGAAGTCTCGCAGTTTCAAAGTGCTGTCTGAGGGGGCTTTCTTAGGTCCTCAATGCGCAGGGGGTTATCCGTTGTCTCTGGGAAACTGCTGAACGGCGAGCCTGGCCCCGACTTTTCGCGCCGAACGAACGCGACTACTCGGACCATGAGTCGCAGAACGTGCACGCTGGAAAGGACACCGAAGAGGACGATGAAGACCCAGGCGAACATGGTCAGCGAGAGGTAATTCACGACGGCGAGTTTCACGGCGCCGCCCGGGGCGGCTGCATCCGCGGTCAGGGTCATCGGCATCGTGCCCCCCAGGGCCACCAGCCAGCCGATGAGCGCGCCGATGAGTCCCATGCCCACGATGATGCCGACGGCCATGACGATCTGCCGCGCGACCACGCGCCGGCGAAACGGGTTGCTTCGGCCCCGAAACCGATCCAGCGCTTCCTGGAACGGCATCCAGAGACCAAGGAGGAGATAGAAGAGACCTCCGATTCCCGTGCCCGGCAGGCCGGTGATCATGCTAGTGCCCCTTCTCGTAGGTCAGCATCTTGTTACCGAGGACGAACTCGCTGATCACGGCTTCGACGAGGAAGAAGGCGTTGACCATTCTCAGGATGAAGAACGAGGGAATGCTCGCGATAGCTCTCCCGACCTCGCGCCGCTCCCTTGCTTCGCGGATGATCGAGACCAGGACGGCTGGAAGATCGATGATGTAGCCAACGAGAAGGAGGGGCATGGCCAGCAGGATCGCGAGCACCGGGAGGAGAAAGAGGTAGGCGATGGACGCGACCACGGCGTCCCAGAACGCCACCGCGATGAAGGCGCGCAGGCGCGGGATCTCGATGATGTCTTTCCCGTGCAGCCGGACGTTCTGGACAAAGCCGTGCGACCAGCGGCGGAGTTGTTTACGCATGAAGTTGAAATCGTGAGGCTCGATCGGATAGCAGATCGCGTCGGCCATGAAGCGAACGCTGTAACCCTGCTTGTAGAAACTCCACGTCAGGTCCATGTCCTCCGCGAGCGTTCGCGTTGACCAGCCGCCGTTGGCTCGCAGGATCGACGTCTGGTACACGGAGAAGCATCCCGAGGAGATGAGCGGCTTGCCGTAGTAGTCCTGGATCGGCTTGTACCAGCTGAAGGCCATCAGGTATTCCACGTATCGACCGCGTTCCCACACGGTGTTGACGAAGCGCGGCAGGACGAACCCGCAGGCGGCGGCGACCTTCGGGTCCGTGAAGGCGACCAGGAGCTTTTGGAGGCCATCGGGCGCGAGGATGGTGTCCGCGTCGACGGCCATGGTGAAACGGGTCTGCACGAGCTCGAGCGCGAAGTTCTGAGCACCGGCCTTGGAGCCGGTGTTGTGGGGCGGGCGCACGACCGTGGCGCCGCAGGCGCGTGCGGCATCGCCCGTGCCGTCGGAGGAGCAGTCGTCGATGACGATGATCCGGGCGGGCGGTGATGACTGATCCTGGAGGCTCCGGATCGTGTCCGCGATGCTGTCGCGCTCATTGAACGCGGGAATAATTACGGTGACGTCGACCGGTTCTGCCATGTGCGTTATTAGATGCGACCCATGAGCAGTAGGATCAGCACGATCATCATGATCGTCCCCACGCCTCCGCTGGGGTAGTAGCCCCACGATCTGCTGTGAGGCCACGTGGGAAGAGCTCCCACGAGAGCAAGAACCAGTACGACCAGGACAATAGTGCTGACCATGATGTTCCCTTTCTGTTACGGCAGATCGACGCAGGCTAAGACCCACCTGCCCAATGCGTCATTGTAAAGGTAAGCGGGGATGCTTCCTGATCGCTATAAGGTGAAATGCCCACCAGAATTGGTGTCAGGCTAGCAGTTACGCAGGTTCAAAGCGCAGTCTGAGACCCTGGTGTAACGCCTCGCTGTTCAGTGGGTTATCCGCTGTCTCTGCGAAACTGCTAAACGGCGAGCCTGGCCCCGTCTACTTCTTGGAGTCCAGCCAGCGCATCGCCTTTTCGGTGGCGCGCTTGGAGAACTGGTAGAGGAACTGCTTGGGATTGCGGGCGGAGCGGTACATCTCGGGGATGGTCTTGCGGAGATGCTCCATGGTGGTGCGGGAGCGGATCTCGGCGCAGGCTTGCTTCCACGTGTTGTAGACCAGCTGCTCGTCGAGCTCGTAGTAGGCGGGGATGCAGGGGTAGGGGAGGTTCATGTGGCGGAGCTCCGTCCAGTCCTCGACTTCCTGGGCCCACATCGCCTTGAGGGGCGTGTCGGGGTAGATGCGCGTGATCTGGAACTCGCAGGATGCGCCGTACTTCTGCTTCATGCGGCGGGCGAAGTCGAGCGTGGTCATCATGTCGTCGTAGGTCTCACCCGGCAGGGAGAGCATGAAGTAGAGGTGGACGTCGAAGCCCATGTCGGCGGTCATGTCGATGACCTCCTCGGCCACCTTCATGTCCGTGAACTTGTCGATGTTCTTCAACACCTTCGGGACCGCGGACTCGACGCCGTAGTCGACCTGGTAGCAGTTGGACTGCTTGAGCGCCTCGAGCGTCTCGCGCTTCATGATGTTGAACTTGCCGTTGGCGCGGTGGCGCATCCCGAGGTCATGGACGCGCTCGGCGAACTCCTTCAGCCACGTGATGTTGAAGACGAACGTATCCGAGACCGGCTCCCACTCGCGAAAACCCAGGTTGTCGCGGAGGTAGGCGATGTCGTCGACGACGGCCTGCGGCGTGCGGCCGCGGAGCGAGGATCCGTAGAGGTACTTCGAGGAGCAGTACGAGCAGGTGTACGGGCAGCCGCGGTGGACCTCCACGAACATGGTCGAGGTCGTGTACGGGGAGTCGGATCCGGTCTCGAGGAGCTCGTAGGCGGGGCGGGGGAGCTCGTCGAGGGTCTTGAGGTAGCGGCGCGGCGCGGTGCGGCCGAAGCCGGGGAGACAGAGGCCGGGGACCTGGGTAAGGTCGGACTGCTTTGCCAGCGCGACCATCAGCTCTTCGAAGGTCTCTTCGCCCTCGCCGACGACGAGGATGTCGGCCCCGCACTGGTTGACCGACTTCTCGGGCTCCAGGGTGACGTGCACGCCGCCGTAGATGATCTTGCCGTCGAAGTTGTATTGCTTGCGGAGCTGGGCGATGAGCATGACGGCGTCGCGGTAGTTGGTGGTGAAGGAGGTGACGGCGACGATGTCGGGGGACCAGTTCTGCATGGCGTCGCGGAGGAGATTCTCGCGTCCCATGATGTCGAGGATCTTGCAGTCGTGGCCGTGCCTCAGGCCAATGGAGGCCATGGTGGCGAGCGAGAGCGGGGGGACGAGGCTATAAACCTGCTTGCACTCGGCGTCGTGGTAATAGGTGGGTTGCAGGAAGAGGATCTTCACGCGTCGTTTTCTACTCGGAAAGTCTGGCGAATTGCTTGAGGTTCGTCAACGGGCAAATGGGAATAAAATGGTACCATACACAGGCTCCGCTCCTGACCTGCCAAAACTTCCGTGGATAAATTTCACAATGCGCATCGCGGTGATGCGCTTTGCGCTGACGCGATCGCGGCATAGAATCGCGGGGATTTCGTTGGCGGATATCAGACCGCCGCAGTACTATTTCGCGTCCGCTATGTTTCGCCCTGCGGGCAAGGAGCCGATCGACCAAGAATGACCGCCGTACCCAACACGCCAGCACCCGCGACCACCGCCTCCCGCCCTCGTGTGACCTTCGTCCACACGCCCAATCCCGTCTATGCGGACACGCAGAATTACGGCGCCCAGTTCATGCCCGTCTGGGCCTACACCCTCGCCGCGCATCTCCCCGAGGGCGCCTACGACCTCGCTCTGTACGACACCCGCCTGGAGTCGATCGAGGACGTCGCTGGATCGGACCTCTTTCTCTTCTCGGGCATCAACCAGGACCACGCGGCCATCGTTCGCTTCCACGGCATCCTCAAGGAAAAGTACCCGACCGCGAAGTTCCTGATCGGCGGACCGATCTGCTGGTCGTTCCAGATGGCCGGCGACATCGCCAAGCTCGAGATGTTTGACGTCGTCTTCATCGGGGACGGCGAGGATCACGTCGCGCGACTCATCGACGACCTCCTGGCCGGCCGTCCCGTCGAGCGCGTCATTAACAACAAGGAACGCTTCAAGATCGGGACTGCCCGTCCCTTCTATCGCCCCTTCGTGGACGCCACCATCCACCGCTACTACGGCGCCGTGCTGGAGGTCTCGCGCGGGTGCCCGTTCCTCTGCGAGTTCTGCGATATCCGCATCCTCCCCGACAACAATCGCACGCACGACAAGCCCGTCGACCTGATCATCAGCGAGCTCGATTACCTCTGGAGCCTGGGCGTGAAGCAGGTGCTCCTCGCCTGCGACAACTTCATCGGCGACCTGAAGTGGGCGGAGACCGTGGTCGACGCGATCGTGGCCTGGACCGAGCGGACCGGCGCTCACCCCTCGCTCTACACGTGGCTGACCATCAACCTCCACCGCTACCCCGAGCTTCTCCGGAAGATGCGCCTCGCGGGCTTCGACATGCTCTTCATCGGCATCGAGAGCTTCAGCGCGAACTCGCTCCTTGAGACCGCCAAGGTCCAGAACACGGCCACCGATCTCACGAATGCGTGCCGCGAGATCCAATCCTACGGGTTCATCATCGTCGCCGGGCTCATCTTCGGCTTCGACTCCGATGGCGACGACGTCGTCGATGTGACGCTCCACGGGCTTTCGCATTCCGGCCTCATCTCGGGCGATCCCTCGCTCCTGACCGCGCTTCCCGGCACGCCGCTCTATCGCCGCATGAAGCAGGCCGGCCGGCTCCGCCAGGTCCGCTACGGGCTCGGAGGCTACAAGTACCAGACCAACATCAAGTACCTGATGCCGCGCGAGCAGATCATCGGGGGCTACAAGAAGTTCGTGAAGGCCTACAACAACGGCGCCTACCAGTACGCGCGGCTCAAGGAGCTCTTCGACGGCTTCGAGACGGGCAACTTCGTGCCCTTGAAGTCGATGGGCTACGGCAATCCCTTGCGCTTCTTCAAGATGATCAGCCGCAACCCCGCCGCGATCTGGCAGTTGACCCAGCGGCTGGCGCGGTTCAGCCTGACGCCCATCAACTGGCTGTACGCGGCCAAGGGATTCCTGCTGATGCTCTCACGCCGCGGCCGCATCCCTCACGCGTATGGCTACTGGCAGTTCTGGTTCTTCGCCTGGACGAACACGGTCCTGAAGTATCGCTACCTCTCGGAGAGTGACTTCGACATCGAGTCGGTGGCCGAGGACTTCGACATCGCCGGCGTGCTCCCGGAGAACTACGAGTCCGGGGCGACCGAGGACATCCCCGACGCGAAGATCCAGGCCCAGCAGAGGTTCACGACCAAGCAGCTCAAGAACCTCGTCGCCACCCGCAACGCCGCCAGCGCCGCCAAGGCCGCCGCGAAGTAGGCAAGGGGTCAACAAGGTCGCCCTCCGGCCTAGAACCGCGGGGAAAGGGCCTTCGCGCGACGATAGGTAACCAGCTTGGTTTGTTCCCGTGAGGGCACTTCGCCGGGTTGGCTTGCTCCTTCGCGAACGTGCCGGTACGCTCACCTGATGGTCCGATTCGGCCGATCCGTCCGGCTTCTCGTCCTGCAGTGTGCGGTCGGTTTCCTGGCCGTGGACGCCGAGGCCGGGCCGCTGAAGCGGGTGGTCACCGACAAGGCTCAGTATGCGCCGGCCGAGGCCGCCGTCATCACCGCGACCATCACCAATACGACCGGCGCTCCCATCAACGGCTTCGTCCAGTTGACCGCGCGGCGCCTGGCGACGAGCGTTCACTCCGAGAGCCAGGCCCTGGCGCTGGCGAACGGCGCCACGCAGGCGGTCTCCTTCACGTGGACGGTGCCCGCCGTGACCCTGCAGGGCTATGGGCTCGACGTCGACGTCTACAGCGGCGGCGCACCCGTGCTCGCTTACTCCGGCGCGCTCGATGTCAACGACGACTGGACCAAGGTGCCACGCTACGGCTTCCTCTCCGACTTTCCCGTGACCCAGACGGCGGCGCAGTCCGACAGCATCCTCGCCGAGCTCGCCAAGTATCACATCAACGGCGTCCAGTTCTACGACTGGATGTACAAGCACCATGATGTCTTGAAGCAGGACTCGGGCGTCTACGCCGACACCTATCTCGACGTGGCGGGTCGGACGCTCTCGTTGACGACCATCCGCAACCAGGTCCAGGCGGCGGTGAACCGCGGCATGTGGCCCATGGCCTATCACCTGGCCTACGGCGAGCTCACCGCCTACGCCGCCGAACCGTCGCTGGCCGAGTACGGGCAGTTCATTCAGCCGGGCCTGGCGCGCCCCGATTCTCATCCGCTCCTCTTCTGGGGGAGCACGATATGGCTCATGAATCCCGGGGACACCGGTTGGCAGAACTACATCTACGGGGAGTTCAACGAATCGCTCCGAGAGATGGGATTCCGGGGCCTTCACATCGACCAGCTTGGCGACCGAGGCACCCGCTACGACACCGGCGGCAATGTCCTCGACTTGACCACGTCCATACCGGACTTTATCAACGGCGCTCGAACCGCGGCGCGGGATTCCGATCCAGGGGCACGGGTCATCTTCAATACCGTCGACGCCTGGCCCGCCCAGCAGGTCGGCGCCACGACCTCGGACGTGACCTACAGCGAGGTCTGGACGCCGAGCACGTACAACGACCTGCGCCTGCTGATCCGCTCGCTGAGGCAGTATTCGCCCTCCAAGCAGATCGTTCTCCCGGCCTACATGAACCGGGACCAGGCCAACAGCCTGGCCTACATGGACTCGCCGTCCGTGCTCCTGGCCGACGCCGCGATCTTCGCCAACGGCGCCTTCCACCTCGAGCTCGGCGAGTCCCACGCGATGCTCTCGACGGAGTATTTTCCCGACCACACGCCCGCGATGCACAGCTCGCTGATCACCAGGCTCTACGACTACTACGACTTCGCTGTCCGCTACGAGAACCAGCTCTACGAGAACACGATCGACATCACCGACGAGATCGTGGACTGGATCAGCCTGGCCGAGGGCGTCTCGAAGAACGCAACGGCCGGAACGGTCTGGACGATCGCGAAGTCGCGGCCCGAAGAGATCGTCGTCCACCACGTCAACCTCATCGGCGTCGACGACGACTGGCGCGACACCACGACGGCCCCGACCGTGAAGACGAGCTACGACTACAAGTACTACACGAGCCAGCCGATCGCGGCCGTCTACCTCGCGTCGCCGGATTCGGGGAACGGCCGGCCCGTGGAACTCAGCTTCACCACGGGCCGGGACGAACCCTACGGCAATTACGTCTACGTCCCGAACATCCCTCGGCTCGAGTATTGGAACATGCTGGTTCTTCGCACGGGGACGGCCTCGTCGCCGCCGACGGCGTCCTCGCACGAGGTCTACATCCCGTGGCACACGGCGACCGTGGATGGGACGGTCGATTCGGGTTACGGCGTCGCCATCGCCTCGGACAACGAGAACGGGACGAACGGCCAGGCCGGTTCTCCCATGGATCTCCAGAACCTCTACATGTCCCACGACACGGACCATCTCTACATCGCGTTCACGATCAACCAGAACGTCACGACGGGAGGCACGGACTGGGGCAAGTACGTGCTCTCCATCGACACCGACGGAGTTTCCGGGAGCGGAGCGCCGTCACCGGGCTGGGGACGCGCGGCGACCTTCAGCAATCCCCACCTGCCGGACTACGAGCTCTACACGTGGGTGAACGCGCTCCCGTACGAGGTCACCGACGTCCAACGATGGCGGTACGCGGGTGGCGCCTGGGGAAACGTGGGATCGATCACGTCCGCCGCGCTCGATTCCGCCGCCGGGCTGACCGTGATCGAGTACAAGGTCGCGAAGGCGGATGTCGGAGTGGCCGATCCCCCGCGGTTCTGGATCGAGGCGTGGAGCACGGGGGGCGCGGGGACGGACAACGCGCAGGACAGCATCAACAACCCGAAGGACGACGCGAATCCCGGGGACTGGACTACCTCGACGCCCTTGAAGGTCTCGACCTTCTGCCACCTCGTGCCGCCGCGGATCGGCGGGTTGAAGGTGGAGACCATCCAGGACCGGCTGAAGCTCACGTGGAATGCCTCCGCCGACGGCGGCTTCTCGCGCTACGAGGTCTACCGCGCGTCGGCTCCGTTCCAGGACATCACGAACCTGACCCCGCTGGCCGTCGTCTCGGACCGCGCGACGGCGACCTACACGGATGCGGCCGTCGCGCCCGGCGAGACCTACTACTACGCCGTCGTTGCCGCCAATCGGCTTGGGGATTCCGATCCGCTGGTGTACCGATGGGAGGCCGAGCGGGGTCTTGTGGGCAGGAACGCGGCCATGGATGCGGACCATGCCGGTTACACGGGTGACGGCTTCGTCGACCAGTTGGACGCGGACGAGGCCAACGACTGGGTTCAGCACACGGTCACGGTGGCGGAGGCCGGGAACTACCCGCTGACGTTTCGCTACGCGGCCGGTGGAGTTGCCACCACGGGGAGGCTCGATATCAATGGCGTCGAGATGGCATGGCCAACCCTGGCGCAGACCGCGTCCTGGGCCACATGGTCGACGGCGACGCAGTCGGCGTGGCTCCAGCCGGGACAGAACGCGGTGAAGTTCGGATACGAGGGAGGCAACGCGGCCTTCAACTATGATCGGCTGGAGATGGAGAATCCCAGCGGCTCCGTCAGCGGCAAGGTCGTCCTCAATGAGCTCGTCCCGGTCTCCGTCAAGGATTCGTCGGGTCTCGACGCCGAGGCCTGGGTCGAGCTCTATAACGCCTCGGACTCGAGCGTGTCCCTGGGATCCTGGCGGCTCTCTAACCACGCCGGCTCGATCTACACGTTTCCCGCGAACTTTGCGCTGCCGGCTCGTTCGTTCGCCGTCGTGACCTTCGGCGCCGGCGTCGCCGACACGTGGTATACGGACAGCGCGGCCCGGCTCTATGCGGCGGGAACTCCACCCGCAGGCTTCTTCAACACGGCGCGCGCCTGCGGGCTCTACAACGCGGACTGGCAGATCGTCGACTTCCTCTCGTTCGGAGCCGGGGCGGGCGCGGACTCGGATGCGGTGAGTGCCGGGATCTGGACGAGCGGCGACTCGGTCTCGTATGCCGCGGCGGAGGGCATCTCGATCCACAGGGATACCGACGGCCGGGACAACGACAGCTCCGGGGATTGGCGCGTGACGGCGCAGGCCGGGCGAGCCTCGGAGGGCGGAACGAACGACGGCATGGATATCGTGGATGACTCGGTCGGGAGCCTCGCCTTCATGATGTCGGATTGGTCGGCGCCGCTGCCGGCCGATACGCACGCGGTTCTCGGCGACACGCTCTACATCCAGGCGCAGAACGACGCGGGAGATCCGACGGCCCTCGACTTCGTGCAGGTGCTCGTCACAGCGACGACCGAGAGCGCGATCGTCGTGACGCTCCGGGAGACGGCGAACAATTCCAACATCCTGAGAGGCGTGATTCACCTGAGAACGGCCAGCGTCAGCTCCGCGGATCGCATCGGCGCCGTGGACGGCGCCGTCGTCGGGATCCAGGACTTCGAGGGACCCGATCGCACGGACACGATCCTGGTGGGACCGGCCGGATGCATCGTCACCGGCATCGTCGCGCTGGAGGCGGGAACGAGCGAGAGCGGCGTCGCGGTCTGGCTGTATAACGGCGTGGATACCTACAGCGCCGTCTCGCGGGACACGGCTGGATCGTTCACGCTGACGGGAATCGCCAACGGCAGTTACCGCATCCGTTTCACGGAGGCCCACCACCTGGCTCTTCGCGCCGCCAGCGTGATCGTGATAGCGGGCGCCGATACCTACCTGGGAACGGTGGGGGAGCTAAGGGCCGGCGATGTGAACGGGGACAACCGGGTGAACCTCTTCGACGCCGCGCTGATCCGGGTGACCGTGGGGTCCGCATACGAGCCGGCCGATGTCGATCGCAACGGGGTTGTGAACGCCGCCGATCTCGGTTGGGTGAGGCTCAACTTCGGGCGCGTCGGGGACGGTTGGTAGCGCGACCCCGCGGCCGTGGGTCCCGGGGACGAGCGCGGGTTGCGGGTCAGTAACCCAGGTAGAGGCGCCGGGCGATGATGAAGGCGTGGCGGAGACGGATCTTCTTGCCGTCCTCGTTGCGGCGCGGCCGGAACGTGACGTGGCGTTCCGCGATCTTTGCGCGTCGCGCCATCTGTTCCGCGACCTCGATCTCGATCTCGTAACCCTTGGCCTTGAGGTCGATGCCCTTCCAGATCTCGGCCGTGGCGGCCTTGCACCCGGTGAGGACGTCGGTCAGCTTCGTGCCGTTGTGCCAGTTGAAGAGCGTGGTGAAGAGCCGGTTGGCGTAGGTCATGGATGGATACGCGCATTCCTGGGTGGTGTCGAGGAAGCGGGAGCCGAAGACGACGGGGGAGTCCGGGCCGACGGCGGTGGCGACCGCGAGGACATCGT
Organism: uncultured bacterium; assembly: GCA_964548165.1. Taxonomy (GTDB): domain Bacteria; phylum UBA8481; class UBA8481; order UBA8481; family UBA8481; genus CAZJQD01. The sequence goes on from CAZJQD010000045.1 coordinate 21,910, forward strand.
CGGCGCCCAGCTCGTTGTCGGCGTCCTGGATGATGATGACGTCGCCCTTGGCCTCGCGAACACCCAGGGCCACGGCATTCCCCTTGCCCTGCCGCTGAACCTCCCTGAGGACGCGAAGCTTCGGGAGGAACTCGCCGAGATGCTTGAGGAGCTCGTAGGTGCCGTCGTCCGAGAGCCCGTCGACGACGACGATCTCAAGGATCTCGGGGCGATCGGCAAAGGCGCGGATGGCCTGGTCGATCGTGCGGATCTCGTTGTAGGCGGGCATGACCACGGAGATGCGCATTGACGAGACCGACCTCACGACGACTGAAATGAAGCCCGCGACGATCGCGGGCGGAGCGAGAGTCTAGCCCGAATCAAGCGCACATTTCCACCACGGAGACCACAGAGACCACGAAGGAGGCCAATGAGGGGCAAAGATTCACGATGGTGCCGATTCCATCTGTCGCTGCTTTTGACACGCACCGTGGTGCTCGTTCATGAATGAGCCTGACCCCCGAGAATCCACCGGCGCGCGGTGCGCTGGTCGACGCCCAGGCGTTCCGCGACGGCCTTGTAGGAACCCAGGCGGACGTGGAGACGTCGCGCGTAGCCGCTCGCCAGGGCCTCGGCGTCGAGCGTGCCCGCCGCGACAGCGTCGAGAAAGGCGTCGGTCGTGCCGGTGACTTCGCGAGCGGACGCCGGCGCTGGATCGTGCACGTAGCGGCCGGAGAGGAGGACGCGCCGGACGGCCTGCTGGAGCTCGCGGACGTTGCCCGGCCACTCGTGGTCGGGGCCGGGATCCCGTTCGAGCGCGGTGCGGACCTCGGCGATGACGGCTTCGTCCGGCGTGCCGATGAGATCCTGGACGACGGAAGCAAGGAGGCGGGGAAGTTCGCCGGGGTCCTCTGCAAGGCGATCCTTGAGCGTCGGGAGGCGGATGACGTCGGTGGAGAGACGGTAGTAGAGGTCGTCGCGGAAGCGGCCGTCCTGGCGGAGCATATCGAGGGGCTGGTTGGTCGCGGCGATGATGCGTCCGTGGAAGCGCTGGGGTTCATGGCCGCCGACCGGCGTGAACGCGCGCTCCTCCAGCACCTTGAGGAGCTTGATCTGGACGGGGATCGAGAGCTCGCCGATCTCGTCGAGGAAGAGAACGCCGTGGGGGCTGCAGCGGGCGAAGACGCCGCGGTGCGCCTCGACGGCCCCGGTGAAGGCGCCGCGCTTGTGCCCGAAGAGCTCGGACTCGATGAGCGATTCCGCGAACTGCGAGAGGTTGATGGAGACGAAGCAGCGCGTGAAGCTCTCGGCGAACCGGTTCCGCTTCGCGTCCCAGGGGATGAACCCGCTCGAGCCGATGGCGAAGGCGGCCGTGCCCTTGCCGGTTCCGGTCTCGCCCACGAGGAGCGTGGAGAACTGCTCCATGCGCTGGCAGAGCCAGCGATCGTAGCGGGACGAGTCGGAGGTGAAGACGTTGTTCCAGAGCCGGACGCGAAGGGTGCGGACGGCCTCGGAGTCGCCCGTGATCCGCTCCTGGATGAAGTAGTAGGCCCTGCGCATCTGGAAGAAAACGGCGAGATAGCGCTCGGCTTCGTCCGAGCTGAATCCTCGTCGCGCCAGGAGAGCGAGGATGGGCGCGGCGAAGGGTACGGCTACGGGATCGTCGCCGGCCGCCTGCTGGGTGCGGATGTGATGGTCGAGCGAACCGAGCACGCGGTGAAAGGCGTCGAAGAGGAGCGCGCTGGCGGCGGCCGGGCGATCGGCGGGGGAGAAGGCCTCGAGCTTCGCCTGGCCGCGCTTCTCGAGCGAGGTCATGAGCGTCGTCACGGCGTCCAGGAGGGTCACGAGGTCGACGTTCTCGGCCTCCACGCCCGCTATCCGCGCATCCAGCCGATCGCGTTCCCTGCTGAAGGGATTGGCGAACGCGGCCCGGTGAAGAAGCGCGAGCCGGTCGCGGTCGCGGGAAGTGAGACGGGGTTGGGACATGCAAAAAATGTAATTCACGAAATCACAATATGCAACGTGTATTGGGTTTCAGCATCCAGCCTATATGTCAATGAATGAGTTACGTGTCGATTGGTTACGGCATACGTTTCGCAATAGGAAGAACCATCACGCGGAGGTGGTGTCATGGTTCTCACGTTCATCGCGGTTGCGGTGCTCTTTGCCGGAGCTCTCTTCGTCCTGGGGCCCGAGGGGTCGGAACGCGCGGGGGGTCGTTCATGACTCCTGTCGCGATCCTGGTCCCGCTCGCTCTCGCCGCTCTCGCGCCGTTCCTCGGATTTGGGTGGCTGGGGCACGGCGTCTATAAGCTCGCGCTTCTCGGCTTCCCGCTCACGGGCGGTCGCCTGGCGGTGTGGGTGGGATCGCCGGGTATCGGCGCGATGGCCCGAGCGACGGGGATCGGCCTCGCGCTTGGGGGCGCCGGACTGGGAATCGCCTGGGCGAGCGCCGGGTCGTTCTGGGAACCCACGGTGATGCGCCACGCGCTCGATGCGCGATTCTCCTACACGCCCGCCGCCGCCATCACCGCGGCGATCCTTATCGCCACGCTCAACGCTGTGCTGGAGGAGTGGTTCTATCGCGGCTGGCTCGATGCTCGCGCAGGCCTCGTCACCGGCGCGCTGACGTTCGCGGCTCAACACGTCCTCGTCCTCGCGCCGCTGGTCGGACTTGTCGGCGCCCTGGGCGCGGGCCTGGCCGTCGTGCCGGCGGCCCTGGCCTGGTCGTGGCTGACTGGCCGCGACGGGTGGGGCCTGGCCGCGGTCAGCCATATCGCCGCCGACCTCGTCCTCTTCGCCGGCGGCCTCGCGCTCCTCGGGTACTGGTCATGAACCGCGGGAACTACGCATTTCTTCTCGCAGGTCAGTTCCTGAGCGCGGCCGGCGACAACGCCCTCCTGGCCCTCCTCCTGGGGCAGTTGACGTTCAGCCATCGGAGCGGGCTCCTCACGGCCGCTGACCTCGGTACGTGGAACGCGCTCTTCACCGCCGCCCTCCTGGCACCCTACGTCCTCCTCGCGCCCCTGGCCGGCGCCTTCAACGATCGATTCGCGCGCACGCGCGGGCTCCAGCTCGGCAACCTGCTGAAGCTGGCGGGAACCGTCGTCGTCCTGGCCGCCAGCGGCAACCTGCACGGACAGCTGGCCGGATACGCCATCGTGGGCAGCGGTGCGTGCCTCTACTCGCCGGCAAAATACGGGATTCTTCCCGAGGTTGTACCGGCCTCCGCGCTTGTCCGCGCGAACGGGACCGTGGAGATGTCGACGTTGGCAGCGATCCTCGGAGGAACGATGGGCGGCGCGTGGCTGGCCGACCACTCGTCGTTTGCGACATCCATCGGCGCCGTGCTGGCGTTCTACGCGTCGGCGTTTCTCCTGGCGCTGGCGATGCGACCGACCGCGGCTCATCCGGATCAACAGCTGGTCGCCGGGGTGCGCGCTTTTGCCGGACACGCGCGAATGATGCTCACGACGCCGCGCACCGCGCGCATTCTTCTCGGCACCGCGATCTTCTGGTTCTGCGGCGCCGCCGTGAAGATGAACCTCCAGCCCTGGGGACTCGGCGCGCTCGGGCTCGAGACGAACACCCAGGTCGCCGGGCTCGGCGTCGGGCTCACGATCGGTATCGTCGCCGGCAGTGGCCTCGCGGGCAGGCTCTTCGGCACCAGCGACCTCACTCGCGCGCGGGCCCTGGGCTGGGCCCTCGCCTTGACCGTCCTGGCTCTGCCCGCCGCCTCCAGCCTGCCACTCGCGATCACCCTGTTGGCCCTGGTCGGCGTGGTGGGAGGGCTCTTCCTCATTCCCCTCAATGCCGCTCTCCAGGCCGAATCCGATCCCGCTCACCTCGGCCGCACCGTGGCCGCGCAGAACTTCGTCGAGAACACGGCGATGGTGGCGGCGGGCGGCGCGGCCTGGATTCTTCTCGGCGCCGGCCTCACTCCGGCGGGACTCTTCGTCCCGCTGGCCTTCATGGCCTTCGTGGCCGCCACGTTTCTCACGTTCCAGAAATCCTCCCGGAGGTTTCCCATGACTCTCGTCCGCTTCCTTGTCCGCATGCTCCTCAGGCTCCTCTACGTCTTTCGCGTGGAGAACGCCTCCGCGCTCCGCGCGCGCGGCCCGGCGCTCCTCGTCCCGAACCACGTCTCGTGGCTAGACTGGCTCTTTCTCGGCGCCGTTCTCGATGACGACTGGAAGTTCGTCACCTCCTCCGTCACCGCCAACTCCCACCCCCTGCTCCGCCGCGTCATGACCTCGTCGCGCACCTTCCCGATCGATCCGCTCTCGCCGTACTCCGTCCGCCGCATGGCCGAGTATCTCGCGTCCGGCGGCCGGCTCGTCCTCTTCGCGGAGGGTCGGATCTCGGTCACGGGCAACCTGATGAAGCTCTTCGAGGGAACGGGCTTTCTCCTGCACCGCGTTCCCGTGACTGTACTTCCCTGCCGCCTGCGCGGCGCCGAACGCCTGCGGGGCGCCGGGAGCCTCAACCTCAAATCCTCCGGGTCCTGGTCGCGCTGGTTCCCGCGCGTCACGTTGCACGTGGGCAAGGCGCGCACGGCGCCCTCGACCGCGCACCTCGGCTCGGCCGATGCCCGCCGCCATCTCGCGGACTGGCTCCGGGATCAACTCGTCGAGCACTCCTTCGCCGTCGAGATGACCGAGGGAGCCCAGAGCGTCTCGTCCGCCATCCTCGACGCGGCCCGGATGCGGCCGTCCGCCATCCTCCTCGAGGACGCCTCGCGGCGCTCCCTGACCGCGCGTTCTCTCTGCCTGCGCGCCGGAGCTCTTGCGCGCGAGCTGGCGCGATCGCTGAGGCACGAGCAGAGGGTGGGACTGCTTCTGCCCAACGTCCTCGCCGCGCCCGTGACGATCTTCGCCACCTGGCAGGCGGGCCGCGTGCCGGCGATCCTCAACTACACGGCGGGCCGCGACGCTCTCGGCGCCTGCGTGGAATTGTCCGGGCTCCGGACGGTGCTCACGTCGCGAGCCTTCCTCGCGAACCCGACCGTCGACGGCGCCGCGATCACGGCCGAGATCACGGCTCGCGGCTCCCGCCTCCTCTATCTCGAGGACCTGGCGGCGCGCGTCTCGATATGCGACAAGGCCGCGGCCCTCTGCGATTGGCTCCGCGGTCGGACGCATCGCACACCGGACGCGCTGAAGCCCGCGGCCGTTCTCTTCACGAGCGGCTCGGAACAACTCCCGAAGGCCGTCGTCCTCACGCACCGCAACCTCCTCGCCAACATCCGGCAGGTGCTCGCGGTCACCGACCTCGGCGATCCGGATCGCGTCTTCAACGCTCTCCCGATCTTCCACAGCTTCGGCCTCACCATCGGCCTCCTGCTGCCGCTCGTCAGGGGGCTCTACACCTTTCTCTACCCGTCGCCGCTCCACTACCGCGTGGTGCCGCAGCTCGTCTACGATCGCGACTGCACGGTGATGCTGGCGACCAACACGTTCCTGAACGGCTACGCGCGGCAGGCGCATCCGTATGACTTCCGGAGCGTCCGCCTGCTCTTCGCCGGGGCCGAGAAGCTCCAGGCCGCGACGCGGGAGACCTGGTCGACCGTCTTCGGCGTGCGCATCCTGGAGGGTTACGGCGCGACGGAGTGCAGTCCGTGCCTGGCGGTGAACTCGCCCCTGGCCGCGCGCGCGGGAACGGTGGGCCGGTTCCTTCCCGGAATCTCGTGGCGACTCGCGCCCGTCGAGGGCGTCACCGAGGGCGGGAGGCTCTGGGTGAAGGGACCGAACATCATGGCCGGGTACCTGAACACGGAGGCGCAGGACGTGTTTCGAGCGGCGCGGGGGTGGTATGACACCGGCGATATCGTCAGCGTCGACGCCGACGGATTCGTCCGGATCCTCGGTCGGCAGAAGCGGTTCGCGAAGGTGAGCGGTGAGATGGTGAGCTTATCCGCGGTGGAGTCGGCGCTCGGGGAGATCCTGGCGGCGGGCGGAAGCCGCAAGCTCATTGCCGTCGCGACGCGGCCGGATGCGGTGCGCGGCGAGGTGCTGGTGGCGGTCACCGACGATTCCCGCGAGCGATTGGATCGTCTCAACGCCGGGCTCCGCTCCCGCGGCTTCACCAGTCTCTCTCTGCCACGGACGCTTCTTTACGTCCGGGAGATGCCCCTTCTCGGCGCCGGCAAGATCAATTACCGCGCGCTCAGCGACGTGATCGGAGAGGTCGGCGGACGAGAGAAGGAGGACGCCGCGGGCGCGGAGGAACATGCGGCTTGAGGGGATGCGACGGGAGCTGGTTTCCTACTTCTCGTGGAGCTTGGCGTAGTCGGCGAGCATCTCGATCGCGTCCCACTCTTCCTTGATCGGGTAGTGGATAACGGTTTCCTTCTTCGCCATGAGCCGCTTCATAAGGGTCGGCATGTCGATGGGCTCGCTGGCCTTCATGTACTTCCGGATCCGCATGTCGACGATGTAGATGCCGGCGCTGATCGTGACGGAGTGCACGGGCTTCTCGACAATGTCGGCGAGACGGGGCGAGCGGGGCTTGAGCTGGATCTCGCCGAACCGCGACTGGTACGACCTCTGCACGGTTCCAACGGTAAAGAGCGCCTTGTGGCGCCGGTGCCAGCGCGCCATCTTGCGGATGTCGAGCGTCGTCAGGATGTCGCCGTTCATCACGAGGAGATCGTCGCCGGCGGGGAGGTCGACGAGGCTGATGGGGCCGGCCGTGCCCATGCGCCGCGTCTCGTCGATGAACGTGATCTTCGCCCCCCACTTGGCGCCGTCGCCGAGGAAGAGCTTGAGGATCTCGGACTTGTAGTTGGTGGAGATGTAGATCTCGCGGATGCCGTTCTTCTTCAAGAGCCGGATGATGTGCTCGATGATGGGCATCTCGTTGACGGGGATGAGCGGCTTGGGGATGGCGAA
>CAZJQD010000046.1:0-27523 GCA_964548165.1 uncultured bacterium
CAGCCACATTCTTCTTGGGACTGATTACGACAGAACCGGTCACAAGATTCCCGGCAGATATCGGATTGTTAAATCGCGGAACTCTGGAGGGCGCGCGGAATCCGGGGTATCGCCCTTGGGAACAAAGATGGCCATGCCCTGACTCGAGCGCGCCAGGAGTACGCGATACGCATTTTGTCAGTACTCAGGGTTCTCGGCGTTCTTCACGTGAATCCACAATCGCCACGAAGAACCTGGGAGCTCCAGCCGGAACCGGTGTGCCTGTGGCCGTCCTCGGGGCGTGAAAATGAACGATTAGCGGGCATGGCGCACCACGCCGGATCATCGGGCGGAGAAGGAACGCTTGACGGCCACGGCCTCGAATTATGGCAAAATCGCCTGAACCAATTGGCCCCCGTGGGGTCCAACGCTGTAAGAACTACAAGAATGACGGTGCGTGGGCCAAGGGCCTGATTCTATAATGGCACATCGTCGTATCCTGTTCAGGAGGCCTTATGTCCGCACGAAATGGATTTCTTACCGCAGGTTTGGTCGTCGGTTTGTTCGGCATGGGCGTCACGGCGGCCCTGGGAGATCCCACCGTTACGACGTCATCGCCCTCGGCCGCATCCACCGCCACCGACACCTACGTCGGATCGGCAAAGTGCCGCATGTGCCACATGCCCCAGGCTCGCACTCACGCCGCCTTCGTCGCGGACACCACCCTCACCGCTCGCATGACGCTGCTGCCCGGCGTTACCGCCGACAGCAAGACCCAGGGACACGCGGCCAACACCGCGCATGACCGCGCCAACCTCCAGTGCGAGACCTGTCATGGCATGGGGAGCCGGCACACCGCGCTCGCGGCCAGCAACCGCGATACCGTAGCACGGCGCGCCACCATCAACCTGCCGGATGCCAACCAGTGTCGCTCGTGTCACGCGTCCCACGTTCTGCGCAATTAGCATGGCCTAGCGCATGAGTCGCACTGCCGAGACGCAGAGAACGCCGAGATAAGACCGGGCAAGATCCCGAAACCTGTGTGGAACAGGCAATCGGATCGAACGGCGCAATTGAGATCCTACGCGAAATTCTCATAGTCCTGAGCATGCCGGCGGCATACTCATGCGGCCGGGTTGGCTCCCAGCACGTCCGCCCCCGTTCGATGGAATCGGCCCCCTTGTAAATGATGTATATGTCGTATATGATGCAAATCATGTTCTATAACTCAACAATATTCAATAAACTGTTCTACACCGTTATTGCGACGACTGCCGACGGCAACCTACAGCATGGCATGGGGCCGGGGCTCCACGGCGGCTCGCGTCACGCAGTCCGGAAGGAGCTGGATTGAAATGAGCGCAGCGACGAGTGCCTCAATTGCGTCAGGCACCCCCGGCGTTCGAGACCGATGGGTCGGCCCGGTGGAGGCGGCGCTGATGCTGGGCGTAAACCGCTCGACCATTCAACGGTGGATCGACATGAAGGAACTCATGGGCGTTAAGACGGTCGGCGGACATCGCCGCATCCGGGAGAGCGAGCTGCGGGCGTTCGCAAGCCGGCGGGACATGCCGCTCGAGCATGCGAAGCCGAACAATATTCTGATCGTGGATGACGAGCCGGAGATCGTCGAGTTCATCGGGGCCATGACGTCCGAATCCCGGCCTGATCTCCTGATTCAAGTCGCCCGAACCGGTTTTGAGGCCGGTCGCCTCATGACGGAGAAATTACCCGCGCTCGTCTTTCTCGATCTGCACATGCCGGGTCTCGACGGCATCGAGGTTTGTCATTTCATCCGCAGGACCGCCGGTCTCATTCAAGTGCGAATAGTCGGCATCACAGGAGAACGCAATCCGGAAGTGCTCGACGGTTTCATGGCGGCCGGGGCTTCCGAGATTCTCGGCAAACCGATCGATCCCGCCCGCCTCCTGGATATCGTGGATGCGGTCCTTCCGGCACCTAGGAAACCGGCGGACGGCGGCAGTCGATGAGCGCCTTGTCGGGCATCCATGCGCCGGGGGACAATGCGCCTGCCAGGTCTGATCGACGGAGAATCCTTCTGATCGATGACGACGAGGACATCCGAACCCTGATAGCGCTTGTCCTCGAGGAAGAGGGATATGAAGTCCTGTGCGCGGAGAACGGGATCAACGGCCTGCATGCTCTCCCATCGTTTTCTCCCCACGTGATCCTGCTCGATATCATGATGCCCGGTATGGACGGCTTCGAAGTGCTCGAGCGCATTCGCGCGCTCCCTGCGTACCTCACGACACCGGTCATCGTTCAGAGCGGCAAGAATCTCGACCGGGACGAGGAAGAGATCCTTTCTTCATTCGGCGCCAGGCTTCTGCGTAAAGACGCGCTCCTATCAGGCAGTCTCGCCCAACTCATCCGGACCATGGACACCGCACCATGACATCGGCACCGCCCCAAGGCACAGGCGGTCCATCAGCCCAAGAGGCAGTAGGCAGGATGACAGGCATGAGACCTTCGGGTCTTGCCCGGTTCATCGCCTGGCAGGTCGCCATTCTCATCGGAGTCTTCCTCGTTCAAACCATCGCCTCCACCGCGGTCACGACGCGCCTGGAACAGATGATGATGCGGGTCAACGACGAGGCGATCCGGATGAACATCGCTAATGACATTGCGATCGAGATGCTGATGTACCGCCGTGATGCACTCCTGGCTCGCGTGACCAACGACACGAGCATGGAGTCAAGCAGCAAGCGCCACCTGGAATCCGCGGCCTCCCTGCTGGACCGGCTGTCGGATCGCATCTCGGATCCCGTCGAGCGCCGAACGTTCGGTGGGTTACTGCGCCAGCATGCGATCTTTCAGGAATCCCTGGCGCAGAAACCGATTAACGACCCGATCGAGTATCGCGGCCGCGTGGACCGCGTGATCGTCGCGGTCGAAGAATATCGGCAGCTGATGCAGGCGCGCATGGACGCGGTCGAAGAAGACGGGCGACAGCTCAACCGATTGGCGGACGGGATCCTGTGGAGCCTCGCCTGCATCACGCCCTTCGTATTGGTGGCCAGCGGCCTCTCCCTGTGGCGCCGGATTGCCCGCCCCGTCTTCGGGCTCGTTGAGGCCGCGGAGCGATTTGGCGCCGGGGATCTCGGCGCCCGGGCGCCCCTGCATCGCCAGGACGAGCTCGGCATCCTGAGCCGCACGTTCAATTCCATGGCCGATGATATCCAGGCTCGAGAGCAGGACCGACACAACTTCATGTGCGCTGTCGTGCACGACCTGAGTTCTCCGATCGCCGTCATTGGCGGCGCGGCGCATCTCCTCTTGAACGGATTGCCGCCGGACAAGGCCCGCCACTGGCATGAACGGGTACTCGAACAGTCCAATCGACTGAGCGCAATGAACGACGACCTCATGGAGAGCGCTCGCATCGGCGCAGGGCAACTGCGTATCGAGCGCAAGATGGTTGACCTGTCCCGGCTCGCCTCCACGATCGTCACGGAGCAGAAACTGGTCCACGGCCAGCGCACCATCAACTGGCGACAGACTGAACCCATCATGCTCTTGATCGATGAAAAGCGCATTGCTCGCGTCCTCGCCAACCTGATCACCAACGCGGTCAAATACAGCGACCCACCCGCCGAGATCGACGTACGGATCGATCTCCAGCCTGGAAAGGTCATCGTGGCGATCGCCGATCATGGTTCCGGAATGAGTCGCGAGGAGATCGAGCAGCTCTTCAAGCCCTTCGGCCGGCTTGCCAGGACCAATCGCAAGACCAGGGGAACCGGTCTAGGCCTCTACTCGGTCAAGCAGATCATGAAAGCCCACGATGGTTCGCTCGAGGTCGATTCCGAACCCGGTCGCGGCACCACGGTTCGCGCGATCTTCCCGCGAACGCCGGGAAATCTTCACCCGCCTTCCTCCTCCCAGAGCACCGCGGACTGAGGCGGCAGGAGAAGGGACGCACTGGGGGGCAGACAATCCGGGACACTTGTCCCGCACGCCAGGCCATAGCGACTGGAGCGGGTGCACAATAGCAGGCGCCAGCGGAATGCCGCCTCCGGGGGGCGCTCGATCTCGGCGGGCCGTGCCGACAGGTTGATGGCCACCACAAGCGACGCCCCGGCAGGATCGGCTCGCCGAACAATCAGCCAGCGGGCGTCTTCGTCGCTCCAGGCCTGAAGAAGATCCTTGCGCCCGTTGTGAAGCGCCGCATGACGCTTGCGGAGCGCGATGAGGTCCTTGTAGAGGAGCAACATCTCGGCGTGCTCCCGCTCCTGGAGACTTTCCCACCGCAGTCGACACGCCTCGAACGTGGCGGGGTCGTCCGGGGGATAGAAATCCATCGGGTCGCCGTGAGCCTCGTGTTCCTTTCTTCGACCCTCGGTCACGAGGCGACAGAGTTCCTTGTCCGCGTGGCTGATGAAGTAATGAAACGGCGCCCGCTCGCCATACTCCTGGCCCATGAAGAGCAAGGGAAGGCCGGGAGCGAAACAGAGGAGCGCGGCACAGAGGGCGTCCTCGGCGCGCGTCAACCGAGCGGCGGAGCGACGCCCCCCGGCGGCGTTGGCAATCTGGTCGTGATTCTGGGTGAAGACGACGAACTGGTGCCCGGGCCGATCCGCGGAGCTTCGGCCGAACCGGCGCCTACGGAACGTCGAATACCGCCCGTCGACCACGAAGCCGTCGCGCAGCGCCTTGGCCATGTCCGCGACCCGGCCATAATCCGCGAAGTAGCCCCCGGTCGAGCCAGCGACGATCGCCTGCAACGCGTGATGGAACTCGTCGTGCCATTGGGCGTCCAGTCCGTACCCTCCAATGTTGCTCGGGCGCAGGAGACGAGGATCATTGAGATCGCTCTCGGCAATGAGGTAGGCCTTTCGCCCCAACCGCTCGGCCTCCTCGCGGAACCGATCCGCCAGCTCCTCCAGGATGTGAACAGCACCCTCGTCATGAATGGCGTGGACCGCGTCCAGTCTCAGCGCATCGACGTGATACTCCCTGAGCCAAAGCAGTGCATTCTCGATGACGAAGTCCCTCACCTCGTCGGAGTCCGGCCCGTCGAAGTTCAGCGCCGATCCCCAGGGCGTCTTGTAGTTGTCCGTGAAGTAGGGGCCGTACTCCGAGAGGTAATTGCCCTCGGGGCCCAGATGGTTGTAGACGACGTCCATGATGACGGCAATTCCGGCATTGTGCGCGGCGTCGACGAGCGCGCGCATCGCCTCTGGTCCTCCGTAGGATTCCTGCGGAGCGAAGTGATGGACGCCGTCGTATCCCCAGTTGCGACTCCCCGGGAATGAGGAGACGGGCATGAGTTCCACGGCCGTGACCCCAAGATCGCGAAGATAGGGCAGCCGGGCGGTCACCCCGGCGTAATCCGAGGTCGGCGAGAAGGTTCCGACATGTAGCTTGTAGATGATGTAGTCGCCAAGCGCGATCCCTCTCCAGGCGGAGTCAGTCCAGGGAAAAGCCCGCGGATCCACGACAGCGGACGGGCCATGAACGCCGCCACGTTGTCTCCGAGACCGGGGATCGGGTCGCTCGCGTTCCCCGTCGAGCAGATAGAAGTATTCGCTATCCGACTTCGCTTCGCCGACGACGCCCTCAAAGCTGGCTCCCTCGCGCCGCAAGGGTACGCGCAGAGACGCGCCGGGTCCCGCCGTAATCGTGACGTCGACGGTCCGGCATCTGGGCGCCCAGACCCGGAACTCGACCCCGTTCTCGACGAGGTGCGCGCCCATGGCCGCAGTCCGCGACATCAGGTCCGCTTTCCCTCGTCGAGGATCGCCGCGATGCCGGCCAGGGGAACCTCCACCCAATCCAGTCTGTGCTGAAGCTCGGCGCCCAGTTCGGAGAGCGCCCTCTCCAGGAGAAATATTCGCGCCAGGAACTCAAACTCCTCCTCGCTCCGCGGCATGAAGAGGGCAACGCCGGCTTTCTCACAGTAAGCGTCCCTGTAGGTCCTGACCACGGTATCCCGCAGGCCTCGAAGGCGTCGCCGCAGCAGGGCCTCGTGTTCGGCGGACACCAAGCCCGGCGCCACCTCCTCGCGAAGTGCGGCATAGCCCGCATAGTGAAAGGATCGGATCAGGCTCGCGACGTCCCGTATCGGCGATCGCTTGAGTCGCCGCTCGCTCCAGGGCCTATCGGGATCCCCCTCGAAATTGCGGATCACGAAGTCGCGCCCCGTGTAAAGGACGTGGCCAAGATGCAGGGTCCCGTGATGGCGGATCCGCTGAGCCGTGAGCCTGCGGCCCACAATCTCTTGGAATCTCTTGATAACCTCCTGCTCCCGGGCCAGGAGTCGCTCGGCCGAATCCCGCGTCGCGGCATCGAGATTTGCGCGAACGTTCTCGATCAGGCGAAACACCCGATGGGTCAAGGCGCGAAGTGTCTGGAAGAGTGAGCGCTGGTAATGGGACGTGAAGGGCTCGGGCGACAATGCCGGATTCGCCGCGTCTGATGAAAGCGCGAGATGGAGCTCCGCGGTTCGAACCCCCAGCTGCCGCGCGGACTCGATCAAGGACGCCGCCAACTCCTCGTCGCGGGCACCAAGGCCCGCTTCAAGGTCCGCGACCGTGAATTCCCCAGTCATCAGGGCGTCGATGTAGCGTCCCAAACCGTCCACGGCGTAGTTCCAGGCGTTCCCCTCGTTTTTCACATAGCCATGAACGACCGCGAGGCTCCTGGGAGCGTACGAGTCCACGATGTATTCAAAGCTGGCCGCCAAGGGCGGGACGTGCCCCTCGGGAATGCTCTCGTTCAAGAGACGGCCCAGCTCGACCTCCGGGCTGACACCCTCATCGACGAGATGAGACATCGTGAGGAATAGCCGGTCGCCATACACGATCGAGGTCTTGGACACCTCGTCCCGCGGCGGCCGCGCCACGAGCGGCCCATCTCCCCTGACGGAATGAAAGGCAGGTTCAATCTTCACCTTGAGGTATCCGCGTTCCCCGCGAATCCGACGGCGATCCTCCATGGCCTTCAGGAGCGAGACGGCGAACTGGGTCGTTGACGAAGGATCATAAAGCAACCCTTCCTTCTCACCCGCTCGCAGCCGCGTGACGATCATGCCTGGGCGCTTGAGCTCAAATCGCTCAGCCTCCCGCGCCGAGACGAACGCAAGCGGAACGACATACGTCTCCGGGCCGCCCTCGGGAAACTCGCATTGGACCATCGCCAACCGCGCGTCAAATCCATTCGGACGCCAGTTAAGAAGGTCGAGGATGCGGGCCACGCGAATACCCCGCGCCCGGCCTCGGAACCACGGACGCTCCGGCAGGTAGGTCGCCAGCCGCTGCTCGAGCGCGGCGCGCACCGGAGCATCGAACACCTCATCCCAATCCCCCGCGACCTCGATCGGAGGTTCTTCGGCGGATGGGGCCACGGTGATCGGCGCCGGATCAACGAGCCTGAACCAGAAGAAGGCGTGCGGACCGAGCGTAAGCAGATACGGCTTGGCCGTGATCCGCGGAAACTCCGTCCCACCGAAGAGCTCGACAGGCGTTACACCGCGCCCTTCGGGAATCTCCAGCTCGGCGTACTGCGCATAGCGGGAGAGATTCGCCACCACGAGGATTCGCTCGCCGCGGTATGTTCTCGTAAAGGCCAGGATGCGGCGATTCGCCGGTCTCAGGAATTCGATCGTGCCCCGCGAAAAGGCCTCGTGCCGTTTTCTCAGGGCTATCAGGCGCTTCATCCACCAGAGGAGCGACGAGGTATTCGCCTGCTGGGCCTCGACGTTGAGCGCCTCGTAGTGATACTCGGGATCGATGACAACCGGGAGATACAGGCGCTGGGGATTCGCCGAGGAAAACCCGGCGTTGCGATCCGACGACCACTGCATCGGGGTGCGGACGCTGTTGCGATCGCCGAGGTGAATGTTGTCCCCCATGCCGATCTCGTCGCCGTAATAGAGCACGGGGGTTCCCGGCAGGGAGAAGAGGAGCGCGTTCATCAGCTCGATCCGGCGGCGACTGTTGCCGAGGAGGGGCGCGAGCCGTCGGCGAATGCCCAGGTTGATGCGGGCCCGCTCCTCCCTCGCATAGACCCTCCACATGTAATCGCGCTCCTCGTCCGTCACCATCTCCAAGGTCAGTTCATCGTGGTTCCGAAGGAAGATCGCCCACTGGGCGTTCTCCGGGATCGCCGGAGTCTGCTCGAGAATGTCGAGAATCGGGAAGCGGTCTTCCTGGTGCAGACCCATGAAGAGCCGAGGCATGAGTGGGAAGTGGAACGCCATGTGACATTCGTCGCCCTTGCCGAAGTAGGCGACGGCGTCCTCGGGCCACTGGTTGGCCTCCGCAAGGAGCATGCGGTCGGGATACCGGGCGTCCACGTGGCGGCGCAGCTTGCGGAGAAATTCATGGGTCTCGGGCAGGTTCTCGCAGTTGGTTCCGTCGCGCTCGTAGAGGTAGGGAACGGCGTCGAGGCGAAGCCCGTCCACGCCCATCTCAAACCAGAAATCCATGGCGCGCATGATCTCGCGGTGAACCTCGGGATTGTCGTAGTTGAGATCGGGCTGATGGGAATAGAAACGGTGCCAGTAGTGGGCCTTGGCCACGGGATCCCAGGTCCAGTTGGACCGTTCGAAATCCTTGAAGATGATGCGCGCATCCGGGAACCGCTCCGCCGAATCGCTCCAGACGTAGAAGTCGCGGGCTCGCGAGCCGGGTTTCGCGCGGCGAGCCTTCTGGAACCAGGGGTGCTGATCCGAGGTGTGGTTCACCACCATCTCGGTGATGACCCGAAGGTCGCGCCCATGGGCCTCGCGCAGGAACTCGCGAAAATCCGCCAGTGTCCCGTAATCAGGCAGGACATCGAGGTAGTCCGAGGTGTCATACCCGTCGTCGCGGAGCGGGGAGGGAAAGAACGGCAAGAGCCAGAGCGCGGTGACCCCGAGGTCCTTCAGGTAATCGAGCTTCTGGGTCAGCCCGCGAAAATCGCCGAAACCATCCCCGCGGGCGTCGCGAAAGGCCCGCACGTGAAGTTCGTAGATGACCGCGTCCTTGTACCACAGGGGCGCCCCCTCTCGACGGAGACTCACGATCGATGCTCCATCCTTTCCAGCATGGCGACGGGAAGGTCGCGGAAGAGTTCCTCCACGGGCAATTCAGCGGCACCCGAGGCGACAACGGATCGGAGCAGGCCGGAGACCAGGCGGCCCAGGATACCGCGTCGCGACACGGATCGATCCGACGCATCGCGCAGATCCAGTTCCCTTCCGGTGACCACGTCGCGGTATCGGCCACAGAGCGGTCCAGGCAATTTCAGGGCCATGCCCTCCCAGGCCTCGCCGATGACCTTGGAATACGCGGCCTTGCCCTTCGCCTTGAGAAAGAATCGACCGACTGCGACCACGACGGCTTGATCTCCGGAGCGTCGGGCAAAGGCGACGACGCGGTCCGCGCCTTCGCCCGCGACCTCGATGGGAATATAGTCCCCCTGCTCGAACAGGGCCCGCATGCGGCAACGCGCGTCAAGAGCACGGCTGGTGACGAGCAACTTCAAGCGGCCGTCCGCGAGCGATCTGGCGAGCGCCGCGACGCGTTCTGGATTCATCGCGCCCTTGAGCTCATCGAGCGCCTTGATCCGTCTCTCGAAGTCCACGGGGCGACGATTATCGGGATCCACCAGCGACAAGTCCCAGAACTCGGTCCCCTGGTAAAAGTCGGGTACGCCGGGAGATGCCGTCTTCACGATCACCTGACCAAGGGAATTCCACGCGCCTGCGTGGACGAGCGGTGTTATGAACGTGGCAAAATCAGGAAGGAAACCGTTGCCTCCTCCCGGTTCCAGGAGAGCGCGAACATATCCACGGATCGCCTGATCGTGAGCCTCGTTCGGCTTGATCCAGGAGGTGCGTTCCTTGGCCTCCCGAAGCGCCTTTTCCATGTAGGCCTCAATCCTGTCGGTGTAAGGCCCCAGCTCCGCATCGCTCATCCGCTGGAACGGCCAGGTGCCGATGAGCGTCTGGTAGAGCAGGTATTCCTCGTTCGCGCTCGGCACCTCCTCGCCATCGATTATGACGCGGTGCCGGCGATTGATCTCCCGCCACCTCCTGAAGGTTCTTTCCCATTCGGCGGGGATCTCCGAGAGGGCGTCGAGGCGCACCCGCGTATCCTCTCCACGCTTGGTGTCATGCGTCGAGGTCGAGAGAAGAGCATGGGGCCAATCTCGAAGCCTCTCCTGGTTCTGGCGGTGGAACTCCACCATTGTTCGCCCAAACTTCTCAGGATCCCCGCCCACCTCGTTCAGGGACGCCAGCGGGTAGCTACGATAGAACGCCGTGTCCTCCACGCCCTTGGCCATGACCGGAGCGGTTAATTGCTGGAACCGCATCGCAAATTCTCTCCGGGCGGCAAGCGCGGCCTCGGTAAGCCCGGGAGGATCTTCCATGAGGAGCACCGAGGATATGAAGTCGAAGACCGACGCACTGGTCGCCGGATTGCGGCGCTTGGCCTCGCGAATCGCGATCTCGACGAGACGCCGATCCGGCGCGGAAACCGCGCTTCCGCGGATGTAGGTGCGATAGACGGGAAACGAAGCGGTCACCTCGCGCAGGGCGAACTTGAGATTGGAGGCGGTGAAATCGCGCGACCACCGGTGCTGCTCGGAGATGCGATCCAGCTTGCGCGCGAGGACGTGAACCTCGCTCGTCAGCGCGACGAGGAGGATCAGCTTCTTGCAGCGATGAGCAACCTCGGCAAACGGCAGCCGCTCGCCCGCGAGCCGACCGTACAGCTCCAGGAAATCTTGATCCCGGGCGGGGTCCACGAAGAGACCGCTCACGTCGTTGAGGAAATCGTACCCCACGGTGCCGCTTGTCCTCCACGCCGGGTTCAAGCGCTCGCCCTCAGCGAGTATCTTCTCGACGACGACGTAGAGATCCTCGTCGCGCCCAGTCGCGGAGCGATAGCCCTCCTGCAGGTCGAGCAGATACTGCTCGGGATCGTGGAGACCGTCGATGTGATCGATGCGTAATCCCGTGACCAACCCCTCCCCGGCCAGGCGAAAGACGAGCTCATGCGCGACGGCAAAGACCTCCGGGGACTCAACACGAATCGCGGCAAGCTCGTTCACGTCGAAAAATCGCCGATAGTTGATCTCATCCGCGGCGACACGCCAATGGCAGAGGCGATAGGCCTGATCGCATAGCAGTTCATCCAGCGCATCAAACGTGTGCGGCTCGCCCACCCTGCCGTTGAGCCGGAGAAGCGTCTCATCGAGGAGCGCGCGCAGGATCGCGCTGGAATTCAGGAGCGCCTCGAGCCGGCGGCGGGCCACTTCCTTCTCACGCTGGCGCTCGCGTATCCGCTCAGGATCCGTCTCCGTTCGCAGGGGCAGATTCCGCAGGTGCGTGATCACGCTTTCCAGTTCCGCCAGCGACTCGTCGCCCTCTGGCACCAGCGGTTTCGCCGCCTCCAATACCAAGGTCAGGACGACAGTCCCACCGCGCGGGGCGATGGGAAACAAGCGATCGAAGTAGCGAACGATGAAGGCACCCTCGCGGTACTCCAGCCGCAGATACCCCGCCTCCAGGACCAGCCCATACTGGTCACCCAACACGGGCAGGAGCACCTGGTTGGCGAGATCAGTCTTGGGCGGGTTCCAATCGATGTCGAAAAAGCCCGCATAGGGCGACGAAGGGCCGTTCTCGAGGACGTCCCACCAGAGCCGGTTGGTATCGTCGCCGATGCCCATGTGGTTGGGGACGACATCGAGCA
Organism: uncultured bacterium; assembly: GCA_964548165.1. Lineage (GTDB taxonomy): Bacteria > UBA8481 > UBA8481 > UBA8481 > UBA8481 > CAZJQD01. The sequence goes on from CAZJQD010000046.1 coordinate 11,685, forward strand.
TGAGGCCCATGCCGCGGGAACGCAGGTCTTCCGCCAGCTCCCGGAACGCCTGCTCGCCACCGAGAGCGGGATTCACGACCCGGTGATCGACGGTATTGTACCCATGCTCGGAACCCGCCTGAGCCGCGCAGACGGGAGAGAGATAGAGATCAGATATGCCCAGTTCCTGGAGGTAATCGAGAAGCCGCCGCGCGTCGCGCAGGGTGAAGGAAGGGTGGAGTTGCAGGCGGTAGGTCGCCCGGGGCACGACCTGTGGGCGAACGACGGGACCATCACCCGCGACGCGCGACATCGACGGATCGTGCGGCATTTAGAAACCGAAGAGGAACTTGGCGGCCAGCATGAGCAGAATGGCCGTGACGAAGAAGAACGCCATAATCTTCTCCTGCCGGTCGAGGTTATTCGGCGATGGCGAGGACGGCTGTTGAGTCGGTCGAGTCATGAGAAGGGGCCTCCGAGGTTTGGGATGGCGGCCCGGCCATCGCGACTAGGCCCCTTCGGCCACGCTCTCTTTCAGCGGCGCCGAACCCCTTGCGACGGGCGAAGCGTTACCGCCGCCGCATGGCCTGTTCTCAAGATACCACACCAAATCGGAACTGTTGGAAAATCAGCCCGAGAAATTCACAGGCTCTCCGAGACCGCCTCCATCCACGACGTCTCGGCGGCAATGTTCACCGCAAGATGGACTCCACGGGAATTCGGCGCGGCGCCATGCCAGTGCTTCCGGCCCGGCGGAATCACGACGGCGTCGCCGGGATCGAGATCGACGGCCGATTCGCCCTCGGCCTGCACGCGGATCCTCCCCTCGATGACAAAGAGCCATTGGGGGCCGGTGTGCGTGTGCCAGTGCGTCTTGCCTCCCGCCTCGAAGGCGACGCGATACAGGTGCGTCGGTGGATCCTCCTCGCTGGCCGCCACCCGCTTCATGCTCACGATGCCGGAAAAGGACGCCGCGGGCGCCGACTGGAACGCGCAGTCAGAATCACGAAAGATCTGCATCCGCGCACTCTATCATTGGCCGGCCGTAACGGACAGGCGCGCCTGGGACAGCACGCATCGGTTGTCGCCGGAGATTGCGCGGCTTATGCTCAACGCAATGCGCCGCACAACCGTCATTGCATCACTGGCAGGCCTCCTGTGCCTGTCGCCGAGCGGAACGGCGGGCGACGGTCTCCTTGCGGCGGCATTCGCCGCGGAGAGCGATGCACCGGAGGTCGCCATGAACGATGACGGACTGGGCGCGGTGCCGGACTGGGCACGGGATGCCATCTGGTACCAGATCTTCCCGGAGCGCTTTCGCAACGGGGATCCCACCAACGACCCCACGGTCCGGGATATTCGCGACGAAGCGGCGCCGGGCTGGTCCCTGCGCACTTGGGGCTCCGACTGGTACGCGCCATCCGACTGGGAATCGGCGAACTTCCCGAACGTCTTCCACTCGATCTGGCGTCGCCGCTACGGCGGAGACCTGCAGGGCGTCCTCGACAAGCTCGACTACCTCGAGGATCTCGGCGTCAACGCCATCTACCTCAATCCCATCTTCCGCGCCCCGTCGCATCACAAGTACGACGCCAGTTGCTTTCATCACATCGACGAGACCTTTGGCCCCGATCCCGAGGGCGATCGGCGGCTCATCGCCGCCGCCAACGAGACCGAAGATCCCTCGACCTGGGTCTGGACTTCCGCCGACAAGCTCTTCCTGAAGCTTCTCCGCGAGGCACACAACCGCGGGATCCGCGTCATCATCGACGGCGTCTTCAATCACTCCGGGCGAAGTTTCTTCGCCTTCGAGGACCTGCGAAGAAACGGCCAGTCCTCGCGTTACGCCTCGTGGTACTCGGTCTCGCGCTGGGACCCTTCTCTCCCCGACGGCTTCGCCTACCGCGGCTGGTTCGGGATCTCGACGCTTCCCGAGTTCCGACGCGAGGGCGACGTGGTGGACGCGGGCTACAAGCAGTACGTCTGGGACATCACCAGGCGGTGGATGGCGCCCAACGGCAACGTCGCGGACGGCGTCGACGGTTGGCGGCTCGACGTCGCCTTCTGCCTGCCGCATCCCTTCTGGAAGGAATGGCGGCGGCACGTCAAGAGCATCAACCGCGAGGCCTACCTCACGGGCGAGGTCGTCGAGATCGCGCCGGACTACCTGCGCGGAGACGAGTTCGACGGATTGATGAACTATCCCTTCGCGTATGCGGCGACGGAGTTCTTCATCGATCGGGAACGGCGCATCCTGGCCAGCGACTTCGACCGAAGGCTGGAGGAATTGCGCAACGCGTACCCGCGCGAGATCACCAACGTCATGCAGAACCTCTATTCCTCCCACGACTGCGCCCGCCTGGCGACGCTCATCGTCAACCCCGACATGAACTTCCGTGACTGGGGCCCTCACTTCAACAAGTCCAAGGTGGAGCACAACCGCGACTACCGCATCGATCGCGGGGGGCCGGACGACGCCGCCACGCACCGGCTGATGGTCACCTTCCAGATGACCTACCTCGGCGCGCCGATGATCTACTACGGCAACGAGGCCGGCATGACCGGGGCCAACGACCCCTGCGACCGCAAGCCCATGCTCTGGGAGGACCTGGAGTATGACGACGAGGTGGTCGATCCCCATGGGCGCCCGAGACCACGGGAACCTAACGTCGTGGACCAGGGGCTTCGCGCTCACTACCGCCGCCTCATCCACTTGAGGCGTTCTCTTCCCGCGCTCAGCCGCGGCGACTATCGCACCATCCTCGTAGATGACGACCGGTCGATCATCGGGTTCATGCGCTTCCACGCCGGTCAACGCGTGGTCGTCCTCCTGAACGCCAGCGACGCCGACCAGGTCGTTCGCGTCTCCGGCCAGGCGGCAGGCCGCGGCCCCTGGCGCGCCGTCTATCCCTACCCCGGTAACCCGCCGGACCTGGCGGGCGAGATCGCCGTGCGCATCTTCGCCCGCGACGCCGTCATTCTCGTCACCGACCCACCGCGCTGATCGCCGCGCGGTTGCGAGCGGCCGCCCGGTCGCGAGCGGCGGCCCGGCCGGGAGCGGCCGCCCGGCCGGGAGCGGCCGCCATCTTGCATAGGACAGGGTGCGGGGGGTAATCTTACTGTGATGTCTGATTCCAGGGCGGGAAGCCATAAGCAGCACGCTACCGGCGGAAGCGCACTGGCAGGTGACACCTGGGGCGGGCTCGCGGCCATGCTCGTCGCGCTCCCCTCCGCCATCGCCTTCGGCGTCGCCACGCTCTCCCAGGCCGGCCCCGGGCTAGCCGCCCAGGGCGCGCTCCTGGGAATTATCGGCACCGTCGCGCTCGGCCTCGTCGCGCCGCTCTTTGGTGGCACCCCGCGCCTGATCTCCGCTCCGTGCGCGCCGGCCGCGATGGTGCTCGGCGGGCTCGCAGCCGAGCTCGCGGCGTCCAGCAACGGCCACGATCCTTCCGTCATCATCCTCCTTCTCCTCGTCGTCACGGCCACCGCCGGCGCTCTCCAGTTCGGCTTCGGACTGGCCGGAGGAGGACAGCTCATCAAGTACATCCCCTACCCCGTGGTCGCCGGCTACCTCTCGGGCGTCGGCATCAAGATCATCCTCGACCAGATCCCCAAGCTCTTCGGGCTCACGCACGGGGTCACGCTCTGGCAAGGTCTCGCGCACCCCGACGCGACCGTCGCGCCTGCGGTCATGGTCAGCGTTGCCGCGATCGCGGGCATGCTGGTCGGTCCCCGGATCACCAAGCTCGTCCCGGCTCCCATCTTCGCCCTCATTGCCGGATTGAGCGTCTACTGGGGCCTCGTGCCGTGGCACCCCGCGCTCGGCACCCTCGCGGACAACACCCTGGTCATCGGGACGATCGCGGGCGGCGTCGACGCGATCACGGGCTCCCTGGCGCGGTGGCAGAACATCCGCCTCATCGATCCCTCGATCCTGGCGCACAGCCTGGCCACCGCGGGCACGCTTGCCGTCCTCCTCTCGATCGACACGCTCAAGACCTGCGTCATCCTCGATACGCTCACCCACTCCCGCCACCAGTCCAACCGCGAGCTCAGGGGGCAGGGACTTGGCAACCTGGCCGCGGCCTTGTGCGGCGGCATGGCCGGAGCCGGCACCTCCGGCGCAACGCTCGTCAACCTGGCTGGAGGTGGACGCACACGCCTCTCGGGCTTCTTCGCCGGCGCCTTCGCGCTCCTCGCTCTCCTGGTGCTTTCTCCCGCCATCGCCTGGATTCCACGGCCCGCGCTCGCCGGCATCCTCATCGTCGTCGGCTTCCGGATGATCGATCGCCACAGCTTTGCTCTCTTGAGACAGCGTTCCACGCACCTCGACTTCGCGGTCATCCTGATCGTCATCGTGCTCGCCGTGACCGCTCCCCTCCTGGTCGCATCCGGGGCCGGCCTCGGCCTGGCGATCCTCCTCTTCCTCCGCGAGCAGATCCGCATGAACGTCATCCGCCGGCGACGCTACGCCGACACCGCCTTCTCTCGCCGCAAGTATCTCCCGGACGATCGCGCCGTCCTGGAGAAGCGCGGCCGCGAGACCTCCGTCGTGGAGTTGCAGGGCAGTCTCTTCTTCGGCACGACCGACCAGCTGATGAGCCAGCTTGAAGACGATATCAAGTCGTGTCGCCGCATCGTCCTCGACCTGCGCCACGTCAGCTCCATCGACTTCACGGCCACCCACATGCTTGCCCAGATCGCGGCCATGCTGGGCGACCGCGGCGGCGAACTGCTCTTTGCGGAGGTCGCCCGCAGTCGCCCCACCGGCCGGAACCTCGAGGCCTACCTGGAGGAAGCGGGGCTCGGTCACGGCGCCGCGCCGCTCCGCACGTTCGGCTCGCTCGACGAGGCCCTGGAGTTCGTCGAGGATCGCGTGCTCGAAGAGGAGGATAGGCTCGGAAAGGGGCACGGGGCGCCCATGGAGCTGGCGGAGTTCGACCTCATGCGCGGTATCGACGAGGAGACCCGGGCCGCACTGTTGGCCATCATGGAGCAACGCGAGATCGAGGAAGGTACGGTCATCTTCCGGGCCGGTGACACCGGCGATGAGCTTTTCCTGGTGCGCAAGGGCACCGTGAAGATCCTCTTGAAGCTTTCCGACGGCCGCGACCGGCACCTGGCCTCGTTCGCCCGCCGCGACTTCTTCGGCGACATGGCCTTCATCGATGCCGAGCCCCGATCCGCGGACGCCGTGGCCGCCTCCCGTTGCTGGCTCTACGTCCTCTCGCGTCGCCGCTGTGACGCCCTGGCCGCCACGCACCCGGTCCTCGCCGCCACGCTCTTTCGCCGCCTCGCCCGCGCCCTCGCGCATCGCCTGCGCCAGACGGACGGGCAACTTCGGGAACTGGAAGAGGGGTAAGGGGTAGCGCGCCGGCCTCCACGGGTGCTAGCGTTGATCGTGGGGGTGGGTCATGGCCGAGGGCAGGGGCGGGACATCCTGGATATCGTCGCCCGAATCCTTCATATCATCGTTTCTCCGCCCTGCAAGGCCCGACGAGCGGACGGCGCTCACCGTCCACGAGCGCTTGCTCGTCCGTCTCCTGTGGCGCTATGTCCAGGTCGAGAAGAGCGTTTCGTTCTCGCTTCGACTGGACAACCATGAACTGGAGCGCATCGGCGCCGGGAACCACCTCGTCCGCATCGCGCTCGACAACGCCGCAGAGACCTGCCGCCGGATCTTCACGGGAGGATCGCTCGAGCTCGGCGACTGCTACTGCGAGGGGCTCATCCACGTGGCGGACTCCGATTACCGCCACTTCCTCCTGGTTTTGGTTCGCGCCGTCTTCGATCCCAGCCTGCGCCAGGCTCTCCCCCTCCCCGACCGCATACGACTCCTGGGCGCCGGGCTCCGCGGCGGCTTCTTCTCTTTCGACGAGCCGGACCGGAATATCAACAGTCACTACAGTCTCAGCGATTGGTGCGACGAAGAGACCGCCAACCGCTTCTACCTCGCCTGGCTCGACACCCGTCACCACCAATACTCCAGCGGCCTCTGGCGACCGGGGGTCCAGACGGTCGAGGAGGCCCAGGAGGAAAAGTTCGCGCATTACGCCGAGCGGCTCGGCATTCCGAGTAACGCCAGGGGACGAACACTCCTCGACCTGGGATGTGGCTGGGGAGGATTCCTCTTTCACGCCGCGACGCGCTACGGCCTCAGCGCCCACGGGGTCACGCTCTCCACCGCCCAGGGGCAGTACATCGCCGCGGAGGCTCGTCGACGGGGACTGGATCACCTCGTGACGGTCACGGTCGGGGACGCGCGCGAGGTCTCGGGACAGTGGGACCACATCATTTCGATCGGGCTCCTGGAGCACATCGATTGCCCCGACATGCTGTTCGCTCGCGTCTCGGGCTGCCTGCTGCCCGGAGGAACCGCCCTCTTCCACGCGATGTTTCACGAGGGTCTCTTCTACAAGCCCGATCCCTGGCTCACGCGGCACATCTTCCCGGGCGGACGCGTTCCCGGGATCCATCACACGCTCCGACTGCTCGAGCGCCGTTTCGCGATCGTGGACCGGGAGAATCTGCCGGCCCTTTCCTATCCGAAGACCCTGGCGGCCTGGCACGGCAGGTTCTGCGCGAAGGAGCAGGAACTCAGGGCCCTGCTCGAGGCGGGCGGGTGCCTCGATGTCGAGCGAGCGATCCGCACGTTCAAGCACTACCTCGTCCTGGCGGAGACCGGGCTGAGCGTCGACGGCGTCGTCTGCAATATCGTCTGCCGCGAGCCCCTTTCGGAGCGGGAGCTCGCGTTCGCGGCGGCACGGGGGTGGGGTCGGTCTGAAATCGCGCTGAGCGCGGAGGCGGGGCCGTGAACGCCCTCGCGGTCGCGCGCGCTCCGGGCCTCGAGGCCACGCATCCGGTCGCTATCGCCGAGCATCGGGTACGGCGTGGCTCTATCGTCGAGCAATTCGTGCAATTGATGGGAAAGACTCACCCCATCCGGACCTCGCACGCCGACACGCACCTCTTCCGCCCGCGGCGGCGCGTCCGTCGAGGGCTCGACCTGAGCGCGCTTCGCCACGTGCTGGCCGTCGATACCGTCGCCGGGCTCGCCGTCGTCGAGGGCATGGCCACGTACGACACGCTCGTCGCCGAGACCCTGCCACGCGGGTTCATGCCCGCGGTCGTCCCCGAGCTCCGCACGATCACCGTCGGGGGTGCCGTGGCCGGGATCGGGATCGAGGCCACCTCATTTCGCGAAGGGCTCGCCCACGATACCGTCGAGGAATGCGACGTCCTGACGGGAAACGCGCAGATCGTCACCTGCTCGCCGACCCGCCATCCCGATCTCTTTCTCGGATTCCCGAATTCCTACGGCACGCTCGGCTACGCCCTGAAGCTGGCGATCCGCCTCGTCCCGGTTCGCCGGCTCGTCCGGGTCGAGCACGTACGATACCGCGTCCTCGCCGATTTTCTCGACGCGATGGAGGAAGCGGCCCTGGGACGCGGGCCTCTTGGGAGGGACGGCAACGCGGCGGCAGCTGACTTTCTCGACGGCGTCGTCTTCTCGCGGACAGAGCAGTACATCAACCGGGGAACATTCGTCGACGAGGGACCGGCGCCCAGCGATTACACGGGCATGAACGTGTACTACCGCTCGATCCGGGAGCGGCCGGAAGACGTGCTGACGACCCACGACTATATCTGGCGGTGGGATACGGACTGGTTCTGGTGCTCGCGCCACTTCGGCATGGAGAATCCCCTCGTGAGGCGTCTCTGCCCCCGCTCTCTCCGCGGGTCCCGCGGCTACGGCATCCTTCGCCGGTGGGCCGAGCGACTCGGCCTCTCACCCGGGCGAGGCCAGGAGTCCGTGGTGCAGGACATCGGGTTTCTTCCGGGTGCGTCCGGGGCCTTCCTGGATTGGTTCCTGGAGGACATCGGCATCACGCCGATCTGGGTCTGCCCGTTCACCCCACGGCGCGCAGTCCCGCTCTTTCCCTTCGAGCCCGGGCGGCTCCACTTCGATATCGCCTTCTGGGACAGCGTGCCGCGATCGTCACCGCCCCAGCGTTCGATCCGCGCCTCGTCTCGAGCCGATCGGCCCGGCTCCGCCAACAGGAGGATCGAAGACCGCACGCAGGAGCTCCACGGGCTCAAGTCGCTCTACTCCCGATCCTATTTCGACCGCGAGACCTTCGATCGACTGTATGGCGGCGAGGCCTGGCGGCAACTGAAGGCCCGATACGATCCCGGGGGCCACCTGGGCTCGCTCTTCACCAAGTGCGTGGGCGCCTAGCGCCCTGGTGCTCCCGCCTTGTCTTCCGCGGTAACGATCCAGACCTTGCCCACCAGGATGGCCAGGTTCAGCGTGTAGAACCAGAGCAGGAGGATCATGAAGCCAGCGAGACTCCCGTAGGTGCGATCGTAATCGGACGCAGTCCGAAGATAGACCACGTAGGCCTGCGAGAGGCCGCCCGAGAGGATGACCGCCAGGACGGCGCCGCCCAGGGCGGCGCGGAACGACGGGCGCCGGGGCGAGAGGTAGCGGTAGGCCCAGGCCATCGCGATCACGCTGACGATAGAGACCACGGGAATTCGGATGAGAAAACCGATCCAGGCGGGCGCCGGACCACGACCAAAAATCGCGAAGATTGGTTCCGCCAGCGTGGGCCAGAGAACCCACCCGGTCAGGAAGGTCACGAGGAGCACAGCGGCGACAAGCGTGATGGAGAGGCGGAGCCAGAGACTGCGGGCAAAGGAAAAGGGGACGGGCACGGCGTCGATGCGGGAGAAGGCCGAGAGCAGGGCGCCGACGCCGGCGGAACCCGCCCAGAACGTGGCCACGATGCCGAACGAGAGGGCAGGAACGCCGCCCGCGGCGCGAACCTCCGTGATCCAGACCGCCACGAGATCCAGCGCGCGGCGAGGAACAATGCCCCGAGCCATCGCGAGCCCCTCGCTGACCACGTCGTCAATCGGAAGGAGGCCGAGGAGCGCGAGCAGGAAGATGAGGAAAGGAAAGAGCCCGATGGCCTGGTAGAAGGCGATCTGGGCGGCAAGGTCGAAGAGATCGTCGGACCACGCCCGACGCAGGAAGCGGCCCGCGCGGCTCCTCCAGGCCGGGTAATTCAAGCGGCTACTTGACGACCTCGTCGATGACGCTCTTGTCGTAGAACTCCACGTAGTCCGTCTTCCGGGGATCCTCGTCGGGAAGTTCCATCAGCGCCATGGCGGCCTCGGGGTGGCGATTCAGGAAACCGGAGATCATGTATGGAATCCGGTAGCCCCACTCGATCGACTTGGTGATCGGCATGATGTCCGAGCCGATGACCTCGATGAGCGGGCGGACGTTGAACTTCGGGTTCTTCAGGAAACTGACGAGGAGCTCAAGGGGGCAGTTGCCGGCGCCGCGACCGAAACCGTAGAGGGTGCCATCGAGCCAGTTACAACCGCGGATGATCCCCTGGATGGTGTTGGCGAAAGCCAGCTGCTTGTTGTTATGGCAGTGGATGCCGATCTCCTTCGTCTTGATGAACTTCTTGAACTTCTCGACGTAGTAGTCGACATCCTCCGAGTAGAGCACGCCGAAGCTGTCGACGATGTAGACGGACGAGACCTTGGTCTCCTGCTCGATCTGCTGGAGCGCCTCGTCGAGTTCCCGCTCGATGACCTGCGAGATCGACATGATGTTGATGCAGGCCTCGTAGCCCTTGTCGATCGCGGCGTTCGCGAGCGCGATGGCCTTGTCCACGTCCTTCACGTACGTGGCGACGCGGACGATATCCACGACGCTCTGGGACTTCGGCAGGAGATCCTCGGCGTAGGCCTTGTGCGCGTCCTGCATGACGGCGATCTTGCAGGTCCGGTCGATGCCCTCGACGCATCGCGCGAGGACGTCCTCGTCGCAGAACCGCCAGGGGCCATACTCGTTGGGGTCGAAGAGCTTCTTGGAGTTTCGATAGCCGAGCTCGATGACGTCGACGCCGGCGGCGTTAACGGCCTGGAAGACCCTGCGGACCATATCCGGCTCGAAGCGGGACTTGTTCATGAGTCCGCCGTCACGAATCGTGCAGTCGATCACCTTGATCTGCGGCCTGTACACCGGGTCACCTCTTCTAAAAGCGGAGTGCATCCGCGCGACCATCCGGCGAACGCTCGGGCCAGTATCGCAGGCCGCCTGCCCATCCGCAACCGGACAGGGCGTCCGGTATCACATTTTCATAATTGTAGAACTGTCGAATTGTCGCGATGTTTGAAACGCTTTGAGCGGTCATGAAGTATCTGGACGGGCGGGGAGTCCACGCCCTATCGTCTCCGACCGGGCGTCCACGGGGACGGCCCGACCCCACATCTCGGAGGAACGCCATGAGCCACCCCGCGGAACTGACCGGAACGATCACCTTGAAGGCGAATGTCTACTTCGACGGAAAAGTCGTGAGCCACACGATCACGGCCGCGGGCGCGCCGCGGCGCACGGTTGGCCTCATCTATCCCGGCGAGTACACGTTCAACACGGACGCCGCGGAACTCATGGAGATCCTGGCGGGATCCTGCCGGGTGCGGCAGGCCGGCAGCGCCGACTGGACGGCCGTCCACGCGGGGACGTCGTTTCATGTCCCGGCCAAGTCCCGGTTCGACATCGCCGTGGACGAGGGAATCGCCGAGTATCTCTGCACCTTCGCCTGAACAACATTCCGAATCGGATTTCCCCGCAGGGACCGACTCACCCTCATACCGCTCAATGAAAGCGACCTGCCCTCTCCTGAGCGGTACCGAAATCGGCCGCAATGGTAGAACGCAATTTGTAAACTCCGTGCGCACTTCGGTGGCTCTCCCGTGCTAACCTTCCTCCAAGGATCATGAATCCGTCCACGCCCATCCACCTCTTCCGCCTGCCCTCCGCGACGACCGAGCAGTTGCTGGGCCTGGCCGTGGTCCTGCTGGGAATCATCCTGCTGTTGAGCGCCTGGCACATCTCCACCGTCCTGGCGGATCGGCGCGTTCGCCGGAGACTCATCCGGCACCGGGCCGCGGATCGCGCCGCGGAGAAGCGCCTGAACGCCGAGGAGACTGCCCTGCTGGAGCGCATGACAATCGCCCTGGGCGCTCTTCCCGGCATTCACAGTTTCGCGGACCAGGCGTCGATCCTGTCCAAGCGAGGAGTCAGTCCTGCTCTCCTCCAGTCCCTCAAGGAGAAGCTCGGGTTCGACCAGCCGCTCCCCAGCCAGAGGCTCTTTTCGACGAGAGAATGCCTGCCCGGCCAGGACGTTTCCTTGACGGATGCCCAGAACGCCTGGAAGGCCGGCATTCTCTCCGTGGATGATGATGCCCTCGTCCTCAAGGTTCCACCCGACGCCGCCCGCACGCTCACCGCCCGCGACGTGGTGAAGGTCTCGTTCTGGCGCGACCTCGATGCGCGCTACTTCTTCCTGTCGCGGGTCCTTGGCGTCTCGGCAACCCCGGCGCCGGTCGTGCGGCTGGAGCATCCCGCGAGGCTGGAGCGGTTCCAGGACCGTGAATTCTACCGTGCCGACGTGCATTGGCACGTGCACCTCACCAAGGTGGAAGCCTCCGCCTGGAAGGACGCGATGGACGGGCGATCGCGAGCGCCGGGCAAGAGCTACGAAGGTACCCTGATCGACATCTCGCCGGGCGGATTCCGCCTGGCGCCGCTCCCGGGACTCGCTCCCGAGGACCACCTGGTGGTCGCCCTGCCGTCCTCCGACCAGCATCATCCCCTGACCATCCATGCCCGCGTGATCGCCATCGAGAGCGACGGCGTCCGGTGCGAATTCCTCAACCTCACGCTCCGCGAGCAGGATTTGATCCACCACGAGATCCTCCAGCAACGGCGGGCCAAGAAGGAGCGGTAGGCGATCGGCCAAGGTGCCGCTTTTGCTAGGGCGCCGTCTCCTCCAGGGAAGGTTCGACCGCCGGGATTCTCTCGTCCCATGCCACCGACTGGTATTCACGGCGGAAGGAGAACTCGCGCACGGGCCCTACACCCGGCGCCAGCCACTCGACGTGAACAAGGGGAGCCCTTGACGCCCGCCCGAAGCGCAGGCGCGTTTCGACGCGCACGCAGTCCCAGGTGCCGGCTGGCGTCGCAACGCGCTCGGCGGCCGTGACGGTCCTCTCGAGCCGGAGAGCGAGGGCGGGGAGTCCGGGCGCCTGCCAGGCCGTCCAACGATCGCCCACCGCGAGAGGAAACTTGTAATAGAGGGCCGGCCGGCGGCGCGTCACCTGGGGCACGCCCGGAAAGTCGTCCAGCCAAGCGGCCGTCTCGGTCAGGAAGGCGTGCACGGCCAGCGAGGTGTCGAAGGCGAGCGGAGCGCGCGCCACGGTCCATCCCGTTGCGTCGGCGACCGGCGTCACCATCACCGTGGTTCGAGCCTCGGTGCGCCCCCGCAGAGTCCGCTGCATCCAAAACGAACCCCGCGTCCAGCCGAGATCGGCAGGCGACATGAGCCGAACGCTGTCGTCAGGGAGAAGCTCGGCATCCAGGTCGATCCCGAGGCCATCCCGGAGGATGCGGCCCGTCGTGGCGGCGCCTCGCGGATCGGCGGCGGCAGCCGTCGCCAGCTTCACGAGACCCTCGCCCGTGCGATCGATGGCGGCTTCCACCTGCGCGAGATCGCGATCGCGTTGCGCGCGATCGCGATCGGCGCGCGCCAGCGCCGCGCGGGCTCCCCAGGCCACGAGCGGCGGGACACCCTCCGTCTCGAGCAGGGATCGCAGGGTCTCCTCGCGAAGGCCGGCCTCGCGGTCGCGTCCGAGAATATCGCGGGCCTCGTTCAGGGAACGGCGAAAGACCGTCACCAACCGCGCCAGCTTCGCAATACCCGGCAACCGGTCCTCGTCATCGTCCTCCTGCCGGCGAAGCTCCGCATGGAGCTCGCGGAGCGTCGAGACGAAGTGCCGCGCCTGGGCCTTTCGCCTCTCGACGGCCTCTTCCATGAGCCCGCCCAGGGCCGCGACGGCGATGCGCCGCCGTTCACCGACGGGAAGCGCGGCGAACGAGGAAAGGATCGGCGCGGCGTCAACGCGCACCGGGGCCGCGAACCCGGCCAGGGCGTGCTGACCCGCGACCACGGTCTCACCCCCGACAGCAACCACCCCGCGATCACAGACGATGGTCGCCTCCCCTTCCGGCGACACGTTCACCGTGAACCGGGTGCCACGGACCCCGGTCGTCACGATCGGGGACGTCACCTCGAAGGCTTCCCCGGGCCATCGCCATGACCCCGTGGCCACGCGAACTCTGCCGGTTCGCACGGATACCGCGGTCGCGGCGGCCCGGGACCTCGTCACCTGGATCGTCGTGGCCGTCTCGACGGTCACGCGGGAGCCATCCGGGAGGATCAGCCGCGCGTAACCTCCGTCCCCGGTTCGAATTCGCGCCCCCACGGGCACCAGCTGGCGGGCAGACAGGGCTCGGCGCCCCGAGGCCGACTCGACCCACGACTGCGCCGTGGACTCCACCCAGGCCTGGGCCGACGCGGGAAGCGAAGCAACCACCAGGAGCAGGGCCAGGACCGGGCCGCGATGTGCACGCATGCGGCATAGACTAGCGGTCCGCAACACGGGGGACAATACGTCACGCCTGCTGCTCCTCGCGGCGCATGCTGACGCCAAGCCCAGGCACGGCCTCCCCCGTCTGGACGGCAGGAAGGCTCTCGCGTACGATCCGGAACATGAGCCACGACATCGATCTGGATGACGGAGACGGCGACGACGTCCTGCCAAAGCGTTCGATTGACGATTGCGTCGAGGAATTCAACGCGGTCGTCCGGAATTCCCGCGCCCTCCTGGAGAGCCTGGGGCTGGATCTCAACGAGCCGGACATGAAGGACACGCCACGGCGGATCGCCAAGATGTACTTCGAGATCTTCGCCGGCACCGTGAAGGCCTACGAGCCCAAGCTCACGGTCTTCCCCAATGAGCACAACTACGAATCGATGGTATTGGTGCGGGACATCCCCTTCTACTCCACCTGCGCTCATCACCTCGTGCCCTTCTTCGGCGTCGGCCACATCGCCTACCTGCCCGGCGACTCGATCGTCGGGCTCTCGAAGCTCGCGCGCACCCTGGAATTTTTCGCGCGCCGGCCCCAGGTCCAGGAACGGCTGAACGAGCAGGTGGCCAACTTCCTGGAGGCCAAGCTCAAGCCACGCGGCGTCATGGTCGTCCTGGAGGCGCGACACCTCTGCATGGAGATGCGCGGCGTCCAGAAGGCCGGAGCGCTCACGGTCACCTCCACGACGCGCGGTCTCTTCTCGACCCCGGGCCCCGACCGCGACTACCGTGCCGAGTTCCTCAGCCACCTCAATCGCCCGGGAGCCGTGCCGCGCTGAGCGCCTGGCGGAAGACGCCCGCTCCCAGGACCTGAACCGTGCAGGACAGGTACGCCGGTGACCTCGGGGATTATGGCAAGTACGCACTGCTCGAGGCGCTCGCCACCGGTTCCGTCACCGGTGGGGCGAGCGGCGTCTCCCTTTCCCTGGGCGTTCACTGGTACCGCGTCCCCGACGAGAATCACCTGAACGACGGAAAGTTCACCGGCTACCTCGAACGCTCACCGCAGAACGATGAGCGCTACCGGGACTGTGATCCCCGTCTCTATGACAAGCTCGCTCACCTGGTGCGATCCGGTCGCCGTGACCTGGGCGCGGTGGAGGAGTCCGGGATCCTGCCCAAGGCGACGCGCTTCTTCTCGCGGCCGCTGTCATTTACGCACCTGGGGCCGGGCAGTGCGGACCGGGCCGCGCACCGCGCGCAATGGCACGCGGACGCGCTTGAAAGCCTGGAACAGTGCGAACTCGTCTTTCTCGATCCCGACAACGGCCTGGAATGCGCGATCTCTCCAACCGCGCGCGGCGGACCCAAGTTCACGCGTCTCGCCGAGGCCGCAGACTTCGCGGCGCGCGGCCAGAGCCTCGTCATCTACCATCACATCGGGCGGCGGGATTCCGCCGACGTGCAGGTGCGCCGCCAATTGCGGCGGTTGGCGGACGCTTGCACCACACCGCACCAACCCTTTGCTTTACGCTGGCACCGCGGCACATCGCGCGCCTACCTCGTGGTCCCGGCAGCGGCCGCGCACGCCGACCTCCTGGCCCGACGCGCCCGCTCCTTGCTCGACAGCTCCTGGAGCCGTCACTGGTCAGGTCTCCTCGTCCCGTGATCGCAACCGTGTCGCGCGATCCGCGATCCCGGGGATGGGCGATCCTCCCGCTCGCCAAAGGCGACCACTCCGCCGCCTCGCAGGCGACGGCCGCGGCCCTGGAAGACACGGTCACCGCGCTTGAACCCCGATACGCCCTGGACCAGTGGGAGCGCGAACGTTCACGGGTCGTTGCCGAACTGCTTCCCGAAGGTGTGTCATCCTGCCTCGCATTCTCGGGGGGCGCCGACAGCCTTCTGCTCGCGCGTGACCTGCTCTCAATCGGCCGTCCTGTTCGCCTCCTCTGCCTGGCCGTCTCGCCGGATGCTCGCGATGCCGTCCGCGCGGCGGCGGCGGCACGCGAGCTGAGCGCGCCCATCGAGCTTGTCCTCGTCACGGACCAGGACCTGGATGCCTGCCTGGCGGATCACGAGGGCCTGCTGCAAGGCCTGCACGGCACCACGCAACGCGTTCTCGCGATCGCGGAATCCCTGCTTGTCAGCGCCGCGCGGCGTCTCGGCAACCGCCACCTCTGGACCGGCCACGGCCCCGAGGCCGTGCTCGGCGGGTTTCATCGCAGGCCCGATCCCAGGCCCGAGGAGACCGGCCGCATGGCGGCGGGAATCGAGCTGAACGCAAGGAGGCTCAACGCAGTGGCGGGCGCTCACCCGGACGCGGGCGTCACCCTGGTTCACCCGTTCTTTCACCCCCGCCTGCTCCAAGCCGCGCGCGTGCTCCGCTCGAGCGGGCTCAC
>CAZJQD010000047.1:0-19499 GCA_964548165.1 uncultured bacterium
CGTGATGTAGGGAATGCAGAAGTTCGTCAGCCCCTCGACCTCGCCGACGCGCGTATCAAGCGTGATAAGCACGGCCATGTCGTTGGGCGGCACGATCTGCACGAACTGGGGGTTCGACTCGAACGTCGAGAGCCGCGGCCGGAGATCGACGACGTTGGCCCACGCCTCCTTGAGATCGTTGAGGATTCTCAGGATGATCCGCTCGATGACGCCGCGCTCGATGTCGGTCATCTCGCGCTGGAGGTTGAGGGGCTTGCCCTTGCCGCCGAAGAGCCGGTCGATCATCGAGTAGGTGATCGAGGGGTCCATCTCCAGGACCGCGTTGCCCTTCAACGGGCTCATGTCGATGACCGCGAGCGTCGTCGGGTTCGGGATCGACTTGATGAACTCCTCGTAGGTCAACTGGTCCACGGAAGAGACGTGGACGCCGACGAGTGTCCGCAGGCGCGCGGAGAGCGCCGTCGTCGCGAGGCGCGCGAACGCCTCGTGCATCATCTGCAGGGTCCGGATCTGGTCCTTCGAGAACTTGTCCGGCCGCTTGAAGTCGTAGATCTTGATCCGGCGGCGCTTCTCCACCTTGCCGCTGGAACGCGGCGGAGCAAGCTCCCCGGGGACTTCGGCCGCGCCGCCGCCGGCCGGCGCCTTGTCGCCCTCGCCGCTCGAGATCGCCGTCAGGAGCGCGTCGATCTCCTCCTGCGAGAGGACCTCGGTCACTGGAAGATGAACTCCTTGAGGAAGCACCCGTCGATGCGGTGCTTCATGCGGGCGTTGACGGCGCGGATGATCGACGCCTTCAGCTCCGCGAGCCCCTGGCTCCGCTCGGACTCCGTCCCCATGAATCCCTTGGGATTCATCGCGATCAGCACCTCGTAGACGGCGTCCGTCAATTGATCCTTGCGCAAGACAAGTTCCTGCGTCGCTTCCTGGTTGTCGGGCCGCTCGGCATTGACCGTGAGCAGGATGTGAACGCGGAGGTTATAACTGCGGCCGGCCTCGTCGAAGATGATGACCGTGAACTTGTTCATGTCGAAGGCGAGCGGTGGTTCGGTGACGGCTTCGACGCCCGGCCTCTGGTTCGGCTCCACGTCGATCGCGTTGAGGCGATTGACGCGGCTGAAGTAGTACGCGGCCATCCAGACCGAGCCCAGCATCACGGCGAGGATGGCGATACCCAGCAGCAACTTGATCAGTTTTTCGGAGACGGACGAGGGCTTGGGTTTCGCCGCTTCGTCCTTCTCTTCGGCTTCGTTCTCCGCCATCCCTTATCGCCTCCTTGACGCCGATGCCGAGCGGCCGAAGCCGATGCCCGGAATTATAGCGCGGCCGATCGCTCCGATGCGGAGCGCAACGACTGCGTTGGACGCAATTGAACTGAAGTCGGCAAAAATGAGGGGCACGATGGGCGCGACGGCAGCGGGGCCGTTCTCAAGCACGGGTTATCATCTCCTGCGACGTAGAAACTGCGAACAGTGTGGCGTTCTTGGAGTTAGATAACGCGAATCCAAGCATCGGGTCAACGCTCAACTGCCGGAGGGGCATAGATTTCTTTCCCCTGTTTATCCACAAGCGCGTCCGGGGGGAGATAGAACTTGCGCTTGTAGGCCACGATCTTCGCCACCACCTCGTCCACGGACTCCGTCACGATCACCTTGCGCCCCGACAACAGGCTGACCACCGTGTCCGGCGTCGACTCCAGGAACTCGATCTGATCGGCCGAGATCCAGAGCCCGACATCATTGAGCCTATGAACGTATATCATCGAATTACTCATCGACGGGCCCGCTCGCGGCCTTGACCGCTTTCCGACAGCCGAACCCCTGCCGGCAGGCCTGAAAGCCGGGAGGCGATCACGCGAGGGTGCGTCTCGGCGCGAGCATGCGCTATGCTGGGGATATGAAGAGCGTCCCGGATTCTGCCGCGCAGACCCTCACCTGGGCCACGGGGCTCCTCTCCAGCCGCTCCATCGCGCTCCTGGGGGATGAGCTGGTCATCACCGACCGCCGCCTGGGGCGAGCATCGGTCCAGCGCATCGCCGCCGCCCGCCTCGACCCCACACCGATCCCTCACCAGCGCACCAGTCGCCTGCTCCTCGGGCTCGTGGTCTTCAGCCTCGGCGTCACGATCTCAGGCTTCGTGGACTGGGATTCGCGCCTCATCGTCACGGCCCCGTCCGCCCTGGCGCGCGCCTTCGCCTGGGCCGCGGCCACGGCCCTCCTGACCCTCCACTACGTCAGGACGTGCGGCCGGTTCCTGGCCTGGAGCTTCCGGGTCAGCCGCCGACCCGCCCTGGAGATCCCGGCACGTCTGGCCGAATCCATGGACATCGCCGCCTTCCTGCGCATCCCAACCCTACCTCCAGAAGCCCTACCCGCGATCGCGGGCACCGCCCATGACCGCCTCCAACAACTCGATCTCCTGCTGAAAAAAGGGCACATCTCAGACGCCGAGTATCTCCTCCTGAAACAGAAGACCATCGAGGACCACCGCCGCGCCCCGGAGTCATTCGGCTAGCCTGATCCATTTTGAAACGCGGAACACACAATGCACACACGCCTCATAAGGCTCCTCGCGTCGCCAGGGATGCTCGGTTCGGCATCACGCCTTGAGAAGCCCCTGGTCTCGCAATGGGCAGTCCGATGTGAAATCCCGAATTGCGTCACCGCGGTCTGCTACGTGTTTCTGTGGACCCTTGTGACTTTTGTGGTCTCGAGATTCGTGAATCTGTCGGGCTAGAAGGTTCCCGTGTCGCGGCTCTGCCAGGCGACAACGATCTCGACGCGACGATTCCGGGACCGGTACTCCTCCGTGGTCTCGCCGTCGCGCCGTCGCAAGGGCCGGCCGGCGCCGAAGCCGGCCACCATCATCCGCGACGCACCGATACCCTGCAGGCCGACCGCCCGGTAGACGGCCATGGCGCGCTCACAGGAGAGCGACAGGTTGTCACGCGAGGCGAGCGCGGAGAAGAAGTCGATATCGTCCGAGTGACCCTCGAACTTCACGTCGTGGCCACGCGCCGCGTTCGAGAGAAAGGAGGCCACGCGGCCCATCACAGGGGCGGCCTCCGGTCGCAGTTGGGCCGAGCCCGACCCAAACAGGAGCGAGTCCGCGATGCGGATCTTGAGCCCATCCTCGGTCCGCTCGATATCGATGTCCTTGCCCAGGGCGTCCTGCATCCACCCCATAGCCTCCGGGGAGTTGGACATGATGGGATCCTGCTGTTCCCCCAGGGGCTTACGGGTATCGCCCGCGTTCAGGAACGTCCGCTCCGTCAGGTTGACGCTCGCCCCGGACTCCAAGAAGCCCACGCCGAACGTCACCTGCATGGCCTCCACTGCCGCGTCGAATTTCTTGGCGTCGAAGGTGGCAAACGAGAGGAGCGCGACGAAGAAGGCCAGGAGGTTCGTGACCATGTCGCCGTAGGACGTAACCCAGACCGGGGCGCCGTCCGGGAACTTCACGTTCTTGCCGCAGTTGGAACAGCGCTTGATACCCACGGTTACTTGGGCTCCGAACCCCGCTTGTCCATGTAAGAGCGCATCGTCGAACCGGAGAGGAACGAGAGCAGTTTCTCTTCCACGATGCGGGGGTTGTCGCCGGACTGGATCGCGAGGATGCCTTCCATCATCAGGTTCTTCACGAGGACCTCGCCGACATGCTTGCCGTTGAGCTTCGTCTGGACCGGCCCGGCGAACGCATTCGCCATGATGACACCGTAGAAGGTCGTCAGGAGCGCGACGGCGAGCGAGGGACCCAGGGCGGCGGGATCGGAGAGGTTCTTGAGGAGCTGGATGAGCCCGAGGATGGTGCCCGTGAGGCCGAAGGCCGGGGCGCGCACCTCGATCAGGTTGAAGCACGCGATCGCGTCGTTGTGCCGATCCTCCATCTTGCCCATCCGGATCCGGAGGATGTCCTTGATGAGATCCGGGTCGGTTCCGTCGATGACGAGCTGAAGGGCGCGGCGGAGGAAGTCGTCGTTGATCTCATCGAGGTTATCCTCGAGCGCGAGGAGGCCCTCGCGGCGGGCCTTCTCCGAGAACGACACGAGCGTCGGGATGACTTCCTCCGGGCTCCAATCGTCGGTCTTGAAGATGAGCATGAAGTAGGTCCAGATGCCGCGATACTCGGTGGGCGTGTAGGCGGCGATATAGACGAAGAACGTGCCTCCGATGGTGATGAAGACCGAAGGGATGTCGACATACGCCAGGAGAATCCCGCCCCAGCTCGCCACCGGACGCCCGATGACGGCCCCGAGGAGCAGGCAGATCGTGACGCCCACGAGACCGACGAGGGAACCGAGCTGGAATCCACCATACTGGGAGGCGTGAAGCGGAAGGGGCACGGGGGCTTGGCGGCGGTTCGGTCGTCCCAACGTCATTCGCTCGTCAGCCTCCGCACATTCCGCCCGCACACTAGGCGTGTTCCGTCTTCCTTCACCGTTCCGTGCCCCCGACCGAGTCTAAGCTCAGCCGCTGGGAGGCGCAACCGCCGCACCGGGCCGTATCCGCCTAGCTGCCGGCGCGTACCTTCTCCTTGGCAGCCTCGAGCTCACGCTCCAGGCGCCCTCGATCCGCCGCCAGTTCCGCTGTCAGGGCCTCGACAGCGGCAACATCCCCGGAGGCCTGGGCCGCACGGAGTCCGTCACCGCTCCGAATCTCCAGTTCGGCAATCTTGGCGCGGAACTTCAATTCCAGTTCCGCGATCTGCTCTTTCTGTGCCGCCGTCAGGGTCTTGCCCGACAGACCCCCGGACTTCTCCAGGGCCAACTCGTACGCCGATTTCAACATGCGCTTTCTCCTTCACTCCCTGCTCGGCAACCTTTGCAAGCCTGTGCAACAACGCCTACACATGCGCACGGACGATGATCCCGCGGCGGCTGATCCAGAGTGCTCCGTCCCGCCGTTCGACGCTCATCCCCCCCAGGTCCCGTCCCGCCAGGGCCTCCAGCCGCTCCCTCACGAGGCGCCTGTTCTCTTCGGGAGGATAGACCCGGTTCATCCATTCGTCGTGGTCCACGATCATCCGCCAGGGTGTGATCGACTCGACCTTCATTCCCGCCTCCAGGACCAGGCGAACCAGCTCCCGGGCCCCGAGGCAACGCGTGTGCGAGGGATCCCGCAACCGCTCGATCTCCTCCGTCACCGCGCTCTCGGCCGGGTCCTCGCCGGTGATGATGTCGTTGATGACCACGCGGCCGCCGCCAGGGCGCGGCGCGCCCGGCGTCGCTCGCACCACGCGCGCCATCTCCCGGACGACGATCGCCGGGTCGGGAACGTGATGGAGAGCCAGGCGGCAGATCACCGCATCGAATGTGCCGCTCCGCCACGGCAACCGGAGCGCGTCCCCCTCCACGCGACGCGCGAGCGGCGCCACCCGCGCCGCTTCCATGAGCATCCGCGGGGTCAAGTCCATGATCGTCACGCGGCACCCGCCCGGGCCCTCGCCGGCCCCGGCGCCCAGGGCGGCCGCGACGAGCCCCGGGCCGGCGGCCACGTCCAGGAGAGACTCACCGGCGGCAGGACCGATGACGTCGATGTACTGCGCCATCAGCGCCGCATCGGTGGCGTGCTGGGCGGAGACGAAATCGCGCGCCTGCAGGGTGAACTGTTCGCGGACCATTGCCGCGTTCGAGGGCGCCTTCCCCATCACTGGGGCACGTAGTCGTAAACGGGGGTGCGACTGGCAGGCGTGAACGAAAGGAAGCGGACCTTCAGAAGGCCGTCCGGCTGGACCTCCCCCACGACCGCGCCACAATCGTAGTCCGGGTCGCGCGAGAAGCAGATCGAGGGAACGGAGACGACGGCGCGCCTGGGCAGGATCATCTCCTCGCCCGGGCGGGGCTTGCGGATCTTGACGAGCGGCGCTCCCGCGATGACGAAGGCCGCATGGTCCGAACCGATGAAGTGGGGGCGATCGATGCGCCCGAAGGAGACGGCGGCCATGTTCTCGTCGCCGCTGGAACCCTGGTCCCACCCGAAGTATTTCCGTCGGCGCTTGCTCCGCTTCGCGTAGTAGGGCGGCGCGCAGGACTCGTGCACGATGCTGAAGAAGGGTGTATCGATCTTCACGGGAGCGTTCAGGAGGAGATCACGGGCATGCGGCGAGAGGTCGGCGGCCGTCGATTCCGCGGTGCGGCGCACCAGGTCGTCGTAGGTGTGCACCTGCTCTCGTCCGACCGCCAGCACGTCGTGGTTGCCCTGGACGGCGAAACAGTCCGGGCCGAACGCCAGCTCGACGCAACGGGAACCCTCGATCTTCTCGCCGGTGATGTCTCCGGAATGGAAGATGAACCGCACCCCGTCCGCGCGCAACCGATCGTGCATCTCGGCATGGGCCAAGGCGTCGCCGTGCGTCGAGCCGACGACGGCAAAGCGATCACCAAAATTCAGGGCGACGCGGTCCACGCGCGACGGTTCGCCCGATTTGAACGCCGGTTTCTCCACGCGCCCATTCTGTGCCGGACCGGCGCCGCATGAAAAGCCGGAAGTGCCGCGCATCCCCGCTCGCGGGGCAACTATTGCAGGGAGTCAACAAAGAGCGAGGACGAGGTCTCCCGGGATCGACCGTACGAATGGGCAAGGAGCTTCTGCGCGCCCCCGGGACCAGGTTTCACCTCCAGGGTGCCGAACGGCCGAGGCTCGGGCAGGGGCCGGGCATATTGGAAGACCTTGAGCGAGGGGAATTGTGCGCGGGCGTTGTAGGTCTGGGTGGGCAGGGAATTCTTCGCCACGCGGCCGCGCGGCCGCTCCAGGATCTCGCGACGGACCTGGGGAATGGCCTGGGCCGCGACCGACTGGTCCTGGGCCGACTCCGGGGTCGCGGACGAATCCGCAACGGATTGTGGGGTAAACGATTCCAGGAATCCGGGTGACGCCGATTCGGCGCGCCGAGGCGTGACGCCCCTGGCGGACGCGAGCGCTTCCACTCCGACGGCCATACCTGCGGCACTTTCCAGGCGCGCCTGCATCCGTGTTCCCTCCCTGCAACCTTGCGACGCACCTCGAAGGCGCGCCGCGCTCCATCCGTGAAGCCCCTCTGTGTGTGTTCTCAGGGCTCACGAGGAGTATAGGCCGCGCAAACCATGCCCCGCAAGCGGGCCCGCCAGGACATCCGGGCAAAAAAAAGCCGCCCCGAAGAGGGCGGCCAAGAAGGCGACAACAACCATAGAGATCATCAAACCGGAGCTTCATGATGTCAAGGCACGAAAAAGACCAAAATAGGGCCTCCAGACCCCCCTCCGCTGGGATTGGCGCAATTCCCACGGTTTTCCCCACTTTATCAACTCATCCCCAACAGCCTCCGCTTCACCGGACGATTTGAGCCATTACTCACCTTTTTTCAGCGTTTTACACCAAACCATCGTCCGGGAAGACCTTCCTCCATTCTCGTCCGTCGCGGTTCAGGCTAGTCTTTGCGCTTCATGAGCCTTCTGGAGGACATCCTGGCCCCCCTGGATCCGGGTGAGCGCGAGATCGTCAACGCGGGACTGACCCCCTTTGCCTCCGACCCGGACGCCCTCGCGATCGTCCTCAATCTGGTGGGACGGCTAAACCCGGAACAGCTGGCGGTCGCCGTCCACCCCATCGATGGGCCACCAATTCTTGTGCTTGGTGGCGCGGGCAGCGGCAAGACCGCGACGCTCACCCGCCGCCTTGTCTACCTCGTCCTCGCCGGCATTCCCCCGTCGAGCATCTTTGCCGTCACGTTCACGCGCAAGGCGGCCCGGGAGATGGCGGAGCGGACGCGCGGGCTCATCGTCTCCCTGCAGAAGGTCGCCCGCCCTCCCTATGACGCCTGGCTGGAGGAGATGCAGGGCCGGATCGCGGAGGCCTGGATCACGACCTTTCACTCCGCCGGGCTCGGCCTGCTCAGGGACGTCCCCTTCGACGACGGCGTCCCCAATCTCCAGCGCCTCGGTTACGGCGCCTGGTCGCGCGTCATCGACGAGACGGAGCGTAATGGCATCCTCGCGGAGCTCATCGACGAATTCGCGGGCAACCAGCGGCCCGAGGAGATCGCGGGCCTCATCTCGAATGCGAAGGGATCGTTCATCTACCCCGAGGGCTTCCACCACTCGGTTCGCACGCGCGCCGACGAGGTCGCCTCGCTCGTGTACCCCCGCTACCAGGCTCACCTCGAACAGCGCGGGCTCCTTGACTTCGACGACCTGATCTTCCGGCTGTATGAGCTCTTCGAGAAGTTCCCCGAGATCCTCTCGCACTACCAGGACCGGTTCCAGTCCCTGCTCATCGA
The DNA here is from genome assembly GCA_964548165.1 of uncultured bacterium. Classification (GTDB taxonomy): domain Bacteria; phylum UBA8481; class UBA8481; order UBA8481; family UBA8481; genus CAZJQD01. The sequence continues at coordinate 8,251 of CAZJQD010000047.1, forward strand.
TGAGTACCAGGACACGAACCTCTCGCAGTACCTGATCGGCAGTCTCCTGGCGGGCCGGCATCGCCGCATCATGGCCGTCGGCGACGACGACCAATCCATCTACGGGTGGCGGGGCGCGGACGTCACCAACATCACCCGCTTCATCGCCGACTACCCCGACATCCGGATCGTCAAGCTCGTCCGAAACTACCGCTCGGACGGCACCATCCTCGCCGCGGCCAACGCGATCTGGAAGGACAAGCCCGAGCACCTGCGCAAAGAGCTCATCCGCTCCCGGCCCGAGTCCGACCGCGGCGAGCGTATCCGGCTCGTGGCGTGCGAGACCGAGCTCGACGAGGCCCGCTACATCGCCCTGGCGGCCTCCGAGGCGCTCGCGGGCGGCCAGGCCTCCCACGAGATCGCCGTGCTCGTCCGCGCCCACCACCTCCTGGCGCCCGTCGGCGCCGCCCTGACCGGCATGGGCCTGCCGTGGGTCCAATCCGGGGTCCTCAAGGGGCTGGCACGACCCGAGGTCGTGGGCGCCATCGCGTTCCTGGAGACCGTGACGCTGGCGGTGCGGCGCGTGACCGCGCCGGCCGCCTGGCACATCGGCGACGCCGAGGCGCTCGCGCACGCCCTGAGGGAGGCGCTCGCGGGACCGGGATTCGCCGTGCGGCCCGAAACCCTGCCGGACCTCCTGCAGGCCCCCGACATGGGTGCTCTCCTCGTGGACGCGGCGGAGCGCGAGCGCCTGCGCAGGGTCTTCGCCCACGATCTCATGATCGCCCTGGATCGCGTCGCCGCCGCGGTCCGGGAGTCCATGGTCCGCGGCGATCTCTGGACGCCCTCATCCCTGCTGAACTACACCCTGGCCCTCGCTCCTCCCCCCGTGCTCGACGATCCCGACGACCCGGCCACGCGCGCCGTGGGGAGGCTCCGCGAGTTGGCGCTCATCGCGGACACGACGCCCGGCCACGATTCCATCCAGCGCATCCTCAACTTCACCGAGGACGTGCGAAGCCGCGCCGGCCTGGGCGTGGAGCTGGGAGAATCAGCGCCCGACGCGGACGCGTCCGGGGCTCCGGCCGCCGTCGGCGGGCCCGCGCCCGGCATCCAGCTCATGACGCTCCACGCCGCCAAGGGCCTCGAGTTCAACATCGTCTTCCTGCCCGCGATCGAGGACGGCATCCTGCCGCAAAAGCCGCGAGAGAACCTGCCCGAGGCCGTGCGGCGGGCGCAGGCCGACGAGGAGAAGCGGCTCTTCTACGTGGGCGTCTCGCGCGCCCGCCAGGTCCTGCACCTGTCCCACACCCGCCGGCGCCGCACCCCCTACGGGGAACGTTCCTCGGCACCGTCACCCCTGCTCGACCTGATCCCGAAGGACCTGGTCGAGAAGATCAAGGGTTGAGCCGGGGTTCGGACGCGCGGGCCTCGGAAACACGGGCCGCGAACGCGCCGAGAAGCAAGGCGGCCGGAAGCGCCACGCGCGAGATCAAGAAGACGTTGGCGCCGATCGAGAGCACGAGGAGCGCGAGGCCGATGCCCGAGCGTATCCGCCAGGCGTCCTCATCGTCGCCGATCCGGTCATGCGCGAGGTCGCGATGCCCCTCGGAATTCACGACCTCCCGGACCTCGATCGCGGGGGCCCGCACGAGCGCCACGAGGCCCAGGAGAGCCAGGACGAGCCCGGGCGCGCCCGTCTCCGCGTAGAGCCAGGCGTAGTGGGATTCATACACGCTCGATGGGCGAGCGCCGAGTCCCACGCCCCATGGCGGCGACTCCACCAGGGCGATTCTCCAGGCCTCGAAGCGATCGACGTGCGGCCCCGAGTACGCGCCCCGGTCGAAGACGTGGACAATGCGATTGCGGAAGGTAGCCGGCGCGGTGAGCGCCGCGACGGCGAGGATCGCGACGACGCCGACGGCGGCGCCGCGGCGACCGAGGAGATGGAGCGCGCGGACGGCGGTCAGCAGTCCGGCGGCCAGCGCGCCGCGCGATCCCGAGACCACGACCGCCACCAGGCTCGCCGCGAATCCCCACCCCCCCATGAGCCCGCTGCGCCCAGCGGGGGCCGCGGACAGCGACGCGAGAGCGAGGAGAACGAGCGCGCCGGCCACGTGCGTCGACTCGCCGCGATACCAGCCCTCGTTGAAGGCGCGCAGGTAGGGTTCGCCGTGGAGAACGATCCCGGAGAAGATCTCCCAGCAGCCCCAGCACGCGAGCGCCACGCCCGAGAGCGCGGCGGCGCGCCCCAGGACGGCACGATCGGGGGCGTAGACCCGGGCGGCGGCATACACGAGGACGAGCTCCAGGAGCCGGCCCATGGTGAGGGCGGCCCAGAGGCCGCGGCCATTGGTGCCGGTCACGATGCCGAGGATCGTCACGACCGCGCTCCAGCCCACGAAGCACAGGAAAAGGCGCTCGGGGGGCGCGAGCACCAGGCGGGAACGCCGAGCCCGGTAGACGCCGAGGAGCGCGGGCACAAGACCGATCGCCAGGAGATCGGCAAGGCGCGCGGGGCCCGGTAACGGCGGCGCCAGCGCGGCGGCCAGGAAGACCAGGACGAGGTAAGCCCGCACCGCTAGGGGTGATCGCCCGGCAACGATCCGCCCGGATCCTCCTGGAATCCCGGGAGCACCTTGAGCACGATGCCGTCCATGCTGTAGCGGCCGGGACGGAACGCGAGGTTGGCGCCGGGCAGGAGCTCCGCGTAGTTGAACCAGAGTCGCTTCTCGGCGTCGACGCGGGCTCTCACGTGGAGAACGGCGACGGGATACCCGGTGTCGCCCGTCAGGACGACAAACTCGGCGCGATCGCGCCCGCCCTCGCCGACCTGCGAATCGCCGCGCCGGGGCAGATCCTTCAAGGGCGGCTGGCGCCAGGGATTCGGCACCGCGACGAAGACGGTCACGGCTTCGCGGCGCGAGAGATCGGTCAAGCCGGGAGCCACCGCGTCGGGGTGGCAGGCGCGCAGGGCGAGCCCGGCGGCGACGGCAAGGATGCCCACGACGAGCACGGCGTCGAGGAGTCGGATTCGCTTCATGGGCTCTCCCGGTCTATGGTATGATCGCGAGTCGCAACCAGCTTCCCGGCCGCGCCACCGCGTCCCGGGCGAGACTACACGAAAGGGCGCCGCCATCAAGAAGCCGATCGTCATCCTGGGAGAACGCCGCGGCGCCGTGCTCCGCCAGGCCTGCGCCGAGGTCAAGAACGCGGCGAAGGACAACCTGCGCGGGCTCGTCGCCGACCTCTTCGACACGCTCGACGCCACCGAGGACGGCGCCGGCCTGGCCGCTCCGCAGATCGGCGTGGCCCGGCGCGTCTTCGTCACGGACATCCACGACGAGGACGGATCCGTGCACCGCCGGGCCTTCGTGAATCCGAAGCTCAAGAGGAACCTCGGGGACAGGGTCGAGATGAGCGAAGGCTGTCTCTCCCTGCCGGGCATCCGCGGGGAGATCCCTCGCTTCGAGAAGATCCTGGTCGAGTACCAGGACGAGCACCTGAGGCGCCACGAGGTGACCGCCGACGGGTGGTTCGCGCGGTGCATCCTCCACGAGATGGACCACCTCGACGGCACGCTCATCATCGACCACCTGGGCATCACCGACACCGTTGCCGCCGCCCGCATCAAGCGCTTCAAGGAAGAGCAGGCAGCCCACGCCAAGGCGGGAGAGCCCGCCGGTAGCTAGGACGAGGCGCTCATGAATCCTCACCACGGAGACCACATGCGGCTGATTCGATCCAGGGAAAGACACGCGGCGGCATGAAGATCGCGTTCGCCGGCACCCCGGAGTTCGCGGCTCCGATCCTCGGTTCCCTCCTCGCCGATCCCCGGATAGACGTCCGCCTCGTCTACGCCCAACCGGCGCGACCCTCGGGGCGCGGCATGCAGGTGCATCCAGGCCCCGTGGAGGCCTTGGCGCGCGAACGCGGCGTCGCCCTGCGAACACCCGCGGCGTGGAGCCCGGACGAGGTCGCGGCCCTGAAGGCGAGCGGCGCCGAGATCCTGGTCACGGCCGCCTACGGAATTCTCCTCCCCGACGAAGCGCTGACGGCCGCGCCACGTGGCGCTCTCAACGTCCACGGATCGATCCTCCCTCGCTGGCGCGGCGCCGCGCCGATCCAGCGCGCGATCCAGGCCGGGGACTCCGAGTCCGGGATCACGCTCTTTCGCATCGTCCCGGGGCCCGTCGATTCCGGTCCCGTGGTGGCGCGGTTTCCCCTGGCCATCGCGCCGCGCGAGACCTCTGCCTCGCTCTCCAGCAAGCTCTCCCAGCTCTCTGCCCGGGTCCTCCCCGGCGAAGTCATCGCCTGGGCGGGCGGCGAGAGGCCTGAAACGGCGCAACCCGCCGAGGGCGTCACGCGGGCGCGGAAACTCGCGAAGCAGGAGTCGGTCCTGTCCTGGACGCTCTCGGCCGTCGCGCTCGATCGCACGGTTCGCGCCTTCACGCCCTGGCCGGGAGCGCGGATCGGCGCCCTTCGCATCCTCGACCTCCTGCCGTGCCTCTCGCCCGGCGTCGTCGCGGCGCCAGGCACCGTTCTTTCGCTCCACCCGCTCGTGGTGGCGTGCGGGTCGGAGGCCGAACCCGGCGCGGTTGAATTGACCCGGGTGCAGAGGGACGGAGGCAAGCCGCAAGCCGGAGCCGAGTGGGTCCACGGCGCGCGGCTCCGCCCCGGCGATCGCATGCCGTGATCGACCTCCACAGCCACATCCTCCCGGGCGTCGATGACGGCGCGCCTGACCTCGACGTCGCGCTCGACATGCTCACGGTCGCCGTCGAGGACGGCATCACCGCGATCGCGGCAACTCCTCACTTCATCCCCGGATCCTTTGCTCCACCCGGGCCGCAGGTGCTCGAGGGCGTCGCCGCATTGCGCGAGGCGGCCAAGAAGCGAGGGCTCGTCATCGAGATCCATCCGGGTCACGAAGTGCGCGCCGCCGCCGGGCTCGTGGACCGCATCCGAACCGGCGAAGTCCTTGCCCTGGACCGGCGCGGGCGGTATCTTCTCCTGGAGATGCCCGGGTCGCAGGTCCCCGAATGGATGGACCAACTGGTCTTCGAGCTCGAGGTCGCCGGCATCACCGCGGTGATCGCTCATCCCGAGCGAAACACGGGTATCATCCGCAATCCCATGCGACTCCATGCGCTCATCGAGAGGGGATGCCGCACCCAGGTGACCGCCGGGAGCCTCTTGGGCCACTTCGGCAAGCACGCCGCCGAAACCTCCAGGTTGCTCCTTGCGTGCGACATGGTGCACGTCGTCGCGTCGGACGCCCACGATGCCCGGTTCCGCACGCCATCGCTCACGGCGGCGCGCGCCGTCGTGGAGGAAGCCGTGGGGGCAGGGGTCGGTGAGACGCTCTTCGTCACCAACCCGCGCGCCATCCTGGCGGGCGAGGATTTTCCGGCGCCGGACCCGATGACGCCGGACCAGCGCGCCTGGAACGGGGCGGAAGAAGAATCGAAGGACGACGGGGGCCTGTGGGGCCGCCTTCGCGAGATGTTCCGGCAGGACGAATAGCCGCCGGACGGGAGGTTCGCACGCCATGTGCGGTATCGTAGGCTACGTCGGGCCCCGGCCCGCCCTGCCGCTCTTAATTGAAGGACTCAAGCGGCTCGAGTATCGCGGCTATGACTCGTCCGGCGTCGCCGTCGAGGACGGAGACGGCTTCTGGATCCGAAAGTCGGTGGGGAAGATCCGCGAGCTGGAAGACCGGCTCCTCGATCCCCCGTCCACCACGGCCGGCATCGCGCACACCCGCTGGGCCACGCACGGCGAACCCACCGACGCGAATGCGCACCCGCACAGCGACGAGACCGGATCGCTCGCCCTCGTCCACAACGGGATCATCGAGAACTACGTCGCCTTGAAGACGCTCCTGCTGAGGGAAGGGCACGTTTTCACGTCGGAGACCGACACGGAGGTTCTCGTTCATCTCATCGAGAAATTCCACGTCGACGCCGACCTCCCCACCGCCGTCCGGCGGACGCTGGAGATGTGTCACGGCACGTTCGGGATCATCGTGATGTCCCGGCGTGATCCCGGGACGCTCGTCGCGGCGCGCCGCGGCTCCCCGCTCGTCCTGGGCATCGGGGTCGACGAGTATTTCCTGGCGTCGGGCGTGGAGTCGATGGTCGCTCACACCCGGAACGTGATCTACTTCGAGGACAACGAGATGGTCGTCGTGAAGCGCGACGGCTACACGACCATGACGCTCGGCGCCGAGCCCGTCTCGAAGACCGTGAGCGCCGTCGACTGGGATATCGCCGAGATCGAGAAGGGCGGATTCCCGCACTTCATGCTCAAGGAGATCTTCGAGCAGCCCGAGACGGTGGCCAACGCCATGCGCGGCCGCCTGATGCTGGCCGCCGGGACCTCCCGACTCCAGGGCCTCAACCTCAACCTCGAGCACCTCCGCCGCATCAAGCGCGTCATCATCGCCGGCTGCGGAACCTCCTGGCACGCCGGGCTCGTCGGGGAGTACCTCATCGAGGATCTCGCGCGGATCCCGGTCGAGATCGAGTACGCCTCGGAATTCCGCTACCGCAATCCCATCGTCGACGAGGGCACGGTCGTCTTCGTCATCAGCCAGTCCGGCGAGACCGCCGACACGCTGGCCGCGATGCGCGAGGCCAAGGAAAAGGGCGCCCTGGCCCTGGGGATCGTCAACGTCGTCGGTTCCACGATCGCGCGCGAGTCCGCGGGCGGCGTCTACATCCATGCCGGACCCGAGATCGGCGTCGCGTCGACCAAGGCGTTCACGTCCCAGATCGTCGTCCTCGCGCTCATCGCGCTCCTTCTCGGCCGCCAGCGCGACCTCTCCGGCAACGACGGCAAGAAGCTCCTGAGAAGCCTCCTGGACCTCCCCGCCAAGCTCAAGAAGATCCTCGCGGCCAACGACCACATCCGCGCGATCGCCCACGAGTACGCCGACGTCCACAACGCCCTCTATCTCGGACGCGGCATCAACTTCCCCGTCGCCCTCGAGGGCGCTCTTAAGCTCAAGGAGATCTCCTACATCCACGCGGAGGGATACCCGGCGGCGGAGATGAAGCACGGGCCCATCGCGCTCATCGACGAGAACATGCCGGTCGTCGTCATCGCGACCCGCGACGGCGCCTACGAGAAGGTGATCTCGAACATCCAGGAGATCCGCGCGCGCCGGGGGCGCGTCATCGCGATAGCGACGGAGGGCGACCAGGAGATCCGCGCGCTCGCCGACCACGTCATCGAGGTGCCCGCGACGCATCACCTCCTCTCGCCCATCGTCAACGTCCTCCCCTTGCAGCTCCTCGCGTATCACATCGCGGTCAAGCGCGGGTGCGACGTCGACCAGCCCCGCAACCTCGCCAAGTCCGTGACCGTCGAATGAACAACGGCAACGGGTTCGGCGACGACGGCGCGGGCAACGGAAACGGTCCCGGGAGCGGGGCCCAGGGGAACGGCGCGGAGCGCGCGGGCGGCGGCCGCCGGCGCAAGCGTCGCCGCAACCGGAACCGGGGAAACGGTCCGAGGCCCCAGGGCATCGGCGCGCCCGGCGGCAATCCCCACGGCGCCCCGCCCGGCCCGCGCGCCTTGGATCCCGTCGCCGCGGCGGCCGGGCTCGGCGACGCCCTGGCGATCGGTCCCCGGCCCGCCGGTGACCGCCCGCGCGGCCCTCATCCCCACGGGCCGCGCCACCCGGGCCCGCGTCCTCATGGCGGCAAGCCCTTCCAGCACCCGGACCGCAACAACCGCCATCGTCACCGCGATCACCGCCAAGGCGGACAGCACCGATCCGATCGGCCGGCCGGCGCACGCGATCGCTTCCGACCGGGACGGCCCGATCGCATCGGCGACGCGCAGCCGCTCTCGAGCGACCCGAACGTCCTCAACGAGGCGCAAGGCCAGGGCTTCCGGGGGCATGGCGGCCCCGGCCAGCGACGCGGCTTTGGCGGAGGCTTTGGCGGCAACCGCGGTCATGGACCGCGTGGAGCACACTCGGCAGGGCGGGGCGGAGGGCGATCACGGGGCGGCGGCTGGAGAAACGAGGACCGGCCTAAGCGGTTCCGGCCGCACGAGCACCGCCAGAAGATGGACTACATCCGGCAGGTGGAGAAGAAGTACGAGGCGCTGGTCGCCGTCGATCCGCGCGACCCGTTCCGGCTCGAGACCACGAAGGACGAGATCACCGGGCGCATCATCGACCTCTTCGCGCCGATCGGACGGGGACAGCGCGCGATGATCGTCGCGCCTCCCAAGGCCGGCAAGACCATCATCCTCCAGAAGATCGCCACCGCCCTGGAACAGAACCACCCGGACGTCCGCGTCATCTGCCTGCTCATCGACGAGCGACCCGAGGAGGTCACGGACTTCAAGAGAACCGTCCACGCCGAGGTCATCGCGTCCTGCTCGGACCAGACCTGCGACGAGCACGTGCAGGCGGTCGAGGAGGCGTTTCTCACGGCGCGCGAGGACGTCCTCGAGGGCAAGGACGTGGTCATCCTGATGGACTCCCTGACCCGCATGGCCCGCGCCTACAACCAGTTCGTCGAGAGCTCGGGCAAGACCCTCTCCGGCGGCCTCGACTCCAGCGCCATGCAGAGACCGCGCAAGTTCTTCGGGAGCGCCCGCAAGGTCGACAACGGCGGCTCGCTGACCGTCATCGCCACGGCGCTCATCGAGACCGGGAGCCGCATGGACGACATCATCTTCCAGGAGTTCAAGGGGACCGGGAACACGGAGGTCGTGCTCTCCCGCAAGCTCGCCGAGCAACGGCTCTTCCCCGCCATCGATCTCAACCAGACGGGGACTCGCCGCGAGGAGCGGCTCTTCCCGCCCGAGCTCTTCACGAGGATCCGCATGATCCGCCGCGCCCTGAGCTCACTGCGCGAGCTCGAGGCCATGCAGCTCCTCACCGAGAAGATCGCAAAGTTCGAGACGAACCTCGATTTCCTCAAGTCCATCACCGCGAACTAGCTGGCATCTATTCACAAAGTTTAAACACGGAGACCACGGGGACCACCGAGCAAGACGAAAGAGAAGAATGCGGGCAAAGAATGAGTACCGTATTCGTGCCCCCGCTTTACCCGTCATGAAGAGATGGTGCTGCAGCGCCCGCATCTTGAATCCACGCCTTGTATTGGTCCTCTTCCGTGGTCCCCGTGGTCTCCGTGTTTAATAGACCGGGCTACGACTTCTGGCGGTGAGGGGGTTTCTCCAGGGTGAGGTTCGAGAACTTCCCGGCGATGCGGACGCGCTTCAAGGCCTGGTAGAGCTGGGAGGGCATGCCCTCCGGGAGTTCCACCGTGCTGGATTCCTCGCCGAGCTCGATGCGGCCCACGTACTTGCGATCGAGCCCAGCCTCCCGTGAGAGCACGCCGGCGACCTCCCCGGTATGCACGCCGTCACGGCGCCCCACCTCGATGCGGTAGGTCAGCATGCGGATCGTCTCGCCCTCGCGCTCCTTGCGGGAACGACCAATCCGGACGGCCGCGGCCGGGCCGGCCGCGCTCGATACGGGCTCGGCGGCGGACTCCTTCGCTGACGTCATGGCGGCGCGGCGCGGCAGGCGCGTCGGCCGATCGCCGCGCTCCTTGCGTTCCCCGCGCTCGGCGCGCTGCGCGGCGCGCTCGCGGCGATCGATTCCGCGATCCTCGCGCCCGCGCGCGCCCCGGCCGCGGCCTTCCCGACCGCGATCGTCGCGCTCGTCTCCGAAATCGCGCTCCGGACGGCTCTTGCGCTTCTCGGGCGCCTCGGTCTTAGGCTCCACCAGGAGGGACTTGCCGGCGTTGGCCAGGAGAGCCAGCGCGGCCGCGACGTCGACGGCGGTCACGCCGCTCGTCTCCACGAACTCCTCGACAATCTTGCGGTAACCCGGCATCTCGTCGTCGCCCAGGGCCTCGGTGATGCCCTTCTTGAACTTCTCGATCCGGAGGTCATAGAGCATGCGCGCGGTCGGCAGCTCGATCTTCTCGATCTTCGCGCCGACGCTCTTTCTCAAGGCCGTCAGGAACCAACGCTCGCGCGGAGCCACGAACAGGATGGCGTCGCCCTGGCGCCCCGCGCGCCCCGTGCGGCCGATGCGGTGGACGTAGGACTCCACGTTGTGCGGCACGTCGTAGTTGATGACATGGCTGAGGCGGTCGATATCGAGCCCACGGGCAGCGACGTCGGTCGCGACGACGATGTCGAGCTTTCCGGACTTGAGCCGGTTGACCGTCTCCTCGCGCTTCGCCTGCGTGATATCGCCGTTCAGCGGCGCGGCGGCGAAGCCCTGCGCCTCGAGCTTGGTGGCCAGGTCGACGGTCATCGTCTTCGTCTGCACGAAGATCAATATCCCGTCGAACTCCTCGCCTTCCAGGATGCGCGTAAGGGCGCCGATCTTGTGCATCCCGTCCACCATCCAGTAGCGCTGGCGAATGCCGGCCACGGCCGTTCCGGTCTGCGCGATCGTGATCTCGACCGGGTTCTCGAGGTGACGATGAGCGATCCGGCGGATGGGGGCCGGGAGGGTGGCCGAGAAGAGCGCGATCTGGGTCTCGTCGGGAACCTCTTCCAGGATCCACTCGATGTCCTCGATGAATCCCATCCTCAGCATCTCGTCGGCCTCGTCGAGGACGAGGCAGCGGAGGCGGTCGAGCTTGAGCGTGCCGCGACGCATGTGATCCATGACGCGCCCCGGGGTACCGACCACGATGTGCACGCCGCGCTTGAGCTTGCGGAGCTGGGTGCCCATGTCCTGTCCGCCGTAGATGGGCGCGACGTGGAAATCCTCGATGCCCGAGGCGTAGCGACGAAAGGCCTCGGAGACCTGGATCGCGAGCTCGCGCGTGGGGGTCAGGACGAGCACCTGCGTCGCCTTGCCCGAGAAATCCAGGCGGCTTAAAAGCGGCAGGGCGAACGCGGCCGTCTTGCCCGTGCCGGTCTGCGCCTGTCCCAGGAGGTCGCGGCCTTCGAGGAGTGGGGGGATGGTTTGAGCCTGGATGGGGGTGGGGACTTCGTAACCGACGGCATCGAGCGCGGAGAGGACGCGCGCGGAGAGGCCAAGGTCGCCGAAGCCCGGCTGAGCCACGGGAATGTCAGACATGCAGAAAACCGCCTTGTTCCGGCGGAGTGTAGGGTAATCCAAGATTGCCGAAAGCGGACCATCGTACACCCGATCCCCCCCAACCGCAAACCCGCTCACGGGGACGCACCGACCTCGTCAATGCGCAAGTCTTCAACACGGAGACCACCGGGACCACGGAGAAAGCCAAATACTAGGCATGAATTCAAGAAATGGG
>CAZJQD010000047.1:19599-25303 GCA_964548165.1 uncultured bacterium
CCTCGTCCTGGCGCCGGGATTCATCGACATTCATTCGCACGGCGATCACTTCCTCCTGATCGATCCGGGAGCCGCCTCGAAGGTGCGGCAGGGCATCACCACCGATGTCATCGGCAACTGTGGCTACTCCGCCGCGCCGCTCTCGCCCGCCCTCGCCGCGCGTCGTGCCCGGGGACTCGCGCGCTACAACCTCCTTCCCGACTGGGCCAGCCTCGCCTCCTACCTCGATCGCCTGGCCGATGCCGGCCCGGCGATCAACGTCGCCGCGCTGGTGGGTCACGCCACGCTCCGCGCCTCCTCGGGCATACCGGATGATCGCGCCGCCGATGCTGGCGAATGCAGGAAACTGGCGACCGCCGTCGCGGCCGCGCTCAACGACGGCGCGTTCGGAGTGACAACCGGGGTCTTCTACGCTCCGGGCAAGCATGCCGACAAGGCCGAGCTCGGCGCCCTCGTGGAACCAGTGGCCGCGGCCCGTCGACTCTATGCCGCCCACATCCGCGACGAGGGAGACGGCGTACTCGGGGCGCTGGCCGAAGCCCTCTCCACGGCCACCGACTCGGGTGTTCGTTTCCAATACTCGCACATCAAGACCTGGGGACGCCGGAACTGGCGGCACAAGCGTTCGATCCTTCGCTTGCTTACCGATGCGCAAAAGGCAGGTCTCGATCTTGCCACCGACCTCTACCCCTACACCTCCGCCGCAACCGATCTCGCCGCCGGCATCGGGCTCTCGGGCGAGCGCCGTCCCGACGTGCTGGCCGCTCGCGTTCGTCACCTCGTAGCCCAGGACCCGCTCTGGCCCTCGCGCGTCCGCGTCCTCGCCACCACCGCGCCCGGCGCCGCCGGCCGCCGGCTCTCCGACTTTCCCGACCCGGCCACTGCCGTCTGCGACATCATCGCCGCCGACCCCCAGGCGGCGGCCGCCTTCGAGGAGCTCTCCGAGCAGAACCTCCGCGCCTTCCTCGCCCTCCCCTACGCGGCCATCGGCTCCGACGCCTCAAACCGGGACGTCACGGGCCCGCTCGGCCATGACCGCGTGCATCCCCGAGCCTATGGGACCTTTCCCCGGGTCCTCGGGCGCTACGTCCGCGACCTCAAGCTCCTCACGCTCGAGGACGCCGTGCATCGGATGACCGGCCTCCCAGCCCAGCGCCTCGGCCTCGCGGATCGTGGCCGCATCGCCCCGGGGTACCGCGCCGACCTCGTCGCCTTCGACCCCGCCACCGTGAGCGACACCGCCAATTTCCGATCCCCGACGCGCTTTCCGCGCGGCATCCCGCATGTCTGGGTGAACGGCGTCTCCGTCGTGGCAAACGATGAGCAGACTGCCGCCCGTCCCGGCCAGGTCCTCCGCGCCTGACACGGCCTATGCGCATGTGATCACCACTGAAACCACGGGGACCACGGAGAACGTCAAGAACACGAATCAGGAGCCGAATCAAAGTCATGGGAGTTGGAGGGAAGCCGTGGATTCGCGGATGCCCGCCCCTTTTCCATCTGCCTTTTGGTTCTCCTCGGTGGTCTCGGTGGTCTCTGTGGTGAATGTTCAAGTTCATCTCCGTCCCCGTTTCGCTGTGGGGATGGCTTGTCGCGGGCAATCCCGTGTGCGAGCATCCCACTCCGTGTTCGACCGCCCATCCATGCGCCGACTGACCGTCCTGGCGATCGCCCTTCTTGCCGCCGGACTCGGCGCCTGCGGAGAAGACCCGCTTCCCGCGGGCACCGTCCGCCTCGCGATCTCGTCCAATCCCCGCTCGCTCGATCCCGCGCAGATGACGGACGTCAATTCCGGCGAGATCGGATCGAAGATCTACAACGGCCTCGTACGCTTCGACGGACTCGCCGTCGTCGGCGACTTGGCCGAGACCTGGACGATCTCGCCCGACCTCCGCTCGTGGCGTTTTCACATCCGCGAGGGCGTGCGCTTTCACAACGGCCGGGCCCTGGCGGCCGCGGACATCGCCTGGTCTCTGAACCGCATCCTCGACACCGCGACCAAGTCGCCACGACGCTGGGTGCTGGAGTCCGTCGAGGCCGTCTCGGCGCCCTCCGACCGCGAGGTCGTCCTTCGCCTCAAGGCGCCCTCAGCCGCCTTCCTCGCGCTCCTGGCGATGCCCGCCTGCTACGTCGTCCCGCGCGAGGAACTGGAGCGACACGGCGAGGATTACGCGCACCACGCGATCGGGACGGGCCCTTACAGGCTCGTTCACTGGGAGGACGATCGCCGCATCCTCCTCGAGCGAAACACCGACTACTTCGCCGGCGACGTCGGGCCGGCCGCCGTCGAGTACTCCGTCATCCCCGAGCCGTTGACGCAAATTGCGCTCCTGAAACGAGGTCGCCTCGACGCCTGCGAGATTCCCGATGTCCAGCTCCCCCGCCTCAAGAGCGACCCCGCGTGGAGAAACCGGATCCTGGACGGCGAGCAACCGGCGACCGGCTACGTCGCTCTCAACACCGAGCGGTTCACCGATCCCCGCGTGCGTCGCGCCTTCAACCTCGCCATCGACCGCGAGCGCATCATCGCGTCCGTGCGCGGTGGGCTGGCGACCCCCGCGTCCAGTCCCGTCCCTCCCTCGCTCCTCGCGGGCGGAACCGCGCCCGGCCCGATCGCCTTCGATCCCGAGACGGCCCGCACTCTTCTTTCCGATGCCGGCTTCCGTCCCGATCGCCCGCTCGTGCTCCTTAGAAACGCGCCCCGCGGCACGCTCGAGCCCGCCGAGGCCGTGGCCGGGTATCTCCGCGACATCGGGATCCCGGTTCGCGTCGAGGCGATGGAGTTCTCCTCGCTCTCCGCGCGCATCAACCGCGGCGACTACGACCTTGCGCTCCTCAACTGGTTCGCCGACTACCCCGATCCCGAAAACTTTCTCCTCCCGCTCTTTCACTCCCGCAACATCGGCGGAGCGGGCAACCGCGCGCGCCTCCGGGACCAGCGCGTCGACGCCGCACTCGATCGGCTCTCGACCACCGTCGGCCCCGCCCGTGCGGCCGCGTTGGCCAACGCCCTCGCCACGGTCACCGAGACCGCGCCCTGGATCTTTCTCTGGCACCCGCGCATGGCCATGGCCGTCTCTCCCCGGTTCGACGGCTACCGCATCCCGCTCATCAACAACGGCGAGAACGGCGCGCGGTGGCGGCTGGTGGAAGCGCCGTGATCGGCTTCCTCCTCCGTCGCTTCGCCGGCCTCCTCTTCGTCCTCGTGGGCGTGACCTTCCTCGTGCACCTGCTCCTGCACCTCGTCCCCGGCGACCCCGTCGACACCATCGTGGGGCAGGGTGCGTCCGAGGAAGTGCGCGCCGACCTGCGCGCCGAGCTCGGACTCGACCGCCCGCTTCTCGTCCAGTACGGCCTCTTTCTCAAGCGCCTCTCACACGGTGACCTCGGCCGCTCCTTCATCACCCGAAAACCCATCATGGACTCGGTGATCGAGCGGCTGCCGCGGACCCTGGTCCTGGCCGTCGCCGCCGTCCTCATCGCCGTCACCCTCGGCGTCACCGCGGGATTCTTCACGGCTCTCAAGCCGCGCGGTTCGCTCGATCGCACGCTCATGATCGTCGCCGTCGCCGGGGTCAGCGCGCCCGTCTTTGTCACCGCGCTTGCCCTGCGTTGGCTCTTCGCCGAGCACTTTCCGATCCTGCCGCCCGCCGGTTACGGCGGCATCGCCTTCCTCATCCTCCCCGCGCTCGCCCTGGGTTCGCGCTCCGCCGCCTACCTCGCGCGGATCACGCGCACCACGCTCCTCGAGGTCCTCTCCGAGGATTACCTCAGGACCGCACGCGCCAAGGGGCTCTCGCGGCTCCAGGCGCTCTGGCGCCACGCCATGCCCAATGCGGCCGGTCCTCTCGTCGCCGTCATCGTGCTCGACCTCGCCATGTACCTGAACGGTTCGGTCATCACCGAGAGCATCTTCGCGTGGCCCGGGCTCGGCCGCTTCGCGCTGACGGCCATCCTCCAGCGCGATCTCCCCGCCATCCAGGCCGTCGTCCTCGTCATGGCCCTGACGTACATCCTCGCAATGGCGATCGCCGATATCCTCCGCGCCGTGATCGACCCGAGACTTCGCTCATGAGGAATCGCGCGTGAAGCCCGCCCTCCTCATCCTCGCGTTCGTCTTCATCGCGACCGTGGCCGCCTCGCTCTTCACCCCCTACGACGTCTCCGGGGACACGGCGGCCCTGACCGGGGAGCGGCTCCAGAATCGCCACCTGCCTCCCTCCTGGAGCCATCCGCTGGGCACGGACGAGCTGGGGCGCGACGTCTTCGCCCGCACGCTCTACGGCGCGCGCGTCTCCCTGGGCATCGGCATCCTCGCCCGGATCCTCGCCGTCCTGGTAGGCGGCGCGATCGGCGCTATCGCCGGGTATGCCGGGGGGCGGATAGACTTCGCGCTGACCCGCATCATGGAGATCTTCCTCGCCTTTCCCTCGCTCATCCTCGCCATCGCCATCGGTGCCGCGCTGGGCGCCGGCTGGACGAGCGTCGTCCTCGCGATCGTGATCGTCTCCTGGGTCGACGTAGCGGTCCTCGTCCGCGCCGTCGCGGCCGGCGTCGCCCAGCGCGACTTCGTCGCCGCCGCGCGCGCGATGGGCGACTCCCCTGCCCGGATCCTCGTCCGCCACATCCTGCCGAACTGCCTGCCAGCCATCGTCGTCTCGTTCACCTTCGGGATCGCGTCGGCAGTCATGGTCGAGGCCTCGCTCTCGTACCTGGGACTCGGCGGCGCCGGCGGCACGGGCCTTCCGAGCTGGGGCTGGATGATCGCGACGGCCGAGTATCACCTCGCGACGGCGCCGTGGGCGGTCCTGGGGCCCGGCGCCGCGCTCGCCTTGACCGTCTTCGCCTGGAACCTGCTCGGCGACGCGCTCCGCGACAGGCTCGACGTCAAGGCCGACCTCGCATGATCGGACCCGCGTTCGCCCTGGCCCTGGCCGGTCCCATCCTCGCGTCCTTCCTGGTGACCCAGGCCCCGACCGCCACGGGGGCTGAGCGAGCGTCGACCGCGGATTCTGAGAGCGCGGGAGAGCATGCGACCGCGGTCACACCCCTCGCGCGAACCGCCGAGATCGCAATTCGAACGGCAGAAGAGGAACTAGCCCGCGCCGAGGCCCGCAGCCCGCTCCTCGACCGCCTCCTGGAATCGGCCCGCGCCGCCTACGAGGCGGGTCGCTACGAGGACGCCATCGCCACCGCGCGCCGCGCGCGGCTCGTCGCGGGCCGCCGGGGGCGCGAGGCGCCGCAGACCACGCCAAGCGCGCGACTCTACACCGAGGTTCAGTACGAGGCCCTGGAACGGCTCGTCGCGCTGGAGAACCGGGGAACCTCCGACCCGGGAGTCCTGGCCGCGCGCGAACTCGTGGACGCCTCGGAAGCGGCCATGGCCGGCGGCAACATCACCCAGGCCGAGAACCTGGCACGCCGCGCCATCCTCATGATGGCCGCGCTTCCACCGCCGCGGCTGGAGCGCGACACGGCCGATCGCCGTCTCGATCTCAACCGCGCCACGCGCGAGGAGCTCAAGGCCGTCCCCGGCATGACCTCCGAGATGATCCGCAATCTCCTCTGGTTCCGCCGTTGGATCGGGCCGCTACGCTCCTACATGGACCTGCGCTACATCCCGGAGTTCGATCCCGAGTTCATCATCATCGCCGGCCGCTGGCTCGCCGTCTTTCCCTCGCGATAGCAAGTGTGATTTAATCGC
>CAZJQD010000048.1:0-6673 GCA_964548165.1 uncultured bacterium
AGACCGGGAGCCGCATGGACGAGGTCATCTTCGAGGAGTTCAAGGGGACGGGCAATTCCGAGCTCATCCTCGACCGCAAGCTCGCGGAACGCCGCATTTATCCCGCCATCGACATCAACCGGTCAGGCACGCGCCGCGAGGAACTGCTCCTCGACAAGGATCCGCTCACCAAGATGTGGGCGCTTCGCAAGATCCTCGCGCCCCTGACGGTCGTCGAGGCGATGGAACTGCTGCAGGAGAAGATGGAGAAGACCGAGACGAACGAGGAGTTCCTCGCGGCCATGGCGCGGTTATAAAGGAGAGATGACGATGGGAACCAACGGCTGGGAGAACGAGACGACGGGTTACGTCGAGACGGTCAAGGCGCTCTTGACCGATCCGGCGACCTTCTTTCGGAGCATCGACACGGACGCTCCCATCGGCCGCGCGCTGATGTTCGCGGCGATCTCCTTTTTCATCGCCGGCGTCGGCCAGGCGATCTGGTCCTTCGCCGGCGGCTCGCTCCAGCTTCTCCCGCACCTGACCGGCGGGGGAGAGGGCGAGGGCGAACTGGCGGCGGCGGGCATCGGCGTCGTTGCCCAGGTGATCTTCTCCTTGATGATGCCGCTCTGGGCCATCGCGGGCGCGTTCCTCGGCGGGGCGATCACGCACCTCTTCCTCGTTCTGCTCGGCGACGGCGAGAAGGGCTACATGACGACGGTGAAGGCCAGCCTGTACGGTTCGGCTACCGGCGTCATCTACCTCGTTCCCTGCTGTGGCAGCCTGGTGGCCTCCATCTGGACGCTGGTCATCACGATCATCGGCCTGATGGAGATGCACCGGACGTCGGCTGGGAAGGTTCTTGGCGCCGTTTTCGGGCCGATCCTCATCTGCTGTCTCTGCCTGCTCGTCGTCATTGGCGTCGTGTTTGCCCTGGGTGGCGCGGCCGCCTTTTCCCAGTTCGCCCGCCCCTGACGGAACCGCGGGCGGGTCGCTGATGGCGATCTACGAGGCGATGGTTCGGCTGGCGCATTTCCTGGCCACGCTCCTGCCGCCCTGCCCCCTGCATGAATACCTGGGCCTGCCTTGTCCCTCGTGCGGCACGACGCGGGGGGTGCTTCTCCTCCTGGAGGGGCGCGTCGGCGACGCGTTCCTGATGAATCCCCTGGTTCTCGGCGGCGGCTCGGTGTTCGGCGCCTACCTCGTCTTCGGCTGGATCCGCTATTTCCGCACGGGCCATTTTCCAGAGCCGCGGTGGACGCCCGCTCGCCGCCGGTGGCTCCGCTGGTCGACGGCCTCCGCGCTCGTTCTCAACTGGGCCTGGCTCATCTGGCGAGGAGTCTGACGGCCCGGGGTCACACCGGGTCGACGCGAGGCCGGGTCTATTCACCATACGATGGTCCGGTTATCATGGCGTCATGTCTGGTCGGCCTTCCGTAGGCGCCTGCCCTGGACCGCAACGCGGTCGACGCCGCTCCCTGCACCTTTTCCTCGTGTTCCTGGCGGCCCTGGCTTCCTGCGGCCGTGCCCAGGAATCGCCGATCCTTTCGGCCCCGGAGGTGGCGGGCGGACGTCCGGTCGTCGTGTATACCGCGGTCGACCAGGAATACGCGGAGGAGATCTTTCAACGATTCACGGAAGCGACCGGTGTTCGGGTCGAGGCCGTGTACGACGCGGAGGCCACGAAGACGACGGGTCTCGTGAACCGCGTGATCGCCGAGCGGGCCCGCCCCATCGCCGACGTGTATTGGAACAACGAGATGGCGCAGATGCTGAGGCTGAAAGCGGCCGGCGCGCTCGCGCGTCACGATCCTCCCGCGTCCCATGGCCGCCCCGGGGTGGTTCGCGATTCCGATGGCGCCTGGACCGCTTTCGGCGGCAGGGCCCGCGTGATCATCGTGAATCGGGACCGCCTCCCCGCCTCCCGCTTCCCCCGGTCCATTCGCGATATCCTGGCCGATAGCTGGCCGGCGGACCGCGTCGGCATGAGCCTTCCGCTCTTTGGAACCGCGGCCTCCCACGCGGCCGCTCTATACGCGGCGTGGGGCCCGGAGGCGGCCC
This sequence comes from uncultured bacterium, assembly GCA_964548165.1. Taxonomy (GTDB): domain Bacteria; phylum UBA8481; class UBA8481; order UBA8481; family UBA8481; genus CAZJQD01. Next base: position 2,041 of record CAZJQD010000048.1, read on the forward strand.
TGACCTATTACCGGGGCATCGTGAAGCGCGGTGTTCGCATCGTGGATGGGAACGCGGCCGCTCGCGACATGGTCGTGGACGGGAGGCTCGACTGGGCGATCGTGGATAACGACGACGCGGAGGTGGCTGTTCGCAAGGGTGACCCCGTCGCGGTCATCGTTCCCGATCAAGAGGGCGAAGGCGCCTGCATCATCCCCAACGCGGTCGCCCTCGTCGCCGGCGCGCCGCGCGAGGCCGAGGGCCGCCTGCTCATCGATTTCCTGCTGGCACCCGAGACGGAGTCGAGACTCGCGGAGATGGGCTACTTCCTCTCCGATCTTTCATCCATCAAGCAACTCTCCATCGACCATGCGGAACAGGGGCCATGGTTCGAACGTTCCCGCGCGGACCTCTCGGCCCTCCTGGTGCGCTGACGATTTCCGGAGCATGAGATGCGCGGCGTGAGGGGCGGCGCCATCGCGCTCTCGACCGCCGCGTATGTCCTGGTCGTACTTCTTCCCTCCGGGTTCCTCCTGGCGCGCGTGGGCATCCTGGCGGATCTTGCCGGGCTACCGCTGGAGAGAATGCTGCCGCTCTTCGGGCGCACCCTGCTCCTCGGTGCCCTGGTCACCGTCCTGGTGTTGCCCGTCGCGCTTCTCCTGGCCACGTTTCGCTGCGGGCGCGAAGACCGCTTCCTTCTCGCGGCGGCCGGCGCCGCGCTCCTCGTTCCCCCGCACGTGCATCTTCTCTCCTGGATGCGGCCCATCGCGGCCCTGGAACGCGCCGGGGAGGGGCTCTGGGGTATCGACCCGTTCGGAGGGTTCGCGGCGAGCGCGTGGGTCCAGTTCGCCGCGTTCCTCCCGATCGCGGTCGTCGCAACGCTCCTGGGCGCCCGGCTCGTGGACGGGGGGCGCGTGGACGCCGCTCGCGTTCTCGGCGGCGATGATCGCGCGTTTTACGAAGTGACACTCCCCCTGGTGCGGCCGTTCGCCGCGGTGGGGGCTCTGCTCGTATTCCTCCTGAGCATCCTGGATTTCTCGATCCCCTCTCACTACCAGTGGAACGTCCTCTCGCTCGAGATCCTCTCCGCGTACAGCGCCACCGGAAATTCCGGGCGCGCCGCCGTTCTTTCCCTTCCCCTCTTTGCCAGCGCCATGGTCCTTGTCCTGGGCGCGCTTCGCCCGGGGGAGCGAGCGATCCGGTCGGTCGCGCCGGGGCGTCGGCGCTCGGGAGGAATGCCCGCCTATTCCCCCCTGCTTAGCGTCACGAGGCTCGTCGCCCTCTCAGTCTTCGGCCTCATCGTCCTGACGCCCTTCGTGTCGTTGGCCGCGCAGGCTCTCTTTGAAGGCGGCGCAGGACGAGCTGTCGTGGCGGCGCGGCGGGAAATGCTCAATTCGCTCCTCGTGGGAGGAGCGGCATCCCTTCTTTCGATCCTCCTGGCAGGCGGTCCGGTCGCCCTCCTGGGGATGGGCCGCGGAGCGCGTTCCTGGGGATGGGCCTTGATCCTTGCCGCGCTGGCCCTGCCAGCGCCGCTCGTGGGCGTGGCGCTCATCGGGGCGACGCAGGTCGGCCCCTTCTCCGCGCTGTACGGCACGGAGGTGATGCCGATTCTTGCCGCCACCTCCCGCTTCGCGCCATGGGCGGCCCTGGTCCTGTTTGCCCAGGCCGCCCGACGCGAATCCCTGCTCGAGGACGCCGCGATCGTTTCCGGCGCGCCAGCTGGACGTGTTCTTCTCCGGGTGATGGTACCCCTGCGCCTGCCGAGTATCGCCGCCGCCGCCATCCTGGTCTTCGCCCTCTCGATGGGGGAACTCGGGGCCACGCTGCTCGTCGCGCCGCCGGGAGGGGCCACGTTGACCATGCGCCTCTTCAACTACATGCACTACGGAGCCGGTGGCGCCGTGGCCGGCCTGGCCCTGGCCGCGGTCCTGGCCGTGGTTCTTCCCGGGTACATGGCCCTCAGGCTTCTCGCTTGGAGGTCTTCGTGATCCGCCTCGCGGGCATCGAGAAACACTATGGGGGACGACGCCGCGTCGGACCGCTGGACCTGGAATTGGGCCCCAGGGAGACGCTCTCCATCCTGGGCCCGTCAGGGTGCGGCAAGACCACGCTCCTTCGACTGGTCGCCGGGCTCGAGGAGCCCGAAGCGGGGGAGATCGTCCTCGAGGGCGTCTCCGCAAGCCGCCCCGGCTTCCTGATTCCTCCCCGAGCCCGCCACGTGGGCTTTGTCTTCCAGGCGCCTGCGCTCTGGCCCCACCTGAGCGTTCACGAGAACATCGCGTTCGGGCTCGCCAGGACTCGCGGCCAGGAGGCCACGACCCGCGTGGAACGCCTCCTGGAGGCCGCGGGAATCCCGGGGTTCGGAACGCGCCGCCCCGAGGAGCTCTCCGGCGGCGAGGCCCAGCGCGTCTCGATCCTGCGCGCTCTCGCCCCATCGCCGCGCCTTCTTCTCCTCGACGAACCCGTGAGTCCTCTCGATCCCGAGACCGCGGCGATCCTCCTCGCCCTCGTCCGGAGCGAGGCTGACGCGACGGGGGCGTCGATCCTGCATGTCACCCATGATGAGGCCGAGGCGATTTCGTTGAAGGGAAGGCGCATCCGCATGACGAGCGAGGGCCGTATCTCCGGGGAAGACCCACCTTCATGAATCGCTCGATGCGCATCGTCTGGATCGGCCTGGGAGTACTCGTCGCGGCCGTCGTGGCCACGAACTTCCTGCTCTTTCGTTCCCGCCTGATCACGGCGCCGGACGGATGGAGCATCATCTGCCCGCCGTCCGACGTCCTGGCGATGGTGGTCCATGGCGACTCGGTGCTGGTCGCGGGTCGCGACGGCGTGTCGGTCCTCGATCGCGCCACCGGTTTACGGCGCAGCGAGATCCTGCCCGCGTTCGCCTACGTCCGGGCGATCGCCGTCGATTCGGCAGGCACGCTCTGGGTGGGCCACGAGGCCGGATTGACGGCATGCCGAGGAGCGGAACGTCGCACCTTCACAGAGCAGGATGGCCTGCCGTCCGTAGACGTCACCGCTCTCCGTCTCGACCGCGCGCAAAGACTGTGGATCGGGACGGATCAAGGCGTCGTCGTTCGGATCGGCGATCAGTTCGTGATGCCGCGAGCGGAGCGTGGCCTGCCGGCCGAGCGGATCAGCGTCCTTTTCCAGGGTGCCCTGGGTGAGATCTGGATCGGAACGAATGCGGCTCCGCGGGGGGGCCTTTACATCCTCGAGGACCCCGATCCCGGGTCGCGGGAGTCGGCTCGATTCTTTGACGTCGCTGGAGGGCTTCCCCACAATTCGATCGCTGATATCGCCCTGGGCTCAGATTCTGGGGCGGCCGTTCCTCAGGTGCTGGTCGCCACCGGGCTCATCTACGAGGGCGGGGTGGCCGAGTTCGCGCGAACTCCCGCCGGATCCTGGGCGATTACCCGCACCCTCTCGAAGGCGGATGGCCTCGCCGGAGAAAAGGCGCGATCGATCCTCCGCGACCGCCGGGGCATGACCTGGTGCGGGTCCGAATACGACGGGCTCGCCTACAACAAGGGAGCGGGCTGGCGCCGCCTGGCGACGCGGGACGGCCTTCCACACAACGAGGTGCGTTCCATCGTCGAGGACCCGGACGGCGTCCTCTGGTTCGGCACCATGAACGGACTCGTCCGGCTCGACCCCGATGCGGTGGAACGCCTTCCCTGAGGAACGGGACGAATCTAAAATCACACCTTGATATGATATTACGATCCGGGACACGATTGGGGTGTGACCGGGCCGCCTGAGTTGCCTTCCGCCGCCCGGGGGGACGCTCGTCTTCCCGGCCCTTCGGGCGTGTCTCCCCAGCCGGTGCCCGGAACCGCCGAGGCGCTCTGTCGGGCGGTCGCGGGCGGCGCCTGGGACGCTCTCAAGCTGGTTCCCCGGATGCTCTTCGGGTATCTCCTGCCTCGCCTGCCCGTCATGGGCGGCATGTTTCTCCTCGTCAGCATCCTGCACTGGATCCTCCTGGTCATTGTCAACGACGGGTTCGCGAAGGACTCGTGGGCATCCCCCTTCATCGCGGTGAGCGGCAACTTCATCGGCTCGCTCCTCCTCTACGGGTGCAGTTCGGCCCTGCTCTGGTCCTTCCTCTTCTCCGTCCTTCGCATGGGGCCGGGCAAGGCGATCACGCATTTTGTCACGCGCCCGATGGCCATGGTCCGGCTCGCCAAGAGCGGGGGCGCGCGCGGCGCCGGCATCTTCATCATCGCCGCCGGGTGCTCGCTCTTCTTCGCCGCCATCTTCATGAACTCCCCCGCGTGCCTGGCCGCCGGGCTCTCCATCACCTTCCTCGGCATGTCGCGCCCCGGGATGATGCTCGCGATGTTTCTCTCCGCGCTCTGGACCGGCGCCACGAGGAGGATGGGCGAAGAGGGACACAAGGAGTTCCCGCTCATCGCCCGCTACCTGCGCATCTTCATGGGCGGCTTCGCGCCGGGGTTTCTGATCGGAGCCCTGCTCTTCCTGCCCCAGCTCTTCTTCGACATCCCCGGCCCCGGCCTCGTGGCGGCCCTCCTGGCCTTCGCGCTCTGGGCCCTCGGCGCGCTCCTGGCGCTGAACATCCTCTTTCCCTCGCCGCCCGGGGGACCCGGCGCATCCGGGGGACCCGGCGCATCCGAGGGACCCGGCG
>CAZJQD010000048.1:6773-25154 GCA_964548165.1 uncultured bacterium
GGGACCCGGCGCATCCGAGGGACCCGGCGGTCCCGGCGCGCCGTCGCGATCGCTGGGCCCAGTGGCGGCGGCTCTTCTCATCGGCGGCGGCACGGCGCTTCTCTGGACCGTGTTCGAGCTGTTTCTTCGGAAAGAGGCCTGGGCCCATGATTCCGGCTGGTCCGAGGGAGGGCGCTCCGTCACGGGCGTCCTGACGAGCGCGGGCGCGGCGGAAGGTGTCGGCCGCAGTGGCGCGGACGGCATCGCCGGCGGCCTCGGCGGAGCAGTCCCACCCATGGAAGGGGAAGAAGAGGAGCCGCCCCAGTGGTCGCTCCGTGGTTCCGCCGCGCCTGGCAAGCTCGATGCCCGGCCCGGAGCCTCCTTCACGGTCTCCTTCACCGTCACCACCACGGACCCGGAAGGAGACCCGGCCGCCGTCGCTTCGGGGATCAGCCTGGGCGCGGGCGGGCAGGCGGCGGAGTGGTTCACGTGCACGAGCGACGAGCAGTCCGGAGCCACCCGCACGTTCACCTTCCTGATGAACGAGATCGATCTCAAGACGATCGCGGCCGGCGCGTACTCCATGAGCCTCCACGCCTCCGCGCCGTCTCCCGGCGGCGCCCTCTCGGCGTCCGCCGGATGCACGATTCTCGTGGGCGGCGAGCCGAAGCTGGTCTTTGAGTTCGACGGCGGCAAGTCCGCGCTCCTTCCCGACAGCGGCGACTCCGCGGTCCTGAAGGCCAAGGTCATCCTCGTGGCGGCTGACGGCACCGAGACCCTCAGCGGCGAGGCGTCTGACACGATCCAATTCACGGCCGGCAACGAGTGGGTGGACTTGAGCGACTCCGTGCAGTGGGACGCGACCTGGCGGGCGGTCACGGTGATGGCGTCCGACCCGCAGGGAGCCGATGTCATTCGCCAGCCTCCGACTCCCGTCTCGATCACCATGACCGCGACCGCGGGCGAGACCGAGGTCTCCGCGAGCGCGTCGCTTCAATTGCTGCCGCCGCCCGACCTCGACGTGGACCTCCGCCCGGACATCGTGACGCTCGTCCAGGGGGAGACCACGCCGGTCACGTTCAAGGCCTTCATCACCAACCCGGGCCAGGAGCCGTGGAACTGGGACTTCTCGCTCGACCAGGAGGACTTCGCGTCGGTCAGCCACGCGGAGACCAGCACCCCGGGCGTCGTCGCCGTCACGGTGACGGCGTCCTCGGGGGCGACCGGAGGCTCCGACGGATCCGGCGCTTCCTCCACCACGAAGTTGCACATCTTCGCGCGCCGGGACGGGAAGGAATTGGAGCGCGTCATCACGGTGGCCCTGGCGCGCGAGGGCCTGGTGGTCCTGCCGCGCGGTCTCGACGCCGAGAGCCGCTACGTGCTCACGTGCGACATGGAAGCCCACAAGGAGATCGACTTCGCGGTCTATACGAAGAATTCCGAGGGCAAGCTCGAACCCGATCCGGTCCTCGTCAAGAACCTGTGGTTCGAGGATGCCGCTCCTTCGCAGGAGCTCCGCAACGTGCTCTCCGTCGCCGCCCCCAAGTATGATTTTGCCCGGCTCGGCGAGGGCGGCGTCGGGACGTGGAGCTGGAGGAGCACGAGCCTCATCCCGGGTGAGCTCAACCAGGTTCACGCCATCCCGATGACGGCCCGTGTCATCGGCAAGGAGGAGAAGGAAGAGTTCAGCGTCAACTTCACGCTGGGGCTACGGGTCATCCCTCCGGATGCGGACAGCGAGGACTGGAAACGCGAGCTGGCGATGTGTTACATCGCGATCAAGTTCGTCCCGGAGCCGCACAAGGCGCGCCTGCAGGAGATGATCGAGCGTTTCGCACCGACGCTCGGCCACGAGGGGCTCAAGGTCTTTCGAAAGAAGATCTGGAACGTGGCGCAGAACCTGATCCTAGCCGAGGGTCTCGAGGGCTACAAGGACGAGGCGCTCTGGGCGGACCGATGCCTCTACCTTGCGGAGAACATCAAGTGGGGAACCGATCTCGTCTTCCAGGCCGCCGCCGGGGTCGCGTTCGGACCCGTGGGTGTTATCGGCGCCCCCATGCTCAAGGGGCTTATAGAGAAGATCCTCGTCGTGGCCTCGGAACGCGGATTCGGCGAGGTCGACGACTGGTTCTGGGAATGCGTGGTCGACCTGGAGCAGACGCTGGACTGGCAGACGGTGATGGCCCAGGGCGCGCTCGTCACCGGCGGCATGGTTACCGACCCGGCCGTTCTCGAGACCATCCTAGGCAAGTCACCGCAGCAGCGGGCGGCCGCGTGGGCGATCTACGTGGGGTTCCAGTTCGTCTCAAACATGGCGCGCGGCATGAGCATGTGCGACGCCATCAAGCAGACGGCGCGAACGGTGCGCGACCGCGTCGTCGTGCAATTCCTCATGGGGCGGATGAAGTGGCAGTTCCAGACGCCGCAATTGATCAAGGACGCGATGACGCGGATGACCGGCAATCCCCCGCGCATGACGAACGCGGACATGATCGCTATCCAGAGCGATCCGCAGATGCTCCGGTCGCTGAAGACGGCGCCGCCCGAGGTCCAGCAGGGCTTCCTGAGGACCTACAACCAGGCGCTCGTCCATCCCCACGACGCCCAGCTCGTCTCCTTTGTCCGCTCGCTCCCGGATTACCGGGGCCGGGTGGTCCGCGTGGAGACCTTCTCCACGCCCGGCAAGGGCGGCAGTGGCGTTGGCGCTGACCGCGATTTCCGCGTCACGATGCAGAACCCGGATGGCACCTGGAGCGAGGTGCCGGCCAATCTCTGGAGGGGCCAGTCGAACACCATCGTGCAGAACCTCAGCGGTCGCACCCACCAGCAGCTCAACTGGCGCGGCACCGATCGGTTCGACATCGAGGCGAGCCCGGACTACGCGACGCAGAACGGGCAGATCGCGAATATCGTGAGGGTCAACCGCGGCCAGGCGACGCTTCGGGATCCCCAGCAGTTCGGGAACATGTGGCACCAGAAGATGATGGGGACGGAACCCGGGCATTCCGCGCCGCCCCTGGAAGGCGTTGCCCAGGCGCAGAAGGCCATCGGCGCGCTCAACGGCGCCAGGAGGGGATACGTGGCGCAGGGGTACAACGTCGGCAATCTCACTCCGCAGATGCAAAAGGGAATGGGGATCATCCAGGGCGCCGACGTCACGGCGAACGGAAACTTCAGCCAGGTGGACCAGGCTCTCCGGGGCGCAGGCTTCCAGGGAGGCTTCAACGAGTTCGCCAACAAGCTCTCGTCCCAGTTCCACGCCCTGGGCATGGCGAGGAGGAGCTGAGCGATGGCGTTCCCACCGAGCGATCTCGTACTCCAGCCGGGGGAGCTGGAGCTTCTCCTGGCGTCGCGGCGACTTCAGCTGTCTTCCTCTGCCGTCATCGGTGTGCCCGCGTCGGGCGGGGAGCGAGGTGTTCCGCGATCGGTTCACGAGGTGGAGGCGGCCGCGGCCGCGAGCGGCATCGACGCGTTGACGATGAACCGGATGCTGCAGTGCCTGGCGATCCCGGAGGTTTCGCTCCAGGGGGTTCGCGGCGCGCGGCGCAGGGAACCGTGGCCGTACACCGTGTCCGTTCTCGGGCCGGACGCGGCGCTTATGGCGCCGGAGCCCGACGGCTCGCTTCGCCTGCGCTACCCGTACACGCGTCCTGCGATGATCCGCTGGCTGGCGGGTCCCTTCGAGAAGTTCGCCCGGCCCGAGATGGTCTGCACGGATTTCCCGCCACTGGCCGCCGATGGGATCGCCGTGCTCCTGGCTCTCGTGGACCTCTTTCGCTCCCGCTATCCTGATCTCGATCCCGATTGGCGCAGCGAGGAACCGGTCGCCTTCACGATCGAGGAAGTTCATCGCGTCCTGGATGCGGGGATATCGGGCGAGGATTTCTCTTCCCTGGTCCTCGGTCTCTCGCGGCTGGGTGCCTTCTCGAGGATGCCGATCGAGCGCGAGGCGGTCGAGGGACTCCTATATGTCTTCGTCAACGAGGGTTATCTCGCGTCGGAGCCGTCGTCATCGCCGGCGATCTTCACCATGACCGAGGCGTTCCTCGGTGTCGCTCTTTCGCTGGCCTGGTGGGACCTGTCGTTCGTCGTTGGAAAACCCGGCGGCCCCATGCATCGTTTTCTCCAGGGGCTGGCCGTCTGGCAGTTCATCACGGAAACCGATGGCCGCTTGCGGATGCAGGCCACGGACGGAAACGCGATCCTCGATCTCGTGAACGCGTCTATTCCCGCGAGTGCGGATCCGGTCCGCGTCGCCGACGAACCTCGGGCGATGACGGCTCGCTTCTGCGGCCGATGCGGACGGGGCGTTCCCCCGGGCGCGCGCTTTTGCGGGGGGTGCGGGAGCGCCCTTTGAGGGGAGTTCGCTCGGCTTCATGGATGGCACCGCAGAGACGCGGAGAACGCAGAGATAAGGCCGGGAAAATTTCCGCGGCGAATTCACCAAGCTAGGACGGCGGCCGGTTCCCCTCTTCTCCATCAGGAGTGAGTAGTCGAGCGGCCTGGCGGCGGAAGAGAGCGGCGAGGTCGGTGTCCCGCTCCTTCTCTGCCGCGACAAGAAAAGCCTCGCGGGCAGCGGGAAGGGAACCGGCGGCTTCCAGGGAGGTGGCGAGGTGAAAGTGCACCAGGGCCTCCCCGCTCCAGATCTCCGCGAGGTATCGGAGGACGCGGACGGAATCGGTGGGCATGCCATTGAGGCGGAGCAGGATGCCGTAGTTGAGCGTGGCGATGGGGGAGGCCGAGGCGGCGGCCTCGAGGATCGCGATCGCCTCGCTCATCTGCTCGAGGTCGATGAGCGACGAGGCGCGGATGAGGCGGGCCGGGAGATCGTCGCGGCCGGAGTTGTCGAGGACGGAGAGCGCCCTGCCGGGTTCCCCGCGTCGTCGTTCCGCCAGGGCCAGGTTGTAGGCCACGGCCTGGGCCAGTCGCTGGTCGGCGTGCGCGGTTGCCATCGCGTGCGCTTCCGACAATTGCCGGGCCGCGTCATCCACGAGTCCCAGCCCCAGCAGCGCGGTACCGCTCGCCGCCAAGGCGCGCGCTCGTTGCAGACCGTCGGGGAGGGTCACGACGAGCGGGGCGAGGCAGGCCGCCGCTTCTCCCGCGCGCCCGGCGCGCCAGAGGATCGTGGCGACCTCGAGGCGGGTCTCCGGATCGGCGGGATCCAGTCGGAGCGCCAGGCGGGCCCAGGAGGCGGCCGAGCTCTCGCCCTTCCTGTTCGCGAGTCGCGCTCTCAGGAGCGCGGCCGGCCCCGCGCCCCCGGGTAGGGCCTCCAGGCGCAAACAGGCCGCCGCCGCCGCAGGCCAGCTGGCGCGCGCGGCGAGGAGGTCGATCCAGGTGTTCCATGCGGCCCTGGACCTCGCGGGGGGCGGTGACGCGTCAAAGAGGCTCAGCGCGGCGATCGAATCCCCGCGCGCCGCGGCGAGTTCGGCGCGCACGTGGGCGGGGACACGGAGGTCATCGAGTCGAAGGTTGAGAGCCCTTACCAACGCTCCGCGACCACTATGCGCGAGCGCGAGCCCGTACCAGGCGGCGCACTCGTCGTTAGCCTCGCGGAGAGCTTCGAGAACGGAGGCCGCTTCCTCGGCCTTGCCTTCGTCGAGGAGGAACTGTCCCCGGGCCAGGGCGACCATGCGGCGCTCGTCGCCGGAATCGGCGGCCGCCTCCGCACTCTCCAGGGCCCTCCGGGCGTTCACGCCGTGGCCCCGAGCCTGCCACGCGCGCGCGATCTTGAGCAGGAGGGGTGTGCGCGGCTTGACGGCGGCGCGCTCCCAGGCTTCGAGCGCGCCCGGGACGTCGCCCTGGGCCGCGAGGGCATCGCCAAGCGCCTCCTCGTCATCGGCCGTCAACGCTCCGGAATTCCGGAGCGCGTTCATGAGCGTGACCACGATGGCGTTTTCGCCGGCCTTCCGGGCCGCGGCGGCGCCGGCGATGAGGTCGCGCCGTGAGACCTCGACCCCGGCGGCAGCCATGCGGGCCAGCACGCGGGCGGCGCCGAGGCTATCGCCGCGCGCGATGAGCGATTGGTGATCGTCCGTGAGCTTACGAAGCTGGGAATCGCGAATGATCTCGGGTCCAGACCTGGCGCCGTGCGTGGCAGGAAATTCCGCAGAGGGGGAACGAGGTCCCGGGGAGCTGAAGGAGAAGGCCTGGGCGGCGGATGTGGCCGCCGGGGATTCGGGTCGTGATGCCGATCGCGCGGCGACGCTCGTCGGCGCCGACGGCATGGGCACGACCGGCGAGGACGGCGCGAGGATCGTGGCGGGCGCGGTCCTGTTGGCCAGGGCATAGCCGGTCGTCGGCCACGGCGGAACAGACGTCGTCGGCTTCGAGGGCGTCGGGGCTCGCGTCTCCGTGGCGCGGGCGTTCACGGGTGCCGCCGGGGCGGGCACGGCCGGGACAGGCGGAGCGCCACTCGCTGCCGCTCGGCGTGTCTCCGCCGGGGGAGCGGTGGTCGCCGCGGCGGCGGAAGTTGGCGCGGGAGCGGGGCGCAGCACGGCGGCGAGTTGACGGGCTGCGGAGGCGAGGCCGTGACGCGTGGCAGAGAGGGCAAGCGTCTCCAGGATCGCAGGCGGAGGTCGGCGCGGCGACTGGAGGGCCTTCGCGATCTCCTGCTCGGCCTCGCGTCCTCGACCGCCGAGCGCCAGGGCGTCGATGAAGAGCGGGAGCAGGTCGCCGCGTCCTCGCTTCACGGCTTCGCGCAGATTGATGATGGCTCGGGCAGTGTCGCCGGAAGCGAGCCTCAGCCGCCCGGCCTCGCCCCAGGCGTCCGCGTTCGCCGGGTCCAGGGCGACCACGCGTCCCCAGGCAGCCAGCGCGGCGTCCGCGCGCCCGGCCGCCTGTTGGCGGCGCGCTTCCCCGAGCCACGCGGCGGAATCCGTGGGTGCTGCCTGAGGGTAGCGCAGGGCGAGTTCCGCCAGCTGTCCGTTGGCGATGTAGAGCCTGGCGAGGTCGGTATGCATGAGAGGCGTGGCGTCCCGGAGGGCGACCGCGGCCTCCAGGTCGGCGATGGCGCCCGCGGTGTCGGACCGCGCGATCCGCAATCGCGCTCGCAGGGCCACGAGATCGGCCGGCGCCGCTGCCGCATCGAGCGCGCCGAGAAGCTGGAAGGCTTCGAAGGCCGCGCCTTGCCCCGCGAGCGCGCGCGCGCGCGCGCCGAGGAGCAGGCTCTCCACGCGCCGCACCTGGGGCTCCGCGGGGGCGAGGTAACGAGCGAGTTTCAGGTCGCGTTCCGCTCGCACCGTGTCGCCCGCCATCAGGCGGGCCTCGGCCCTGAGCGCAATGGCCTCGGGCGATCGCGGCAGGGCGGGAGTGGCGAGCGCGGCGAGCGCGGCCGCAGGTTGACGGGCCGCGAGCGCGACGCGGGCGCGCTGAAGGCTGGCCGCGGACGCGGGCCCGGCTCCGGGCAGAACGGGCGCGACTGCCGTTCCGTCCATCTCCTGAGCCATCTTCAGCCAGCGTCGCGCTCCGGCATCATCGCCCGCCGCGGCGTGCGCGGCCGCCGCCTGTCTCTGGAGTGCCGCGAGGGCGCCCTGGGCCGCAACGCGCTCCGGCGATCCCGCCGGCGCGATCGCGAGCACGTCCCGATACGCGCCCCACGCCTCGATGACGGCGCCGCGGTCGCGGTAGGCGTGACCGAGCGCGAGGCGTGCCCGGGCATCGCCGGGACGGGTCGCCGCGGCCGAGAGCGCCGAGAGGAGATCGGGGGTCGAGGACTGCAGGCCGGGATTCTGTCTTGGCGCGGCGACCGTGGTTGTTGCGGCAGAACCGGGAGGAGGTGCGGCGGGAGTGCGCGCGGCGACCGGTTGCGCGATCAGGGTTCCGAGCGCGACCCAGGGAAGGAGGCGGTGTGTCGCGCGAACGATGACGTTGTTCATCGCGACTCCAAGGGCCATTCCGGCACGGGCTCGACCAGCCCTTCCGGCGGACCGAGCTCGACCGTGGCCGGGATGAGAACGTGTGCCGCGTCTGGCGCGAGCTCGGTGGCGGCATCGCCGCCGAGTTCCAGGGTGGAGGGCTTGGGGGGTGATCCTGGGCGAAGGAGAATATGTGCATCCTCGGGCAGTGCCTGTCCGGCCCGGAGCGTCGCGGTGACGAGAACGCCGTCCGCGATGGGCAGGATGCTGGTGACGCTCCCGATATCATCCGCCGCCGGCTGGCTCGCTCTTGCCAGGCTTTGACCGACCTTGAGGCCGGAGGCCGTGGGCAGGACGAATTGGATCGTGCGCCCCGTGGAGGTGATGAAGGCGAGCCCGACCTGGGAGGCGACGTAGTAGGTCCCGACGGCGGCGAGCGCGAGGAGCAGGAACAGGATGATCCAGCGGTCGAGTCTCATGAGCCGGAGTTCAGCACGCGAATCATACGGTTGCCGCCATCATAAGGCGGCCCGCCCGCCGCTGTCTGCCGGAAAGCGGACGACGCGGTCCACCCCGGAGCCGCGAAGCAGGGCGGCAAAACGACCGCGCGGAGCCACGGCGATCGTGCCCGGGCGCGGCGGGGTATCGGCGAGCGCGTAGGCCGTGGCGCCGACCTGGAGGAGGGGAACGCTGTCCGAGCACGTCTCCACGCGCCCGGCCGCCGCGAGCCGGGCAAGTACCCAGCGGTGCTCGGGATTACGCATCCAGGGCGAGGGGACTTCCCACGCGGCGACGTCCAGGAATTCCGCGAGCCGGCGGACACCGCCGGGGTTCAGGGCCGCGGGCGTGGTCGCCTGGACGCGCGTGACGCGCGTGATGCCGAGCTCGGCCAGCGCCCGCTTCCAGGACAGGCCCCTGAGACCGCCGTCGAGGATGGTCACGTTTTCGCGGGCGGCGTGGATGATCCCGAGGCGACCGGTTTCATCCGCCACGACCCAGGTTCCCTCCCGTCTCCCGGATGTGGCGAGCGAGAGGGCGAGCATGGCGATCAGCGCGGTGAACGCGAGGCGCTGATGGCGTACCGCGGCCACGAGAGGGATTAGGCCCAGGCCCAGGAGCGCGAAGACGGCGGGGAGGGGCGGCCGCGCGATCGCAAACGTGGCGCCGGGCAGGCGCGCGAAGGCGTCGATGGCGCCGGTGAGAATTTCCAGGAGCGAGGCGGCGGGGGGAAGGGCTCCGGGAAGGCCAATGAGCGCAAGGACGGTCAGCGGGAAGAGGAGGGCGAAGAGCGGTATGGCGGCGAGATTGGCCACGAAGCCGATCGGGGCAAGCTCGGCAAAGTGCCAGGCGACGATGGGGAGCGTCAGTGCCTGGGCGGCGACGGAGCCGGCGACGAGCGGGCCGAGGAGTCGAGGCCGGGAGGGCAGGACCGCCTGGAGGGGGCGCGTCCAGAGGATGAGGCCGACAGTGGCCGCGTAGGAGAGCTGGAACCCGGGATCGTAGAGGGCGATGGGATCGATGAGCAGGGTGAGGAAGGCGGCGCCAAAGAGGATGTTGAGCGTGTCGGAGGTGCGGCCTCTGGCGCGGGCGATGAAGACGGCGATGGCCATGATGCCGGCTCGTAGGGCCGAGGGCGGGGCGCCGATCCCGGCGATGTACACGGCGACGGCGGCCGCGGCCCCGAGCTCGCGCGCGGCCCGGGGCAGGGGAAGTGGCGCGAGCAGGAGGCGGAAGAGGAGGGCCATGATGGCGACGTTGACCCCGGAGATGGCCAGCAGGTGCGTGAGACCCGATCGGCGGTAGGCGATCCGATCGGCGTCTTCGAGACCTTCCAGGTCATTGAGGATGACGGCGCGGGCGAAGCGCGCGAGCTGGGGGGGCAGGGTGTCGTCCGCGTGACGGGCGATGGGCGTCTTGCTGAGAGCGCGCGGATCCGGCGGGAGATCGGCTACGCCCAGGAGCGGAGCGACGGCCAACGTGGCGGCGATCACGGTTGCGGAGAGGACCGATGCGCTGGCACGGGGGTGCGTGCGGCGGACCAGCAGCGCGAGGACTCCGGCGGCCATGGTCGCGAGGGCCAGGGACGTCGCGAACGGACGCAGGAGGGGTCCGGAGGCGATACCCAGGGCCAGGGCGAGAGCGGGGAGCAGGAGTGGCACACGACGGGACGGGGTGTGAAGTGGCGCCTCCTGGCCGTTCATCGCCCGCCGGGAGAGTTCCGATCCGTCACCTCGTCGTGACGCGCGCCGATGACGGTGGAGGCGCCGAGGTAGAGCATGCCGAGCGCGCGGAGCGTCCCGGAGAGATCGGCGACGTCGAGGAGAGTGGCCAGGAGGAAGGCGGCGGCGGCGGCTCGGGCGGAACGATCGCGCACCGGCGTGAACAGTCGGCTGGCGAGCGCGAGCCAGGCGGCGAGGCCGACGATCCCGTGCTCGAACCAGAGCAGCAGGGGCCAGTTGTGCGGGTGGCGGACTTCATCGGCCCCGGGTTGCCAGTAGCGCTGCCGGTACAGCGCGTCGAAGGAGCCTGAACCGTGGCCGAGGCCCGGGGCGTCCATGATGCCCTGGAAGGTGGCGGCCCAGGTGGCGACGCGGAGCGCCACGGGGCTGCCCTCGCTCCAGAGCCGCTGAACCTCGGGGCGCGTTGCGACGCTGGCGGCGATCGTGGCGAGAACGAGGATGAGAAGTACGGACGCGAGGCGTCCTCGACCCAGGAACCAGGCGAGCGTGGGGAGCGCGCAGAACGGCCCGGCCAGGGAACCCGCGAGCGCGAAGGCGACGAGGAGCGCGCCGGTGGCCGCGCGCGCGAGGTGACGCCAGGGGCCGATGAGGGCGACGGCGATGACGAGCGGGAGGACGACGGCGATCCAGGCGGAGAATTGTCCCGGCAGGATGAAGACGGAAAAGACGCGGCCGGAGAGGATCCGCGATTGAGCCTCGCCGGAGAGGAGTGGCGCCAGTTGGGGAAAGAGGAACCAGCGTTGCCAGGCGGCGTATCCGAGCGGAATGAGGGTGGCGGCCACGAGGGCGCGGCGGTGGAGGGCGTCGAGGCGCATGCTTCGTCCCGCGAGGTAGGCGACGGCGGCGACGGCGGTGTGCAGGGCGGTGCGATAATCGGGCTCGGGACCGCGTAGGGCGAGCAGGGCGAGGACGACCAGGGCGACAAGGCCCACGTCCGCCGGAGCGATCGCGGCGGTTCGCGGACTGGCGGCAGGTGCGGCTGATGATGTCGCGAGCGACGTCAATCCCAGGAGGAGCACGGCGGCCGCGGCCGCGGCCGGGAACGTATCGGTGAGGATCCCGTTCTCGATGGTTCCCAGCCAACCTCCGGTCGCCAGGAGGAACAGCGCGGCGGCGAGCGCGAACCGGTGCGGGGCGGGATCGATCACCGGATCTCGGCAATGTGGGCGCGATGCTGCGCGAAGGTCCGGGAGAAGGCGTGCGAGCCGTCCGGGCGCGCGACGAAGAAGAGGACGTCGGTGTCCGCGGGACGAGCGACGGCCTCGAGGCTGGCGCGGCCCGGCGCCGCGATGGGTCCGGGCGGAAGGCCGAAGACGCGGTAGGTATTGTACGGTGAAGCGCTCTCGAGATCGGCATAGAGCACGGGCGCCGTGTCCCAGCGGTTGAGCGCGTAGCGGACAGTGGGATCGGCCTCGAGTCGCATGCCGAGGGCGAGGCGGTTCAGGAAGACGGCGGCGATGACGGGCCGCTCCGTCGCGACGCGCGCTTCTCGTTCCACGATCGAGGCCAGGGTCACGAACGCGTGCCGCGTCATGCCTGAGCGCGAGAGATCGGCCGCGGCGGCGTCGAATCGCTCAAAGAGGCGCCGGATCACCACCTCCGGGTCCTCGTTCGGCTTGAACTTGTAGGTATCAGGAAAGAGGTAGCCCTCCAGCGATGGTGCGTCGTGACCGAGAAGGTCGCGCACGAGGCGCGGGGTCCGCGCGAGGGCGAGAAATTCCTCCGCGTCGCAGACGCCCGATCGCTCCAGGATCGCGGCGATCTCGGGCAGGCGCTTGCCTTCCGGCAGGGTGACCTCGACGGCCGGATCGGGAGGGACGCCCCGGGCCAGGTAGCGGGCCGCGGTCCAGGGGTAGAGCCCGGAGGCGAAGATGTAGCGCCCCGGCCGAATCGCCGATCCGCGCTGGTCGATCACCCATGCCAGGGCGTCCGCGGATCGGATGGCGCCGGCCTCCTCGAGGAGACGCCCGGCCGTCCTCGCGTCCGTGTTTTCCGGGACGATCACCGTGAACGGCCCGCCCTCGGGAGGACGGACCTGGAGCCAGGCATATCCTGCGACCAGGACGGAGAGGGCGACCAGGGAGAGAAGGACGACGAGACCTCGCGACGAGAACGGTTCCATCGACATGGCGTTGAGTCTAACCCGATGCCCTCACACAATTGAACCACGGAGGCACGGAGACACGGAGAAAGTCCGGCTTGAACTCGATATCCTGTCTCCCCGGGGATCGTTTTATCGCCCGGACTCCCAGGCGCCCTGGCGGTAATTCCTAATCCGGGGAACGCGCCAGTGGGACACCGGTTTGCGGCGGAGGGACGGGCTGATACAATCCCTGCTTCCACGGAGGAACCGCAATATGTCTGGCAGGAATTTGTTTCAGAAGGTCTGGGACGCTCATACCGTCGCGAAGCTGCCCACGGGGCAGACACAGCTCTTCATCGGCCTGCACCTCGTGCACGAGGTGACCTCGCCCCAGGCCTTCGACATGCTCCGCGAGATGGGGCGAAAGGTCGCCTATCCCCAGCGGACCTTCGCCACCTGCGATCACATCGTCCCGACGGCGGAGAAGACCCGGCCGTTCTCGGACTCGCAGGCCGAGGAGATGCTGCGGGCGATCGAGCGCAACACCGCCGAGTATGGCATCCGCTTCTTCGGGTTCGGGGACGCCCAGCAGGGAGTCGTCCACGTGATCGGTCCCGAGCTCGGCTTGACCCTCCCCGGCATGACCATCGCCTGCGGCGACAGTCATACCTCCACGCACGGCGCCTTCGGGTCCCTCGCGTTCGGGATCGGCACGAGCCAGGTGAAGGACGTCCTGGCGACGCAGTGCCTGGCGATGAATCCGCTGAAGGTCCGCCGCATCAACGTGACCGGAACGCTCGGCCGCGGCGTCTATTCCAAGGACGTCATCCTCGCCATCATCCGTAAGCTCGGCGTCAACGGCGGCCTGGGATTCGCGTACGAGTACGCGGGCGAGGCCATCGAGCGGATGACGATGGAGGAGCGGATGTCGCTCTGCAACATGTCGATCGAGGGCGGCGCCCGCGCCGGGTACGTGAATCCCGACGAGACCACGTTCGCTTACATCAAGGGGCGGCCGTATGCCCCGAAGGGCGAGGCGTTCGACCGCATGGTGGCGTACGCGAAGTCGATGGCATCCGATCCGGACGCGGTCTTCGACGAGGTCGTGGAGTTGAGGGCGGCGGAGATCCCGCCCATGGTGACGTGGGGCATCAATCCCGGCCAGGCGCTGGGCGTGAAGGAGACGCTTCCGGCCGTGGACTCGTTTCCCGAGCATGAGCGCTCGACGGCGAAGGAGGCCTACGACTACATGGGCCTTGAACCGGGCAAGCCGATCGAGGGAACGGCGATCGACGTGGCGTTCGTCGGCTCCTGCACGAACGGCCGGATCTCGGACTTTCGCGAGGCCGCCAAGATCCTCAAGGGCCGCAAGGTGGCCGCGGGCGTCCGCGCGATCGCGGTGCCGGGATCGGCGGCCGTGAAACAGCAGGCCGAGGCCGAGGGCCTGGACCGGATCTTCTCGGATGCCGGCTTCGAGTGGCGGGGCGCGGGGTGTTCCATGTGTCTCGCGATGAACCCCGACAAGCTTCAAGGGCGCGAGGTCTGCGCCTCGTCGTCCAACCGGAACTTCAAGGGACGCCAGGGGAGCCCGACCGGGCGCACGATCCTGATGAGCCCCGTCATGGTGGCCGCGGCCGCGGTCACCGGGCGCGTCACCGACGCGCGGGAGATGCTGTCGTGAGCGTGGACGCGAAGATCACCGAGGTCAAGGGCACGGCGTTACCGGTCACGGGTAACGACATCGACACGGACCGGATCATCCCGGCGCGGTTCATGAAGGAGATCACCTTCATGAACATGGGCAAGTTCGCGTTCTACGACGTGCGCTTCGACGAGGACGGCAAGCCGGTCGGCCACGCCTATGACGATCCGAAGCACGCCGATTTCTCGATCCTCGTCGTGAACAAGAACTTCGGCTGTGGCTCCTCGCGCGAACACGCGCCGCAGGCCCTGATGCGCAGCGGCGTGAAGGCGCTCGTGGGCGAGTCGTTCGCCGAGATCTTCGCGGGGAACTGCACGGTGCTGGGAATCCCCGTGGTGACGGCGCCGGAGGCCGAGGTGCTCTCTCTCCAGGCCTGGGTGAAGGCCAATCCGAAGGGGGAGGTCGTCATCGACCTGGCGGCCAAGGCCGTTCGCTATGGCGGAAAGGCGGTCGCCATCTCCCTCCCGGAGACCAGCCGCAAGGCGTTGGTGGAAGGCACGTGGGATTCGACCCAGCTCCTCCTGGCGAATGCATCCGCGGTTCGCGAGACGGCGGCACGCCTTCCTTACGTCGGCAACTTCGCGTCGTAGAGCGCGACTTGGAGCACGGGGGCGACCAGTCAGCGCGGATTGGCATCCTGACGATCTCGGACCGGGCCAGTCGCGGCGAATACGAGGATCTCTCGGGCGCCGCGATCCGGGAGACCTTATCGGCCTACCTGGTCTCGCCGTGGGAGCCGGTCTATCGCGTGATACCGGATGAACGCCCGCTCATCGAGAAGGCGCTGGTGGACCTTGCCGACGGCGATGGTTGTTGCCTGGTCATTACGACGGGAGGCACCGGTCCCTCGCCGCGCGACGTGACCCCGGAGGCGACGGCGTCGGTCTGTGATCGGATTCTGCCCGGGTTCGGCGAGCTGATGCGCGCGGTCTCGCTTCGCCATGTCCCCACGGCCATTCTCTCGCGCCAGGTGGCGGGTACTCGCGGGCAAACCCTCATCGTCAACTGCCCCGGAAAGCCCAGCTCCATCCGCGAGTGCCTCGACGCGGTCTTCCCGGCGATTCCCTATTGCCTGGACCTCATGGGGTCCTCGCGTATCGAGACGAACCCGGCGATCCTGAAGGCCTTCCGGCCGAAGTGACGGCTTCATGACTCTCGCGCCCGTCGGCGGCAACCGCATGTTCGTCATCGAGCGTGCCGCGTCCGGATATGCCGTCTACGAGGAGCATGACAATTCGCGTGCTTCGCTGGGGACGGTCGCCACGTTGGATGATGCGAGGAGAGTGCTTTCGGGCATGGATGCTCTCCTGCAATTGCCGCCGCGCCGCGATGACGCTGCCGCCGTGGTGGAACGGTGGGTGTAGGAGCGCTCAGTCCCGGTTCATGAGGGTGGGCGTCGTTCTCGGGCCAGCCAGGACTCGAGGATGAGGGCGGCGGCGACGGCATCGCGCTTGGGCTGTTCGCCGCGGGCGCGGGCGCGACGGGCGCGGGGCGAGAGGGCCCGGTCGGCAACCGCGGAGGAGAGGCGTTCATCCTGGGTGACGACGGGGATGGGCTCCAGGGCGGCCGCGAGCTTCCTCATCCAGCGGCGGACGCGGTCGGCTTCCGGGCCTTCCTCGCCGTTCATGGAGAGTGGAAGTCCCACGATCACCACGCCGATGCTCTCCTGCCGGGCCACGTCGCGGATCCTGGGGATCGATTCCTTGACCGCGACGACCTCGAGGGGAAAGGCAAACGTGCGGCCGGGATCGCTGATGGCCAGCCCGACGCGGACGGTTCCGGCATCCACGGCGAGGACGCGACCTGTCGCGGGCACAGGCGCGGGCACGGGAGATTCGGGAGCGCTGTGAGGGTGGCTCAGTAGCTCTGGTCGGGGCGGACGATCCGCTGGCGGCTGAAGGCGGCCGTATCGGTGCCGACCTTCCAGCTCTTGATCTCGCGCTGGTCCTCTTCCGCCAGGGTCACGGCCATCCGCACGGTCTCGGCCGCCTCCTGGGCATCGAAGCTGGAGGTGGTTGCAGGCGAACTGTCCTTGTCTTTCTTCATCATGAGCTCTTATGTACCACCAAGGCGCCGGGAGACCAAGGGGAAACCGCGAAAAATGTGGAGGCGGCCGGGAAATTCAGGCGGTGAGCATGTCCTCGAGGATGCCGGCCACGGCCTGGATCGTGTCGGCCACCTTGGACGCGTCCTTGCCACCGGCCTCGGCCATGTCGGGCCTGCCGCCGCCGCCGCCGCCGCACCGCTTGGCGAGGGGGCCGATGAGCGCGCCGGCCTTGATGCGGGTCGTCTGATCCTTGGAGACCTGGACGATGAAGGCGGCCTTGCGCCCCCCGTCATCGTTGGCCGGATTGCTTCCCAGGACCACGACGCCGGAGCCCAGCTTCTGGATCATCCGGTGCGAGACCTCGCGGAGCGTCGCCGCGTCGACGTCGGGAAGGAACGCGGCCACGAGCGCGACACCGTTCACATCCGCGGGCCGCGCCAGGGCCTCGAGGCCCTCGCGAAGAGCCAGCGCCGAGCGGGCCTGCTGGAGCTCCTTCTGGAGTCGCTTGCGATCCTCGACGAGCCTGACGGCGCGCGCTTCCAATTCCGCCGCGGGCGCCGAGAGCGCCGAACCGGCCGCGGCGATGACCTGCTGCTGCTCGGCCACCCACGCGACGGCGCCCAGCCCGGTCACGGCCTCGAGGCGGCGCACGCCGGAGGCGATGGAGGATTCGGAGACGATCTTGATGAGCCCGATCTCGCCGCTCTTTCGGACATGCGTGCCGCCGCAGAATTCGCGCGAGGCGACGCCCGAGGCGCCGTAACGTTCCTCGCCCTCGATCGCGACCACGCGCACGAGCTCGCCGTACTTGTCCCCGAAGAAGGCCATGGCGCCGAGCTGCTTGGCCTCGGCGATCGGGTAGACGTTCGTGGTGACGGGGAGATCGCGGACGACCTCGGCGTTCGCCTTCTCCTCGACGCACGCCAGTTCCTGCGGCGTCATGGCCTGGAAGTGCGAGAAGTCGAAGCGGAGCCGATCGGGGCCGACGTAGGAGCCCTGTTGCTGGACATGATCGCCGAGCGCGGCCCGGAGGGCGGCGTGCAGGAGGTGGGTGGCGGTGTGGTTACGCTCCGTCGCGAGGCGCGCGTCGCGATCGACGGCGCAGCGGACGACCATGCCGGGTGAGAGGGGGGCCTCGGTGACGCGGCCCGCGTGGATCCAGACGCCAAGGGCGTTCTTCTCCGTGCGCTCGACAGTGAAAACCTCGCCGCCGGGTCCGGTCAGCGTGCCGGTGTCGCCCACCTGGCCTCCGGATTCCGCGTAGAAGGGGGTACGATCGAGAACGATCGCGGCGATGCCGCCGGGAAGCGGCAAGACCTCCAGTACCGTGGCCTCGGCGACCAGGGCGTCGTAGCCGAGGAAATCGGTGGGCGTCGTCGTGAGGACGGAGACGCCCTCGCCGGCGCCGAACTTGGACGCTTTCCGGCTCCGATCGCGCTGGAGCTCCAGCTCGCTCTCGAACCCGGCCATGTCGACCTCGACCCCGCGGTCCCGGGCGATGATCTCGGTGAGGTCCGGGGGGAAGCCGTAGGTGTCGGAGAGCTTGAAGACGGTGCGGCCGGGAATCGTCTTCGATCCTCCGGCCAGCTCGGTGTCGAGGAGAGCCATGCCGCGGTCGAGCGTGGCGAGGAACTGCTCCTCCTCGCGCTTGAGCGCCGTCGTGATGGTCTCGCGTCGCTGCCTGAGGACCGGCTGGGCGTCGCCCATGAGGTCGACGAGCGTGTCGACGAGCCGCCAGACCACGGGCTCGGTGGCGCCGAGGAGCCGGGCATGCCGGATCATCCGGCGCATGATGCGTCGAAGGACATAGCCCCGGCCCTCGTTGGAGGGATAGACCCCGTCGCCGACGAGGAAGGACGAGGCGCGGCAATGGTCGGCGAGGACCCTCAGCGAGACGTCGTGGGCGTTGTCGCGGCCGTAGGGCACATCGACGATCCCGGCCGCGGCCTGGATCAGGTCCCGGAAGAGGTCCGTGTCGTAGTTCGAACGCACGCCCTGGACGACGGCCGTGACGCGCTCCAGCCCCATTCCCGTGTCGATCGAGGGGGCGGGCAGGGAGATGAGCGGAGAGTCCTTGCTCTTGCGCTCGTACTGCATGAAGACGAGGTTCCAGATCTCCATCCAGTCGTCGCTGGCGTCGCTGAGCGTTCCCGCGTGAGCGTCCGCGAGATCCTCGCCGAAGAAGTAGTGGATCTCGGAGCAGGGACCGCAGGGACCGGTGTCGCCCATCGCCCAGAAGTTGTCCTTCATGCCCATGCCGATGACGCGGTCGTCGCCGACGCCGGCGACCTTCCGCCAGATCGCGCGAGCCTCGTCGTCGGCGCCGACTTCCTTCGTGCCCTCGAAGACGGTGAAGAGCATGCGCCGCGGATCGAGCCCCCATTCCTTCACGAGGAGGTCCCAGGCGAAGACGATGGCGCCTTCCTTGAAGTAGTCGCCGAACGAGAAGTTGCCGAGCATCTCGAAGAAGGTGTGGT